>NZ_AHMM02000025.1:0-600000 GCF_000243675.2 Leptospira inadai serovar Lyme str. 10 | reverse complement strand
GTGGGGGCCGGAGCGGAGCGGTGGAAAAATTCCTCTACCACAAAACGATTCCCCTGACAAGAACTTTTCCAAAAAGAATTTAGTAGGAGCTCCCACGCAGAGGACAGAAGACAGAAGCTGCTAGACGTTGGAAAAGTAATAGAGGTAGAGGAAAGATCCCCTGTAACACAAGAATCCTTCTCTAGTACGTGGAAACCATGCCACCAATGTTCTGTCTTCTGTTCTCTGAAAAGCTGCTAGATGTTGGAAAGGTTGCATAGGAACGGGAAAAATCCACCTTAACACAAGAATCTTCCTCCAGAACATGGAATTTCCGTTTATCAATGTTCTGTCTTCTGCATGAAAATTCCAGTTTGCCGGCTTCACCGACTTCTAAAATTTTTCCTATGAACGGCGATCAATCAGCCTATTTCCCTCGAATTTATAATTTTAAAATTATGTCCCTTCTAACTTCCTTACAGATAAAATTAGGAGAGAGAATTTCCGTAAAATCGATACTCCCACTCTATTTTTTTTAAATCGAATTTCATACTTTTCCAATTTAGATAAAAACCCCTCATAAAATTTTCGGAATAGCCGATGGGAAGGAACAGGACCCGAACTATGACGTTACAAAAAGAGGAATGGTTGGAACGGATTTACTCCTTATTTCAGGAAGAGATTCGCCTATACTCCGAAATCCTGGAGTTAGAAATAGAAAAGACTGCGGCAGTGACGAAAGCCGACGGGAAGTCGCTTGAAAAGATCGCGAAGAATACGTACGAGCTGATCGTCCACGCGAGCGAGCTGGAGAGAGTTCGAATGAGCGCGATGGAAGAGGTGCATCAATCCGGTTGTATTAATTCCGTTCAAGATATTATCCCGATGACCCTAACCGATTTCCTTAATAAACTCGATCGCGAATCAGGTCATAAATTAAAGCATTTAGGCACACAATTAAAAGATACCGTACATAAATTGAAGGAACGAATTAAGGCCAACGATCGCTTAATCCGTACTCGACAGGAATTCCTACAAGTTACGATCGAAGCGATGAGAGAAAACGTAAAAAGCGGCGAAGTGTCCACCTACGAAGACGATAGCCCCGTTACTTTAAGAACTCCGCGCAAACGTTCTTCGGTTTTAGTAAACGCCTCCGCATAAGAGGCAATCAAGGAAAGGAGGGAGAAATTTATGGGATCAACATTCTCCGGACTCGAAATCGGTAAAAGAGGTTTAACCGCCCACCAACAAGCCCTGCAAACCACGGGGCATAATATTTCTAACGCCGACAATAAGCACTATTCTCGTCAAAGAGTGGTAATGCAGGCGACGGATCCCTTGTATGAACCTTCTTTAAATAGAGCCAATCTTCCGGGTCAGATCGGACAGGGTGTCGAGATTGCCTCTATCGAGAGAGTAAGAGATAACTTTATCGACGATCGAATCATAGAAACCTCGGGCGTAAAAGATTATTGGGCGGCTAAAAACGAATATCTTTATCAAACTGAAACGATCTTTAACGAACCGAACGGAACGACTCTCCGTACCTTAATGGATAAATTCTGGTCTTCATGGGAAGAATTATCCAATTATCCGGAAGACAACGCCCATCGATCCGTCGTTCTCGAAAAGGCCCAAGGACTCGGAAGCCGAATGGAGGACGTCTATCGTAAGCTCACCCAGCTGCGGGACCAATCCAATCGTGAAATCGAATCGCATGCTTTGCACCTGAACGTAATCGCGGAAAATATTCGTACGCTAAATGAAAGAATCTCGAAATCGGAAGCGTTAGGAGATCGACCTAACGATCTCTATGACAAACGAGATTCGTTATTACAGGAATTATCCGGATTAACCGACATCACCATCGGCAGAAGCGACGAGGATGAATTGATGGTCTTTATCGGCCAACAAATTCTAGTCCAAGGCGGAAAAGCGAGTAAGATAGACGTTCTAGGCAATCCTTCAAAAGACGGTTTGCTCGATCTATATTGGCAAACAACCGGAGATTCCGTGCTTCTTCGGAAAGGTCGCCTGCAAGGACTGGTAGAAGTGCGAGATAAAGTCCTAAGAGAAAAAATCGACCAAGTAGACGCACTTGCAGTTAACGTAATGGACGTCATCAACGAGATCCATAAGGACGGATTCGGTATTAACGGAAACACGAATCAGAATTTCTTCGATATTCGATCCTTGTCTCTGAATACGTTCGGAGAATACGATTCCGACGGTGACGGCCAAAATGATATCACCGCAGTCTTTAGAGCCACCGGAAAGAACACGCTCGATCCGGATAGACCGATCGGAATCGGAGGAACTCTTACCTTCCATCGTCCCGATGAGAAAGAAACACAAGTATTGATTCCTTACTCGGCAAACGACACCTTAAACGGTATTATTAAGAGAATAAATGCTTCGAAAGTCGGAGTCGTCGCCTACATGAACCATGACAACCAACTCGCTCTTAAAGCGACGGTTGCCGAAGATTCCCCCAAAAAGAATTTTATTCTCCGCCATTTGGAAGATTCGGGCGATTTGTTGGTGGGATTAACCGGGATACTTATGGCGTCAGGGCCGACGGGAGCTTATGACTATAAACGATTGGGGGAAATAACGAAACTTCAATCGAAACCGGAAGACATCACTCTCTCTCCGCACTTTCATCCTTCTTCTCATTTTAGAATCAACGAGCAAATCGCCAATAATGTGGCCAATATCGCCGCTGCTCGAGGAAAAGATGTGGGAGGAACCGGGGACTATAATTCCGCCAGCGGGCATAAGGACGGACGCAACGCATTATTGGTAGCCTCCGCACTAAGAAATAATCCCGTCATGGTGGACTATTCCAAGACCACGGATGATTTTTATAACTCACTCATATCAAAGTTAGGCACCGAAGCGAGGGAAGCGAAACAGGAATGGGGAATTCAAACGGACTTAATGACGGAACTCGAAAACATGAGGCAATCGGTCATGGGAGTCAGTCTCGATGAAGAGATGGCTAATATGGTTCAATTCCAGCATTCCTATAATGCTTCCGCTAAGATGATCAACACCATGAATGAAATTCTGGATACGATCATCAATCGATTAGGCGCATAAACTTCCGCGAGGAATAGCAAGGAGGCGAAGCCATGATGCGGATCACGAACATGATGCAAAACAACACTCTGGTTAGGACGTTAAATCGTCATCAGGTTGCTTTGGATGAAACCCAAAACCAGTTAGGAACAGGACAGCGAATTAAAACACCGTCCGATGATCCGGGCCGAGCTACGAACCAAATGTTTTTTCGTTCTCGTATAAACGAACTGGAGACATTCCAAGCGAATATCGACGACGGATTCGGCAGACTCCAACAAATCGACGGTGAGTTGGATAGGATCGGAAATCTTTTTCAAAGAGCCAGAGTTCTTGCAGTTCAGGCATCCAACGGAATTTACCAAGGCGATAAGGGATTCGAACTGGAAGTCGCTGTCGGCAAGGAAATCGACGAGCTGCTCCGGGCCCTAGTAGACATCGCAAACACGCGTGACGCGACGGGACGTCCCCTTTTCGGAGGACACGTCATCGAACGCCCTCCCTTCGAACCCATCGAATCGAAAATCAAAGGTTTGCAAGGTCTTGAATTAAAGAATCAGTATATCGGCGTGGAATATCGAGGCGATATCGGCGAGCAGATTCGCGAAATTGAAAAGGGCGAATACATTCCAGTAACGATTCCCGGAAATAAAGTTTTCTGGGGAACGAATATGAGCGTTACGAGTCGTGTGGATAATTCCGGTTATGTAGCCGTTTCGGATCAGAAATTTAAGATCGACGGCGCCGAAATTCAAGTTTCTGCCGGTGATACGATCGATGATATTATTGATAAAATTAATAATGCGCCTATCGAAGTTAAGGCCAATAAACTCGCTCAGGATAATATCAGCTTAAGCTCGACTGCCCCTCACCAAATTTGGCTGGAAGACATCGAAGGCGGAACCGTTCTCCGAGACATCGGATTGATCGATTCGGCGAATTCCGAACCGCCTAATAATTATAGCAAATCCGCAACCGTCACCGGACTTTCCATTTTCGACGTGCTGATTCAATTCAGAAACGATCTGATTCAGAAAGATCAGGAAAGGATTTCGGGAAGAGACATTCAAGACTTGGACTTGGCATTGGAAAACGTACTTCGCTATCGCGCAATTACGGGAGCTAGAATGAATCGGATGGAAGAGCATTCTCAAAGAGTCGAATTCGATAAGTCTTACATGACGGAACTCCTCGCCAAGAATGAAGGTATAGACTTCCCGGAAACTATTATGAATCTAAAGTGGCTGGAAACGATTCATCAATATGCGTTGAATGTAGGTTCTAAAATTATTAAACCTACTCTGATGGACTTCCTCAGATAGGATGTAGGATTTCCCCGCATGCTTCAGGAATTCTCCTTGTAGGCGGGCTGGAAACGGTTAAACTAATGGCGGTCTCCCAATAGGGCCCCGTAAAAAGGTCGGTTATGGTCGAAATCCAAAGCAAACCCTTCGGAAAAATTCGAGTATCGGAGCGTCAAATGATTCGCTTTCCGGAAGGATTACTCGGTTTTGCGGGATACAAAAACTTCGCATTAATCGAAGAAGAGGAAGAATCCGTATTTAAATGGCTGCAGTCCATCGACGAAGTGGAGCTTGCTTTTGTGGTCATTCCCCCTTCCCTATTCAAGAAAGAATATTTGCCTTCCTTGAATGCCGAGGAACTTTCTCAGATCGATCTAAAGGAGGTTTCGGAGGCTCTTATTCTAGTAATCGTCACGATTCCCGGCGATGATCCGGCATCCATGACCGCGAATTTACAGGGTCCGATTTTGATAAATAAGGTCACCTTAACGGGTAGACAATTCATTTCAAGAAACGAAGCTCATTCCGTTCGAGAAAAGATTCTTGAAAGTGCTACCGTGGAGATGTCCTAAGTGCTCGTACTTGCTAGAAGAACTAATGAATCGATCATTATCGGCGATGACATAGAAATCGTAATCGTGGATATTAAGGGAGATCAGGTTAAGATCGGAGTAAAAGCTCCGAAAGAAGTTTCCGTACATAGAGCGGAAGTCTACCGCGAGATCCAGGCCGAAAATAGAAAAGCGGCCGGTACTAAAATCAAGCCTGAGGAATTAGGAAAAATTGGAAACATCCTTAAGAAAGGTGACGCCAATAAAAAAGATCGCTCTTAAAGCCTTCCTATTGATTTTCTGCGTCGGAGTCGGTTGTCTCTCCAACCAAAAAAAGGGGATGGCATCCGTATCGGATTCAATCGTTTTCTTCTATATTCATAAAAGTCCCGAAACGCCGCTATTTCTCGAACCTGAAACTTGGTTACCGATCGCGTCTTCCATACTCAATGGAGTCCATTTCGATGAAGATGAAAAGACGGAATTTAATCGCCGTTGGCAAAATTTGTTTAAATATATCGGGATTTCCGATTCGTTAGTCGGAACGAAAGAGCTAGTTCGGTTATTTTCGGAAGATGAAGTAAGAAAGTTAGCGGACATGCTGTACAAGGCCGAGCAGGAGATACCGGACGGCACACCGAAAGGGTATCAAGTTATTTTGAAGAGAGAAGATCCGATCCGGCCAGGCTTAAGGATTCGAAGAACGATTTTCTACATTCATAATAATGCGAACTGTTTAGTCTTAGATTTCGGAGAAATCGGTCAGGTCGTCGATTTTCAAACTACATATACTCTCCGGGATTGGATTCTATATCCGATCCAAGAACCGGTAACCTCGTCCAAAAACGAAGTCTTCCTTTCCGAGATACGCCCCGCCGGTCTTGAATACGCAAGCACCTCAGCTATGAATCAAAAGAATCAAAATCGAATCTGCGTTCGTCCCCTATTTTGGATCGCAAAACTACCGGATGGCGGAACTCCCGCAAACCCGCAAAAAACGACGAAAGGCGCACAAGAACGCTTAAAAGTTTTAAAAGAATTATTGGAAAAGCGCCTAATTACTCGAGAAGAATACGAGCGTAAGAAGGCTGAAATTTTAAAGGATTTGTGATTCACTTAACAAAATTCGAAAAGTTTCTGCGATAAGGCTATTCGAACATATTCCGAATCGGAATGGAAAATTTTTTTCAAAAGACCGGAGCGACCCCTTGCGGGGTCGCTCACGTAGTGAGAATAGTGAAGAGAATTGGATATATATTAACTAAGGATTCGGCTTCCGCCTGGCACTTAGGTAACATTCCTTAAGTACCATATACCGAAAACGGGGTTGCTGGACACAGTTTTTTCAAGAAAATTGCAGATTTTTTAATAAGAAATTTTCAAAGTTATTCTCGCTTCGATCCGGATCTTACCTTCCTTCCACATGCGAAGTGACGATTTTTTTGGTACAACTCGTAACAGTTACTGTGACAAGGAACCTCGATTTTTCTCTACCGGCCTGCACTTCTATAATTTCTTTCGCCTTCGATCCCAAGTCGCAAGAACCGCATCCAACTTTTGCAAAACTCGTTATCGTAATTGCGAAAAAGTTATGAACAAACGACAAAGTCGCGCTAAAATCGGAGGGAAAATTATGTGTAACGATTGGTTCATGCTTTGGTCGTTCCTAGGACCGAAGTACGTGGAAGAAAATTTCCAATCAGAACGGAAAGTTTCTCGGTTTCACAGGCAGAGCGTTTCCCGAAGTAGTAATCTATGCCTTAAATATAGGCATTTCTAATCTCTTTTTATAAATTCATCCTCATATTCCAATTCGAACTTACTCGTTCGATTAGACAGGTTTTTTTCTCCGACATAATACATCCCGGCTTCTTGTTTTTTTGCCTTCTCCCGAAACTTTTCGGAACGAAGGTCCAAGTATGGATGGGTCATAAAATATTCACCGATCGGAGATTCCTGTCCTTCGGTTCCACCAGACGATTCCTTTAATCTCTGAAACATACGCCCCATGGCAAACGGATCGTATCCTTCTCTAAGCAGAATTTTATACCCGTATTCGTCGGATTCGCTTTCCTGATTTTTACTGAAAGAAGGTCGTAGTAGAATTCCCGTGGCGATGTCGGCAAGCTCGCCCAATGTCGCAGAACCGATTTTGCGACTTAATAATTCAAAGCGGACCCCATCCATACAATGCGAAAGTTCGACATGCCCGATCTCATGTCCCAATACTGCCACCAACTCGGCTTCGGATTTTACGGAAGTTAACAGCCCGGACGTCACGAATAGAATACCGCCCGGCATTGCAAAAGCGTTGGCCTGTGAAGTTTCCATAATTAGAATTCTATAATTAAATCCCTTCTTATTCCCTATCGTAAGTTTAGCGATTAACCCTTGCAAGTACGCTAAATCTTTCGGACTTTCCGTACTTCCGTAATTTGCGTATCTACTTGCAATGGCATCGCCTAGTTGCTTTTCATCCAGATTGTCGATCGGAAGAATCTTAGTAAACGCTCTGTCTAAAGTTTTTACCGGTTTACCGAGTAATTGAAATGCAGGTGCTAATGTTAGCGGTTTTTCCACGCCGACTTTGTTAACCGAAACCGCGAACCCTAAAACTATGCCGAAGGCAACCAGTAAAGTAAACGCATAAAATCTCTTATTTAACATTCGGTCCTTTTCCTTCCACGCTTCTGTATTTGCTATAAATCGTATTCATTAAGATCAAAATTCCGCCGACTCCGAGAAAAACGAGGGCCCTGGTAATCGTTGATGATTGGGAAAGGTCCCAAAAGATCAATCTGAGTAGACAAATTACCATTGCAGACAACGAAATATAGCGGAAATGGTTCTCTTTAAGAAATAACCCTACAAGAAAAACGACGAAGACTTCGGTCATCCATAGCAGCGTTAAGAACGCGGCATCAAAGCTCCAGAAAAGAAATAATGCGACGGTTAAGAATAACGGATAGAAGACGAGAATATTGATTTTCGTCTGAATCTTTTCGACTAAACGGTTAATAGTTCCGGGAAATCCTTCCCGCTCTTGTTTTTGAAACGACGGGCGAGTGCGAACCATGATAAGATACGCCGTCTGGAAAAATAAGGATATCAAACCGCCAACCCATTCCTGGTCCGTCCAAAAGGACGATGGCGTCGTATTGGAGCTGGATAGAAAAGCGGTATGAATGCACGAAATCCAAAAAAGAATCAGGGAATAAAAATGGAACCTTTCGATGATTGAAAGCCGTCTACTAAAGAGTTCCGTAAGGAATGCCAGCAAGATCCAAACAACGGGTAGCCAGTTACTTGGAATCTCGAGCGTTAAAGCGATGATACCTGTTAAAAGAGAAAGTTCCCAAAATAGCGGGATTATTATTCGACTAATTCTAATATCTTTCCCTTTCCCCAATACGGAAATATTTGCCCAATATAGGAAGACTCCGATTGCAAAGATTTGAATCAAAAGTCTAACTTTGAATATTCCGATATAGATTTCGGATTGAAGGTGAACCAAAATATGCGCACCGATAAAGAGTGCGACAAAAGTTAATGCAAATCCCCCCCACACTACTCCCGAATTAACAAGACTCTTGCGCCAATCGGAAATCCAAACCGAAGATTTTGCCGAAACTAATACGTAAAATTCCAAATAGAAAATGGAGAAGAGTAACCAAAGGATTCCCGGTAAAATCGGCGATACCGGCCCTGCGATTAACAAAATTTGTATTACGATATGCAAAGATAATGCGACTGCACCCGGCTGAGATAGGTACGTCGAGGCTCCCTCACTTCGATTAATTTTCGATAATGGAATGGCAAATACACAGAATGCGATCAGAGGAATATCCTGGACGAGCTGTTCCCAAGGACCCGAATTTCTTGCCGCGTAGATGACCAGAGAATGAATTGCGATAATGAATGGAAACAAACCGATTCCCAACCCATTCCAGTTCGTCCTCTGCCTAAGGAATAATAAAAGAATTCCGAAAACGGGGAGAAAATACTCCACACCCTTTATGTCGGCGCATTGATAACATAAAGCGGAGGCAAGAAAGCCGGAAAGAATCCCCGAAGGTGACACTTTCATACCGTCCGAGAAGCCGTAAATATCGTCCCAGGCATCGGATCGTCGGGAATATCGAATCGAATCGATAGTTTGCACTACAAAGGTAAGAAAGATTATGCTAAGCGTAGCGGAAATATTTCTCCAAGAACTAAGATCCTGCATTTGCTCGGCCAAAGACCATAAAATAATTAAATACGACAAAAAGGAAAAATGAAGAAGCGCTCCGCCGATCCGTCGTAAAAACTCTTCCTTCTCTTCGGATACCACGATAAAAAATATTAGGAAAAGCACGCTCACGATCAAGATGATCGATAAATACCCGAGTTCCCAGCGACCGAGGAACACGACGCCTAGAAATGCGATTCCCAAGGAAACTAATGTGTCGGTAAGGTAGAGCCAGCGAATTCCGATTTTGCGCGCCCTCCGAGCATGCAAAAAGAGTAATATTGATATAAGAATCAGGATCGGTGCATTCCATTTAGATCCTGTGGAATACAAAGCAAATCCTATACCAGCGCTTAGCCAGGAAACAAAATGAGTGATAAACGGTAGGATTTCCAGTTTTTCCGTTGCGTATACTTTTCGATAATGAACCAGAAGAGACATTACTCCGACGAGACCCGTCCCGGTAAGTCCGAAAATCCGAGCCGTCGATTCGTAATCTCCAGCGGATGAAATGATATGGTTTTTGAAGAAAAAATTGACGATTAGGAAAGAGACCACCGTTTGAAGAAGATGATACTCCCATTTCGCTTTATAGGATAAGGCCGCGCTAAAAACCGTAACGCCGACTCCGACACAAAATACTAAGTTTGTGAAAGGTAAGATGGCGAGAGCTAGCAAGCTCAAAACGACATGCAGGCTGGCAAATCTCTGTAAGGACGCAAACCAAGCTAATGATAAATTTATCGTTATTCCACAGAGCACGATAACGAGGGCTAAAATCTCATTACCGACCCACTTCATTCCCGGAAGAGAAGCGGCACCGACGCACGCAAAAAGAACCACTGCGCCCGAAGCGCTTTTTAGCCAATAGGAGATTTGTTTCCAAAATTCTTTAGTTAAAAGATAAAGCGAAACGGCATATAATCCCGCCGCTATTCCCAAAACCATTAGGAAGCGGATCATCGGAGAAACTTTTAAAGCTGCGTATATCGCTAAAAATCCTACGCCCATGACTAAAATGATGGTCCCGAGTATCCCCGTCCAATTTTGGGCGACTATCGTTTCGACTTTTTCCCAGGTTTGAGATTTCACCGGATTTTTTTTGGGAGATGAGGGCGATTCTTGCGGTACTGATTCTCGAATCGATGCAACGGATTTTTTCTGAGCTTCGGAGGACGTCCGCTCTTTTGCCGGCAAAGCTATCGATTCCTTTATCGAAATCGGTTTTTCATCCGGAATTCGGTCTCTTTCCCGTAAAGAAGGCTTTGAAGGCGATTCGAGCTCATTGATTCTATCTTCGAGTTGGCGGACTTTTTCTTTTAATTCCGTTACTCTTGAACTTAATATAAATGGATAAACGAATAGAAAAATGAGAACTATAAACGCGATGAAACCGAGAAATTCTGACATTGAGTTATCGATTAAAGATCAACGCTTCAAAGCTGTAAATTTATTTTTTCATCGGAATATTTGGCGAAATGGAAGTCAGAAATGTCAGAAGTAATCGAAGAATGCGTACAAAATCGGCAGATTTTATCGACTTACCGATAAAGGACAAAACCTACGTTAGATAAGCTCCGTATTCGAAACGAAACGGTTGATATTGATTTTCAGAAAAGGCCGCCAGACTTCGCAAAAAAAGGTTTCGATCACGCTATAGATTGTTATTTTTTAGCCTTCTACTATCATTCATATCGGAACTAGTGAATTGGATCCTTGCTTCTTAGAATCAGAATTTCTTTTGCAAATTTTCGAATCATGTCGAGACGGCATCGTTATAGCCGATTCCGAAGGAGCTATTTTCGATGCAAACGATTCTTTCGTAAAACTAACGAACTATACCCGAGCGAAACTAAGATCCCTGAATATCTGGGACTTTACCGCCGATCGTTGGAGATCCATCGAAGCCGATATGATTAAAGAACAGCTTATTCCGAACGGTTACACCGAAGAATATGAAAAGGAAATCATTCGCAAAGATAGAACCTTAGTTTCCGTATCGGTAAAAATGTATTACGTAACCGAATCCCAAGGAACGAGGAAAGTAATTTGGGGAACTTTTAGAGATCTATCCCAAGAGAAAACAAGGGATGAATTAAGTTCCCAATACTATCGAAAAACCAAAGAAGGTTGGGAAGCGCTCAAACGAATTTTCGATCTAAACCCTCTTCCGATGAGCATATCGGAAATAAATTCCGGAAAATTAATAGACGTCAACGCGCGATTCGAAGAGGAAGTCGGGTACTCTTCCGAAGAGTTATTAGGTAGAACGACCGTCGAATTAGGGCTTTGGAAGGATCTCGATACTCGTACTCGAACTATGGAAGTGATTCGAGAGAAAGGTTGGGTAAATAACCTAGAACTTCTGTTTAGAAAAAAATCGGGAGAAGAGTTTTGGGGACTTTTTTCCGCCCAGATTATAGAATACAAAGGGTCGACGGTTCTTCTCACGATCACCGTTCCTATCTCCGATCGAATCAAGGCAGAGAAGGAAAAGAGAAAACTATTGGAAGATATTCAGGAAAAACAGGAAATCCTAGATCAGATCATTCGTCTCAACCCGTCGGCCATCACTCTCTCAAAAGCTGATGGAACATACCTTGAAGCAAACGACCTTTTTTTGGAATACGTCGGAAAAACTAAGGAAGAAATTTTAGGTAAAACCCCGGTTGAATTAGGCGTCTACCAAGACTTGGCGGACCGAGCACACATTCTCGAACACTTACGAACCTCGGGAATCGTAAGAAACCTGGAAATTAGTATGAAAACGGCCGAAGGAAAAATGCGATCCATTTTATTCTCAGCCAGAATATTGGAATCCAAAGGAGAAAAGAAAATCCTAGCGATCGGGCACGACATCTCCGATATCGAGGAATCTCGAGAAAGACTCGAGTCATTGGCAAAAGAACTGGAAAAAAGCCGAGAGCTATTTCAAAAATTATTCCAACTCATTCCTTCGGGAGTTGTGCTTACCGATTGGGAAACTAAACGTATTATTGATGCAAATGAACGATATTTGGAATTGATTCGGTTTCCTCGTGAAGAGGTAATCGGCAAGACAACTCCCGAATTGCATATATGGGATTTAGATCCGGAATTTCGATCCTACGTTTACGAATCTTTAAAAACGAAAAACGAAATCGCAAGTATGGAAACCGTAGTCAAAGCCTCGGACGGCACTCCGATACCGATTTTATATTCCGGTCGTATGGTAGCTCTCAACGGACATCCGCACGTCATCTCGGTAAGTACGGACATCTCGGAAAGAAAAAAGGCCGAAGAGGAAGCTAAAAGATTAAACGAAGAGATATTATATAATAAGGATCTATTCGAACGTATATTCCAATTAAATCCTGCCGCAGTTTCCCTATCCGATTTGGAAACGGGAGTCTACCGGCAAGTAAATCAATCTTATTGCGAGTTGATAGGATACCCTAGAGAGCAGATTATCGGAAAGTCCTCCCAAGAACTTGGAATTTGGGAAAAGGATGCCGATCGTAAAACGCTATTGGCCGAACTCAAGGCGAAGGGATGGACCGGCAGCGTCGAAGCAACCATATTACATTCCGACGGTACTCAACGAAAAGTGTTATCGGGTAACCGAGTTATCAAAATGAATGATCGACAAATGCTGCTCGCTCTCCTGATCGATATCACTGAAAAGAAAAAAATCGAGGCGGAGAGAGACGAATACTTTGCCCAACTGGAGGAGAGTAAGGGACTCTTCGAAAGGGTATTCGAAATGAATCCGGATACTATCACGATTTCCGATCTAACAACGGGAAGGTATATCAGCGTTAACGAAAGATTTACGGAAATGCTGCAGTATCCGAAGGAGGAGGCTATCGGAAATACGTCTGTCGAAATGGGAATATGGCCCAGGGAAGTTCGCAATAAGATCGTTGAAACGCTAAGGGAAAAGGGAGTCATGCGGGATTTCGACGTTCGGCTGACTCGTAAAGACGGCTCGTACGTCGATGCTATCTTTTCGGCCCGGATTATCAATTTAGGAAAATCTCCCTCGTTGATCGCAATCACTCGAGATATTACCCAATCTAAAGCGGCCGCAAAGGAAAAGGAAGAACAGGCTCAAAGACTGTCGATGCAGGCAAAAGCGTTTCTAGAAATGACGAGAGATCCCGAATTTGTTTCGGGAAATTTAGAAGAGGCTGCAAAAAAAATCTCGAAAATGGCTTCCGAAACGCTCGATTGCGATCGTGCTTCGATCTGGATTTTTGATAAAGGAGGCGAGGAAATTTGGACATCGATCGCAGGTTGGGATAGAAAAAGTAATAGCTACCTTGAACGCATTTCGATGCGACTATCGGATTATCCTAATTACTTCGAAGCCATAAAGACGACAAGGTTCCTGGATATTAAAGACGCAATCAACGATCCCCGTACGTTGGAATTCGCCGATATTTATTGCACTCCTTTAAACATCACCTCACTCCTAAACGCGCCCGTATTCTTAAGAGGCAGGATTAAAGGAATCGTCTGTCTGGAACATCGAGGAAATTTGAGGGAATGGAAAGGATACGAATCGCAGTTCGCGGTAACGGTAACCGAACAAGTCACCCAACTCTTGCTGAACGCGGAAAGAAATGAAGCGAAAGAAGAATTGGAAAAGGCGGTCACGATTCGAACTTCCGAACTCGCTTCCGCATTGGACAATCTTCGTAAAATGCAGGATCAACTCATTCTATCCGAGAAAATGGCCGCGCTAGGGCAATTAATCGCCGGAATCGCCCATGAAATAAACAATCCTTTAGGCGCGATATCCGCATTAAGCGGCGAAGTAAAAGCCTATTTGAATTCTTCCGCCGATAGACTTAAAAAATTGGGAATAATGCTCTCTTCTGCGGATTCGCTTCTTATTCATAATCTTTCGAACTTTATCCGACGCGGTTTAGAAAGCAAAGAGTCTCAGCTTACCAGGGAAGAGCGAAGAATCCTCTTGAAGGATATCAAAAATAACCTCGTAGAAGTCGGCTTCGAAAATGCCTACGATCTAGCGGATAGAATAATGGATACCGGCCTTCCAGCCGCGCTAAAGGAATTTCCGGATCTGTTCGGCGACCCGTCCAACTACCCGCTTCTTGATTTTGCAATCGAGGAAATCCAGACTTTCAAGAATGTAACTTCGATTCGATTAGCCGTGGATCGAACTTCAAAAATAGTCTATGCGTTAAAGAATTATGCGCATATCGATTTCGGTGGGAGAAAAGTAGAAACGGATCTAGTGGAGAATATCGAAACCGTCTTAACCATTTATCATAACCAAATGAAGAACGGAGTCGAAATTGAATTTGATTTTCCGATTCGGCCGAAAGTGCCCGCTTTTCCCGACGATTTGTTACAAGTTTGGACAAACCTTATTTACAATTCCTTACAAGCGATGAACTTCAAAGGAAAGATTAAGATTTCCATTCGTGAATCCAACAATGATGTGACGGTTTCCATCTGGGACAACGGTCCCGGAATTCCTGCCGAAGTGAAAGCAAAGATCTTCGATCCATTCTTTACGACTAAAGGCCCCGGCGAAGGTAGCGGACTGGGGCTCGATATATCCAGAAGAATCATACTCAAGCATGGCGGTCGTATCGAGCTCGATTCGAAACCGGGAGAAACGACGTTTAAAGTAATCCTTCCGAGAAGCTAAAAATCGGTTTTTAGTTTGATCCTGTCTGCGGTTCGCGTGAAATTTCAATTATGAAACGGTCGTCATCGAATTACATTATTATAGCAGTCATTTTATCCTTCGCTTCCCTTACATTTCTTTTCGGAAAAAGTAAAGTTACCGTAGAAAGCAAAATCTCCGTTATCTTATCCGGTCCGATGGTAGGATATTCTACCCATAAGGAAGTAAAACTCTGGGTACAGACAAAAATTCCGGCAAAAGTTTATGCGGAATATTTTCCTGTCGGAGAATCGAATCGTAAAAAAAAGACCCAAGAAACCACCACTAGACACGATCAGGGAAACGTAGCGCATTTACTCGCGGACGAGCTCGAGCCGGGGAAAAAATATTCTTATTTATTATACGTGGATGGAAATCCGATCGAACCTATAAATAAACAGGAATTTCGAACTCAACCGATTTGGATCGGAAAACAATCCGGCCCTCCCGATTTTCGCTTCGCACTCGGAAGCTGCGCTTTCGTAAACGATTCCAAGTACGATACTCAACCCAAACCTTACGGTGGAGATTACCAAATTTTTCATTCCATTCTCTCTCAGAATCCTGAGTTCATGCTTTGGATGGGAGATAATATTTATTTAAGAGAACCCGACTGGGATTCCCGAACCGGCTTTATTTATAGATACACGCAACAAAGAGCTTTGCCGGAACTCCAGCCGCTCTTAGCCAAAGTTCATAATTACGCAATACTCGATGACCATGATTGGGGACCTAATGACGGAGACGCCTCTTTTTGGTTGCGGGATACTGCCGAGGAAATGTTTAAACTTTTCTGGGCAAACCCGAACTATGCTAAGAAAGGTTTGTATGGATCTTTTACCTGGGGGGACGCCCAATTCTTTCTTCTGGATGACCGAAGCTTTAGAACCGCCAACGACAATAAACTTGGGAAACGGTCTTACTTGGGAGATAGGCAGTTAGATTGGCTTATCAACGCATTAATATTCTCCAAATACACTTTCAAATTTGTCGTGGCCGGAGGTCAAGTTCTCAACCCGTTGCAGGTCTTTGAAAATTATTCAACCTACTCCGAAGAAAGAAATCAATTATTGAATGCGATCAAAAAACAGAAACTTAAAAACGTGATATTCCTAACCGGAGATAGACATTTTACCGAACTTTCCTTATTGGAGGAAAACGGAGAAGAACCGATCTACGATTTAACCGTTTCTCCTTTAACTTCGTCGACCTATCCTCCTATTACGGAAAGAAATCCCTTACGGGTGCAAAACACCTTGGTGGATGATAAACGAAATTTTGGAATGATCGAAGTCACCGGCCCTCTAAAAAATCGAAAACTTACTATCCGGATCCATGATTTCGAAGGCAAAGAACTTTGGACTCGAGAAATCAACGCGAGATGAGATTGTATTCAATTTTAGGAATTTTCATCTTTATCCCGTTTCTTTTATTATTCGGAATCGGATTTCTACTCTACTATAATCAAAGTAAACTCATCTTCTTCCCCGAATCGCTTCCGAAAGATTTTAAATACTCTTTTCAATTTCCTTACGAAGAGATTGCGATCGATCTTCCGGAAGGAGAAAAAATCTACGCTCTCTATTTCCAAGCATCTCCAAATCCGAAAGGAACGATATTATACTTTCACGGAAATGCGGGCAGTTTACGAACTTGGGGAGGAATTAGCGAGGATATTCTCCCGAACGGTTGGAATTTGCTGATGACCGATTACCGGGGATATGGGAAAAGCAGGGCTAGATTAACCGAATTAGGAATGTATGAAGATGCGGAACGATGGTATTCCTATCTTCAGAATCGAATCGGATCTCCGGAAGACCGGATCGTAATATATGGTCGCTCGATCGGAACGGCAATAGCGGTAGATCTTGCCACGAAGAAGTCTCCACGCACCGTAATATTAGAAACCCCTTATACTACTTTGGCGGATTTAGCGGCGATTTATTATCCGATTCTACCTTCTTGGTTACTTTCCTTCAAACTCGATTCGCGTTCGAAAATTTCGAATGTATCATCGCCGATTCATATATTCCACGGGACCGAAGACGAGATCATTCCCTTTTCCCAAGGGAATGATCTATATAAGACAGCCATTAAAAACGGAAAAAAAGCGGAATTAATTCGAATACAAGGAGGAAGCCATAACGACCTCTCCTTTTTTTCGAAGTACAAACTAGAGCTAAAACGAATTCTCGCCCATTAATCAGAAATAATCCGGAAAGAGAACTTTCAGCTTTGCGACCGTGTCCGGATTGCGTTTTTCAGGGGAGGTAATGATGGAATATTTAGTACTATTCTTTAAAGTTAAATCGTCCCCGTTTCCAAGATCGGAAATCAGGGCTGATAGCAACTTTTTAGCGCTTTCAGCATTTTTACCTAAATTAGCAATTACTAATTCTGCAGTAACTGCTTCTTCGTTCTCTCTCCAGCAATCATAATCGGTAGACATACAGATCATTTGATATGCGATTTCGGCTTCTCGAGCCAATTTAGCCTCGGGCAAAACGCTCATGTTGATAATATCAGCTCCCCAAGAGCGATAAAGATGCGATTCGGCTCTTGTGGAAAAAAGCGGTCCTTCCATGCAAACCAAAGTCTTACCGTCGTGAATTGGAAGGCCGATCTTAACGGCCGCTTTTTTAATTCGAGCGCTTAAATTTGCGGAGAAAGGATCCGCGAACGGAGCATGTGCTACGACCCCTTTCCCGAAAAATGTGGATTCTCGACCTCTAGTTCGATCGATAATTTGAGCGGGTAGGACGAAATCCAAAGGCTTAATTTCCTCGCGCAGACTTCCGACCGAACTAAATGCAACAATCTCTTCGACACCTAAGATTTTTAAAGCGGCAATGTTCGCTTTAACGGGAACCTCATGGGGCATCAGAAAATGGCCTACACCATGGCGAGGCAAAAAGGCGATCAGCTTACCTTGTATCTTACCGATTTTAATTGCGTCCGAAGGTTTTCCCCAAGGAGTTTCCGGAAATACTTCTTCCACCAGCTCCATTCCGTCCAAGCTGTATAAACCCGTTCCTCCGATGATAGCTGCCTTAACCTTGGTCGACATTCGTTTCTCCTTAACCCGCCCCACGCGGAAATGTTTACTTCCAAACATTCGTTACCGGGGCGGAATGTAAATCGCGACTTGAAATTACGAAGAAGAATGTCGATTTAAAATTTCCGGTTTGGTCAATGGCCTGGATTCTCTACGATGATCGAATCGACGGATCTATTGCAGAGCTGAAGAATCGAAACCACGGGGGCCTATCCGAAAATGATTTCGAACGTAAAACGAGGAGTGTGCGAAGTAACCATTTACGAAAAAGACGGATCCCTTGCAGAATCGATGATTTTCTCCAGTTCGAGAATTCCCGCTTCGAATAAGGCCGGACCCGGTTGAAGAATAATCGCAGGGTCCATTTCAAAAATTCTTCCGTTCCTTATCGCAGATACTTGCATCCATTCCCGACGAGTACGAACCCATTCAAAATCCATCGGCTTCCCGCACCAACACCCGATGAAAATATCAGGATTCGACTTCGCAACGTCTTCCAGAGAAATAATCCTGTCTTTTGCCAACGATTTCTCTTTTAAATGTCCGAAGCAATCTTTCGCACCGGCAATCTCTAAAAGCTCGGAAACCCAGCGGATTCCGGTAATAACCGGTTCATCCCATTCTTGGAAAAAAACTTTCGGACGCGATTTTCCCGCCGCGGCGATTCTAACATTTTCCAGTTTTTGCTTATAGCTATTCACTAAAGAATCCGCTTCCTTTCCTTTTCCGACCAATCCGGCTATCAGAAATATCGTTTCAAAAATTTCGTCCAACGTCCTTTGATTTGTTACCAAGACGTTTAAACCTTCCTTAATCAAATCGTGAGCAAGCTCGGCCTGAATGTCCGAAAACCCGATTACTAGATCCGGCTTCAATTCCGTAATTCGCTTAATATTCCCGTTGATAAAAGCGGAGACCCGCGGCTTTTCATCCTTGGCCTTAAGAGGCCTGACCGTATAAGCCGAGATCCCGACAATTCTATCCTGCTCCCCTAATAGATAGAGGAGTTCGGTCGTTTCCTCTGTCAGACAAACGATTCGTTTTGGACCCATTCGGTTTAACTATGATATTTCTTTTTATCTTCGACCAGACGCTCTACCACGGACGGATCGGCGAGAGTCGATATATCCCCAAGACCCTCGAATTCCGCACTCGCAATCTTTCGAAGAATTCGTCTCATAATCTTACCGGAACGAGTCTTAGGCAATCCAGGAGCCCAGTGAATAACATCCGGTCTTGCAATCTTTCCGATGACTTTCTCGACCGTGGAGATTAATTCTTTTTTCAGAGAATCATTCGTCGTAACGCCTTGCTTAACGGTAACGTAAGCGTAGATACCTTGGCCTTTGATATCATGCGGAAAACCGACCACTGCCGCTTCCGCGACCGAAGAATTTTCGACGAGAGCGCTTTCTACTTCTGCCGATCCGATTCTATGACCGGAAACATTGATCACATCATCCACTCGACCCGTTATCCAATAATATCCGTCCTTATCTCGGATGGCACCGTCGCCGGTGAAGTAGTATCCCTTATACGTCGAAAAATACGTATCGTAAAATCTCTTCGGATCTCCGTAGACTCCCCTCATCATATAAGGCCAAGGGGAGCGAATGCATAGATTACCGGAAACTTCCCCTTTGCCTACGAGTTCTTTTCCCGTTTCATCCACCAATAGCGGTTCCACTCCGAAGAACGGTAAAGTAGCAGAGCCGGGTTTTTGTGAAATTGCCCCCGGAAGAGCCGAGATCATAATCCCGCCAGTTTCAGTCTGCCACCATGTATCGACGACGGGGCATTTGGATTTTCCGACATTTCTATAATACCATTCCCAGGCTTCGGGATTGATAGGTTCGCCGACCGATCCTAATAATCGAAGTGTTTTTAAACTGCGTTTTTCGACAAGAGCCGTTCCTTCCCGCATTAAGGATCGTATCGCGGTAGGCGCCGTATAAAAGATAGTGACCCCGTGTTTATCGATTACGTCCCAGAATCTTCCCGCATCGGGATAGGTGGGAACTCCTTCGAACATTAATGATGTGGCTCCATTTGAAAGAGGACCATAGACCAAATAGCTATGCCCCGTAACCCATCCAATGTCGGCAGTGCACCAATACGTGTCGGTCGGCTTAACGTCGAAAACGTAATGAAACGTCATGTTTACGCCGAGCAAATATCCGCCTGTCGTATGGAGAACTCCTTTCGGTTTTCCGGTCGAGCCGGAAGTATAAAGTATGAATAATGGATCCTCGGCATCCATCGCTTCCGGCTTACAGTACTGTGCCAACGCGGGGTCGTTCATCAGTAGATGCCACCAATGGTCTCTGTTTTCCCTCCAACCTAGATTCACTTCCTGAGCGGTTCTTCTCACCACGATCACATCATTAACTTTTTCCTGGGCGAGGTCCAAGGCGGTATCGACCGCTTTTTTCAAATCGATACTTTTGCCGCCGCGATAGCCGCCGTCCGCCGTAACTATTAGCTTAGGTTTACAATCCTCGATTCTACTTTGAAGGGCCTCGGGAGAAAACCCGGCAAAGACTACCGAGTGAACCGCACCGATCCGAGTACATGCTAAAATAGTAATCGCTAATTCGGGAATCATCGGAAGATAAATCAGAATTCTATCCCCTTTTCTCACACCGAAACCCTTCAGGACATTGGCGAATTTATTTACTTCTCGATACAAATCGTGATACGTATAAACTTTATACTCGTTCGGATCGTCTCCTTCCCAAATAATTGCGGCCTTATTTTTGAGATGGGAATCGAGGTGTCGATCCAAGCAATTATAGGAAACGTTTAACTTTCCGCCTTTAAACCATTGAACTTTAGCGTTTTTAAAATCGTGTTCCAGAACCTTGTCCCATTTTTTGAACCAATCCAAGCGTTTCGAAGCTTCCCTTGCCCAAAATTTCTTAGGGTTTTCAATCGATTCTTTGTAGAGAGATTTATAATCTTTCAGACTAATATTAGCGGTTTTTTTAAATTGAACGCTTGGATGAACGATCCTTTCCTTTGCCATGGCCACCTCCTCAAAACCAGTACGATGCCTTTGAAAACATTACCTGTCTACAAATTCTCGAACAACCGGATCGAAATCGAGTGATGACCTACGCTTACATTGCGGCCAAGCGCTTCTTTTTTTTCCGATCGATTCGGAGCGTTCGAAAAAAAGAATGCGATCCGGCCGTGGTACGGAATATTCACCCAGGATGTCTCAAAATTCCCCTTCTGTCGAGAAACCGGACGGCTTTAAGAGAAGACTTTTAGTTTGGTTGATTCCTACTCTCGTTGTCTTCCTGCAAAGAATCATAGGTTTAACTTCTAAAGTTTTAGAATTAGAAAAAGATGAATTCGATTCCTTATTTCTAGCCAAGAAACCTTTTATTCTTTCCATCTGGCATACGAACGTTCTTTATTCCCCGTATCTTCATCGAGGGCGAAACGTCGCCGTTCTTATTTCGGAATCGAAGGATGGAGATTTCATTACCGGAGTTGTGCATCGTTTCGGCAATACTAGCATTCGAGGGAGCTCCTCCAAAGGCGGATCAAGGGCACTTAAGGCTATGATCGTTCATTTGAAGAAAAACCTTCCCGCCGCATTTACGCCCGACGGACCGCGCGGGCCCGCTCTGATCGTTCAACCCGGATTGATCGCTTCGGCGCAAGTTTCGCAGGTACCTATAATACCCTTTCACTACGAATGCACCAGACAATGGATTCTAGAAAAATCATGGGATAAACACCGGGTCCCGAAACCCTTCACGACGTTCGTCGTTTCGTACGGAAAGCCGATTTGGATTCCTCGAGAATTAAACGAAGAGAGTTTCGAGGCACAGCGTCTCCTAGTGGAAAAGGCCATGCTCGAAAATAAACAAAGAGCAGAGCAAAAAGCCGAAGAATTGAGAAGTCTCGGATCTTAGGTGGATCCTGTACGAATCAAATCCAGGAATTCGTTGCGGGTAACCATATTCGTTTTAAATTCTCCGAGCATGCATGAGGTGAATAATTCCGAATTTTGTTTTTCCACTCCGCGCATCATCATGCAAAGATGCTTAGCCTTAATAACAACGGCGACTCCGAGCGGATCCAAAACTTCCATTAAAGCGTTTCCGATCTGTTCGGTCATGCGCTCCTGAACCTGAAGCCTTCTTGCAAAAATATCCACGATCCTTGGAATCTTGGATATCCCGATGATTTTCTTATTTGGAATGTAACCGACGTGTGCTTTTCCAAAAAAAGGAAGTAAGTGGTGTTCGCAAAGGGAATACATCTCGATGTCCCTCACTAGTACCATACCTTGGCTATCTTCCTCAAAAATTGCATTATTTACAATATGATGAATGTCGGCCTTGTATCCCGATGTTAAAAACTCGTATGCCTTTTTTACTCTCTTCGGAGTATCTCGTAAGCCTTCCCGATTCGGGTTCTCCCCGATCGCTTTCAGTATTTTGGTAACTTCCTCTTCCAAATCGAACCTTCTTTGAATCGTGAATCGTTTTACCCCTATATAAAACGGAGCATTACTTAGACGATGAAAAAGCCAAATCTCTCGAAATCCTGTTATGCTTCAAGGGAAAACCAGTAGGGCTTGCCAATCCTGAATACACTTTCAAAATGGTCGCGAACCTCCTTATGAAATCGCCTCTCTTAAAAGTCGGATACGATGCTCGCATGATTTCTCATTCGGGAATCGGTACGCGAATACGGGGAATCCTTTCGGAATTGGCCCCGATCGCAAAAAAGAAGCGAATCCAAATCACTCTTTTAGGATCTGCGGATAGGCTCAGGTCGGTCGGAATTAGTTCCGACCTACTGGAATCCTATGGATTTCTACCGTATGACGCGGAAATCTATTCGATTCGGGAATGGTGGGGCATTCCGGAAATGGCCGATTTCGATTTGCTGGACATTCCCCATTTCAACGCTCCTCTCCGTTTTTTAGAGAAGTGCATCGTAACCGTACATGATATTATTCCGTTTAGGATGAAACAATTTCATCCTTCCATAATAAAACAATTATACTTAAGATTCGTTTTTTTCCTCTTGAAGGAAAGCGTTCCGAGTATCATTACTGTTTCGGATTTTACGGCAAAAGATCTGACTGAAGTTTTCGGTTTTTCTTCCGGTTCGATGAAAACCGTTTATAACGGAATAGATTCCAAACTCTTTTATCCGAAATCCGCGAAAGAAATTCTTTCTTTTAGAAAGAGATACGGGTTAGAACCGGGATATCTCCTCAGCGTGGGAATCGGTAAAGAACACAAGAATCTGGCATTCGTACTTCAGATTTTAAAAGGGCTATGGTCCTTGGGTAAGCTGGATACTCAGTGGGTCATCGCGGGAGCAAACGGACAACTTCCGGAATATCTAAAGAAGGAGGCAGCCGGTTGGGAAGAAAGAATCGTTGTTCTTCCTCATTTATCATTGGAAGAATTGAGCACATTGTATTCGGCGTCGGGACTCCTACTATTTCCTTCGCTGTACGAAGGGTTCGGATTTCCGCCGGTCGAAGCGCAGGCCTGCGGATGTCCGGTCTTCTCCTCCAATGCAAGTGCGATGCCGGAAATTTTGGGTTCCTCCGCGTTTTACTTTTCACCGACGGATCGAGACGGTTTCGAGACGGGATTATTGGAGTTAGTCAAAAACCCGAAGTTGGCCGTTAGTAAGAAACTTTTAGGGAAAAAAAATGCCGAAAAGTATAATTGGAAATCGGCCGCAAGTCAAACCGTAGACGAATACTTGCGTATGGCCGTAAAAAAAGGAATTTTAAGGAGCGTTTGAAGAAGCGATCGATTCCTTTCTTTTTTGGAGTTCGATCCGAATTTGTTTTCTTTCCTCCTCCGAATAGCTTGTCCACATCCCGATTTCTTGCAATGTTCTAAAACATCCTTCGCATAATCCGGTTACCGGATCCATTTGACAGAGCTTAATACAAGGCGATCGAACAATCATAAACGTCTCATTTCCGTACGACCGTCCTTTTTTTAGACGAAGACTTTTCCTTTTTGAGCGAAGGCTTTACCCTAGTTTTTCCCTTAGAATCCTCCACCATCTCCTTTAATTCCGCAAACAAAGAAAAACCCGAGAGTCTGCCGGGAATGACCACATGCGAAGCTCCTTTATTCCTAAGAACTTCCGCCTCTTTCGGATCATCCGTAGTTAAAATAATCTCCGGTTGTTGGTGACGGCAAATGCTCTTTAAGGATTCCAATAGTCGTCGATTCGTGGTTCCTTTTAGTATCATATCGGAAATCGTACAAACCACGTATCGCGCCTCTTCGATTCCCAGATGATGCAAACTCTCCGGATGCGCTAAATCGCCGTACGCCCAACGAATTCCTTTCGACTCGAGGGTCTGCCTATAAATGGGATTAAAATCCACTACGAGAATTCGCTTCAACCAAGAAGGTCGATCTCTTTCTATTCCTTCTATCAACCCCTGTGCTATCCTAAAATATCCAAGAAGCACTATATCTCGCTTTGGATCGCCGGTAACTTGGGATTCCAACGGCTCCCTAGTTTCTCGAACACCAAAGACGGATAAAACTGAAAGAATCCCCCTCGCAATTTTATCATTAAACAAGATCACGTACGTGGAGACGATCGAAGCTAAAATCATCGAGGTCAAGACCGTTGCTTGTAGTTCTTTTCCGATATGTTCCTTCTGGACTCCTAAGGCCAGAATCACTAAGGAGAATTCCGAAATTTGAGCCAGATTCAATCCTGCTATAATTCCCGCTCTTAATCCCTTGCCGGAAAAAAAGACTGTGGGTGCAACGATGATGACTCTACTTAAAATTACGAAACCGACGGCCAGAATTGCGATCCAAAGGTCGGTAGAAGTCGGAGCTTGAATTTTCATTCCGAGGGCGACAAAGAAAAGAGTAATGAAGAAATCCCGAATCCCGGAGAGTTTGCTGATCACATCGACTCCGTACGGAAATGCGGCAATGCTTACTCCGGCTATCAAAGCCCCCATTTCTTTGGAAAGTTCCGCTTTTTCGGCGATTCCGCATAGTAGAAAGCACCAAGCTATAGATGTAATGAGTATGAGTTCCGGTTTAGCCGCCGCAAACAAAAAGAGTCGCGAAAGAAAATAACGGCTTATCGCAAAAGCGAAGCCCACCAGCGCTAAACCTTTCAGCAAGGAAGTCATTACGTTCAAAATTCTAGGATCCTGGAGATCCGGTTGGATCCC
The DNA here is from genome assembly GCF_000243675.2 of Leptospira inadai serovar Lyme str. 10. Classification (NCBI taxonomy): domain Bacteria; kingdom Pseudomonadati; phylum Spirochaetota; class Leptospiria; order Leptospirales; family Leptospiraceae; genus Leptospira; species Leptospira inadai. The sequence continues at coordinate 574,912 of NZ_AHMM02000025.1, read as the reverse complement.
CATAAATAAGATAGCCCAAATATCCTGAAGAACCAAAACACCGATGGTTAAACGACCCGGTATTGTACTGATTTCAAATTTATCATGAAGTAATTTGACGACGATCATAGTAGAACTTAACGACAATGCTATCGCAAAGTACAAAAGATCGAAATTACCTGTTCCGGTAGGAAAGAATTTTTTAAAGGCAAACCAAGCTAGAACCGCTCCGACAAAGAATTGAATTGTCCCGAGCGCAAACATGGAACGCCCCATTCGTGCAAGTTCCTTTAAATCGATTTCCAATCCGATGATAAATAATAAAAGGATTAAACCTATCTCCGATATCAGTTCTATGCTTTCTTCACTATGAACGTAACCGATCCCTAATTTAGCGTCGATCATCGGTCCGAATAAGGGTCCGATCACCAAACCGGCGCATACATACCCTAGGATTAGTGGTTGCTGAAACAGTTTTGCTATATGGGAAAATAGCGTAGCAAAAATGATGCTTAAGGCTATATCAGTTAGAAGACTGAGGGAATTGTGATCCATTTTTCCGCAATCCTGATCCTTTTTTGATTCCTAAACTACGAACGAAAGCCTTACAAAAAAGACATTTTTGAAAATTGGTCTTCCCTTCTTCCTTTATTTTTTCATTTTTGAGCGGATAACACTCGCTATGGCAAGGGATTCAAATTCCTGGACGATATGAATGACGACTCAGTCTTCTAAAATATGAATGTCGGGTAAATTTCTAAATTTTCCATCGAAGTCCAGACCGTAACCGACTACGAATTCCTTTCCTATTTTCCAGCCGATGTACTTAACCGGATATTCCACAGTCTCAGCTCCTTCCTTAAATAGAAGAGAAACTATCTCTAAAGAGCTAGGATTGCGAGCAAGTATATGCCGGATCAGGAACTTCAAGGTATGACCGGTATCGACGATATCCTCTACGATGATCACATGACGATCGGTAATATCCGAATCTAGGTCTTTTATTAATTCGACTTTTCCGTTAGAATCCTTCCCAATATAGGACTTCGCTTGCAGGAAGTCCACTTCGATCGGGTAAGGAATCCGTCTAGTAAGATCCGAAAAAAAATAAACGCTCCCACGAAGTACACAAATAAAGACGGGATTTTTACCGAAGTAATCGGATGCGATTTCTTTTCCCAACTGCACGACTCTGGCGCGAATTTCTTCATGAGATAACAGAACCTTAAGAGGAAGATCTTGAGCATCGGAAGAGGATTGACTCATGGTATCCAAAACCTTTGTATTTGACAGGGAATTTTTCCGCAATCTTTCCAATCATTCGAATCCAGCGAGAGAGAGAGGAAGGCTGATGTAGGAAATTTTACGAAAAGAGAAGATGTTCTAGCTTCGCTTTTCAAGATCAGAGTTTCGGCAAGGGATTCTAGTCCTGGATTATGACCTATAAATAATACACTTTCCATATTCGAACCTAAACTGCGCAAAATTCCGAGTAATTCCGAACCGTTCGCTTCATAAATTTCCTCGGAGAATCGAAACTCTTTATAGAAAGCGCCTAGTTTACTTAAAATGCGAAAGGTTTCCTTCGTTCTTTCCGAACTGGAAACGATCGCTGCGTCCACGGAAAAAGAAATCTTGGATAAATAAGTAAGAAGCATCTTCGCGTTCTTTCTTCCTCTGTTCGAAAGCGGACGTTCTTCATCGTTGGAAAAAGGAGTATCCCAATCGGATTTAGAATGTCGAATCAGATGAATCAATTTCAAACTTACTCCTCCCTTTCTGGAAGGGTCGGAAATTGGAATTTCATTGACAAGGATCTTTCCTAGGGGTACAAATTCCGGGCTATGTCAAAGGCACTTCTTACTGCAGGAGCAATCCTACTTCTGTCAATGCCCTTGTACATCTCGGCTCAAGTGGCCGGCCCTCCCGATGAGGAAAAAGCAAAAAAAGAATTACAAGCCCAATGGTCCACGCGATTTCCGGGAGATAAAATTCTTAATGTTGAGTCAGTCGGCAAACCTAAATTGATCGAAAGGGATTCTACGGAAGAAAATGCTCTTCCCGACGTTCGCTATAAATTTTCTTTTCTTCTCACTTCGCGAAAGAAAGAAGGACAGGTCACAAAAACTCCCGTCGGAGTTATTTTTCAATTCGTTAGAAGCAAAGGCTGGATCTTCTCGGATATCGGTTTGGCCAGATCCGTTACGATTACCGAAGCAGGTAAGGAACCCCCGAGTAAAAAAGAAGCTTACCAATTGATCGAAGACGCTATTAATGAAGATAGGGGAAGGGCGGGTAAATCCATCGATTCGCTTCGTCTCAGCATGCCGGAGTTCGGCCAAAATGCTACCTTGAATAAAGAGCAATTCTGGTTCCGCTATGAGGGCGAATATGAAAGCACTGAAAATGGATCGAAGATTATCTGCTCCGATTTCGTTATTCGTCTAGTGAAGGAAGTGAATTCGACCAACTGGAAGGCCGAATGGGACGATAAAGGAAAATGTAAACCTATCGACGAACCGTAAATTTATTTGCGAAAGGCTCCGGGAATATTCGTTAAATCGGGTTTACCGGAACCTTTGGATTGGTTGACCTTATAATTCGGATCATTCTTTTTGAACTCGCCGTTATTCACCTTATTCAAAAGGTCAGTCGAATTTTTCCCTATAATGGAATTATTCCTTAAACCCCCCAAAAAATTCGTTACACGGTACCGATTTTTTTCGCTGAAATTACGGGTATAAGAAATAAGGCCTGAATTACGAACCGAGGAATGAACCGTATCATCCGCTACGATCTTTTCCAATGCGGTTGCCGCATCGTCAGTTTGGAGACGACCGATAAAATCAAGAATCGCCTTACGTTCGTAATTTCGAACACCGTCATCTCTTAATAGGGAAGTCAGATAAGGAAGAGGATTCGATGCCAGGCTCAGAATCCTTTCGTATTGATTGTCTCTTTCGGGATGTCCAGTCTCGCTTACGATTTCTCGAATCTTATCCTTTAGCTTAAGATCGAGAGCCTGACCGAATATTCCCGAGGAAAGGAAAAGAATCAAAATAGCCAGCGAGGTAGATTTCTTTTTCATAAATTCCCTATCAATAAGACAATGGATTCGAACGAAGAACCCATCCCTGCTCTCCCGTTAACTGAGACTGATCGACACTTGCATTTCCTAAAGGAAACATAAGATTTAGAGCTCCTGAATTATAAAAACCCGTACCCAAACAATTATTAATCGTAAGCTTGCCATTAGAACCCGGATTACGGCATTCGGGAGTTTCCGGTAACGGATCCACGTACACTTGCGACGATTGATCGATTTCGGCAGGGTGATACAGTCCCAAAAAATGCGATCCTTCGTGTGCAATCGTGTTTGCAAGAAAGGTCTGATCCGTGCTCGATAAATCGGCTCCAACCAAGCCGGATGATCGATGGTTTTCTATAAAAACGGCCATCCCCGATTTGGGCGTACCTATTTTTCCCGGTAAGCCCGGAATTCCCGCCGAAATTCCGAGGAGGCCGTCGCGTAGAGAGGAATTAACATTAGCGGAAAGTTCTGATATAAAGAATATATTCAGGGAGTTGGCATCTTGCGCAGCCGACGACGTAGTGTATAATTTTGCGAGCGAACAGTTAGTCGGAGAAGTGGCCGAATCATTTGTTATATCCGAGATACTGAATCGATTCCCATTGCTTACGTCTCCGCAGGAAGCCGCATCGTATTGATAGTATGAAAATGTTAAATCGATTCCGACCGAATTTTGACCGAAGATTTGTTTTAAACGATTCGTAAGTGGATTGGAACCGACCAATCCTGTAAAAAAACTGGAATTCGTAAATACATGACTCACACCATTATTCACTTCTATAAAACGAATGTTCAGCCTTTTTCGGGATTGCCAAACTTTGCTCATACCGGTTAGAGAACTTCCAAAAATTCCTCCTTGTTCGGGTCGAAATTTATATTCTTCGCAAGTTTGCTGAATATTATTCACTACCTTCCATCCGGATACCGGGGAAGACGGAGCAGATGCAGTCGTGACTAGATAACTTCTAAGCTGATTGTTAGCGCCGAAGTTATCGTAGCCCGAACCGGGCGCAGAATAGCTAGGGGAAGAACCCACAGGAAACGCTGTCGTCGAAGAATAACCACCTCCCCCTTCGTTCTTGATGATTTCCGTTTCTCCGAAAGCCCCGACAGCTGTCCAGTAACCCATCATGATAGCATTTACGTTCGTCTGGTTCTGCGCGGCATATAAAATCGCCATCGGATTGTATCGCCCCAGTCCGCTCCAAGAATCGTAGCCGTTTAGATAGATGGTGCCGATTCCGTTCGCGTACGTAGAAGCGTACGCGCTGTATGAAGAGGTAAGAGAAGTAGTCGTATATTGGGGGGTGCTTGGAATGGAAGTTCGAACGTTATCACTAGGATCGCAATGATAACGAATATCGTCGGCTATTTTTAACCCGAGCAAAAGCTCCATAGTTTGATTATCATTCTTCGATTTGGGACAATGAATGATGAAAATACACAATGACAGAAGGGCAGAAAAGTTTAAATTTTTCTTAGTATCTTTTTTCATTTTTCTTTCCCACATTTATATCATTCATGCAGTACAGCGCATTCTCGATAAGACTCACATCTATCGACAGTATTGACCTCTAATTCGTGGAAGAAAAGTAAGATTCTATTATAAAGAACCTTGTCCGACAATTTCAGAAATTGATTTTGCCCCAAATTTTTTGACGGTTTTGTCCAAATACTCTAGAATTCTTCTGGGTAATAGAGGTCCCTGATATATATAACCAGTATAAACTTGAATTAGGTCAGCTCCGGCAAGAATTTTTTCCAAAGCGGCCTCGCCGGAATCGACTCCGCCCACCCCGATAATGGGGATTTTTCCCCGTAATTTTTGGTACGCTAGTCTGACAAATCTTGTTGACCTTGCTCTAAGAGGCGCCCCCGAAACTCCCCCTTCTAGTTCCACATTCGGAAATTTTTTTATAACACTCTTATCAATCGTCGTATTCGTCAATATAACTCCCGAAATTCGTAAATCGGGAACCGATTCCATAATTTCTTCGAAATCTCTCTCTTCTAAATCCGGAGCGAATTTTACGAATGTCGGCGAGGGAAATTCTCCTCCCAGTCCATTTCGAATTCCATTCATCAGATTGAATAAATTTTCCTGTTTTTGAAAATTTCTTAATCCGGGAGTATTCGGTGAGGAAACGTTAATTACGAGATAATCCGCAAACGACGATAATTTTTGGATCGAATATAAATAATCCTCCACCGCTTTATCTTCAGGAACGACCTTTGTTTTTCCTACATTGATTCCTCTTATAATGGTCTTCCGTTGAGCGCCGATCGTAGCTGCGGCTTTATCCGCTCCCGGATTATTAAATCCCATTCTATTAATAAGCGCTTGGTCTTCCGGATATCGAAAAACTCTCGGTTTCGGATTACCTGCCTGCGGTTGACCCGTAATCGTTCCGACTTCTATAAAACCGAATCCCATTCCGGATAAGAATGGATACAGTTCACCCGTCTTATCAAACCCTGCCGCAAGACCCACAGGATTTTCAAATTCCAGCCCGGCAACCTTGGTCTTTAGTCGTTCACTAGAATAAGATGTCAGATTCTCGAGTACGGAGGATAAGATAGGCACCTTCGTCGAAAACCTAAGCGTTCGGTGGGCGATCGAATGCGCGATCTCAGGATCTAAGCTCAATAAAAAAGGTTTAGCGGTTCTTTCGTAAATCCACTGTTTCCAGTCGGAATTTGAATCTAACATCTTAGGACCATCGGAAAATACGAAGCCCGAATGTCAAAAAAACCGCACCGAATAAAAATAGTAAACCGCAGGCCGGTAAACTTTCGATCAAACCGGCACCCTCGATAAATACAGCTCGCAAAGAATCCGCCATCAATGTAAGAGGCAAATTCTTAACGAACGGGAGAACAATATCCGGAAAATTTTTATAACTGAAAAAGATACCGGATAAGACCATCATGGGAAAGGTCACGGCATTTACCAAACCGTTCCCCACTTGCGAATTTTGAGCTCGCGAACCAACTAAAATTCCGATGCAAGCAAACGTAAAATTTCCCGTTAAGTAAATGAGAACAGCGCCCGGAACGGAACCTATGAAAGCGTTATCGAATACTAGAAAGGTAAAAGAAAGAAAGATAATCGATTCCAGAATCGTAACGATAAGCCGCGTAAAAAAGAAAGATAAAACGAATCCGAGTTTGTTCATCGGCGTCGCGGACATTCGCCGAAGCAACTTTTTCATCCTCATCTCTATGAGATTCCAACCCACACCCCATAAACAAGAATTCATTACGCCCATCGCAAGCATACCGGGAACTAGGTAATCTATATATCTTGTCCCCTTCGAATCTAATGTTCGAATTGAAGAATTTACTTCCTTGCTCTTAGATTCCGCAAATAACGCGTTCGAAAGTAAAAGGTAATCCCGTTGGGCAGAGGCGTTTTTAGGATCAAAAGAATATTCCAAATTTCCGTTAGACAGCTCTTTCACCAGTAAATTTAGTTCACCGCGCTTCAACGCTTTGATTGCGGCGTCCTCCGAAAGTAAAATCGGGTTAATCACCCCCAATCCGTGTAGATCATCCTCCGTTTTTGCAAATGCGGTTTCAATTCTTTGACTAAGAATCGCCGCGTTCGGAGAGGAGGAGATAATTGCGACTCTCGCGACCGGCACCCCGTGAGTCGTAAAAGCTAACCCTAATACTCCTGCTATTGCGATAGGAAATACGAAGGCCCAAAAAATAATGCCGGGTTCCCGGTAAAATTCCTTTAACTGAATAGAGACTAAATGATAAATCTGCTTCATTCTTCCAGACCTCTTCCCGTCATCGAAAGGAATAGATCGTCTAAAGTTTTTTTATGACATTCTAATTCTTTTAAGGAAATTCCCGATTTCGAGAACGAATCCAACATAAGAGGTAGATACTCCGTAATTTTATCCACAAACACCCGTCCTTGCTTCGTATCCCCCTCCCAGAAAAACTTAGATTTTCCTAATATAGGAAGAAAGGATTCCGGATTTTGCCCGTTTTCCAGGGTAAACCGAACGATTTCTCCCCCGCCCAACTTTCCGAGCAAGTCGGACAAACTCCCTTGGTCTAGGATTACCCCTTTATTCATTACGATGATTCTCTCGCACAAGACTTCCGCCTCTTCCATATAATGAGTCGTAAGAATCATGGTAGTCCCTTCTTTTTTAAGATCTTCCAAGATTCTCCAAATATCCCGTCTCGCACCCGGATCCAATCCAGTGGTGGGCTCATCTAAAAAAAGAATTTCGGGCTTATTCATGATGGAGACACCCAAAGCTAATCTTTGTCGCTGGCCCCCGGACAGACTATTTACGTACGTTTCCTTTTTTTCTTCCAGATCGGTGAGTCGAAGAATTTCAACCATGCGAGATTCGCCGACTTTGTAAAAGCTTCCGAATAATTTAAGCGTTTCCCATACCGTTGCCCGATCCATGAATCTTGTTTCTTGCAGGGCTAAGCCGATTCTGCCTCTTAGAAAAGTTTCATTGCTCTTCCAAGTTTTTCCTAAGAGAGTGATTTCCCCCGAATCGGGCCGTTGAATGCCTTCCAACATTTCTATCAGCGTGGTCTTTCCTGCGCCGTTCGGACCGAGCAAGGCGACGAATTCGCCTTTGCCGATTTCTAACGAAAGATCCTTCACAGCAATTACGTCTTTGAATTTTTTACTTACGTTTTTTACGGAAATAATGGATTGATTTTTATTCACGGAATCGACCTAAAGAACAAAATCTCTTTCCTTGATCCGGTTTTCTATCCATTTTCAAGAACGAATCCGAATTCTGTCCGGTAATAAGAACAGGATGAATTACACGAGTATTTCTTTTTTCAATCGAGCAGTTGCATGACGACATGTATGGGCAAGTAACGGCATAAATCTTTAAGAAGAAAACTTTATCGAATCCATTTTGCGCGCAGTTCTAAATTTACGAGTTCAAACGAAATTTTCCCGCACGTTTAACCCAACTTTTCTTTAGATATTCGAGGATTCTGCCTTTGTTTTTTAGCGCATCGCTCTTCCCCAATTCGTACGTTTCACGAACTCCTTTGGCGTTCGTATAATCAAAGGAAGTGATTGGAAGCGGTCGTGAAGGAGTCATTAAAAGACAACGATCCAGCAAATGACGATCTTTTCCCACGAGCGTAGTCGGTTCGTAATGAACTCCGATCACTTTCGAATTAGGCGGAAATGTTTCTAACAGCAGATTATTGGTTAATCCGCCGTCCAAATAATATTCCTTTCCATGTTTCTGAAATGAAACGACCGGAGGTATGGAAGAGGAATTCAGAATAATCTGTTCAATCGTATTCGGATCATGAAAGTCGGCTTCGGTGTACAATACCTCCTTCATATTCCAATTTCTGAGAACTCGAAAGGTGCGCTCCGTATGCAAACCGCGACTTCGGTCCCGTTCATCTTCCAAAAATGCTTTGCCGGTTTCCGCGATCAATCGAGCCAATCTAAACGTATTTTTTAATGAATCACGTTTCGGAAAGGCGCGAATCGTATGAATATAAACCTTAGCCCCCGATTTTATTATCTTAGGGAAATCCATCCCGAATCGGATCGTCCGTCGATACATCTCCTCATGCGGAAATGCGCGTTCATCGCTAAACAATTTCGTAAAATAGAAATTACGAGGATTCTTTCGAACAATCCGCTCGAAAAATGCAACCGACTCTTCCTCCGATTCGCATAATAAACACAATACCATCGCGGCTCCCGCGGAAACTCCCGAGACTTGCGTGAGCTTCAGTCCCCAAGATTTTAGTTCGTGTCCGATTCCGAGCCCGTAAAAAGCCTTGCATCCCCCGCCGGCAATGGAAAAGCAAATTTCGTTTTCTATCCAAAAGCCTTGCAATGCGTCACCTAACTTATGATTCGAGTCGGTCGATTTTCTAGAAAGAAATTCTGTGTCATCTATGATTGGCATACGAATACCGGAGGGAAACCTCGATCTAATTCAATTCCCCCGTCTCAAGTAGGCTTTTAAAAGCAGTTTTTATTAAAAAATTCGAAAAGAAATCCGCTCCAAAATCGGCAAAAGAGCCACCGCAGCCGAGAGGCCTACTAAAATCCATTTCGTTTGATTGGCTATAAGACGGTACATTTCGGACTTTAGAGCTGCAATTTCTAGTCTCAGGCTCGTCGTTTCGGTCCGAAGTTCGGTTCGGATTCCCGACAATTCAGAATATAAATTTTGTATCTCTTTATGGACCAACCTGGATTCTCGCAGAAGTTTTCGTTCAAACGTATCGGTCAACCTTACTCGCATATTTCGTTCGTGTCGTGCAAATGCAGAATTTATCGCATTCACAAGCTCCTGACTTTCTTCTTTTCCAATGAACTCGCGCAACCGAATGGGTATTCGTCGATATTCCATTAAAGGCATATTCTACTCCTCATCGAGAGCAAATGTCAAGCATTCCCTCTTTTTATCCGGTTCCGGGAAAGAGAGATTATGAACGAAATTTTAATTCGGAATCATTATTCCGAATTAGATTATGCATGATTTTTAATATTTCTATCGTATTGTTTGAACTAAAATTTCAAAATGCCGAGTTCTCGGAAAGAAATCCACCAAAACAATAGTTTTAATTCGGTAGCCGATTAAAGTCAATTCCCTCAAGTCCCTGGCCAAGGTCGTATGATTGCAGCTGGAATAAATAAGGGTTGGGGGCTTATATTGTTCTATGGCCTGCAATACTTTTTTGGAAGCTCCCGATCTTGGAGGATTCAAAATCCAAATGGAGGCTTGAGAAGCGACTTCATGTGGCGGAAAATTCCGTTCTAAATTCAATGTCTGAAATTCAAGATTCGATTTACCGGATCGTTTCGCATTCTCGCGAGCGTTCAAGACCGACGATTTCGACAATTCAAAACCGAAGAGTTTTGTTATTTTAGAAGATATTGATAAACTAATGAGCCCGGCGCCGCAATAAAGCTCCAGGATTGTCCCTGATTTTTCCGGAATCCAGGATCGAATCGTCCTTAACCAAGGTTCGATTAGAAATCGATTCACTTGGGTAAATCCGCCGGGAGGAATTTTCCATCGTATCCGCTCGTCCAGATACGGACCGATATCGACCGCCTCTTCCTTGTATTCGATCACTTCCCCCGATGAAAATCGAAGTCCGAGTCCCTTGACCGGGCTTTTCCTTATTTTCTTTTCCAAAGAAGTTTTAACGTATTCGTTCATCTCGCTTGGCAGATGTTTACAACCATCAGCAGGAAATTCCACAAGCGTATTCGAATTTTCCTTAAAAAAACCCGCAATGAGCGACTGACCCGATTTCCTAAGTTTAATTTGCGCAGTATTACGATAACCGTCGCTAGGTCCGGTCAATACTTTCAATTCCGGAATGCGCGAGCGATCAAGCTTACCGATTCCCTCTAAAGTTTCTAATAATAATTCTTCTTTGATTTTAAGTTCTTCTTCATAGGAGATGTGACGATAAGAACAACCGCCACATTCCGGAAACGAAGCACAATCACTTGAAATACGAGACTGTGCGGAGCGACTTACCGATACCACCGTTCCCCAAATCAGGGAAGATGTTTCTTTTTCGATTTTAATTTTAACGAATTCACCCGGAATTCCGGCTTTAACAAAAACGGTTTTCCCGTCCAGATGGGCGATTGCAGTTCCAAGATTCACCCACTTTTCAACGAGGATATCCGAGACTTCGCGAGCGAGAAAAATTTTCCTTCTCCCAGTTTCCGAATTTCTAGCGGATTTTTTTAGACCCATCGAACGGTTCTTTTCCGCACCCATAAGTAAATCACCTTGACAGGGTCCCCCTTCTTGTCAGTAAAGTATTCCTTAACCGGAGAAGTGGCCGAGTGGTTTAAGGCAGCGGTCTTGAAAACCGTCGTGGGGAAACTCACCGTGGGTTCGAATCCTACCTTCTCCGGATCGGAACGAATGGAGATGTGCCTGAGCGGTCGAAAGGAGCAGTTTGCTAAACTGTCGTATGGGGTAACCTGTACCCAGGGTTCGAATCCCTGCGTCTCCGAATGTTCCATCCTTTCCTTTTAGTCTTCTAGGTAAATGCATAGATGTCGTCCCAGAGATTCAATACCCGGGAATTCCTGGAAGATTTAAAACGCCTCTTACAAGGGGACGATTATCCCAATTCATTCGCGGCAATTTCTTACATACCCTTCTTCGGTTGGGTCTTACCTTGGTTTTTTAGAAAACGACAGGAAATTTGCCGGTTTCATGCTGTGCAAGCGATGAAGCTAAATTCAGGATTCGTATTTTTGTATTTAGTAGTCTGGTTTTTACGTGAATTCCCGATTCTGAGTACTATCTTAAAATTAATTAAAGCGAATCCTGTCGTCACCGATTTCTTAAGTTATATCGCTTGGTCGCTACTTACGATATACAGTTTAATCGGTGCAATACAAGCCTACCAAGGTAAAAATTACGTACTACCTTTCTTCCCGGAAATAGAGAATGAAGTTCGAAAGATACTCGGAAAAATTCGCGGAACTCAAGGCTAAGCTCCTTGTACTTTCCAAACCTTACCTGAATCAGGCAAAGGAGTTTCTCAACTCCGAAACCTTCAGAGTTTACTTAATAACTCTCCCCTTATTCGGAAACTGGCTAATCGGTTTCACATTTTATTCGAAGCAACCGGAAGTTTTGCGGCACGCGAAGCTTTCCTTTTTGAATACTTTATATTTTATCGGATTCGTATTTTTATCTTGGATTCTTTCTTGGATTCCTTGGGTAGGATCTTGGTTGGGAAATATTTCTCATTTAGCCGGTATCTGCGTCTACATCGGCCTTTCCGTTTTCTTGCTATACAATTACTCTAAGGGAAAAAAACTGGTCCCGAAACTCCCGGAAGAGCATTTAGCTCTCTTGGAGCAAAAGCTTTTCTAGCTGCATCCGCGCCCTTAGCTCAGATGGATAGAGTATTTGACTACGGATCAAAGGGTCGGAGGTTCGAATCCTTCAGGGCGCGCCACTTTTTTTCCTTTCTCAATTCGGGATAATCGTTCCTTCCATTTTCTTTTTACGATACCTTTTAAAAAGCGGAACTGAATACGCTCCTGAAACTGTTTTTACGGTGGCTAAAATCTAAATAAGTGACATAATTTCCGGAAAATCGAGCTAAATTCTCTTTATTCTTTCGGTAAAACTTGACATCTATACTCAGTCTCAAAAACGATAGCATTAGTTAGGACTGAGATTTAATAGATGGAAAAGTGTCATTGTGCCCAAGTTAAGTTTGAGGCAATCGTTCAAACTGCAATCTCCGAAGGAAAGGATTACCGCGACGTAGTTAAAGCCTGCGGAGCCGCGGAAACTTGCACTGCCTGTAAAGAATATCTGATCGCCTATTGCGAAGATAAACTGCAACTTGCACCCGCTCAATAGACAGCTCATCGACGAGGAGCTATTCCAGAAACTTCTACAGGACGCTTCCAATTCACCACGACGCAGGGTGAATCGAAATTTTCACGAACTCTCCGAACCTTACCAACGTTTCTTGAACGTTCTCACCCGAGAAACGTATATCCAAGTCCATCGACACAAAAATCCTCCGAAGCCGGAAACATTCCTAGTTTTACGAGGGAGGTTGGGTTTCATTCTCTTTAACGAAGACGGCAGCATCCAAGAAAAACACGTGTTGAGTTCCGAAGGACCGGTTTTTGGTATAGACATTCAGCCGGGAGTCTACCATACCGTCGTATGTCTTTCTCAAGAATGCATTTGTTTCGAAGGAAAATCAGGTCCTTATGATCCTCAAACGGATAAGGAATTTGCGAGTTGGTCACCCTCGCCATCCGATCCGAAAAAAAACGAGTATCTAGAATTTCTTAGAAATCTATTCTAACCATGAAAATCGATCACGACCATCGCCTGCGGCTCCAATAGATCTTTCCTAAAATACACGAAGCACATCTACTATTCCTAAAAAAATTAAAACACCTGAACAAAAATCCGGGCATAACTAAGCTGCGAAAGAATGGACCTTTCTCAAACTAACGCCTTTCGTTCGAATCGAAGAGAATTTCGTACAATTCGCGGATCTTTCTTAAATTCCTACCGGGAAGGGTCGGGAAAGGAATGATCCTGCTGTCGTTCTTCGCCGCACTTTTATTTTTTCTATCTTCCGGTTCCGACGGATTATGTCCGTTAAAACGGGGGAGATTTTCTCTCTCCATACTTTCTAGATTCGGAAAATCAAGGTCCCAAATTCAGTGCAAGCCGAGAGATTTTTCTTGTACTGAATCGGAAAAACCGGTTTGAAATTTACTAAAACTGTTGCCATAGTATTTTCCTGGGCAAACATGCGAAAGGTTCGGGTGGAAGCAATGCTGAAAACCGAAGCCCGCTTCTATTCCCGCTGATGGAAAGGAAAGTTATGCCTGAGTTCGATCAAATTGATCTGATGAACTATGCCGTTTACGGCAACGAACACGACCCTGAATGGGCTGAGATTCGAAATTATATTCGTTCCAATGCTGGAGCTCAGAAGGAGTATGAGGAGATGAAGAGAAATCTCGCCTCAATACAACCTCGGAGAAAGCATCGGGAGTACGGGAGACCACAGTTAGGGGAAAAAAACCCGAACGACTCTCAATCCGGCATTCAAAATCCGAACGATTCGGATAAGAAATGGTGGAACGTATTTTTGGGGGATTAGTCTCTTAATAAGGAATCCGAACCGTGGAAAAAGAGGCAAAAGCTTATCTTACAATTAGAAATTTCGTCGCGCCGTTTATCGGATTGGCGGTAAATATCACCGCCTATGGTACGGAAAACATCGTTTCTAAGGGAAAGTTAATCTTAGTCTGTAATCATCGCTCGGATATGGATCCGTTCATCCTTTCTTATACATTCCCGAGGTTTATATCTTGGGTTGCCGCCGAATACACTTTCAGAATTCCGATCTTTAAGGATCTTGCTAAGATAGCAGGAGGAATTCCGATGTCGGTGGACGGAAAAATTTCTCTAGCTTCGATTAAAATGATTCAACAGGTGTTTAAGCGGGGAGACGTATTAGGAATTTTTCCCGAAGGTCATGACTATATGGTTCGGAACGATTTCAAGAAGCCTATGATTGATTTTCATGAAGGCTTTGCGGCGTTCTCGATTCGTAATAAAGTCGATATTCTCCCTTGTGTGATCATACCGATCGAGGAAAATTATTCCGATATACCGATTCCGCCGATCGTACGTAGCTTTATGGGCATGCCGAAGGACGTTTGCGAAATCAAGAAGCGAGCAATATACAAGAAAGTTAAAGTAGTTTACGGAGAAAAAATCGATCACACTTCCTACTTAACCGGTCCCTTGGAGGAGAATCTAAAGCGATTATCCGACGAAGTACGTAAGAGAATGTTGACGCTAATGGAAGGCCAGTACGCGGAAGCCTAAATCTCGATCGTTCCGGTAAATACTTCTTTTGCCGGTCCAGTCATAAGCACATGGCCGGTTTCGAGCCATTGAATTCTGAGGCTTCCTCCTCTTAAATCGATTCGAACGTCTTTCCCCGTTTTACCGCTCAAGTGAGATGCAGTCATAACGGCGCAGGCACCTGTCCCACAAGCTAGAGTTTCCCCTGCACCCCTTTCCCAAGTCCTTTGGTACAAATGATCTTTTCCCCGTAGACTCACGAATTCTACGTTTACCCTTTTCGGAAAAAGTTCGGTTTTGTTTTCGATCAGCGGACCGATTTCTCTCACAGGGAACGTATCGGGATCATCGACGAAAATTACGCAATGAGGATTGCCCATACTAACTGCCGTGAATTTTAAATTCTGACCGGCAATATCCAGATTTTGCTCGACGATCGGGCTTTCATTCTTCCATTTTACCGGAATTTGAGCCGGGACAAGAATCGGCTTGCCCATGTCGACGGAAACCAGCTCTACTTTATTATTTTGACCGACGGTCAAATCGACTTCTAAAAGCCCGGCGCCGGTCTCGATCACAGGATTTTTCTTCTTCGTTAATTCGTGATCATAAACGTATTTCGCTACGCAGCGAATTCCGTTTCCACACATCTCGGACGAAGAACCATCCGCGTTATACATATCCATCCGGAAGTCACCGTTAGACGAGCTTCGAATGAAAATAACACCATCCCCTCCGATTCCAAAGTTTCGATCCGAGAGCTTTTGAATTTGCTGCGGATTCAATATGAGTTCATTCTTAGTGGCGTCGATATAAATGTAATCGTTACCGATTCCTTCCATTTTCGTGAACTGAACTTTAGCCAAGGGGAACTCCTATCTCCGAATATGTACCGTTTTATCCATGCTTGATTTTGTTCCCCGACAAGAAAATCGAAAAAGCTCGAAGTGCCCCTTGTTTTTTGCTGGAATATAAGAGTTGAAATCCGAATAGTTAGGCAAACTAACATGATACTACCGATGAATCGCACATGTTATTTGTGTGGAAATGAAAAAAACGTTATACTCTTTATCGAAAAAGGGATTCCTATCGTCCGCTGCTCCAATTGCGGACACGTATTTTCCACATTCAAACAGGACGAACATTATCAATGGTATTGGGGTGAAGAAATAGGTTATGACCTAACCTGGTGGGATATAGCTCACCGCGAAATTTACAAAAACTTTATATATCAGTTTCTACTTTCCGACCGGGGGCGAATCTTAGACGTCGGCTGCGGTTTAGGTTTTTTTATTAAAACAATCAACGACAATAGACCCGGATGGGAAGCTATCGGCTACGATGTATCCGAGAAAGCCGTCGATTATGCCAAAAATAGAAACAATTTAAAAAACGTTCACTCCGGTATCGTTCAACGTAGTAACCTGCCTAAAGCAAGTTTTGATATCATAACCCTTTGGGACGTGATCGAACATATCCCTCAACCTCGAAGCTTGATCGAATACTTATTCTCGTTATTGAAACCGAATGGATTCCTATTTTTACAGACGCCCAATTTTCCCGTTCAACTGATCAAAGCCAGATTGAAAGTTCTGTTTTTCGGAATGAAACCGGAGAATCACTACCTTGAAGCAAAAGACCATATAAATAATTACTCGGAAAGAACCCTGAAATTACTCGCCGAACAATGCGGGTTCTCCTCCGTAGAGTTTGTGATGTTAAAACCGATTGCGTCGATCTCCGGGATGACGTCCAAGATCGGCGCACCGTTGAAGAAAACCTTTTATTTTTTTGCGCTCCTAATTTGGCGAATAACGTTTCGAAAAGTAAATATCAATCTCACCTTATTCGCGCTACTCCGAAAAAATAACGATTCATTGAGTAATCACGCGACCCGAATCGAGACTTAATATAAAATTCAATCCAGCTTCCAAACTAGGAGATTCCCAATACTCTCCAAGCTTATGGATCTTCTTTTCCATTATGATATTTCCGGCCTTTTTATTTCGAAAGATGGAGCGAATATAAATGGCATCGATTCCGAACTGAAGCGCCCCTTCGATATCGCCTTCAAACGAATCGCCGATCATATATGTAGAACGATTCTTTCTGGAATCGAATTCCATGGCCTTTTCAAAAATGATACGGGCAGGCTTTTCCGCACCCGCTTCTTGGGAAGTCATCAGTTTATAAGGAAAGGATTTCGGAAATAGAACCGTCAATTTCAAGATCTGAGTCCTAAGATTCTCGTTCGTTAGCAGGATTATATCCCGACTCTCCGCTATTTGAGTAAGAAGGCGTAGGATTTTATCGAAGTCTTTCTTGTTCTTAAGTTTCCATTCCTTGATGCCGTTTAGAAAATATCGAAAGTATGTAGCCTCCAATTGTAGCACCCATTTAGGTTCCGTTCTCCCAAAGAGGGATTCCGACATTTTCTTAAAATAAAGTATTCTTAATTGATTGGTCGGACTCTTAGGCAGATCTCGTTTCGTTTCGGAGCGCGCCGCATTATAGAATCGGCGGAATTGATCGGAATTTTTGAATCCGAATTCCCTTGCATTCTTCTCCAATCCTTTAATAGTCGCTTCGTAAATACCAACCGAATCGAAAAGAGTATTATCCAAATCTAGGAGAAGCGCCATACGGGAAATTTTTACGCTCCGTATCAAATGCCAAGGACAATCCGGAAACTTTCTTTCTTTTCCTTGCACTTGCGATCCGTTTAAATAAGATACGATTGCTCGATATGAATTCCGACGTTTTTTCTAGAAAAGTATTCCTTTCAACTCTCGTTGCCTGCGCTAGCCTTCTTGGACTTGCCGGAATTCTTAAGATTCGTAAACGTCCAATCCAAGGCTCCATCCTCGGACCGGACAAAAATCTAGGTCATAAACTTCGCGACTCTTCTTATGCTGCGAGCTCAAAGACGGATTCGATTAGGACCAAAGTATTGATTGCAGGCGGAGGCATATCGGGTCTTTCGGTGGGATATTATCTCAAAAAATCGGGGTTCGATGATTTTCTCATTTTGGATTTGGAAAAGGAAGCTGGAGGAAACTCTCGCTATGAAGAACGTTCCGGATTCAAATTTCCTTGGGGCGCTCATTACCTTCCTCAGCCAGGTAAGGAAGCGGTACTTGTCCGAAAATTTTTGGAAGATATCGGACTCGTCATCGGAAAAGAATCCAATGGAGACCCGATTTATTCCGAAACTTCGCTCTGTTTCGATCCAGATGAACGCCTTTTCTATCAAGGAAGATGGCAGGCCGGACTCTTCCCTCGTCGTTCGGGTGAACCTGACGAGCAAGAATATAAATTTAAACGTCTACTTACTTTCTGGAAGAATCAAACCGGACGTGACGGAAGAAAACCGTTTACGATTCCGATAGACTTATCTTCGAGAGATCCGATATTTTTAAAACTGGATACGATTTCCTTTACTGACTATCTGAAATCGGAAGGCATCCATTCTCCGGAAATTCTATGGTACGCCGATTATTGCGTAAGAGACGACTATGGCGGAAATTCGGAAAGCATCTCCGCTTGGGCCGGCCTTCATTATTTCTGTTCCCGTCCCCACGACGAGGGAGAATTTCCCAGCGTCTTAACGTGGCCGGAAGGAAACGGATTTCTGATGGAGAAACTTAGGTCTAAATCAAAGGATCATATTCGAACTTCTCAATTAGTCCAAAGAATCGTAAAGTCTTCGAGAAAATGGGAAACCACCGTTTATGATAATGTCTCCCAAACGATTACGAATTACGTATCCGATCAGGTAGTGTATGCTCTTCCTTCGTTTACTCGAAAATATGTCTTAGGAGAACGAGATCCCTTCCTAAACGAATTACAATACTCTCCCTGGTTGGTAGCGAATCTTTTCGTCGAAGAAGTTCCGGAAGGAAAAGGCCATCCACCTGCATGGGAGAATGTCATTTATAAGGGCGCCGGACTCGGATATGTAGTATCCACTCACCAGGATCTTAAGGCACAAAGACCCCAATCAGTCCTTACGTATTATCATGCTTTCGGAGGAAAGGACACCGTTTCCTCTCGTCGGCTCATGTTCGAAAAGACCTGGAACGATTGGAAAGATCAAATCCTGCTGGATTTGAAAAAGCCGCATCCTAATATAGAATCTCTCGTCTCGAAATTGGATATTATGACATACGCCCACGCGATGATTCGTCCGATTCCGAAATTTCTCTGGAGCGGCATCCGCGAAAAATTAGCGATCTCCCATGATGGATTGCATTTTGCTCATTCTGATCTAAGCGGTCTCTCTATCTTTGAGGAATCATTGTTTCGCGGGCACGAGGCGTTCAAAAAAACTATGATCCGGCTAGGTAAGGAAAGTTGAACGCCGACTCGAAGATCGCCCATTCATGGATCTTCTCGGCAAGATTCGACCTTCTTTGGATTATCGGCCCCGGAATTTTGGCGGTACTTATCGCGCTTCTTGTCCATTGGGTTGAGTTGCCTTTAGTATCGGGTGCCGGATCTTCCCGGACCAACGGTCAGGCCCTCCCGCCTTGGCTATGGTTGATCTTAATTCCCGGCCTCGATGTTTCCCACGTTTATTCTACGCTATTTCGAGCCTATTTCGATCGTCAACAATGGCAAGAACGAAGATTTCTGCTGGCGGCGACACCCTTATTTTGCTTTCTGTCGGCTTTAACCATCTATTCGTTCGGAAAACTGGTTTTTTGGAGAGCTATGGCGTATCTGGCAGTATTTCATTTTATCAGACAGCAATACGGATTTTTAGCTCTTTACTCTCGCAAAGAACCGTTTCACTATAAGGTATTCCCGTTTAGCTGGGATAAATTGACTCTGTATATTATCACGGTGCTTCCAATCCTATATTGGCATGTCGTTCCTAACGGGCGTAATTTCGAATGGTTTATGGACGGCGATTTTTATCCCCTACCGAATTCTTTATTGGCGAATCTGATTCTTTACTTGTATTGGTCCTGGATCATCGTATATTTATTATCTTTAATTTATACTTTCATAAAGATTCGAAGTATTTCCTGGCCCAAGAATCTGCTCCTGCTGAATACAGCCTTAGTTTGGTACGTAGGTATCGTTGCCTTAAATGACGATTTAAGTTTTACGATTACTAACGTAGTCAATCACGGGGTTCCATACATGGCCCTAATTTTCTATTATGGAAAATATAGAAGAAAAAATTTCTCATCCTTTTTTTATAAGGCGTTCGCAAATACGACGACCGGGATTATCGTATTCGCCGCTACTCTCCTATTATTCGCCTATTCCGAGGAATGGCTTTGGGATACGTTCGTTTGGAAAGATCATTCCGAAATTTTTGGAAACGCTTCACTGATAAAAACCGGACTAGGAAAAGGCTTAGAAGTTATATTCGTACCTTTGTTCTTTCTCCCGCAGTTTACTCACTATGTACTGGATGGATTCCTCTGGAAGATAAACGATAAAAACTCGGACCTCCGGGATTTTTTCGGAATTTCAAGAATATAGCGGCTAAGTTTGGCGATCTTACATTCATAACAGGCTTAGCCGAGCGACGGATGACCTTTACGTTTTAAACATTTTTCTCGGATCCGCTAGTAAATACGACTCACGCGCAAAAAATCGAACTTTGTTTATGACAACTCACGATCTTATCCAGGAATAAAATCTTTCTCTTATGCACAAAATTAGGAATCCGGGATGATCCCGAGTTGGAATTGCCCTTGATTCATTAAAAAACCGGTAAATTCGAGGATATTTTTCTCGATTCTCCCAACCGATCTATCCGCGGCAGAAGGCTTTGAAAAACCAGAGTAAACTTGCGGTTTTCCGATAGACAAGCCCGGTTTTCCCCCCATAATGACTAAAAAAGAAAATAGGGATCCGCATCCATGATCATCGTAGAAGGAATCGACTATATCGTAATACCCACTGGAGACCTCGATAGCTCCGTGAAGTTCTATTCCGAGTTGTTCGATTTTGAAACCATCGAAGAAAGGACCGGAGAATTTGCTATCATTGGTTTGGATTCCGTGAATATCAAATTGCTTCATACAAACGGTACTAAGGGTGCTTTGAGCGAAGCCAAATCCCCCGTATTGAGTTTTGTTTTGGATGTGGATGATTTTACGGAAGCAATCGTAGAACTCGAATCTAAGTCCGTTCAAATTGTAAGAGGCCCAGAAGCGAGAGATGGTGGGGAATTCCTCCATTTTCTAGACCCTTCCGGTAATATTTTAGAGATTAACTACAAAGAAAGCTGAACGCTAAGCTTTCTCCGTTTGACGGAATCGTTACAAAAAAGCCCTCTTATAGAGGGCTTTTTTTATACTGGTAAATCAAAATTAGGGTTTAAGTGACTTTGTCGATGAAAGCGCCCTTAATTTTATACATATCGCCCGTGTAATCCAGACTAGTCGCTTTCCGATCGACCGTATTTGCATGTTTATTCTCGTACGGTTCGCTCAGGGCCAGCCCTTCCGTCTTTGGAATCTTACGGGAATCTACGATATTTTTTTCGGGCAACCCAAGTTTTATAGAAGAGACGATATTCATTTTCCCCTCACGCCCTTAATAGTACCTTTGTTTAAAAAAAAACCAATCCTTTTTCTATCGGAATTAGCTCCTTATTGGAAGGAAATATCGCAGGTTCCGGTTCCGGCCGTTATGAACATCTGAACGGTATAATAGGTCGGGAAATTAATGATCGGTTGGTATACCCAGCTAGACGGATTCGAGAATGTCCCCAGATTCGTCTGTGCGCAAGTCGGAGAAAAATAAGTTACCGCCGAGTAAGTATCACAACCGATCTTAACGTTTGTCGCTCCATTTAAATTAAGATCGATACGAACCGCGTGAGTTTCTACCTGGCCGTTGATCTGGAATTTTTTGGACGTTGGATACGTAATTCCCAATTCGGTACCGTATTGGTTCTGGTACGCTTTATAGCAGTCGATATAAAATTTAGTTCCGTAACAGTTTGTAGCCCCGTTCAGATTCAAAGGATCGCAAATAACGACACCACCGCTTTTCATTACGTAAAGTAGCCCGGTAGAAGCACCCGCCGGAACGTTCGCAGTGATTTGGGTGGACGTTGCTGTGAGAAGAGGGGTTGCCACTCCATTTATAGTGACACTGGATTGTGTGATATCGGTTCCGAAATTTCGTCCCGTAATGGTAATCAACGTCGGCAAATAAGGAGCTATCGGAGGTGAACCCGAGGGTGGATCGATACTTGTAATAACAGGATTCCCGATTCCAAGCTGAGACGCTAAATCCGTATGCTTCGCTTGCTGGCAGTACAATACCCCCATAATGAGAATCAATACGATTAGGATGTTTTTACCGAGAGTCTGCATTTTCCCTATCCTAGAACCGTCAGCGCGGTAGGCTTTTGCTTGCCGAATTGGAAAAATCCCGCAACCTACCCTAGTATCGGACAAAAGAGTCCCGCTAGGAATAAGTTTTTTCCGGAGATCGAACCAATGAGCCACATCGTTCTTTATTCTATCAGTGAAAATATAGCAACCATATCCTTAAATCGACCGGATAAAAGAAACGCGATCTCCAGGGAGCTTCTCGATTCTTTTATGTCTCTTATTAAGAAGGCGGCCATGGAGCCTAAAATTCGCGCTCTCATCATCCGGGGAGAAGGCCCGGTTTTCTGCGCAGGCGCCGACCTGAAAGAAAGAGAAACTATGAGCGAGGAGGAAGTTCATTTGTTCTTGGATTCCGTAGGAACCTGCTTCCGCTTTCTCGAAAAACTTCCGTTTCCCACGATTGCCGCTCTCGACGGGGATGCTTTCGGAGGCGGTTTAGAACTGGCTCTTTCCTGCGATTTTATTCTTCTGCGGGAAGGAGTCAAAGTAGGCCTCACCGAAACCGGACTAGGAATCATTCCCGGGGCCGGGGGAACACAAAGGCTTCCTCGCCGGATCGGCTTTTCCAAAGCCATGGAAATGATTTTAACCGCCAGGATTCTGGACTCCAAAACCGCGTTCGAATACGGACTCGCGAATTTGATTGCAGGGACTTCTGCCTACGCAGAAGCAAACAGTTTAGCCGCAACGATTTCCGAGAAAGGACCTATCGCCGTGCGTCTTGCAAAAGCGGCGATTCGTGACGGAGAGGGATTAAAGATAGAAGAAGCCTTAAAAATCGAAAGAATGCATTATAATAAAACCTTAGCAACCGAAGATCGAAAGGAAGCGCTCGCAGCCTTTAAAGAAAAACGAAAACCGCTATTTAAAGGCGAATAATTCGCATAAAAAATTGAGGCTTGTAACGAACCGATTCCTAATATTGGCCATAAATCGGTCAAGGCGAGTTCGAGATGATCTTAACAGGCAAGGAAATAAAAAAGCGTATCGGATCGGATATCGTAATCGATCCATATTCGGAAGATCGATTGAATCCGAATTCGTACAATCTAAGATTATACGACGAACTATTGCAATATACTCATCTTCCTTTGGACATGAAGAGGCCGAACGATGCGGAAAAATTAGTAATCTCGGAATCGGGTTTAGAGTTAAAACCGGGAGTTCTTTATCTTGGAAGAACGGTAGAATATACCGAAACACATAATCTAGTCCCCATGCTAGAAGGTCGCTCTTCCATCGGTAGATTAGGAATGTATGTTCATGTAACGGCAGGATTCGGAGATGTCGGCTTTAAAGGGTTTTGGACTCTGGAGATCTCAGTAATCCAACCTTTAATTATTTATCCTAATGTGGAAATATGCCAAATTTTTTACCATACGGTGGAAGGCGAGATAACGGAATACAAATCGGGAAAATACCAAGGAAATAAAGGAATTCAGACTTCGATGTTGTACAAGGATTTTGAAAACGGAAAGTATTAACTTTCCGAGCGGTCCCGTTCGATTAATCGAATCAGTTTAATCGCATTTTCATTTTCAGGATCTCGATCGAGTGCCTTTCGAGCGTAATCGATAGCCAACTCAAACTGCTCCGTTTGGCGATAAAGATCCGACAGATTAACTAAATTACTACCGTTATCCGGTTGCAGTTCTTCCATTTTTTTTGCGGCAGCAATCGCTTCGTCCAGATGTCCGATTCTCCGATTAGCCAGTGATAGGTAATACCAATATTCTGTCAAATCGGGATCCGAGCCGAGATACTTGCTAAGAACTTCCACGGCTTTTGCGTAATTCTTTCCCTTAAAACTAAGTAACCCGAGCAATTTGGTTACTTTCGTATTCGCAGGATCCGTCTTATAGAGCGCGTCAAGAGATCTGATTGCCTCTTCGACTCTACCTTCTTGATAATCCTTTTTGGCATTCTTATATGCCGACTTCCAATCTCCCGTACCCGCATAAGAATCCTCTTCCTTTTCTTCGGATTCTTTCCCGGACGGTAAATACTCGATCTTCAACAAGGAAAGATCATCCGTCAGTTCTCCAAAACCGCGAATCTCTTCCTCGATTCGTACAAGATCTCCTTCTCCTTTTTCGACAAACTGGAGAAATAGCATCTCATCTTCGTTAATTGTTCTAACTTCTTTTTCGGGGGTTAAGTCCAAATCGTCCTTCCCGTCGGAGCCGACGATAAGCACGTCCCCCGGGACCAGATTTGTCGTTAAAACTTTAAATTCGTATTCCGAATCTAAACCGATTTTTCGCAACGTAAGGCCGCTCTCCACAAAGCCAGCTCTACCGTCACGATAGAGAACCGAGAAAGGGTGTTCGGCATTAAAGTACCAGACTCTACCTGTATCTTCTTCGATCAAAAGAAAGGTCCCCGATATCACCATCGAACCATTAAAGGATTTGAATACGGATTGCATCTCACGATAGGTGTCGGTTAACCATCCTTCGGGACCGGTGTCTAGTACTCTGTCGTTTGCCGCCGAACGAGCCAATATCGAGTTAATTACGACTCCCATAACCAACGAGCCGCCGGCGCCCTGCATGGATTTTCCCATGGCGTCGCCGTTCATGGCAAAGGTATATCGTTTGAAATTATTCTCCTTACCGAGCCGTAAATTACCTGTAACGCAAATATCCCCGCCCAGATCGGCCCGCTTGCCTTTAAATTCGAACTGTTTCTTTTGATGCAAAATAAATTCGGTCTTAACTTTGGTCGATTTATTGGCGTTGTAAAATAAAGGTTTTGCAAGAAGCGAAGTCAGGAAGTAATCTCCGTCCTGCTGAACTTTTAGCCTTTGTAATTCTTCCATCTTTTCCGAAAGTTCTCTCGTTCTTTCACGAACTTTGTCGGCAAGATGCTCCGCGTAATCCTGGAGCTCGCCCCTGGCCTGTCGAATCGAACTGACCATATTATTGAATGAATCCGATAAAAAACCTATCTCATCCTTGACTTCCACCGGAACTTGAACATCGAGACTTCCTAGATTTACCTTTTCGACTCCACTCAATAAGCGATTTAAAGGCGCCACTAAGCTCTGCCTGAAGAACAACGGAAACACGAATAAGATAACCATCAAAACGATTCCTAAAATAATCGTTTGCTTCATGGACGTCGGGTGCATGAATTCCCGATAACCTCTATAAGAATAACCGAGTTCACTCGTTAAATCCTTTTCCACATCGTAGTGTATATAGGCCACAAAGTGTTGATGCTCGTCCAAACTTTTACGATAATGCCTGCTTAGAGCCGGCTGAAACGGTCTAAGATACAAAAGTACTTCGGACTTTAGTTCCCCGGGTAATAAGTCTTTGCCTCCCAACGAGCAATCTTTCCATTTAGAAAGAATATAATCCCGGAAATGAGATACGTCGGAAGCGGATCCTTTGAAATAACTTTTCCCCTCCGAACAAAAATCGATCGGAAAGATATAATCCAGCTTGTTGGAAGCGACGAAAACGCTTCTGTTGAGTCCGATCAAATATTTAAAGAGTCCTTCTTTTAACTCCTTTCCGTCCAAACCGGGACTTTTTTTTAAGAAATCCGTAATGGAATTTTTGTATCCTTGAAAATATTCGTGGGTCCCCACCAAGTTTTTTTCAAGCTGCTTTCGAAAACCCTCTTCCGGTAAAACCTTAATCCTTTCAAAAAGCTCAGTATTCTTAAAATCCGTCTCTAATTGGGAAAGTTTTAGATCGAACGCTTGGTTATATCGCGAATAATCTACGGGTTTGTCCGAACCTTCCCACTTAACGACGTATTCCATCCCGGGAACTTGGTGACCACCTTCCAAGATTCGTTCCATATTTACGATACTCTTGGTATCATATTCGGTCTCTTTATCTTGGTTGGATATGAAGACCAGTGCCTGCACGATCAACATCACCGTTACGAAAGTAATCCCGACGATCTTAATCATGAATGTCGTTTTTTCTTCGCTAAAATTGAGGAAGATTACTAGTATTAAAAATATGGAAAGAGTGATGAGAAGGACCATAGAGGTCAGAAATGTCGATCGTTCGATTACTCCGTCCCGACTCAGTATATTCGTTAAGGCAGGAATAACTCCTCCGACCAACATCGAAACCATAAAAGCTGCAATTGCGAATCTGACTCTTCCTTTCGTTACGATCATTCTCCAAATGGGAATAATTAAAAAAGAGATCAGTACAAAAGCCCCGATGATCAAAGCGATTGTTCTAGACGCTTTTTCCGCATTAAAATCCCAATGATGAGCGGTAAAATGGTACTTTTTGGGGGCGTTCCAAGTTACGTAAAAGAAGCCGATCGAAGCGATTACCGCTACGAAATACATACCGATTAATAACCACGTAGATACTTTTGGCTGAGTATTTTGAGGGTATCGAGCAAGAAACTGGCCCAAATGTAAGATGGCCGGTAAAATGAATCCGACCGTCATCCATCGATGGTACGCCGCTAATGGGTGATAAATGATCGCCGCAATAAAGTAACCCAACCATAAGAAAGAGAGAAATAACGCTCCTAAAGCGAGATGTCTCGTGCTTGAGGAGCGACCTTTTAAGAATAGAAAGAGCAGAGAGGCGAGGAATACGGTGAGAAAGGCTAAAAGACTTCCGAATGAATAATAGTTGAGTAGAAAATCTTCTTTGAGGATCGTTAATAATTCCATTTTTTAGCCGAATCGACATCTGCGAAACGAAACGCAGAGTTCGAATGGTTTATTCTAGCCACACTAATTATCTTATCAAACTAAAAACAAAAAACGTCCCTGAAAGCTCTTAACCCGAACAATTGTTTTAATATAAAACAGCGTTCGTTAGAGAGCGTCCCAGTCTCGCATATTGGAAAAGGATTTTATCGGGTACGATAGATACTTTCCGGGCAAGAGCCATCCCCTTAGAATTTGCTCCCAGTTTTTAGCTTTCAATCCGAGTAAAACCTTCAAAACCGCTTCAGTATCCGGAACGTCGGTAGTCGCAAGAATTCTCAAAAAGGAACGGTATCCCTCCGAGCCGAGCTCCTTGTACAAAATTCCCTGTAAACGAACGGACTTCGAATACATCCACGCGCCGACTTGCGGGTCGCTCGATTGAAAATCCACGCCGAGAGGATGGTCGTTTTTCGAAGGCGGCTCGCCTAATTCCCATTCATCGTAAATCGACATGAGCTCTTGCTGGTTGAGCCGCAAATATCCCTTTTTGGCAAGCAAGTAGGGAAGAAAGGAAACGATACCTTCGCTTAGCCACAAAGGTTCGATAAAATAATAATGACCTAATTCATGAAGTAATAGGGCCGGATAACCGATCGGAACCAGGCTGGATTCCAGATAAATTCCCAAGTCCTTTCCAAGTTCCCCGGAAACATTATTATACCCGCCGATTCGGGTTCCGTTTAAAAATACATTTTCTTTTAAAACCAAACGAACTCGGCTTCTTTCCTTTGGCGGTAAACTTTTGAATATCGGCGCCGCAGCGTGATGAAAGAAGATACCGGTATAGGACTCATAAGCGTCGAGCAGATCTCTCGTTTTTTCAAAGGCATAACGATCCCATTGTTGGGCCGAAGTTTCGTTCTGAATCGTAACTAGGATATCCCCACCGCGAAGTTTAAGAGGGTAATCTTTACCGGATTTGATCCGAACTTTCGAAGCGGAGCTTTGAGCATAACTAGAAAATCCAAAAACTAGAAGAATTGAGGCGAACAGGAATCGCCTCAATTCACCGGATAATAATTTCCCGTTTGCGGGAGCTGACAATCAGCGATCCCTCTCTATCAGCCGAATCAGTTTATGCGCATTTTCATTTCCGGGTTCGCGTTGTAAAATTTTCCGAGCGTATTCTTCTGCGCGATCGTACATTTCCATCAATCTGTATATGTCCGCCAAATTAACCAAATTGGAAAGATTATCAGGATCGACTTCAAGTAGTTTCAAACTGGCGGAAAGGGCTAGATCGTATTTCCCCATTTTCTTATTTGCGATCGACAGATAGAACCAGTACTCGTGCAGATCGGGATCGGACCCCAAGTAATTGTTCAATACTTCGACTGCCGTTGCGTAATCCTTACCTTTAAAACTGAGCAGGCCCAAAAGTTTATTCAACTTCTGATTAGCACTATCGTGCATGTAACCGGTTTTTAAAAGATCCAGCGCTTCTTCTAAGTGACCCGTCTTATATAGTTTTCGAGCTTCCTCGTAAACCGAATCGGTATTGAGAGCCTTATCGATATGATCTGCATCATCGAAAATGTCTTCTATCTCGTCTTTCTTAGGTTCGGTTTGAAATTCGATTTTAAGAAGAGATAGGTCGTCGGTTAATTCGCCGGTTTTACGGATCTCGGTCTCGATTTCTTCCAGGTTTGCTTTGGCTTTTTCCACATGCCTTAGAAATAGCGTTTCGTCTTCATTGATCGTCCGAATGGTTTCATCCGGAGTTAAATCCACATCGTCGCGACCGTCGGAGCCGAGAATGAGGATATCCCCTTTTTTCAACTGGAGGGTGTGTACTTTAAAATCGAATTCGGAGTCTAAACCCAATTTCCTAAGGGTAAGTCCCTCTTCGATGAAACTTGCCTTTCCGTCTCTATATAGGACGGTAAACGGATGCTCCGCGTTAAAGTACCAACATTTTCCCGTTTCGTCTTCAACGAGATAGACGCAGGCGGAAATTACCATCGAACCGTTAAACGACTTAAATACGGAATGAATTTCATGATAAATGTCTCCAAGCCATTGCTCGGGAGTCGTTTCCAAAATTCTATTATTAGCTGCCGAACGCGCGAGGATCGAATTCATCACGACTCCCATTACGAGAGCGCCGCCCGCTCCTTGCATGGATTTTCCCATCGCATCCCCGTTCATAGCTACGGTGAATCTTTTGAAAGAATCGGGTCGACCTAAACGAAGATTTCCGGTTACGCAGATATCGCCGCCAAGATCAGAATGTTTTCCCCTAAATTCAAACTGTTTCTTTTGACGAATTATGAATTCGGTCGACACATGTTTGGATTTATTCGCATTGTAAAATAAAGGTTTTGCTAATAGAGAAGTAAGGAAGTAATCCCCGTCTTGCTGTACTTTAAGACGTTGAACTTCTTCCATCTTTTCCTGTACTTCTTTGGTTCTCTCCTTAACTTTCTCCTCTAGGTTCTCGGCGTAATCCTGCAGTTCCCGGCGGGCCTGTTTGATCGACGCCACCATCGCATTAAATGAATCCGCTAAAAATCCGATTTCATCCCGAACCTTCACCGGAACTACCACATCTAAATCTCCCTTATTGACCTTTTCTACGCCGGCCAATAACCCGTTAAGCGGATCGACCAAGCTATTCTTAAAGAAAAGAGGGAAGAGAACCAGCACGACGAAAATCACGATGAGCAAGATGATCGTTTGCTTCACGGCGGTCGGATGCATAAACTGACGATAAACCAGGTAAGAAAAACCCACCTCGCTCATCTCCAGAGTTTCGGGCGAGAATTTCATAAAAGCGACGTAATGACCGTAACCGTCCCGACTCCTTCGATAATGGCGTGTCTCACTAGGTTTAAAATAGCGAAAATATCGGAGAACTTCCTCTCGAAGTTGCGCATCGGAAAGTTGCTTCCCGTCCCAAAGACAGTCCTCGGACCAATGCGAGAAGATTTCCTTTTTATGAGATTCGCTGCCGAGAGAATCTATAAAAGAACGCCCTTTTTTGCAAAAATTTCCGCCTACAACGCCTTCTAAACGATTCGTAGCTATAAAAGCTTGCTTATTCCATTTTTCCGCTCCGCCTAGAATTGCCGCCTTTAATTCGCCGTCGGATAATTGCGTGTTTTGATCGACGAATTCTAAAATTTGTCTCTTGTAACCGCC
This sequence comes from Leptospira inadai serovar Lyme str. 10, assembly GCF_000243675.2. Taxonomy (NCBI): domain Bacteria; kingdom Pseudomonadati; phylum Spirochaetota; class Leptospiria; order Leptospirales; family Leptospiraceae; genus Leptospira; species Leptospira inadai. The sequence goes on along the minus strand of NZ_AHMM02000025.1, from coordinate 545,257 downwards.
GAAATATGTATGAGTTTTTTCTAATACTTCCCGCAGTTTTGAGCGAAAATTCTTTTCGTCTAAATTACGAATCTCTTCGTATATAGTGACGTTTTGAAGATCGATTTCCACTTGCATAAGATTCAAATCGATTTTCTTGTCGTATTCGCCCGAAAGGAGACTGTTTTTATTATCGTTCCAGCGGATAATATATTCTATATCTTTTGTCTTTACTCCATTCTCTATCGCCCGTTCTATATTTACCATTTTAAGGCTGTCATATTCGGCGTCCTTCTCTTGGCTGGATATGTATACGAGCGCCTGCATGATCAAACAAATCGTGAAGAGCGTGATCCCAACGATTTTAACCATGAACGTGGTTCTTTCCGCGCTATTATTGATGAAGGCGATAGCTAAAACGGAAAAAGCCATGACAAAGAAAATGACGTTCGATGTCATATAAGTCGAGCGTTCCATCGCGCCGTCTCGGCTTACTACGTTCGAAATGTTCGGATATATGGCGGCGATTAAAAATCCGATCGTAAACATCAAAAGAGCGATTCTTCTTTTATCTTTCGTTACGATGACCCGCCACGTTGGTATGATCAAAAATCCGACGATGGATTCTATTGCGATCACGATGGCCAAGTATCGACTCGCATCATACGCATTAAAATCCCAATGATGCGCGGTGAAGTGATAAATGTTTTCGGAAATGGAAGTTAGATAGATGAAGAAACTTACTACGATTGCAATTACGGAGTATTCCACGATCAAAACCCAGCGGGCTAATCGTTGGTTGCTATTTCCAGGAAACCGAAGTAGGAACTGAGTGAAATGGGTCAGCGCCGGAAGAATAAAGCCGCCGGTAATCCATCTATGATAGGAAGCGAACGGGTGATACAAAAATGCGGCAACGAAATAACCCGTTTCGAAAAAAGTAAAAAGAAGGAAACCGATTCCTAGATGGGTCGTAGCGACCGTTTTATTCTTTAAAGTAAGAAAGAAACTCCCGAGAAGGAAGGTAGTCAAAGTGACTAATAAACTTCCAAAAGAATAATAGTTAAATAGGACCAAGTCCCAAGAGATTGTATCTAATCCCATAAACTCCTAAGGTCGATCTTAAACTTCCGGCGTTTAAAGATCAACTTTGACCGATTCTATGTCTTTGGTACGGCTCCTTCCAGTCCCGGAGACGGAAGAAATCGCGGAAAAACGATTTAAGCCTTCACTATCAATTTGAAAAGGGAAAAATCAATAGAAAAATAGTGGAACTGTTCGATTCTGTCGTTCATGTCCACATTTAACGGAATCAAGCGCTTAAATTCAGGCTTAATCTTACTCATTAAGGGTAAACTCTGGTTAAGAGTACTAATCGGCTTATTTTCCGGAACGGCTGTCGGGCTCTGCCTAAGCCCGGAATACAAATTTTTAGACATATCCACTAGTTCCATTCTTGCGAGTTGGTTGGGTTTACCGGGACAACTGTTTTTAATTCTCTTACAGATGATAATGATCCCTCTCGTATTCTCTTCCATCCTCCTAGGCGTAAATGCAGGCGAGAGTCTGGAAAATCTAAGGAAATTCGGATCCCGAGTTTTCGCATATTTTGTCCTTACCACTGTTATAGCCGTCGTGCTAGGAATCACGATCGCGAGTATCGTAAAACCCGGCAAATATGTTGATTCTGCAGGCATCCCGAAAATGAGCGTAGTCTCCAAAATACCGCTCCGTTCTGAACCGCCTAGCTTAGAAAAAGTTCCCGAGTTACTTCTTTCGGTCCTACCTAAGAATCCATTCCAAACTCTGTTCACCGGCGATATGCTAGGAGTCGTTCTTCTAGGAATCCTAGTCGGCGTCGCATTACTTTCTCTGGGGGAAGAGACTGCTCGGCCGGTATTGGGATTAATTCAGGCAGTATTTAAAACCAGTATGGTATTCGTTGACTGGGCAATGATGCTAGCGCCGTTTGCGGTCTTCGGGTTGATCGCTCAGATTACCGCCAAAATCGGCTTTAATGTGTTAGTAAGTTTAGGAGTATACTTCCTGTCCGTTCTCGGAGGTTTGATCGCCGTTCTTCTACTGTATTCCGTAATTCTAATTCTTTTAGCTCGAAAGAACCCGATCTGGTTCTTTAAAAACGCCGGGGAACTCCAACTGTTAGCATTTTCCACTTCAAGCTCTGCAGCAGTCCTACCATTTACGCTAAAAACCGGCATCGAGAAAATGGGTGTCTCAAATAGAATCGCGGAGTTTATAATTCCGCTCGGAGCAACCATCAATATGGATGGGACCGCGCTTTACCAAGCAACAGCTACCGTCTTCCTAGCGCAGGTTTACGGAATCGATCTGACCCTAGCGCAGCTAGGCTTCATTATAATTGCCACCGTGATCGCATCGATCGGAACCCCTAGCACACCCGGGTTAGGGATCGTAATTTTAGCTTCCATCCTAACTGGGGTTGGAATTCCGACTGAGGGAATCGGAATTATCCTAGGGGTTGATAGGTTACTCGATATGTGCCGTACCACAGTAAACGTAACCGGAGATCTTGTGGCATGCAATGTCTTTCAAAAGTGGCAAAAACCGATTCGAAGTAATTCGTTTTGAAACAAAAATTCTTTCGCCTTACCTTCTTTAATATACTTGCGAATCTATCCGTTCCGCTGGTGGGGTTAGCCGATATTGCCGTATTAGGCCAATTGAACACTCATACGTTTATGGCCGGAGTCGCTTTAGCAAATATCGTTTTTGATTATCTATTTTGGAGTTTCGCTTTTTTAAGAATGGGAACGACCGGTTTGACAGCCCAGGCCTATGGGGCCGGCGATGAATCCAAATCGGATCTAATTCTTTCACGCTCCTTGATACTCGGACTCGGCATAGGAATAACGATTTTATTATTCAATCGTCCGATTCAAGATTTCGGATTCTTTTTTCTGGAAGGTGAAGTCGATGTAAAACTTGCCGGATCGAGCTACTTCCAAGCGAGAATCGCTAGCGCCCCCGCAACATTATGCAATTTTGCATTGATGGGCTGGTTACTAGGAAGATCTCAAAGTAAGATCGTTCTATTCGTTACCGTAGTGGCGAACGTAACAAACATTTTATTAAATATTTGGTTTGTATTGTATATGCAATGGGAAGCTTGGGGGACGGGAATTGCGACCACGATTAGTCAGTATTTAATGTTGTCCCTTTTTCTCATTTTCTACTTCGTCGAACGGAAGCATCTTCCCGGATTTTCTGAGAACGAGGAAAAGGTGTTCTCCGCGTCCGGTTTTAAATCTCTGCTTTCCTTAAATACGGATATTTTGTTGAGAACAGTGATGCTAATCACCGCATTCAGTATTTTTCGTAATTTCAGTTCTTCCTTCGGATCCATTGTATTAGCAGGAAACGCGATCCTGCACGAGCTTATTCTAGTTGCGGCTTACTGGATAGATGGGGCCGCCGTTGCAACGGAGACTTTGGCCGGTGAAGCAAAAGGTAAAAACGATAAGAAGGAGCTCATTTCACTTCTGAAGCTTGCTTTACTATCCGCCTTAGGACTCGCCGGTCTCTTTTCCTACTTCATGATTCAATGCCCTAATTGGATTTTTCCCTGGATCTCAAAAAGCTCTGAAGTGATAAAGGTCGCCGAAACTTACAGATTCTGGTTGGCCCCGGTTTTAATCATCGGATCGATCGCTTTCGTCTTTGATGGGTTCTTTTTAGGATTATCCGATGGACGAACCCTGCGGAACGCTATGATCATTAGCACTCTAATTTTTTTTCTACCGATCGCCCTTATCGGAAAAGCCGAAGCAAGCAATCATTTACTATGGCTATCCTTAAGTTTTTATATGATCGGAAGATCTACGACTCTTGGATGGAAAATCTATAGGATGACCGAAGCGACTAGTTTTGCCCGAGATCCGACCCCTTAGGTAAGATTTTTACTTCTATTTCAGCCGGGATCGGTTTCCAAAAATCCGAGTCTTTTGCCTTGTAGAGAACCGGAGAAGGTAAAGTTCCCCAACCTTCACTTCGATACAAATCCACGACCTCTTCGCTTTTCTGATAAGTACGAGAGGATTCCACAGTTTCCGGTTTAATGGAAGATAACGGAACCCATCCAAAACCCGGAACATACGCGTCCAATGCGTCTTTAAAAATGGGGGAAGATGGATTTGATAATACCAACGTTCTGACCGAACGAACCGGAAGTCCTGCGTCGAGTAACGCTTTTTTAAAACTTTCCCAATCGGCTCGGAATAATCTCGCGTCAAAGATTTTATCGATAAAGTAGGTTCCGTTTTTATCTTTTACGGAAACCGACGTTTTGACAAAGGGAGATAGATCCTTCGGAATTTCTTCTTTCTTCTGAATGAAATCGTCCATGACATAGAATCGAACGTTCGTTGTTCTTGCTTCAAACTGGTACTCTAAAGTTTGATTCCCTTTCGGGTCGTCGATCCCTAATTTTTTAGACAAGCCACGAGCGCCGGACACGAAATCTCCTTTGAATTTCGGATCTTTGGATTTTAAATTTCGTATTCTTTGGTGCTCCGTAGTCGGAGGAGGAAGTAAGCCGAGTACTCCCCCTACTAAACTAGTTTCGTTTAAATTAAAATTAATTTTTACATTAATCAGGTATGTGGACTCTCCGGATGCCAAAAATCTATCCGTTTCGACGAATGAAATTTTCTTAACTTCCCTACTGGTACGATCCACTACGAAAATCTTACTTCCTATGATTGCTAAACCTCGAATATCCTTCGTCGGTGTCCGGATCGAACCCGTGATTCTTCCATTTGCCGGATCATAACGATAGATATTTCCGTCCGACGAATCCGTAATCCAGATACTATTTCGCGCGTAGCAGATATCCTTCGGACTCGTCCTATCGGTTAAAAAACCGCCAACGATGGATTGAGTTCCCTTATCATAAACGGAAACTTTTCCGGTATCAGCATCGAGAACGTAGAGATAGTTTTGAAAGCTAGCGATTCCCCCGATTTTATCGATCGGAATTGCGATCCGATCCGTAACCCCGCCGGTATTCGGTTCTACTTTTAAAATTACCCGCTTTGCCGCCACAAAGACCCTTCCTTCCCTGGTATCGAAACTTAATCCGGAAATAGAGGGAATTCCCAAATTGAAAACTTCCTGACGTCCGGTCGGATCGACTTTGAAAATCGCTCTGCGCTTACTATCGGCGAACCAAAAATTCGTACCGTCGTAAGAAAGGCCGTACGGACTATCCGTCAAAGGGATTTCCAAATCGACTTCTTCCTGCGCAAGCAGAGTCGCAAAATAGAACGCCGAGAAAAAAAGGAGTAATGAGAGTCCTAAATTTATTTTCCAAAAAGATTTCGAATTCCGTTCCATATATCCTCTCCCAGATTTGATTGGGGGCCGGCAGCGGTTACGATCTCCATAGGTGAGGGAGTAAAAATTAAAATCAAAGAAAGCAAAATCGCCGCTCCGCAAACCTTTCGGATCCAATCCAAAGGAAATATCGGATCGGAAACGTACGGATGCTCTACCCTAATGAAATAGTAGATGAGCAATCCCCATAAGATCCACGCGTAATTCCAAAGCGCAAGAGCGAGGAACGCGGAAAATAAATAATAGATCCATTTACGATATCCCTCTCCAAAAATCGCGTAAATCACATGACCGCCGTCGAGCTGACCGAAGGGTAACAAATTGATCGCCGTTACTAACAACCCTACCCAACCTGCGAAAGCTAACGGATGAATTTCCACCTCGTACAAATTGGAATCGAAAGGCCCGAGTACGAATTGATTAGCCCAACTCACGAAAAGGCTCTCGCCGAAGCGAACTTGGAAAGCCCCCGGATTCGATCCCAAAGCCTCCGTAAGTTCACTGATCGGCACCAAATGAGAATATTTAAGTCCGATAAAATAACAAGGAATCGAGAGGAAAAGACTCATGGCCGGTCCCCAAATTCCGATATCGAAGAGCTGTTTTTTATCTCGAATCGGTTCCTTAATCTTAATAACCGCTCCCATTGTTCCGACCGGAGAAATAGGCATGGGAATAAAAAAAGGCAGAGTCGCTTTGATTCCGTAATACCTAGCCGCTATATAATGACCCATCTCGTGACAGAGAAGAATACCTAGAACGGGTAAAGAATATAAGTATCGTTCCAGAAGTGTGGAGCGAATCCGATCCCATCCTAAAAACGGAAGATTTAAGGTCTCTTCTTGAAATGTAAGAGTCAAAAACGTAAGTAGGAAGAGGAATAAATGAAGTCCATATTTTGGTCTTTCCAATGAGTTGCTTCCTTAACTGTAGTCTAAAGTAGACCTGTTATTTTCAGAGAATGATTCCTTCTTTACACGTAAAGGAACCGCACATAGGGTTTCCGATAGGAGCCTTTACGGCAAGCGCGAAAGGAAAAGGATATTAGGTTGTTCGACAATATCAAAGCAATCCGAAAAAATGATCCGGCAGCAAAGTCTTATGTTGAAATAGTCCTCTGTTATCCGGGGCTGCACGCCCTTTGGTTTCACTCCCTAGCGCATTTTTTGTATAAAAATAAACTGCCATTGATTCCCCGAATCATCAATACCTTTGCCCGATTTTTAACGGGGGTTGATATTCATCCGGGTGCCAGAATCTCTCCGGGAATCTTCATCGATCACGGACATGGGGTGGTGATCGGAGAAACTGCCGAAATCGGAAGCGGATGCTTAATTTTACAAGGTGTGACGCTCGGCGGAACGGGAAAGGAAACCGGCAAACGCCATCCTACTCTGAAAGAGAACGTCGTAGTCGGCGCCGGAGCTAAAATTCTAGGAAATATCGTAATAGAAAGGAATGTACGGATCGGCGCCGGATCTGTCGTGCTTAGAGATGTTCCTCCCGATTGTACCGTCGTAGGCGTACCGGGAAAGGTCGTGCGTTCTAAAGTGGATTTCGGGGAAAAGGGTGAGCGGATGCTGGATCACAATGAACTCCCGGATCCGATCGCCAGGATCTTTTCCATTTTAGTGGAGAAAATCGACACTCTCCAGCGGGAAGTAAACGAGTTGTATGCCAGAGGAAATCTCCCAACCCAGAAAATTCCTCCCAAAAAAGGTGACGATGAATTGAACGAATATATCCACGGAGACGGCATTTAATGTTGTCTCGAAATTTTTCCTAGCCGGAAACTTTTTGACATTTTCCCTTCGAGAGAGATTCTACGTTCGGATTCTTTCGAAAAGGACTGTCCGAACGATCGAGGTTTTATGCTTATCAAGAGAAAAGTCAATTTCTTCCTAACTCTGACGTTACTCGGCTTATTCCCTTTGCTGAATTGCAATCTTTTGGTAAGCAATGAACAACTATGCGCGAGCGATTTGAAGAATTACGACGAATGCTATACTCTACTACTTCTTTCATCTCCGGCCTGCGGCCAAGGAGTCGGAACTTGCACGTTCGGCTATATCGAACTAGCAAAAACGATTTGTGCCGGTAGAATGAAGCTCCAAAGCTGTCGGGCTCATAGAAATTAACGCACAGTAAAATAAAAACGCCTCCTACCGGAGGCGTTTTTCTCGATAGAGGTCGGCAATTGCTTTGGATTATTTTTGCGGAATAAAACAATCCACTCCATCTTCTTTCAATTTTGTTTTTAAAACGGCCGCCTTGGCTTTATCGGTAAAATCGCCCATTTGCAAAACGAACATACCGTCTCTTTCAAACAGATATACTTTTTCACCGTATTCTGCCGAAAGATTTTTACGATAATTCTCCGCCAGCTGATTGTTGCGAAAAACTCCTACCTGAACCGTTTGACCCTTGGGGGCACCTTTTACCAACGGAGCCGGGGTAACGACGGTCTTTTTCGGCGTGAGTTTTTCGGGTTTCGATTCGTTTAAAAGAGCTTCTTCATCCTCGGCGTTTTCTAAATCTTCGGATTCGTCTTTTCCACCCTTGCTGACAACTTTAAGTCCGACTCGGGCAATGCCGACGTCTTTAAAATCTAGCGTCTCGGCGGCCTTCTCGGATAAATCTATGATCCTATCTTTTGCAAAAGGTCCTCTATCGTTGACGCGTACCAAAACTTCCTTATCGTTCTCTAGGTTTTTTACTTTTACGACCGAACCGAGAGGTAAACTCGGGTGGGCCGCAGTAAGTTTCGTTTTATCAAACGTCTCTCCGCTGGCCGTTGGCTTTCCGTGAAATTTCGGTCCGTACCAGGAAGAATATCCGATTTCATCAAAATCCCCTTCGGAGGATTTTTTGGCAGGTAGAGTCGCTTTTACAGGTTTATTATCTGCGAGTAAATCGTCCAAGCTGCGTTGCTTGGCACCGGCCGAATTTTGAGCCAAAGCCATATCTTTCTTGGATTCCTGATCCATCGGCGCAATTTCCTTTTCGAAGAAAATTTCCGACGGATCTCCTGACGCGCTGATGTTTCGTCTTGGTTCTACGGATGCGCAGGCCGTAATTGCGGTTAGTGCGACGATTGCGGAAAATCGTTTCATTTTATGACCTCAGTCGAGATTCTTTCCTTTTACTTTTCGGAAGAAACGGGAAATCACATAAAGACTTTTTCCGATTGCGTAATTCTAGGTCGCCGTCGATACTCCTAGGTATGGCGGAAGCGGAATCCAGGAAGAAATTCAATCTAGCTCTACAGCTGGAAAAACAGGGAAAAATCTCTCAAGCCGTAAAAGTCTATGGCGAAATATTGCAGCTGGAACCGGGCTTTCAAAAAGCATACTTAAACTTAGGCGCTCTTTATTCTCGGATGGGAGATTCAGAAACTGCCATTCGGACTTACCAGAAAGCCCTCGAACTTGGAAAAACGACCGAACTTTACTACAACCTTGGCGTAGAATTTTATCGCCTCAATAGTTTAGAGGCGGCGATAAAGGCGCTGAAGAATTCCCTAGAACTGAACAAACGATACTTAAATTCCCATCTTCTGCTAGCCTACTGTTATAAACAGCTCGAACGCCCGGAGAAATCCGAACTATATTTAAAGAACGCTTTAAAAATCGATCCGAAGAATAGGACCGCCCTGTCCGCATTGGCTACGATCTATTTCGATACGGAGCGATGGGAAGAAGCTTTGGACGCCGCCCACTCGGCCCTGGCAGTGCAGCCGGATGATCCTCGAATGGAAATTCTACTTACTGAAATACACGTGAAGCTGGGTAATTTTAAACAATCATTCGAAACTCTTAAAAAAGTCACCACGACCGCGCAAGGGTTCGTAAAATTCTCAAACTCGATCAAGGAGGCTAAGGAAAAACCGAAACCCGAGGAAAAAATATTCTTCGATAATTTGGAGTCTTTGACTCGAAAAAAACTGAACGAATTTAAAGATAAATTAGTCCTCTCGAAAGAGAACCCGGAAGACTTCGAAGCACCGGAAGCTCAGGACGCGCTTGATCTTTCCTTGATGTATCTTTTTCATGGAGATACCGAACGCGCTTTAAAGTACTTACTCTATGCTCAAAAGAATTTGGAAGAGAATCAAGCCTCGGAAGCGTCCTAGCTTTTCGCTAGTCCTATTTCCTTTTATCATTCTTGTATGTTCCTGTCTTTATCCGATTCGTTACGCGGAAACTTTGGAAAACGACTCCGGGTTTGTCTATCTTTCCTCGCAACTATTTCCTCGAGAAATCGTGGATTCGATCAGGAATCCTTGGGAAGCTAAATCCCAAAGAGGAAAAGCCTCGTTAGCCAACGACAGAAATAATCTCGGAATTCTCTTAGCCAAAAATTCGCTTTTGGATGATGCGGAAATCGAATTTTCCGAAGCACATAAGCTCGCTCCTTCGGATCCCGTTCCCGTTTTAAATTTGATCCGCCTCTATTATCTCGTGGACGATATCTCTGAATGCAAAGCTTTCTTGTCAGGATACCTCAAAGCCGCCTCTCCGACAAATCGAAGTAAGGTGGAAAAAATTCTCGAGGAGTACCGAAGAGAGGATGAATTAGTTATCTACTGGGATGCCCTCTCTAACATTCCGGGTCAGGAAGTTCATGCCTGGAACGGACTTGCGGATTATTTTTTTCGAAAACAAGATTGGCCTAAGAGTTATTTTTACCTGGAAAAAATCCTCCAGCTAAGCCCTTATCATAAGAACGCGCGCGGTTTGATGCTTCAGATGGCGAATAATTTAGAAAAATGGGATGAAGCGATCGTCTTCGGTTTAAGTTTAGTACGAACCGGCGAGAGAATCCCGGATTTGGAATATTACCTTGCCCATGCATATTCCGAAAAAAAGAGATACGACGAGGCCCTAGTGTGGATAGGGAAAGTTCCGGACAATGAAAGAGAAAATATCCGTTTCTTGGATTTATGGAAGACCTGCTTACTTTCCAAAAACCCGAAAGCCGATCTTACTCCTTTAGTCCCCTATTTTAAAAAATTGAGAGCCCTAGGTTTACAAATTTCACAGGAAGACTTTTTACCGACTACGACTCCGGAAGGGAAGGAAGCCGCAGATCGAAACATTTGGGGCCGCTAAAATTCTCCGTTGGATAATTTCCAAATATGTATCGCTCTTATTAAATTCAAGGGAGCATGAGTTCGGATGATCGGGACTTTTTTTAGCCAAAGATACAGTTCGCAAACCGCAGTAGGAACCTCCCGATCGTCCACGGGAATTCCTCCTAATGCATTCCCTAAAAAGGATTTTCGAGTTACCGATACCATTAGTTGCGGAAACTCTTGCATAAATTTTTCCACGGACGCAAGAACTGCAAAACTTACGTTAGGATCGGGACTAAGAAAAAAACCCATTCCCGGATCGAAAATAATTCTATCTTCAGGAAAGTTCAAATCGGTTAGTCGGTTCTTGCGTTCGCGGAAGAAGGAAAAAATCTCGGATAAGACGGACTCCGGCAAAAGGCGGGACTCGGGCGCCGCTTTTTGGCCGCGGTCATGCGAATACATTAAAATGAATTTCGTCGGAAGCTGCCTAGATTCGTGCAATACGTTCAGGCTTTCTTCATCCGAGAAACCTCGAATATTATTTATATATTCCACTCCGAAAGAAATGGCCTTACGCATGACTTCCGGCTTGAAAGTATCTACGGAGATAGGAATTTTCCTAGCTTTCAATTCTCGAAGCACCTTCTCCATTCGTTCCCATTCGGTCTGAGGGTCCACCCAACCGGCCTTCACGTTAGAGGATTGAGCCCCGATATCGATGACGTCGGCCCCCTCCTGCACTAAAGACAAAGCTTTTTCGATTGCCTGATCGGAGTCGAGATACCTGCCCCCATCCGAAAATGAATCGGAAGTAATGTTCAGAACACCGAAAATCAAAGGCTTCGGAGGAAAATCCGGTCGATTCTCCCTTCCGTTCCGTGGATTCTTGCTTAGAGTTTCCATATTGATCCCTGCCGGTTTCCTTCCGATACTATATTTGTGAAAAGGAAAATCCAGGGATTTTCCGACTACGAGAATAAACCTTATGCAATTTTATAATCAAAAAACGAACGTAAGATTCCTATATTTCCTTACGGTTTTTCTCTTGCTCGGAGTCAGCTTCTCTTTCTCCGGACAGGCCGAGGCGCAACCGTTGCCTCCCCTAGCGGAACGACCGTTTGGCCCGCCTTTAAACACACAAAACGATGAATACAATCCCATCATCAGTCCCGACGGTCGATATCTAGTATTTCAATCCAATCGCCCCGGAGGCGAAGGGGAAATGGATTTATGGTTAGCGGAAAATGCGAATTATAAAAGCAGAGATGGGGAGGCCGATTGGCGGAAACCGGTAAATTTAAATCAGGACATTTGGGAAAAAAATAAGAAGGAATTACCCGCCGGAGAAAAACCGGCCAAACTTTTAAATACGGATAAATTCGAGGGAGGCATCTCGATCCGATTTGATGATTTCGGCAATCCGTCGGAAATTTTCTTCACGTCCGTCAAAAACGAAAAAGCCGATAGATCCGGCTACGATTCATTAAATATCTATTATACGAAGAGGGACGAAAAGACCAAACTATGGATCGACCCGATCCCAGTTCCCGAAATCAATTCCAACTTTAACGACAAGATGCCTGCAATTTCTCCTGACGGAAGATTTCTTATTTTCGCTTCCGATAGACCGGGAGGTTACGGTGAATACGATTTATGGGTGAGCTATCGAAATTTATCGAACGGATCTTGGTCTTCTCCCATAAATATGGGTGGAACCATAAATTCAAAATCCAGCGAGATCCTACCATACATACATCCTGATGGAGAGCAGCTTTACTTTTCGACCAATCGGGAAAATGAACGAAAAAAGTTTTCACTGTTTCGTATTTTCTTAAATCTACCTTCCGCTCCGGATACGGAAGATGAGGAAGATAAAACCTCCGTTTCCAAAACTTCGCTTCCTTACCCTGTTCCCGATACCGGAAGCCTTGAGAAACTGCCGTTTCCTTTCAATCTCGACATAAATGAAGGAATCGATTCCGAAGGAATTTCCTTCGATCGGGAAGGAATTTGGGCGTATATTTCTTCGAACAGAATCGGAGGTCAGGGTCAGTACGATATCTATAGATTTCAAGTACCCGAGTCTCTTCGCAATTCGTACGATGTAAGTTTCGAAGGATTAGTTTTGGACGGTTCGGAGGCCACTATGATCGGCCTCGACGCAACGATAAAAATTTCGGATTCAATCGGACCGAATCGAACCATCACTTCTAAACGAATCGGCGGCGACCTTTCAATAGGAACTCCTTCAAACTTCAAAACGGTTCTAAAGACCGGACGTGTCTACAAAGTAGAAATATCTTCTCCCGGCTTTTATCCGACAGAAGACAGATTGGATCTGCGTGGAAATATCGAGCGGGGAAAGAAAATTTATAAAACTTATGTCCTGCTTCCTATCAAAGACGAAGAGAAAGGTAAAACGCAGCCTCAGACTTCCGATGGAACCAAAAAATTTAAGGGAATGAAGGTGGTCGTAGTCGATGCTGCGACTAAAGAACCGATTCCTGGAGCAAGCGCTACAGTGTTTACACCGAAGAATCGCCAAGGAGAAGTGTTAAAATACAACAACGAGGAAAAAAATTTCCATCTTCCTTCGATTCCTGACACGGATTTTGAAATATTCGCCAAGGCTGAGAAATATATTTCCGAAAGTGTCAACGTGCTTAAAGCGAACGCTAAAGACGGGTCAATAATTTCTATCGCGTTAAAGCAAGAATCCGATGTTCCGGTTGTTCTAGGTATGAAACTCTACTTTGAATTCAATAAGACGAATCTGACTGACGGACATCGGAAGCAATTAGATCTACTTGTAGATTACCTGAAAAAGAATCCGTCGGATAAGGTAGAAATCGGGGGCCATACCGATAATATCGCCTCCAAAGAATACAACACGCGTTTAAGCGGAAAACGAGCGCGGAATGTCTACGACTATGTCCGGACAAAAGGTATACAAGCAAGCCGATTGAAAACCCGAGCTTACTGGTATTCCAGACCGGATGAAGATAACTCGACCGAACAAGGTAGGGCCAAAAATAGAAGAGTGGACTTCCGGAAGCTCTAAGGAGAACCGATGGAAGTCGAATATCGATCCTTCCTACAATCGCCGAGGGTTTGGGATAAAGTAACGGATCCTACCAAGGTAGCTTACATCATTAAGGAATACGTACATAATAACGGCCTATTCCTGAAGGAAAATCCGTTGAAACAAGAGCTACAGATTCTTCAGCATTCTCCCGACGGCAAAATTCATTTGCGAATCGATCCGAATTTCGTTAATCACGAGGATGAAATTACCGTTTATAAAACTCTGAGTAAACACATGGAGATCGGCTTTAAAGTCGAAACCGTTCATGAAGAAAGCGGCATAGCGATCTGCACACCTGAATACGTAAAAATCGCAAAGGATGGAAGAGTTTCTGCGAGAATCGAAGGCCTAGCTGGTAAAGTAGTCGCACATAGATTCCATACGCTAAAGAAAGAACAGGATTCCACCAAAGTGTTAGGAACTTCCGGTCAAATACTGCTGACCGATTTACACCGTAATATTCTCTCCGGTTTTCCCGGATCGCGTCTGATTTTCCAAGCCGGTCGAGAATTAACCCCGGAACAGGAATTGGTAAAAAGAACCGGTAAGGCGATCTTTATTTCCGACGCCATTTCTCTTGAACAACCGGCTATAGATTCGTTCGACGATTTCGAAATCCTTAACTTAAAGCAGGAACTGGAAGAAGAAATGATTCTCGAAGATAGAATCAAGGCCTATAGACTTGGCAAAGTAAAATCGTTCGTCGTAGTTCCCATATTTTACAAAGATTCACTAGACAACAAATTAGTGGCTTTTGGATACGCAGATTCCAAGGAAGCCGTGCTAGATCCTGCCATTTTGAAGAAATACAGCGAACTTGAACGGACTTTCAATAGCCGAATCGAAGACTCGAACACTCTGGATTTAGACATTCGACAAAACGTGGTAAACGCTTCCGAAGGAGGGATTCTTCTAGAAGTCACTGAATCCCAGTTAGTGGAGTCTTTTCTGCACAAACCTTTCTTTACGGCGGACTTAACCTTCAAAATGCAGGCCCCACTTAGGTTCGCTTTTAAAATCCGACATATTTCTCAGCTGGGGGAAATTTATCTGGTTGGTGCAGAAATAGTTGGCTCCAACGATGCAAAGGCGAATATGACTCTATTAAAGAAGAATCTAAGCTTCGTTAAGAGCCTTTAAGCGCCTTGGAAAAACAAAAATCCTTTTTACCTACAGCCCCTTATAAGGGCACGAGAGACTTTTATCCGGAAGATATGCACTTCCGCAACTGGATGTTTTCGGTTATGCGGGAGGTCGTCTTATCTTTCGGATATCAGGAATATGACGGCCCTATTTTAGAATCATTCGACCTTTATAAGGCCAAGAGCGGCGAAGAAATCGTTCAAAGACAACTTTACGATTTTACGGATAAGGGAGATAGACACGTCGCGATTCGACCGGAAATGACGCCTACTCTAGCTAGGATGGTGGCCGGGCAGGTCAGAAATCTCGCTAAACCGATCCGCTGGTTTTCCATTCCGAATCTTTGGAGATACGAACAGCCGGGTAAGGGAAGATTAAGGGAACATTGGCAACTAAATGTCGATCTTTTCGGAGTAGCCTCGTACAGAGCCGAAGTGGAAGTCCTTCTGATCGCCGATTCGATTTTGAAGCGCTTCGGAGCCCCCGCGGGTAGTTATCAAATAAAAGTATCGCACCGAGGAATCTTAGACTCGTTTTTGGGCAAATCGCTCTCCCTACCGAAAGAAAAGAGCCAGGCCGTTTCGAAGCTTTTGGATAAAAAAGCGAAAATTTCTCGGGAAGCATTCGAAGAAGAAATTAAGCCTTTATTGACCGATCCGAACAAACAATTACCGTTGATTTACTCCTATCTGGAGAGCACCGTAGATAGTTTAGAGAATTTTAATGGAATTGACCTGGAAGCTCTTGGATTCGTGCGGAAACTATTTGATGATCTAAAAGTTCTTGGAATCGAAAAACAAATCATCTTCGATCCTTCCATTATTAGAGGTTTCGACTATTATACGGGATGTATTTTCGAAGTCTTTGATACGAATCCGGAAAATCGAAGATCCCTCTACGGCGGCGGAAGATACGATAATCTAATCGGCCTTTTTTCCAATGATCAACTAACCGGAATCGGTTTTGGACTCGGAGATGTTACATTTAAGAGCTTCCTAGAAGGTCACAATCTTGTTCCGAATTTAAATAGGAATGATACGGTTTTTATTCCGGTCATGGAGGAACTCCTCTTTCCCGAAGTCTTAAAGTTAGCGGACCTACTTCGTAAGGAAGGCATTAAGGTGGAAACTATGCTCGAGGCAGGCAAGATCGGAAAACAGATTCAGACTGCGGAGAAAAAAGGGTATCGATACGTTATCTTTCTCGGCGAATCCGAAATCGCCAAGGGAGATGTGCAGCTCAAAGATTTACGATCCGGAGAGCAGCTTCTTATCTCCCGTAACGATCTCTCTTCGAAACTAAAGGATTCCTTACTTGGTTAAGGAAGTCGCCAAGATAAAAGGAATATTGGGAAGAGCGGATTACGTCGCAGCCAAATTTATTCGCGAAAGACTCCATTATCCTTGGCTTAACCGTATTTTATCGCGGGTCAATCGCGGTGAAATGATGCTTTTAATCATCGCTCCATATCTTGCATACGCGACGTGGATAGGCATTCTTCCGCATCCAGGGTGGATCGTACTTCCCTATACCGGTTTAGTGGCCTATGCAAACGATCGATTCGTTTTATTTTTGAAGAAAGTTATCTCGCGGAAAAGACCTTTGATAACGGTCGTAGGTAAAATCGATGAAAATCCGGACATGAAACATTCGTTTCCTTCGGCCCATGCATCCAATTCGATGGCTGCGGTAATTTTGCTGGTATTCTTATTCGGTTTTCCGGAGTGGTTTTTATTATTAAGCCTGTTAGCAGGGATAGGAAGATTACTATCCCTGCATCACTTTCCGAGCGATGTGCTCGGAGGTTGGCTAATCGGGAGTGGATTCGGCTTTTTGGGTCTTCTTCTTGGCAGGAGCCTTATTTCCCTGTTTACCGGAACCTAAAGCATCCTGAGTCAGCTTATGACGAATTTCTCCGTTAAACGTAATCGTAGTCGAAGAAAGAATCTCGTCGTTTAAGTCTAAGTTTATCTTCTTTTCTTTAAGTAGCAGCTTTAAGAAATTAAGAATATTCTTAGCAAACATTCTTGACGCATCGCCGGGAAGAGAACCGGGTAAATTAAGATGTCCTATTACGGAGACTCCGTTCTTGGTCAGAACCGTTTTACCGTGCTGGGTATATTCGCAGTTTCCACCCATACTGGACGCTAAGTCTACGATCACCGAACCGGCTTTCATTCTTTCCACTATTTTTTTCGTAATAAGAACCGGTGCCTTGCGCCCCGGAATAAGTGCCGTCGTAATGATAGCGTCCGCCTTTCCTGCAAACTTATCGATCGCTTCTTGCTGCTTCTTTTTGTATTCTTCCGTTTGTTCGACGGCGTATCCGCCTGCTGCCGCGGAATGACGAGCGCCTTCTACTTCGACGAATTTTGCGCCCAGCGACTGAACTTGCTCTTTCACTTCCGGGCGAGTATCGAATACGTCCACTACGGCGCCTAATCTTCTCGAGGTAGCTATGGCTTGAAGGCCTGCGACTCCTGCGCCAATGATCAAAACCGATGCCGGTGTAATCGTTCCGGCCGCAGTCGTCAACATCGGGAAGAACCTGGTGAGATGTGTCGCCGCGAGTAAGACCGCTTTATAGCCTGAGACGGTGGCTTGCGAAGAGAGAACATCCATGGATTGCGCTCTTGTTATACGAGCAATCGCATCCAAACTAATCAGAGTAACCTGCTGAGATGCCAATTTTTTTACTACTTGCGGATTCACTGCCGGCTGGAACATTCCCAGATAGATTCCGTCTTTCTTAAGTTTAGAAAGCGTGGACGCGTCCGCTAAATGAATGCTTGTTACGATGTCCGATTTCTTGAGGATATCCTGACGAGAAACGATCGTTGCTCCGGCTTTTTTATAATCTTCGTCTGAAAAGTAAGATGATTCTCCGGCTCCCTTTTCAACGAGAATAGAAGCCCCTATTTTTTTGAGGGCATCAACGACGTCTGGGGTTACCGCTACCCGGGTTTCTTCCTTCGCTTCTTTTAGTACTCCGATATTCATACAGCCTGCTCGAAAATAAAGTTTTTCGGTTCAATTCCCTGTAATTCGGGAAAAGTACGTCCAGATTTTCCCGGTGAACGATTAATCCAAGTGATTTTTGAAATACTCGACTGTTTTCCGGATTCCGTCTTTTAACGAGACTTTCGGTTCATATCCCAGTTTTTGTCTAGCGAGACTTAGATCCGGCCTTCGACGCGATGGATCGTCTTGGGGCAGAGGTTTGTACACGATTTTGGACGAGGATCCTATTTCCTGAATCACCAATTCTGCTAATTCCTTTACGGTAAATTCGCCATCATTGCCAAGATTGACAGGACCGATAAAATCCGGCGCGTCCATCATTTTAATTATGCCTTCCACCAAATCATCTACATAGCAAAAAGATCTAGTTTGAGATCCGTCTCCGTAGATGGTGATATCCCGGCCTGCCAAGGCTTGCACGACAAAGTTGCTCACAACCCGGCCATCATCGGGGAGCATTCTAGGGCCATACGTATTAAAAATTCGAATGACTCGAATGTCGACCTTATGATTTCGATGATAGTCGAAGCAAAGAGTTTCCGCCACTCTCTTACCTTCGTCGTAGCAACTTCGAATTCCGATCGGGTTAACATTCCCCCAATACGATTCTTTTTGCGGATGTTCCAACGGATTTCCGTAAACTTCGCTGGTCGAGGCTTGCAGAATTCTCGCTTTTACCCGCTTTGCTATGCCTAGCGCGTTCATTGTTCCTAGAACGTTCGTCTTGATGGTTTTGATCGCGTTGGATTGGTAATGCACGGGACTTGCCGGACAAGCAAAGTTATAAATCTTATCCACTTCTAATCGAATCGGTTCCGTTATATCATGCCGAATTAATTCGAAGCGCGAGTTGCTTAGAAGTTTTTCGACGTTCTCTTTTCGACCCGTATGAAAGTTATCTAGGCAGATAACTTCATGACCCTGGTTGATCAACCTCTCGCAAAGATGAGATCCGATAAAACCGGCTCCACCGGTGACTAAAACTCTACTAACCATCTAATTTCTCTAAATCTTTAAACTCGGGCGACAAAGGTTTTCCGTTCAAATCCAAGCCGCGGCTTAAAAACCAATCCAGGACTTCCGGCGTTACTTCTCCCGGAAAAGGAGATTCCTTATTATCTTCACCCGGCATCGAAGACCCGGGTAAAAATTCTTCCAAGTTCGGATCTCGAACCGGAACTACGGCACGTTTCAAGGAAAAGAATATGATGGATACGCTAAAAAAAGACCAAAGGAGAGCAATCAAATATCCCAGGAATACGACCGATTTAGGAGTTGCATTTTTCGGATCGGACCCGGTAGCCCAGTAAGCCAAAATCCCGGCATCGGTATTTTGAATATTTTCCGTAAAATCTAAAAGATCATAGAGACTGTATAACGTTACGCTTGTGCCGAGAAAAACCGTAACTAACCGGTCCCAGCCGAAAGGTAAAAAAGCCGCGATTAATACGAATATTCCCCAAGAAAGTCCCGTCTTTTGCGCGAGACTTCCGGCCGTAGTATATTTCAACGTTAAGAGTAAAATCGCGCCGCCCAATATCAAAAGCGTGGGTCTGACTAGTCTGCCTTTGAAACCTCGATTTAATAAAAATCCGCCGACTAAGCAACACCCTAAATAACCGGCAGATACCACGAATACGAACGGGCCTTTTCCTGCAAGCGGAGAGGCAATGGTTTGTCCGGATTCATCGCCTTGGAGCTCGATGGTTTGGACACTTCCACCTGTAAGTAACGTTGCCGTAGCGTGACCCGCTTCGTGAATGAATACCACAAAATCCTTTAAGTAGGAGACCCATCCATGATTCCAGTACGACAATAAGGTGGCGACGATTGCCAGCAGAAGCGCAAGACGTAGGAAGCGATTTTCCATCCTAGTCCGATTATCGGCAAATCGAGAAATGAGAATTGCAAGAATTCAATATCGAAATTTTAAAAAGAAACCCGCAAACTTAGAAAATTTACGGGAGCTCCTTTTCCGTTTTAAAATGACCAAGAATGCCCTTAAATCTTTCGGAATGATGCAATGCGTCGTCTACGACGTCTTTTATATCCTCCGAAGTTGTGGCGATCTCTTCCGCGTTTTTAGATATGATGTGCATCGAAGCGGAAATTTCTTCCGCGGATATTTTTTGCTGCTCGGAGGAATTATGCATCATCTTCCCGAGAGTGAGCACTTGGTCGGAACTCATACGAATCTCTCTCAATCGACCGGATTGTTCGGATAGATGAGCTCGAACCTGCGAAGCCGACGAGTGAACCTTTTCTATATAATCCTGAAGTTTTCGAAAAACGTCGACCGACTGATTTACCTTTATCGCACCTTCCTCGACGGAAACGGAGGTGTTTTTTACTAGCTGGATGATATCTTTGATACTGTGTTTCGTTTGTTCGGCGAGTTTCGATATTTCATCCGCGACGACCGAAAAACCTTTCCCCGCTTCACCCGCTCGCGCCGATTCGATCGATGCATTCAAGGCAAGTAAGTTCGTCCTTTCCGAGATACTAGTTATGATCCCGACAATTTTATTGATTTGATTCGAGAAGGATTTAATCTCTTCCATCGAACGAATTGCCTCGTTAAAGATAAGCTCCGCTTGATGGGCCCTTCCCGATACTTCTCCCGTCTGAGATGCAAGTTCTTCCATCGAACGAGAAGTTTCGCGTAAAGAGGAATCAATGGAACCGATGCTATTATTCACGTTCGAAAGACTACGAGTCTGCTCGCCTATGGTAATTACTATCTCTTCGATCGTCTTTGAAAGTTCCTCGGAAGCAGCAGCAGTTTCCTCTACGGACGCGGCCTGGGTTTGCGTACTTCCTCTAAATTTCTCCAGGGATTTAAACAAGGATTCGTATAAATTTAAATTTCTCCCGTAATTCTCTTTCATCTGAACTAGGAGTCCCCATAAGCTTATAGACAAGCAGCGGATATTCGTATATATCTTATCCACATCCTCCCGACCTTCTTGTCTGGATATGTCGGTTAATAAATTTCCGTTTACGAGTTGTCTGACGATTTCCACAACTTCGCGAATTTTAGCTCCTTGTTTGGACATCGTCCGTAAAATCGAAAATGATCCCAGCAATCCCAATCCTAACGCGAGCAAGGACAATAACGGATCGACGGAAAAAAATCGGTAGCAAAGGTAACCTGTCGGAACTATGACAAGACTTAATTGCACGAACGCTAAACCTAGATTCCCGAGTCTTGCTTGTAGATTGTGAACCGTAGATGAGATTTTGAAGCCGAAGCTTATGCCACGATTCAGTTTTTGGTAAAGCTTATCGGCTTTTTCGATATCCGACCTTTCCGCTTTCTTGCGGACGGACATGTAGCTCGTAATCTTATCGTTTTCAAAGACCGGAGTAACGGTTGCATCTACCCAATAATGATCGCCGTTCTTTGCTCTATTTTTAACGATTCCGTTCCAAGGACGTCCCGACTGTATGGTCTTCCACAAATCTTCGTAAATGATAGGGGGCAGGTCCGGATGTCGAACGATATTATGCGGCTCTCCCAGCATCTCTCGTTCCGTAAAACCGCTGATTTCGGCAAAATCCTTAGAGACGTAGGTAATTCTACCCTTCGGGTCCGTTCTCGAAATGATAACGGCATTTGCCGGAAAATGAATTTCTTTACCCGTAACGGGAAGGTTTTTCCTCATAGCTTCTTATCTATAAGTATCGTCATTTGAGCATAGCGAAAATGAATCCGGTATGAGATGGGAAACGGAATTCTTACGATTGCAGCCATGAAAATAGTCCTAATGGGCTAAAGTCCGGTAAAGACTATATATGCCTGGATGCATCCGGCAATTCCACCTAACAAGGCCCCAAGAAGAATTAACGTGGTTTCGTCCTCTTTAAAAACCGAATGTAGGAGTTGCTCGAATTCCAAGGCTGGGAGAACGCTTAACCGTTCGTAAATTATTTTTTCAATTTCAAGAGTTTCCTCGAGATATCCTTTCATTCGCTCGGCCGTTTCGGGTACTAAACCGACGATCATTTCGGTGATCTTTTCCTTTAGTTCCTCGACTTTCGCAGTACCGATCAACAATTTCGCGTATGGAATTCTTTCCTTTAATTTCCGCTCGGACAATTCCTTTGATCGTATTACCAATTCGTTTACGATCAAATCTCCGCCTTTCCCTAAGAAAATCAACCTCGTTAAATTTTCGGTCGTCAGCACCCGGGACGCAATAACCGAAGCAAACTCCTTCGAAACTTTTTTTTGTCTTTTTAAGAATAGTCCTTGGTATTTAAAGAGGAGGAAATTCCTGGGTTCGAGCGGATGAAAGATCATTAAGATCGCGAGCCAGTTCGTTAGATAGCCGACGACGATTCCCATGATCGGCATAGTCCACCATTGATTGAATATTCCGATAAATGCCACTTGAACGCACCCGATTAAAAATCCGAAATATATTCCGGATCTGATGATGAATTTAAATTCGGGACCGCCGCATCTTCTAAAGACTTCGACCAGATACTTAGTATTGGGCCCCGACAAAGAAGCTCGAATGAGTTCGTCCACTTGCAGAACCTTATGCAATTCCTTTCCGAAAGAATGATAAACCTCTCGTATCTTTAACGGGATTTCCTCTTGAATTTCTCTCTCTAATGCCTCCCTCGATCCTTTAGGAAGCATCGACCACAGAGCAGGACTTGCGGCTACTAGAACGTTCTTTACTATATCTTTAGAACGCAAACGAATCAGGTCTCGAATTAATTCCACGATTTTCGACGGTTGAATTTTTCGATACAACTCGTAAGGATTCACGAGTCTTGTAATTAATACATTCGCGATTAAGCCGCTCATTTTCACCGCGTGATGAGGGATGATTCCTTGCCAGCCGATGAAGCCGATTCCACGGAATTCGTTAGGAAAGAAAATCATTTGAACCGCAATATAATTCGTAACCCATCCGACAAAGGAGCAAGTTAAGAAAATCGAAAGAACCTGAATCGAGTCAGGATAGGAATGAAACCATTCCGACATGGGAGACCCATCTTAGCTTCGGAAAAATAACGTTCAAGAAGAAATCATATGCATCCCTAACGCCGGACTCATCGGTTTTAAGGCACTCGGCAAGGAGTTGCCAATTCGGACCTTAGATTTTTCTCTGGAAGAAAAGATTATGAATTTTCGCTCGAGCATATTCCTGTCGACGATTGTTCACCTATTATCGGCAGGCGGAGTTTTATTTTTCAGTCATGCTAGTTTGGGCGACCTCGACTCGGTTAAATTGCATCTGAGCAGAGGTAGCATTCCCAATTTACGCTTTTCGATTCCCTCTACTCTTGGAAATGGACTTCCCGTTTCAGACCAAAACAGGAACGCAGGTACGGAAGAGTTCGAGATCGAAAAATTCAAGAACGAAATTCATTTTCCGCCGGAAGCATTGGAACAAAGACTAGAATCCGATTGTACTTGGAACGTAGAAATCGGCCGGGAGGGCGAAGCTAGAAAGGTCACAACGATTCGTCCCTGTCGCTACCGAATTTTCGAAAGTCAGTTTAGAAAATCCATTTATCGGTGGAAATTTCAATTAAAAGAAGGTACTGTTCTCACTATACCGGTATCTTTTCGAATCGAAACAAATGACTGATCCAAATAAATCGTGGTATGCCATCTATACTTTTTCCCGCTCGGAAAAGAAACTCGCAAACGAGTTGGAGAAAAAAGGAATAGAAAGCTTTTTACCTTTAATCCCGGTAAAGAAAGTTTGGTCGGATCGGGTAAAAACGATTTATCAACCGGTATTCGCCTCTTACGTATTCGTAAAGATCGATCTAAATACGGAAAAGATTCGAGTGCTGCAAACGCCCGGCGCACACCACTTACTTTCGGTGGCGGGAGTTCCCTTGCCGGTTCCGGAAGAGGATATCAATCTCGTTAGAATATTCGTAAACCAATTTCCGGAACGTTTACAAATAAGGAATGAAGAGAAAATGGAGCCCGGAAACAAAGTGCTAATTACGGGTGGACCTTTCAAGGGATATCGGGCGATCGTATTACGGAAGATTAATTCTGTCACGGTCAAGGTAGCGATTGCGGGAATTCAATCCAGTGTCGCGATCGATATTGATCCCGAATCCATTGAAATTGAAGAGGAGAATAAAATTGGGCGAAACGCTAGACAAAGTTAAGAAAGCCTTAGACATAGAAATCGAATCGATACGATATTTCAGAGAAAATCTGGACTCGAATGTGGAAAAAGCGGTCGAGTTAATTTACTCCGCGAAGGGTAAAGTAGTAGTTACGGGCGTCGGTAAATCGGGCGATATCGGAAAGAAGATCGCCTCCACTCTTTCTTCAACGGGAACTCCTTCCTTCTTTTTACATCCCTCCGATGCCGCACACGGTGATGCGGGAATCGTTTCCAAAGGAGATGTGGTATTGGCAATCGGAAAAAGCGGCGAAAGCGAAGAACTACTGAACTTATTACCTACCATTAAAAACTTAGGTGCGATATTGATAAGTTTGACGGCAAACCCTCAATCAAGATTAGCTCAAGACAGCGATCTAGTCGTTTTGACTCCGGTCTTGAAGGAAGCGTGTCCTCTAGAACTCGCTCCTACCTCTAGTACCACTATAGCACTTATGCTTGGGGATGCGATAGCCATGGCATTAATGGAAATGAGGAACTTCCAAAAGGAAGATTTCGCCTTATACCATCCGGCCGGGAGACTCGGAAAAAGATTATCTCTAAAGGTCGACGACGTTATGCGAAAAGGAGATAAAATTGCTAAAGTTCTTCCCGATACCCGACTAGAGACGATTCTTTCCGAAATTACGGCCAAACTCTTGGGAGCCACCGCCGTTGTTGACCATAAGGAAACTTTACTTGGATTTATTACCGATTATGATATTCGCAAACTTTTGAAAGACGGGAAATTCCATAAGGAGTCCCAAGCTTCCGATATAATGAATTCGAAGCCTTCTTCTTTCGAAAGCGGCACGATGGCTTATGATGTCCTTCAGTCGATGGAACGTCGGGAAAGACCGATATCCGTCGCTCCTATCGTTTCGGCGGACGGAAAACTTTTGGGAATCGTATCGATTCACGATCTATTACAAAAAGGATTATGAAGGTTCCAAGCAATGGAGAATCCCGAAAAAATCTTCATCATTCTCACACTCGACGAAGAGGAGTTTTTCAATTTGAAGGAACTCCCCACTGCGGACTTTCTTGAAATTCGTTTGGATTTATTTCAGAATTCTCAGGGTAAAACGGCGGCGATTTCGGAAGCCATTAATAAATTGAATGCCCGCATAATACTCACTTATCGTCAACCCGAAGATTCAAGTTTAAAGGCAAAGTCCGTTTGGACTCAGGAAGATGTAGCTCCTCTTCTGAAAAATTTGAATATCGGAAAGCATTATCTTGATTTGGAATTAGATAAGGATAATTCGATATTCGCAAACGTCGATGAAGCCGATTTCGGAATCATCCAATCCATTCATTCTTTCACAGGTATCTTGGGACTGGAAGAACTGGAATTCTACTTTCGAACGGTAGCGGAAGAATCTTTAGGGGCAAAGCATATGGACCTTCCTTTCGATCGAATTCTAAAAATCGCAGTTATGCCGAATACGGAATCCGACGTCTTAGCATTCAGAAACTCGAGTTTAAAAATATCTCAACTAGTACAAAAGCGAAGTCCTCGTCTGGGTTATTGCAGTATCTTGATGGGCGAACGTGGACAAAAAGATAGAATATTTCCGGAAAGGCTCGGCTCTCGCTTCACGTATACGTGTTTAGGAGAACCTAAGGCGCCGGGGCAAATTAATTTGGAGACCCTTCTGCATGAAAGAAATGAAAAATCATAAAAATGCCAAGTCAGTCCGCTTCGACTTCCGGTTCCAAGCTTGGCCCCTGTGGATTTAACTTAGCGCTCGGCGGATCCGTTGCTCGAGTACCGGCTTTCGTATCCAAAAATTTCTTAAACCTATCGTCTTCCTCGAATTTTTTGAATTCTTTCTCTTTTTCCGCGGAGTTCCAGAAAGATTGATTTAGCTCGGCGGCTTTTTTTATGTTCGCCATTACTTTATCAAGGTTTCCTAGACGCGCATAACATTTTGCTAAGAGAAAGTACGCATTCGAAGAATTCTCTATCTTCTCCAAAAGAGTAATTGCCTTTTCAGGCGAGCCCGTGTAAAAATACGCTTTTCCTAAATAGAATCTGTATTCCCTTTCTTCTTCCTCGTCCGGTTCGACGGAGCGGAAGTAACGCAAAGCCTTATTGTACTGTCCCGCATTCGTATAATATCTGGCTAATTTTAGAATTCCGTCATTGTATACTTCGGGAAGATTCTGAAGATTCGGGTTTTCCTTTTCAATCGAAGTAGCGATTTCCTTTAAGAGATCATATCCCTCGTCTTTTTTACCTTCTTGAATCTTGCAGAGCCCTATATACATTTTTATTTCTCTCGTTTTCTCACCGAATTCAAGAGCCTTCTCGGCCGTCTTAATTGCGTTTTCACAATCTTTAAGCTGCCACTTTATTTTCGTAAGTCCGATGAGAGGTAGCACGGTTTGTTTATTTGCATATGCTTTCCGATAATATTTTGTGGCCTCATCGAAATTTCTTTTTTTATGAAATGCTGCCGCTTGTGTCAAATGAGTAAAATAAAGTAATTTTTCCCGCTCAGGAGGAATCTTCGATTCTATTCTGTTTAACGTAGCCAACGCTTCGTCGTATTTAGCGATTCTGACCAATACAGCGCCGTACTTATATCCGTATTCCACGTTTTCAGGCTCTTCTTTTACCAGTTCGGAAAGAATACTCTCCGATTTTGCGAATTCTTTTTCATTATAGTATGCGAGGGATAACTGCCATTTTAGATTTTTATTATTCGGATCTTGGCGGAATTTTTTTTCCAGGGTGGCGACACTTTCCGGTTCGTTGCTTTCTTCATGAACGACCGGGCGAGAAGGACGTCCGCCGCCGGAATATCTTTCCTCGGCTGCAGCCTTCATTTTTTGAATATGATTTAGATCGGGCGCGATCTTCAAAAGACGACTCGAATACGTAATGACTTCCCCGTACTCCCGATGATAATTATAATAGAGAATTATTTTCGTATAACAATTAATGACGTCCTTCTTCGGAAGACTTAGCGTAACAGCCTTTTTAAAAGCTTGAATTGACTTCGGATAATCTTTTCTGCTCTCATATATATAGCCCATATACATCCAAGCTTCGCCCGAACTCGGATTGTTATCGTTGTACTTTTGAAATTGCTTAAGTGCTTCGGTATAATCCTTTCGGGAATACGCCTTTTTTCCTTCCCTCAAATCCGCAAAAAGGGAAATGGATGCGATAAACAGGGAACAGTAGACCAGGCTCCGAACGGCGGAATACATCGGAGTTAAATTGAAAATTGAGGCTCGTCGCGAATGGAGAAAAAACCGATCGGACATATATCCAGTTTTAGCGAAGAGCTTCCTTGATAAAGTGGAATTCTCCCCGCCGGACTGGAATTAATTATTTCCCAAAACTTCCGACTTACGCGAGGCTAAGGCTCTGGCCGCTCGCACATTGATGCTCATCGTGGTAATTTGGGGATTAACGGAAAGCCCTGTCGGATAGACGGAAGCATCCATTACGAAGATGTTTTTATGTCCATAGAGCTCGAAATTCGGATCCACCGCACCTTTTTCAGGAGAATCAGCCGCCTGAATCGATCCGTGTGGATGCGCTGAACCTACCGAAAGGCGGCCCGGTTCGATGCTCTTGTCTAAGACCCAGTCAAATTTGCTACTTTTTTCAACAGGTATCGGCTCCTGAATATCCGGGAATGGGAAGACGATCGCCTTAGCCCCCGCTGCAGCTTGAACCTCTGCCAACATTTTTATGCCCTTTAATAGGTTCTTTCCGTCCGTAGGTGTAAGTTCAAAATAAACCTTTCTTCTTCCTAAGGACCATTTTACGGAGGCATTCGCCTCACCATCGGCCCCATCCCGTACGAGAACAATGCCTGCATTCATATGCGGATACTTTTTAAGTATATCGAATTGACTTTTACCGTAAAACGGAACTAAGGAACTTGCGAGAGTGGGCCGAAATGGAGCCACCTCGAGCCAAAATCCATAACCGCTCCCGTTTTGGTTATGACCGTCTTTAATGACTGCCGACTGCGGAGGCCCGGAGAACATATTGATCTTTTCATCAAATAGGGCAAAGTTCGTGCTCGTCGGATGAAGTTTAAGATTCCGACCTACCCAATCGTTCCCTAAACCGGACCTTTGTAGCAGAGCGGGACCTTCGATCGCCCCGGCACTCAAAATGACTACGGATGCCTCTATTATCATTTTTTGAATTACATTGTCCGGCGCCTTTTCGTACGCGTCGGGGGAAAATTCGGCAATGACCGTTTTGGTTGCCCCGTCCTTAATGGATTGCGCTCTCATGTTCGGAACGACGGTTGCACCGGCTTCGATCGCATCCGGAATCCAGGTTAAAAAAGCGGATTGTTTGGCGTTGATCGGGCAACCTAACCCGCATCGACCCAAGCCTATACAACCGTCATTATTATTTTTCAAAACCTCCGGGTGCAGTCCTAAGGCCTTGCCCCCCTTCAGTAAGATACTATTGTTCGCGTTTATTAGATTTCCGGGAACTTCGTGTACGCCGATTCGATCGTGTACTTCGGAAATGATATCGTTCATTTCCTCGCGACCGTATCCTTTTAATCCGAATCGTTTGTCCCATTCGTCCGTAACATATTTCGGCGGATAAAGCGAAGTCTGCCAATTCACGGTAGTGGACCCGCCTAAAGTCTTTCCTTGTAATATGGAAATCGTTTGTTCTTCGGTAACTATAAAACCCGCATCCCTGTACAACCGTGCTTGCGAAATAAATTCATCTCCCGAAAATTTTGCGGGCGTGAAATACGAGCCCTCTTCGATTAACAAAACTTTCCATCCCGCTTTAGCCAAAGTCGCTGCCGCTACGGCACCGCCTGCTCCGGAGCCTATGATTACTACTTCCGTTTTTACTTTCCAAACTCCGTCCTTAATACCTTGCCGGTTTAAGAAATCTGCGTGTTTATTCGGAGTGAGAATGTGATCGTTTGCAGCTGGAATTCCGCCCATGAATTTATCCTTCGTATCCTACAAGTTGTTGAAAGCGCCTCTCCTTAGAAACCAAGAAGAAGGAAAGTTGACGCATGATATTATACGCGCCGCGCTTTAAAGAAAGAGATGAGTGCTTCCAAGATAAAAGACGCTTTTCTCTATTTTCCTTTGAAAGGCTGGCGAGAGGCGTGAATGAAAAATCCAAAGCTAGTGCAACGAGCGTTGAGGTGGGCAAAAAAGCGAGCAATTGGAGAGTGGATTCCGTTTCGATGGGATACGGATGGCCATAAATATATTGATCGGCGGCTATGCCCAAATCGAAATCCGGCAAGGGATTTCCTTGTAAAAATACTTCCTGCAAGGATCGAAATGCATGGTACTGGGACGCCGACAATCCTTTTAATTGAGGTACCGGCTCGCCGCCGCAAGATGCCTGGGGAAGAACGACCGCCGTTACAGCGGCACTCTTCCATAAGAATTTTAGAAAAACGTTACGCGAGATCTTTTCAGATAACAAAGATTCCAATTAGATACCCCCCGAAGCCTCGTGTTCGAAAACAGAAAATTTATCGTAACGAATGTTCTAATTTCCTACAGATCCCTTGTCTACCCTTTCTTTTGGAATTTTTTTAACTTAACGTAGATTCTAATTTCTTCAAAATCGATTCGATCCAATTCTACCGAAAGCTGTTCGCCAAGAGTGAATAGTTTCGAATATTTTTTTGAATAGAAAGTGAAGTCGTTTTCTAATATCAATTCACCTTCGTCCGTGAATTCCAAAGCCGGAATGATCGCTTCGACCATTGGCGTGTCCAAATCTACGAAAGCGACTGCAGACTTAAACCCTGTTAGAGTTGCAGTAAATTCTTGAATTCCGGTTTTTTCCAAGAAGCGGCATGCTTTTAGTTTATAATAGTCCCGCTCGGCATCCGCTGCCTTGCGCTCCTCATGGGAAGTATGAAGACTCATAATTTTAATATCTTCGTCGTTATACAGATTTTCCTTCTCCAAAAGAATACTCTGCAAAACTCGATGACAAACCAAATCGGGATATCTCCGAATCGGCGAAGTAAAATGGCAGTAGTCTTTGAATCCTAGTCCCCAATGCCCCAACTGCTCGCCGGAATAGTATGCCTGCATAAAACTTCTTAACAAAGAAATATTGAACAAGCGTTCGGCATGACTACCGTTGATCACACCTAAAACGTTCTTTATGGATTCGTAGCTAGTATCTTTTAACTGAGCGTTAATTCCGTTCAAATTAAGAAAAGCGTTCAAACTATCCAGCTTCTCCACGTCCATCGGTTCATGAACCCTATAGAGCGTCGGGCGTTTCTTTTTACGTATGAATTCGGCCACCTTGATGTTTGCGGATAGCATAAATTCCTCGATGAGAATATGGGCTTTTAACCTTTCTACGGTTGCAATTTCTATAATATTATGCTCGCTATCGGTGATTACTTTCGTTTCCTTCAGATTCAAGTCCACTCTGCCCTCGGCGAGTCTTCTTTCTCGAAGTACATTCGCGAAACTCATCATTTTTCCGATCCAATTTTCCGGACCGCCCTCTAGAATTTCCTTTTCGGCACGATTATACGTATATCTTTCGGCGACTTTAATGATTGATTTGTAAAATTTAGCGTGCGTAATGTTTCCTTGCCAATCCGCGTCCATTTCGACCGTAAAGGCAAGTCTGTTCTTGCCTGCGACCAAACTGCAAAGGTTCTCGGAAAGCTCCGGAGGAAGCATAGGAACGACTCGACTTCCCATATATACCGAAGTGGCGCGAGTGTACGCCTCTACATCCAACGGCGAGCCCGGTTCGACGTAATTCGCTACGTCCGCAATATGCACATAAAATCGAATTCTTTTTCCTTCTTCTTCGAAGGAAATCGCATCGTCGAAATCTTTGGAATATTCGCCGTCGATAGTAATGCATTTCAAATTTCGTAAATCTACCCGGGAACCCCAGTCTGATACCGAGGCTTCGCTTACTTCTTCGGGGAGAGAATCCAGCTCTACGTCATCAGGATATTGGATTTTGAAATTATACTTCATCAACATCCGAAGCAAATCCACGTCTTCCTTCGTATCCGATTCAAACCGAATGAAGTGCGACTCGTAAAGATTTCTTTCGTGATTATTCTCTTCCTTTAAACTAACGACAAGAACGTCACCGAGTTTGATTTCATCTTGAATGTCCTGTAATAAGCTCTTCCGAGGTAGAAACGATTCCTTTCCCTCTCCATCCATATCCAAGAAAGTTCCGATTATGAATTTATCGGATTTTTCCGTGATCTTCATTCTATACAGTTCTCTTCCTCGACGGAGAACCGACACCACCTCGCCTTCTAACTTTCCCTTCCGCCCCATTCCGGTCGGTAGAATTTGAACGGTATCTCCTTGAATTGCAGTACCCGTGTATTGGGAAGGAACGAAAATTTCCGTACCGGTAGTCAGTTTCGCGAAACCGTCCCCTTTTTTGCTTAACGAGATGGTTCCTTCCAAGGTCTGGTCGGGATGCACGAGTATATTTTTACCCTGAATTTCAATCAGTCCTTCCTTTTCGAATATACTGAGATATTCTTCCGCGGAGCGTTTGGTCTCCTGTGCTTCCCATTTTTCTTTTCTGAATTTTTTCTTTTTGGCTCCGGCTTTTTCCCCTAACCGAGACAATGTTTCATGAAAGGAAAGCACCTTCCCCGCTTTTGTGCGAAGGTATTTTAGCAATTTTTTACTAGGTTCGTTTTCTCTTTCCCAATCTTGATTTCCAAAACTGCGGCTGAATTTCTTCCGATCGTATCCCGGAATATGCGTTTCTTTTTTAGAATGAGATCGATTCGGCCGCTCTTCCTGACGTTCGAAACCGCTCTGCTTCGGCTTGAAATCCGTCGACTTGCTCGCTATACTCTCTTTTTTATCCGGAACTTCCGAACTATGACGGGATTTTTTCTCATCGGATGATTTCTCATGCTTCGACTTCTTCTCGATTTTGGAAGTCCTGACCCGCGCATTATCTTTATCTCGCTCGGGTTGTCCCTCTTTCATTTTCCGGATTTCTTGAGGAGGGTGTTGCTGTTCCTGCTTCCTTACAAGCTTTTCAGCCGCGACGCGTTCCTGAGCCCTCGCTTTACTCCGAGCCTCCATACGCTTCCGTTCCGCCAAACCTTCACGCGAAATTCTCTCGTCCCGTTCTCTTTCTTCCTTACTTTTTTCTTTTTTCGAGTGGCCTTTGATTCGCGCCTTGAACGCCTCTTTAATTTTGCGCTCTTCCGCGGGAGATAATTCGGGAAGATCTATGTGTTCAAGTTGAGGCTTGCTTTGTCTTTTTTCGGACGAACCTTGTTTTCGAGAAGGCCGAAGAGACGCTGCTACCGGTGGTTTCCCTTTAGCGCTTTTTTTAACCGCGGGCTGTGTGACTTTCTTTTTAGGCGGCTTTGTATCTACCGCTTTTTTCTTCGTTTTCTTCATTTAAAAAATACCTTATGTTTGTCATCCGCGTACGTTCCACGGATGTAATTAGGAACAAGACGGAGGAACGAAAATTCTTCCGGCTCCAAAAGCGCTCTTTTTATTTCATTCGTCCTTTCACGGAGGAGAGCTTCCGAAGAAGGGAGAATATTCTCCATGTTCTCTCCGCTATAAAAATCGGGACAGTCCGAGTAACGGATCCCCGTTAAATAGGATGATAGTCTTTCTTCGGGAATGACTTCTGCAATTTCAGCGGGAAGCACATCGATGCTCCCCCAAAAACCGCTTTGGTCTCTTAGAGCAAAATAGATCTTACTTTGCTTGGCCTCGATCCCGACTATCGCCGCCGTTCCGCTCTCTTGGAAGTAATGAGCGGAGTATACGTCCAAACTGTCGAAGCCTAGTACGGGAATTTTCCAAATTTGAGCAAGATTCCTGGCCGTTGACACCGAAATCCTAATCCCAGTAAACGATCCGGGCCCTATACCTGTTACGATAAGATCCGGAGAATTCCATCCCGATTCTTCCAGACATATTTTTATCTCCCTGACCAATCGCTGTGAAGATTCCCTATGATGAAGTCCTTGGTATTTCTGTGCTACTATCAATTCATCTTCGGGAGACAGAAGATAAGATTCAACCAATATCCAGCGATTCGTTGCATCAAAGAAAAGGATCTTCTTCATCCCACTTCCTCTTTTTCTTCCTTCAAAATAAGATATAGCTCCGGTTCGAACCGTTTCCAGCCGCTGCCGCTCCATTCGATGCTTAGATCGCGGGTTTCTTCCGTGTATTCTTCTATCTTAATTTGAACTCCAAAAGGAAGCGAAAGGAAATTCTCCTTCGCTCGCTCCCACCACTCAACCAGACAAATTCCTCGGCTTCCCCAATAATCGTAAAATCCCAAATCATCCGCTTCGATCTCGTCCGATAATCGAAATAAATCGAAATGATAAACGCTTAAAAATTCTCCATTCGCATTTTGAAATATAGGTAACGGATACTCGTTCAAAAAAGTGTAAGTCGGAGAGTTTACGAATATTGATAATGATTCGATCTCGGCACCGAGTTCTTTACAAAGATTTCGCACAAAGTATGATACAAAGGTCGTCTTTCCTGAACCCATTTTCCCGGAAAGTAGAACAACGGGATGGTTTCCCAGCTTCCACACCTTTCCTATAGATTTTGCAAGACTACGGGCAGGGATATTTAAAGCATCGAGACTTATATTATCGTACTCTTTACGCATCGTCTCCTTTAAAAGAGCTCCAGAACTTGGTCCTTTGGAAAGCGATAGATAGAATTACAAAATTCGCAAGTGACTTCTATTTGACCTTGCTCTTCGGCGATATCCATCGCTTCTTCCTTTCCTAGGGTCTGAATCAGTTCTTTAATTTTCTGTTCCGAACAATCGCATTTGTATTGCGGTTGCCCTTCTTCTAAAAGTTGAACTTCAGTACTTCCAAGTTTACCGAGAAGAGACAGACATTGTTTTAAATCCGTACCTAAGTATTCGAACTTCTTCTCCTCGATAACCCCGGCCCATTCTCGAACCGCTTCAACGTGTTCCGGTTTTGCTTCCGGTAGGGCTTGTAAAAGAATTCCCCGTACATTCCAATGCAATCCGTCTTGCTTGAAATATGCGATTAAAAACGAAGGCACCTGCTCCGAATCCCGGAGATAATTCTCGATATTCGTTTCAAAACTGACGTTTCGAAACGGAACGATCGATTGGTAAATGCATTCGCCGTTTCTCCAGCGAAAGACCTTAAGTATGCCCAAGTTCTCTTCGGAAATTTGATCTTTTTCTATATCTTCTTCCGGTCGATAACGAAGAGTCGCTTTCATTCTTCCGTCGCGTGTGCTATAAGCCAACACCGAATGAATTTGAGAATCGTCATAGAATCGAATCTGAACGCTTACTTTGGTTTCTTCCTTTACGAGATCCGCAAGGAAGAACGCGGCAAGCATCGTTCGGCCCAAAAGCTCCGTGCCTGTGTCGTCGATCCCGTGAAGATGTGACGCCGCTGTGACTGCATAAGAAATTTCCGCCACAGAATAGCGGAAATGAACGTCAGGCAAAATTCCATAAACGTAAGAATCTCTATTTTCCATGAAAAGCTTTAGAATCGTCCTATTCGAACTTGCACCGATCTATTCTCCCTGAATCGCATCGAAAAGACAGTATTTTTTCCGTAATAAACTCCCAATTCCCAGTTTTCTTTCTGGAAAGAAGGGTACCTTTTTACGAAGATCGTTTCTACTTATTTAATAATAGAACGTATGAGATTCGGCGCTGATTACTATCCTGAACAATGGACTCCCAAAGATTGGGAGGAAGACCTTCGTATCATGAAAGACATGGGTCTTTCGATCGTTAGACTCGCGGAATTTTCTTGGGGAATGATAGAACCCGAAGAAGGGAAGTTCGATTTTTCTTTCTGGGAAAGAATATTGGATTTAGTCGGTAAATTTGATATGAAGGTCATTCTAGGAACTCCCACGGCGACGTTCCCTCCCTGGCTGGCCAGGAAGTATCCCGACGTAATGCAGGTTCGGGATGGGATTCAGCGAACGATCGGAACTAGAAGACAAGCTTGCTTCTCTTCACTCAATTATAGAAACGCGGTAATTCGAGTCGTAACGAAAATGACTCAGTCTTTGGGTTCGCATCCGACCGTAATCGCTTGGCAAATAGACAACGAAATAGGACATGAGGGCTCCGATATCGATCATTCTGATACTTCATTACTAGCATTCCGGCTTTGGTTGAAAAATAAGTACAAAACGATCGAAAATCTAAATGAAACATGGGGAAACATTTTCTGGGGTGTTCTCTACGGAGATTGGAACGAGATTCCGATACCCGGGGCGCATATTTCCGCAAACTATCACCCCTCGATGATCCAGGACTTTTATCGATTTCATTCGGATACCATCGTGGATTTTGTAAGACTTCAAGCGAAGATTTTGCGAGAGTATTCACCGGGAAGAAAGCTTACTACAAACTTATATCCTAGCCCCTTTCTTCCCATCATTGACATGTCCGAACTTTTTGAAGATTTGGATTACGTTTCATGGGATAATTATCCGACTTGGGGCGAGCAAGAGGAACCCTTTCCCCATCCTTTCGTATCCGCCATGCACCAATATAATAGAGGTTTAAAAAATAAATCCTTTACCGTAATGGAACAAATTTCCGGATTTCAGGGGCATGATGTCCTGGGTTATTTACCTGCACCCGGCCAAATAAAACTTTGGATGAAACAAGCGATAGCGCAGGGCGCGGAGCAAATCGTTTTCTTTCGGTATCGAACGGCTCGCTACGGACAGGAGCAGCTTTGTTACGGAATCTTGGATCATGATAAATCTCCGACGGAGAGATACTTCGAATTACAGGCAGGCATATCCGAAATACTTCCGGAAGCTTCGGATTTTGCCCCGGAATTTTTTCCGGCAGAAGTCGCGGTCTTACACGATATCGACAATGCCAGAAATTTCAAACACCAGCCCGTTTCGACCGGGTTGAAATTCTCTCCGGTTCCTTTTGCTCAAGTCGGTTACGACATCGAGATGGCTACTTGGTTTGCAGGACTGAATATTTTGAACGTAAATACGCATTTTCTTCCTGCCGACAAAACCGATTTTTCAAAATACAAAATCATAATTCTACCTCTCTATTCGATGATAGACGACCAGGTCGTGCGGAACTTACGGGACTATGTAAAAGGCGGGGGCACGCTGGTTCTCGGGTATAGGGCAGGCATTAAGGATAAAAACGGATGGATGCTGGATTCTCAGGCCCCTGGCCCATTTCAGGATATGGCCGGAATCAGGGTGAGAAAATTCGAGGCCGTAGGGAATCAAAGGGTCAAATTTCGATTCAGAATTCTTCCCGGCACTTGTTCCAAAATATGTGAGATTCTAGAACCCGATACTGCGGAAGTTTGGGCCAAATATGCGTCTGGAAATAAATTCTATTCAGGAACTCCGGTGATAACTTGTAACCGGTTCGGAAAAGGATCCGTCATATATGTCGGGGCCAGTCTACATCCTATTTCCTTTATGCTTCTATATAGAAGAATTCTCCGAAAAGCAGGAGTTCCGTTCACATTTTACGGCCCGAACGTGGAAAAGGTTTTTCGAAAGGGAAAAACGAAAGATTATGAAATTATTATGAATCACTCGCGTAAACATTCGTTTGCAGGGTGGAAACTATTAAAACCGTTCGAAGTTCGAATTTTCCCGCGGAATAAACGATGAACCGACAGGAGATTATCGAACTAAATTCCTTACTGGCGGAAGAAACATCGGCAAGAAATTCCGAGCATTCGATTTTTGTGGATAACCTACATACTCCTTACTTAGAATTTGAACAAAACTTTGTTCTTCCTTCTTGTTCCGTTTTTGAGGTCGATTTTCCTGCCGCGAGGGCCTTTTTAGAAGTTGCGAAGAATTTAGTTCCCGAGCTAGTTTCAAATTGTCTTGTGCTGCCTGAACCAAGACCTAAGCGAGACAGCGACAGGCTTTTTTTAGTTAAACCCTTTTATCCGGACGACCAAATTTTTAGGGAAAATTCGCCCAAGTACTGGGAAAAACATCTTCCCCCTTATCTTTTAGTGCTCAGCTTTCAGTTAATGTATCTAGGAGGAGCGGACAAGATCGATATAGTGACTCCGGCCGTTCAAGGAAGAACTATGTCGGTTAACACTAAGAGAATCTATTACTTCGCGAGAGTCGTTCCGCTGGATTATTTAGTAGTCGATGACGGACTGACCGTCGATTTTTTTCCTAGAAAGTACAGCGAATCCGAATTTATGGTCCAAGTAGGAACGGAGCACCATGATAGTTTTCGGCATACTTATTCCGAAATTTTTGACGAAGTCGATTATTCTAGGCAAATTAAGATCATTACAGAAACTCTCGGAGTAACCTCTAAGGATTGGCTCTTAGGGCGCATCTTCGAACCCTTGGCGGTTGAATACTTAACTTTAACCGCTCGATTTTTGGAAAGTTCTTCCTCGAAGATTGCCCGTGACTTTATTTCCTTCCGGCAAGTTGTTGATCTTTTGCTAACACCAGACAATATGACTCTTGAAGAATCCGCCCGGGAATCCCTCTATGCCTGGCTCCGTTCGTATACATCGGAGCGTATCGTGTCCCCCTCCGGGAATATGGCTTGGAAGATCTTGAGGGAAGAACGGACCTAACCTAATTCGAGTCGTACGCCAATGGAATCACTTGCCCCTCCGATAGATTTTCCCCTTGAAGAAGTTAAGAAACGGATCAAGTCCGTTCAATCGATTTCAGGGTTGGTTCTTGAATCCGCTCGGAAATTGCAGAAGGAAATTCGGGTCTTCGGCATCGTAACCGAGGGTGAAGAAAAAGAGCGAATTACGAAAGCCGACGAGCTGATGGGGAAATTCTTAATCGAGTTCCTTCGTCAAAATTTTCCGGCTGATTCAATCATATCGGAGGATTATTATAGGTTCGAAGGTAGCAATTCTTTTCGTTGGGTCCTGGATCCGATCGACGGCTCCATGAATTTTGTTCGTGGAATTCCTTTGTATGCCGTATCGATAGGATTGGAGCACCGGGAAACTCCTGTCGCTGGAATCGTTTTTGCCCCCGAATTGGATGCAAGATATTCCGCAATCCTAAGCCAAGGCGCGTTTAAAAACGGTTTGCGAATCGACGTTTCAAATACGGACGCGCTGGCTCGATCCCTGCTAGTATCGAGTTTTCCCACAAATCGAAAAGAAATTCTAAACGAAGTAATTTCGGATATCACAGCCTTTATAAGCTGTGGCCGATCGATGAGGAGAACCGGATCCTTCGTTTTAGATACTTGCTGGGTAGCGGAAGGAGTACTGGACGGCATCTGGGAAAAGGGAGTTAAGCTCTGGGATACGGTGGCAAG
Source organism: Leptospira inadai serovar Lyme str. 10 (assembly GCF_000243675.2). NCBI lineage: Bacteria > Pseudomonadati > Spirochaetota > Leptospiria > Leptospirales > Leptospiraceae > Leptospira > Leptospira inadai. Next base: position 507,104 of record NZ_AHMM02000025.1, on the reverse strand, counting down.
TTCCGTTATCCTTACCGAAGCGGGCGGAAAGTTAACGGACTTTCAAGGAAAACATTTTCTTTCGGGGCAGGCGGAAGTAGTCGCTTCTAACGGAAAAATTCATAAACAAATTATTGATATTTTGCGGAATGTACGAATTTCCATCGGAAGAAATTGATAGGGTAAAATTTTCCGTAAAACTAGCGAGAGAATCGATCGCTCGGACTCTCTCACTATAACAATTCGATTCAGCGATTCAGGTCGATGCAAACCGAAATTATTGCTTTAAATAAGCTTCTAAGGCCGAAATTTCCTCGTCGCTAAATGGAAACTTGGTCATCAACTTACTTTCCCGTTTCGGTTTATAACCTGGCGGATATTCGCCGTCCCGAATCCGTACCTTTAGCAATTCGAACGTAGAGTTCGCGACCGAAGGCCCGACGGCTCCGTCCAACTTAGGATTTTGGTTATGACAGGCCGTACAATTGGCGATATAAATTCCTTTTCCTTTTGCGGATAATTTTTGTTCCGGAGAAAGATTTTCCTCTCCTTTACAGTTAATAAAAAAAATCATAAAAGAAAAACTAAATATGCCGGCATAAAAAGAAAGGCGGTTAAAACCGCCCCTCATTTTACCGAACCCGTTATTATGGGAACGATTCATTTTATTCATCCCTATGCGGTTAGCAGCGCTTCCATCAAAAGATACGTAACTAGCGAGAATATTACACCGCTCGTGATTACGGCTTTTACGGATTTGATCGGCTTTACGGTCTGACCGTTTTGATCCCCGACTAATGCGTTCACTTCGAAAATCAGAATAATGAGTCCGATTATCCCTAAGAAAAGTCCCAGTTTATTCGGGCTATACGCTAATGGCAGATTTCTCGCAGCTCCCATAGCAAATAACATCGGGATGGAAAAAAGCGTATTGGTTCTTGACGCGACGAAGGCGCGATTTGCGTTCGGCGCCGGATCAACGGTCGTTTCGCCTTTTGCTTTTGCAATCACTACCTTTTGATTCGGCCAAATTACGAACCAAACATTCGCCCACATAAAGGTACCGAATACCGCACCTACGAGAATTACGACCACCCATTGGGAATTATGAGGAATCCCGCTGGCGAGAGCAAGAGCTATCATTAAAATTCCCGAAAGGAACGTGATCATTGCTCCCCATCGGAACCACCAGAGTGCCCTTGGGACAAGTTTTTGAGTTGCGTTCTTTTTCGTTTCCGCATCGGTTTCGTTGAAGAAAGGTCCTTGGACGAAATTGAAATAGTACAGCATTCCGATCCAAGTAATACCCGCTAGAAAGTGGATATATTTAACTAGAAAATAGAGACCCTGTTGGGTAAAGAGGGCGAGTTCCATGATTCCTCCGCTCACAGTTCAAAAATTTCACGATTCAGTTGCAAAACCGAACCCTTCATAGATTCGTTTTAAAAGACGCTAAGTCAAGCAGTTTTAGAAACTTTCTAAATTGAAATCGTTTCCAAAGTGAAAAGCCGGGCAAAATCATTTGCGCTCGAAATTCCGAAATAGCATACGGATAAGAATTAACGGAATTTCTCATTTCTTCCCGTATAAGTCCTGAACGATTGCCCTTTCTAATTCCGAGACGAAACTCGGAGAATCCTCTTCCTCTTTGGATCGAAACGGCAAGAAACGCTCCCGTAAGATTTCCGACTGGGAAGTTAAGACTACTTTTGTCCGTCGTCCGTTACGGTGCGTGATTGATACGAATTTGCTTCCTCCGTTTCCATCCGAACCGTTGACTAAGAGTTCAAAATAATTTTCGAAGTACTCCTGCATATTGCCGGGTATAAAAATATTTACGAAGCCAGGGGGAAAAATCGAAAGAAACCTACCTCCGACTTTCGTTTCGGGAATTTTCGTAAACTGCCCTGAAACCATATCCGTCCTGGAATTTCGGGCAAAGCGAAGAGAATAGCCTAAGCCTCGAATCTCGATTTTTAGCCCGAATACGCTTAGAGTTAAGTAAAATCGTGCATGGATACTTTTGGGCTTTGCCCAATATCCCTTCGAAGAAGCGGGGATAGTAAGATAAATCGTTTTTCCTTCATTATAAATTTCCCATCCGTTGGAAAATCCTCCCGGCTGAAATAATTGCAACCGGAAGGCCGCTTGCTCTAAACGCTTTCCATATTTTTGATATGCCAAAGGAAAATTTTCTCTCGTCTTAGTTGAAAGCGTATAAGAAAGCGTGATCACTTTCTCATCCCTGACCATGTCGCATTCTAGATTCGCGCAGAGAAATTCCTGCAGAGTAGAAACCGTTGTCAAATCACCCGCTAAAGGATTGCGAATATGATCCAAAAAAGATTCTATATGAGGTAACACATCGATTACGCTCAATTCCGGGGAAATCATTTCGGTAACTCTTTTAATTTTATAAATCGGATGTTCTCCGAAATAATGTTTTCTTGCTTCTACAAAAATACCGTAAGGAGCTTCCGGCGTTACCGTCGGCGCAAAATCGAGCATATCCGGTCGATAGATTTGACCCTCTTTGACTAGACGCATTCCCATCGTCAAAGAATCGCCGGTCTGAACGAATTCGTTTTCATCCGAAGGTTCGGGATTTCCGTACAATATACGACTTACCGACCCCTCTTTAAAATCCTTTCGAATCGAATCTTGGTATCTAAAATAATTTTCGAAATATTCCGCTGCGATCTTATTTTTCTGAACGCAGCCGAATGATAGCGTAATGATCGGAAAGAAATATATAAATTTCATTTCCTTCCTTTTAACCTATCTTTTTTAACGAATTCGAAAAGACGCGAAACGGTGGAATCATCTACGGTAGCAAAGTATTCTTTATGAATTAATAATCCGTTTCTAGAGTATATTCTCAGAAAAGATTTACCGTCTTGTAGGCCTTCAGAAAGGAATCCATTTTTATCCAGCAATAAACTCTCATAATCCTTTTCTTTTTGACTGGAAATATATTCAAAAACCTGTTTCGGAGCAAATCGGAGATTTAAGTAGGCAAAAAACTCCACAGTATCATCGTCCGATAACATCGTCTGCATCTTCCAGTATATCTTCCTTCCGTGTTTTCTACAAATTACAATATCGTGAAAGCCGCAGCCCAAAAAGAAGAAGGTCCTGCCGTTGACGGCATCCGAGGAAAATTTTTTTCCATTTTGATCTTCTAACGTGAATCTCGGTACGACTTCCTTTGAGGAAAGAAGAACAGGAAAAAATATGGCCAACCAAATTGATAGGCAAGCTGTTCTTAAAAGTGGGTTTGGCTTTGAGCGAAACACTGTTTTACTTTGACAGAAGGTCTTTTTCGGACGTTCCCGAAGAATTCGTATTCGGAAATTTTTTTACTCGAAAGATTACTTGCGATGCAGCCTAAAAACGCCGTCCCAATCCGCGGAAGGAGGTTGGTTTAAAAATAATTTGGTTCTTTTCGCGTATAAGCGAACTACGCTGTCCAGCGGCTTTTCCTTGTACAATTCGCGGAAAATCGAAAAGGCTTCCTTAAAATTTCCCACTTTATACAGAATAATCCCTTCCGTAAGCTTCGATCTAGCCGTATCCTTCCAATCCGCGAGTTCCGGAGGATCCGCTTCATACACTTCGTACAATATGACAGGCTGAGTTTTACCTTTAACTATAACCGTATCTATTTCTCTGGCTCTAATATCGGAAAGCAGGTTTAAGCGGAGATACGTATGATGGGTAATCAGAATTTTCGTTTTATAGAAAGTCGTTAAATTTTGAACTCTTGACGAGAGATTTACGGTGTCGCCCACGACCGTCGTATCGATTCTTCTTTCGCTTCCAACCGTGCCGAGAATCAAGGGTCCGGTATTAATTCCAATCCCAAGATCCGCCAATCCCGTTTTACCGTTGTCTATCGTCCCTACGAAACGAACCATATCTATCGCAGATTGAAGAGCATTATCTGCGGAATTGAATCTCTCTTTTTCTGCGCGTTCACTGTGGTCGGAAAATAAAGCGAGGATCGCGTCGCCGATATACTTATCAATGAATCCGGCGTTTTTATAAATAATATCCTCGAAACCGGAAAAATATTTATTTAAGTATTTTATATTCTCATCCGGAGTTAATCGTTCGGAAATGGACGTGTATCCTTTTAGGTCCGCAAAGAATACCGACATCGTCTTTTCACGCGAATCTCCGATCTTGATGTCGACCGGGCCTCTTCGATCCAGAATGGAAATAAATTCTGAAGGAACAAAACGGAAGAAAGCGTCCCTTTGTTCCGAAATTTCCGAATTTAATTGCTGGGATTCTCGATAGAGGCTTACGTATCTCGAAACTAGTAGACTGATGATGATTATGATGAATGCGGAGTAAGCGATCTTGAAATACGGGTAATGAATTCCGATTATCTTATAGATTGCATCCAAAGTATCCCAGAGGCCGAAAATTACGCAAATTCCGATTCCGACGACGAGTTTTATCGAGTCCGGTTTATTCTTTCGAATAGCCTGAAATGAGAAAAACAAGACATATAACAGCATCGGAATCAACAAAAACTGAAACAGCCGAAGATTAGGTAAAAGATATTCGAAAGGAAGTGCCCAGGTCGCGATGAAAAAAATCGAACTTGCGGCACAAAACATCCGAATCGTCCAAAACGTTCCCGCTTTCTGGTAGAAAAAATCCCGTATGAATAGCATGAACAAGGGAACGATCGGCATCAAACTTGAAAATTCCAGTCTATAAAAGTAGCTCGTGTCCGGACCGTTTTGAAAATTAACGAATTTATGATATATATGATACGATGTCGAATAAAAGTATACCGATGATAAAAGTGAAAAGAATCCGAAATACAAATAGTATAAATCTTGTCTTCTGGTTATATAGAATAACACATGATAGAATCCGAAAATAAAATAGATTCCGAAGAGGAAAATGTCCAAATACTCGGAGGTGGAGTCGTAAATTTCCTCCAAAGAGGAAATTCTAAATCCGCTTGCATGGTAAAATCCGAAATGATCGTTAGTTACATATTTTGTAACCGGGGCTTTTCCGAAAAAACGTATCTTTATTTCATTTTGGCCAGGTTTCAAAATACCGGAATCAATAGGAATGATCAGCCCTTTTAAGGATCTTCGTTTAGAAAAACCCCCGTCGGTTTCGCCGGATCTTTCTTCTCGCAGTAGGACTCCATTCAACTCGATTATCCAATTTTCTCCGATGTCGGGCAAATAGATTCCCGAAGGAACTTTTAAGAGTTCTTCATCCCTATCGAGTTCGAATACGGCTTTCGCTTCCACTTCGTGAAGACCTGAGCCGGGAGCAATCGGGAATATTTTAGTAAAAGCAAACGGAAAAGATGCTAATTTTATCCAGCCATCGTCGTGAACGGAAATCTTTTTTTTCGATTTCGCAGGAGTCGATTCAGCCTCAGCCCATTTCGGATCCGTCAGCCAAATACCTTCCCATTTTAAGTTACTGAAATCGATGAAAGAGGGATAATCGTTTCTCCTAGCGCAACCGGACTGCGTGACCAGTAAAATAAGCAGAAGAATGAACGTTAATCGACGCGAAACGGATCGGCCCAAACTAGGGACCTCACATAACTAGCTCGTCTTCTCCAGCACGAGCCACAACGATATCTCCGGATTCTTCCAGTTTACGAATAATATTTACGATTTTTTGCTGAGCGTCTTCCACGTCTTTAATTCGGATGGGTCCCATAAAATCCATATCTTCTCTTAATAGATTCGCGGCCCGCTTAGACATGTTCTTGAAGATTTTTTCCTGGACTTCCGTATCGACGGACTTAAGCGCCTTTGCCAGATCCGAGTTGTCAACTTCTCGCAAGACTTTTTGGATCGCACGGTCGTCGAGAAGAACTATGTCTTCGAAGACGAACATCCTTTTTTTAATCTCTTCCGCTAATTCAGGGTCTTCTTCTTCCAACGCTTCGATAATGGTCTTTTCGGTTCCACGGTCGACTAAGTTTAAAATTTCAACTACTGAGTCGATGCCTCCCGCAGACGTATAGTCCTCGCTGGCGAGAGTCGAGAGCTTCCGCTCGAGAACCCTTTCTACTTCCCGTAAAACGTCCGGCGAAACACGGTCCATCGTAGCGATTCTCTTTGCGACTTCCGCTTGAATCGTATGAGGCAAGTTGGAAAGAATGTTCGAAGCTTTTTGCGGGTCCAAATAGGAAAGAATAAGTGCAATTGTTTGAGGGTGCTCGTTTTGAATGAAGTTCAAAAGATGCTGAGGATCGGTTCTTCGAATAAAGTCGAAGGGGCGAACCTGAAGGCTGGAGGTCAGCCTATTAATGATATCGATGGCCTTTTGATTTCCTAAGGCCTTTTCCAAAAGACCGCGGGCAAAATCGATACCTCCGTTCGAGATGAATTCCTGAGCCATCATAAGCTCGTTGAATTCTACGAGAACTTTCTCCTTATCCTCGGGAGTGATCTTATCCAGTCGGGCGATTTCGAACGTGATTTGTTCGATCTCATCTTCCCTTAGATGCTTAAAGATTTCGGACGATACGTCGGAGCCTACGGCAATTAAAAAGATAGCCGCTTTCTGTCTGCCTGTTAGCGTAGTCTTCTTATTCAGCACGGTCTCGGTTCCTAAAAGATATTATCGGCAAAATCGAGTATTTTCAAGGCAAAGATTTTTCTTAAGGAATGTCTTGCCAAGAAGACATAAATAGAAGACTCTGGGAACTAGCAAATCGGGAGGACTTCCCACATTGAAAACGAAAGTCTACGAGTACAAAAACTGCAGCACCTGCAGAAAAGCTCTAAAATATCTCGAATCTAAAAAAGCCGAGTTTGAAACCGTGGCAATCCGCGAAACTCCTCCAAAGAAGGCCGAATTGAAAAAAATGTTAGTCTACTTAAACGGGGACTCTAAACGTTTGTTCAATACTTCAGGGGGCGATTATAAAGAATTAGGTCTAAAAGATAAATTGTCCAAGATGAGTATAGAAGATCAATTCGAGTTGCTCTCAAAAAATGGGAATCTCGTAAAGCGCCCATTTGTACTAGGGGATACTTTCGGCTTAATCGGTTTTAAAGAGGATGAATGGAAAAAAATATTCGGGTGATCGTTTCTTAGAAATATCCGGCAAGGAACTCCGACAAATTCGAAATTCTTAAGGACACCTCGGCTTTATTCAGTCGTTGCGTAAAGCCGAGATGTCTCGAAAGTCGAATTACCTTCCCACCGAGCTCATCATCGATTCAGGATAACGAGTTCCGAAAGCCGCTCCATTCGGTGCAATCGAATCGATTCGTTTCAAATCTTCGGTCGACAAGACTATCTCTGCTGCCTTAGTGTTCTCTTCGAGATACGATCTACGCTTGGTGCCGGGGATCGGAACGATATCGTTTCCCCTAGCGAGAACCCATGCTAATGCCAATTGCCCCGGAGCTACCGACTTTTCTTTTGCGATCTCTCGAATTTTAGCGACCAGGTCCAGATTCTTTTGAAAATTCTCCCCTTGAAAACGAGGCGACATTCTTCTATAGTCCGATGGATCCAGATCTTCAAATTTTGTAATTTGCCCGGTTAAAAAACCTCTCCCTAGCGGGCTATAAGCGACAAACCCGATTCCGAGTTCTCTACAAGCATCCAACAATCCGTCCTCAGGGTCTCGGCTCCAAAGAGAATATTCCGTTTGGAGCGCCGAGATCGGATGCACTTTGGAAGCTTTTCGGAGAGTATCGATACCGGCTTCGGAAAGACCGAGGTATTTGACTTTTCCTTCCTTTACCAGCTCCGCCATCGCACCTACCGTCTCTTCTATCGGTGTATTCGGATCTACTCTATGTTGATAGTAAAGATCGATGTAATCCGTACCTAATCTCTTTAAGCTAGCTTCGCACGCTTGCTTAACATATTCCGCTTTCCCATTGATCCCCCTTTTTTGCGGATCATTAGGATCTCTCATGATTCCAAATTTAGTCGCGAGTACTACTTTATCCCGCTTATCGCGGATCGTTTTGCCTATCAACTCTTCGTTGGTGTAAGGACCGTACATGTCCGATGTATCCCAGAAGCTGACACCTAATTCCAAAGCCCGATGTAGCGTCGCAATAGATTCCGCATCGTCCCTTTTTCCGTAAAAGTCGGACATTCCCATACAGCCTAAACCGATTTCCGAAACCGTAAGGCCGCTTTTACCTAATTGCCTTTTTTGCATGATCTCTCCCAGCACCGACATTATGTGGAGAATTTAGGAAAAGAATTAGAGATTCGCGACTAATTCCATCCCCTTACCTTCACGCGTGATCACAATTCCGTCGCCGGTGCAGTCCAAAATTGTGGAAAGTTCTACCTGGAATATGCCGCCGTCTACAATTCCATCGACGCGGTCCCCGTATTCCTCTTCCAACATCTCTACATCGATAATAAACTCTTCTTTTATGAAGACGGAGGTCGATGTTAGCGGATTCGGATGGATTTCCATTAAGGCCTGAAGATATCTCGAATCCGGAATACGAATCCCGATATTCTTATCCTTTTGATTGGTAAAAGAAACCCGAGGAAGATGCTTATTCGCCTTCACTATGAAAGTGAAGGGTCCAGGAGTTATCCGCTTCATTAGACGGAATGCCTCATTGGAAAGTTGTTCTATATAATGCGAAGCTACGGAAATGTTAGGGCAGAGCAACGATAAGGGCTGATTTTTGGGGATATTTTTTAGTTTGTAAAGTTTCTCCACTCCGCTATGCGATTGAGAGTCGGCAATCAAACCGTAAACGGTATCCGTCGGAAATATGTATACACCCCCCTCGGACAATCTATGCGAAACTTGTCCAAGGATCCTCTTCTCCGGATTTTTTGGGTGTATGGATAAAATCATATTATAGAGGTTACGCCTCCATCTACGACGATAGTTTGTCCGGTTACATACGCAGCCGCATCGGACGCAAGGTAAAGCGAGGCTCCGACTAAATCCTCGGGTTTTCCTAATCGAGCCATAGGAATTCTCACTTTCATTTGAGCCAGAACTTCCGGCTTCTCCTTGATCATCTCCGTCATATCGGTATCTATAAATCCCGGGCATACGGCGTTTACCCGATAACCGGAACTTACCCATTCCACTGCAAGAGCTCTGGTCATATTCACCACCGCACCTTTAGTTCCGCAGTACACCGAGGCGAATTTTGTTCCTCGTATTCCCAGAACGGATGCGATATTTATAATATTTCCGCCCTTCTTTTTATGTATTTTATAATACGCCTGACAGGAACGGAAAACACCAACAAAATTAGTCTGAGTAACATTTTGTATATCTTCCTCCTTAAAAAAGGCCGCGGGTAAATTCGTAGCAACTCCCGCGTTATTGACGAGAACATCCAGTTTTCCATGCTTCTTTACGATGGATTCGATGACGGAATCCATCGCCCCGATTTCCCGAATATCCGCAGGAAATCCTTCTATACCCGATCCTTCGAGCCGTTTAATAGATTCCGAAGAGGATCCGGTGCCGTATACGATTGCACCTGCATCTTTGAATCCCTGCGCGATCTGCCTTCCGATTCCCCGGGTAGCTCCCGTTACTAAAACTGTTCTTCCGCTGATATCGAATATGTTTCTCAAAATTTTGCTCCACCTGTTTCTTTACTTGGTTCCGAATAATTCACTTTAGGCCTTCCATCTCCTTCAACGGGACTGCAAGGATGTTCAGATCTTCTGTAGTCGGCTTTACGGCCCGCCGCAACATCATATCGTTCGAATAATTTTTTCGAGTCCAATCGCATATTATTCCCGTAGTCCGTGCGAGTATCGCGATCCAGTTCCCGTTTTTTGGGGAGCGGTTCCAGAGGATCGACAGGCTCCTTCGACGGTTTTGGATTCTCTCTAATCTTATACTCGTCTTTTAAAACGCCTCGATCGATATAATGACTATAGCCTTCGTATTCCTCGTGAAAGGGATCGCAATCCGATAAATCCGGAACGACCTTCACTTTTCCGCAAAATAAATCCAACCAACTACAAGTCTTGTCGAAGGTGATATTTCTAAAATTCTGTAGATTCATCCCGCGACAACCAGGCAATGAAACCGATACGAGAGATATTAGTAATATATTAATTATGTTTCGATGCATTTTCATGCGTACTAGCATTCCGATATTTAAGGCAGACCAGGAAAATTCATTTCTTTCCCGCTTCGGTTCCGGATGTCGTTTTTGCTTCGGGAGAGCCGTCTTGTGTCGCCCCGGGAGGCAAGGACCCCCTTCTTTGCTGATAGATTTTCCGAATTGCCTCCTTTTCTTTCTTACGATGGATTTCTTCGGACTCGGTCAGCAATTCCAGACAATCATCCCAATATTTTACCTCTTCTGGGCTAAGATAATCCGTCTCTAAAACGCGATTTTTGGAAAGTTTTGCCTCTGGTTCCAATTTTCCTTCTTTCGTTTTTTCCAAAAGTATCTTCGCTTTATATAGATGGAGCAGTCCCTGCTTAGCGAAGTAAAGTCCTTGTCCTTGATTACCGGATTCTCTCTCTCCTTTGCCCGCGAGCCAAGTATCGCGAAAAATCTGAAGATGCTTCTCCATGACGGGAACGTACTGCCGTCCTTCCGCATCCTTCTCTATTTTTAAATCTACGATTTTCGGTTGTAGTTCCTTTTCCAGCGCATCCGATTTTGCCAAGATATCCTTGGATTGGGTCTCCGCTATTTGATCCAATTTTCCCTTTAAGACCTGGAATGATGCTGAAGCCGAATCCCATTCTCCTCTTTGAAAGGCGGATTCGACTTTCGAATATTCTGATATGAGCGCATCCCATTCGTTTTTTCTTCCGAAATTCAATAACGTTGTCCGCAGATAGCGAAGCACTATCCATGATCTTTTCCTAATCGAGTATGCTCTCGATTTCGGGTCCGCATTCGGGTTGCTTACTGAAGGGGATGTCGAATCGGAGGAATGTTTATTGCTTTCCTCCTTCGAATTTGCCGCCGTTCCCGTTTGAGCCGATGATTTCGAAGTAAGGCTAAAGACTAATAGTAGAATAAATCCGATAGCAAAAGATTTTTGAGATATCCGAAGAAAATGTTTCATCGTTGCAATCCGTTCGTCCAGTGATACCGGGAAAAGGAGTGCCTGGCAAGGCTTTTCTTGAAACATGGATGAATGCTGATCTTACGCTCCCGGTCTCCAAGAAGGCGCGAGATTTTCGACTCGCTTGGACTCTCTTATCTTGTGGATGTGTTCGATGTGGATGAAGCTTCTTTCGGTACGGAAGACTCCCTCGAATATCTGAAAAGAATTACTATCGCCAAACTAGGTCCGGGTCTTCGAAATACTTTGGATGTCCAAGTTTCCGCAGATACGATAGTCGTTCGAGACGGAGCGATTCTTCAGAAACCGACCGACGAAGAAGAAGCGATATCTATGCTAACCGATTTAACGAATCGCGCGCATCTAGTTCTTTCCGGTATGGCGATTCGAAATAGTGATCAGGAAATTTTTGATTATGACGTTTCCAAAGTTCTTTTTTTACCCTGGAAGCGGGATGAAATTCTAGAGTATGTTCGAAGGTGTAAGCCGTATGATAAAGCGGGAGCCTACGGGATTCAAGATCCCCACTCTCCGGTTCGATCCTTTACGGGCTCTTATACGAATATTTTGGGATTCCCGATTCGAAAATTTTTCCTATATCATAGGATTTGGTCTGAATTTTTGGGAAAGGAAAAATAAGAGGAGCAGATTTGGATTAAGCGTAGAAATCGAATAGGCGGCCCTTTGCCGAATTTGATTCCTCGACTTTGCTAGTTCCTTCCGGTCCGTAAAACTTTAGATTCTGACCTAAGTTCGAAAAATCTTTCTGCTTTATAGGATCGACGGGAGGAACGATCGTCCGATTTAAAATCGGCTTCACGTACGTAAGAACTTCCTCCGGATAAGAAATCCTCTGAATTCCGTCGCTAATTTTCATACTTTTTCGGAAAGGAAAGTCTATCCTTTCCAATTCTAGAATCGGCAGTAAACGATTCGAGCTTTAGCCGGATTTCCATGATCATCCGCTTGACTCACCCGGATTTAACCGCAAAATGCTTCTGTGGTATCCGGTACTCGCGAATCTTCCGCTCCCTCCTACGAAAATCTCCTGGACTTTCTCCATAAAGCAAAAGGGGGAATCGAAAAACTGCCTCAGGTTTTGTTCGTCGTTTCCGAAGACTCGTACGAATTCGGACTAGTCAGCGATCTTTATAGGGAAGCATTTCGTAAATCCGGTGACGCATTTGAAGTAGTGGTCTTCGTGTCGGAGCCCGGAGACCTGGAAGCGTTCCAAAACGAAGCCATGAATTTGGATATGTTCGCGGCACGAAAGTTATTCGTAATTAAATCGGGCACCGATTTTTTCAAACCGCTATTAGGTAAGGGTAAATCGAAACTCGGCACCCGAACCCGGTTTTCCTCTTTACCGGAATCGGTAAAAGTTCTTGTCCATTATGATCATTGGGACATTTCCAAAGAACTAATCTCCCTATTCGGGTCGGAGACGAAATATTTCAAATCGGGAAAAATCTATCCTGATAAACGAAGAGAAGCCGTGCTCCGAGCATCTAAGGAGGCCGACGTAAAACTAGACGACCAAGCCGAAGAGGAATTTATTTTAAGGGTGAATCCCAGCGCCGGTTCTTATTTAAAAAATCTTGAAAAAATGAAATTATATTTAGGGAAGAAATCGTTTAAGCTGGAGGATTTAAAGGAAGTATTGTTTCAATCTTCGGAGTTTAGCGCACCTGAAGTCCTGGATTTCTTTTTCGAACGGGACTCTTTGCGTTTTGCAAAAGAATTCTCGAAGTTCCGAATCGGTAAGGATTCGCTTTTACTCTTCCTCTCCTTGCTAAAAGATCATACCGACAAATTACGAAAATTTAAAGTGATTTCGCGCTTTTACGATACTGTTCTCTCCGAAAAAGAACAGTCGGATTTACTGGAAATGCAAAATTACTCCCCTGGAAGAAAAAGCCATATGTTCAGGCGGTTGCGAAAGGAAAATTCCCTTTTTTCGGATAAGGATTTACTCAAACTCTACGACTTCATCATCGATATCAATCGAAAGATTAAAACCGGAGCCGAAAAGGAAGACACTATTTATTATTTTCTCCGGCGGGTGGAGAATTTTTTTCGTCGTCAGGATCGTACAATTCAAACTCGGTGATCTTTCTGTAGATTGTTCTCTCCGAGATTCCCAGTATTCGCGCGGCTTTCTCCCTATTTCCGTTTACGAGTAGTAAATTCTTTCTAATAATTTCCCTTTCATAGTCACGTAACGGAATACCGGTCCGGACTTCCAATCCGTTTTCGTTTCTGTATCGTGTCTCGAATAATTCCGGCGGAAGATGCTTAATGTCCAGAGTTTTAGTATTATGCATGGAAACCATCCCTTCCAGAAGATTCCGAAGTTGATGCAAATTTCCCGGATAATCGTATTCGAGCAGAAAGTTTCCAAGCTTCTCGGAAATTTTAATACTCTTACGATTATATCGCTTACCTACTTCCTCTAAAAAGAAACGGACTAGGGACGGAATATCCTCCTTACGATCTCGCAAGCAGGGAAGTTGTACTTGCAAAGTTTGAATTTCCAGTAAAAGAGATTCCTGTAAAATTCCTTGACGAACTTTTTCATTGAGTGGCGGAGTTTCCGCGAGGATGTATCGATTTCGGCCTTTTTCGGCCCGGATTTTTTGCAGAAGTCGAACTTGATTATTATTTCCTAATTTTGAAAACCCTTCGATCAAAATAAGATTTCGATCCTTGCCTTCCAAATTGGAGAAAATTTCGTTCGCTTCCCCCTCCGATTCCGCTAATCCGAAATCTATGGATATAAAACCGGGAAATTGCGGTTTTGAAAAGGAATGAAATAACTTTCCTACATAACTTTTTCCCGTACCATTTTCCCCCAAGACGAGAACAGGTAATTCCGAAGCCGAAGTTTGCCGGATTCTATCCAGGAGTCTTTTTGTTACGGGCGACAGAGCAACGAATTCAAAATCTTCCATTGGCTGATCAGGGACGGGAGAGTTCCAAGATTTCCCCCCTCACCAAACAATCGAATTTTGATTTCTCCGTATTCTGAAAATAATTTCTTACGCTCGAAGGATCGCAATCCAAAGTCTTTGGTGGGGGATAGGGATACGCCTCAACCGATTCCGGTAGTACTTCGACCCCCTCGGGCGACGATGCGGAAGAAAGAAAGGTAACTTTCCAGGCACCTTTTTTACCTTCGGATAGTTCGAAAAAAGAGGGAAATTGCATCCAAAAAGCTCTTCCTTTGGTTTTTATTAACGCTTTTTTGCCGGAATTTAAAAACCGATCTTTAAGGGAGCCTGCAATTGATTTAGCCAATACGATGGAAAAATTACTGCGGACCGGTTCGGAAGAAATGACTTTTTCCTTTCGGATTTTTTCGTAAATTTCCGAAAGAGCCCAAGGATTTAAAAATTCTCCGGCAGAATAGGAACCGTTCATTTCAACTTTTTCGCGAACCGTTTCATCGATTTCTGCATTCGGATCTAAAACCTGCGGTGTTGTGTACAAGCGTCCACCCTGAAAGACGAGAGTTTTGGAATCTCTTGCCGTCACGATTCGTTGGAAATACGTAACCTCACGAAAGTCCGCGCCCCGGCTAACCGCATCCTTATGCGGTCTTCTCGATTCCGGCCCGGAATATGAGGAATATAAAATGGTCACTTTACATCCGATTTGGCGAAGGGCTTCGATCGCCGCCGGGTAGACGCTATCATTTTTTCCGTCTTTTGCATTGGTCAGTATGATTACGGATAAATCCGGTTTGGTTCCCATTTTATCTTCGGAAACCAGAATTCTACGCAATCGAACCAAAGAATTGCCCAGATCAGCGGTCGTTGATTTACCGGTTGGTTTCCAATCTTTCCATTGATTTCTCAATTCTGCGCGGGATGATTCGGGAAAAATCCTGGAATAACCTTCTCCAAAAACTGCTAAGCGAAATCGAGTTTCGGGTCGCCAGGAAAACGCCTCGATTTGGGACATAAATTCTTTTCTCTCAGGTGCAAAGGAAAACGAACCGTCCACCATAAAGATTTGTAAATTCGGGGAATTGAGGACCTTGCCGCTATTTTCCTTACTTTGCTTCCGTGGAACGAAAGGGAATGAATCCCGGGTCAACTTCTCATATACTTCGAACAAATCTTTCTTGCCGATTGAAGAAAATTCTTCCCAACGAGATAGATTACAATCGAAGACGGATCGATCGATTCTTATCTTGTTTTGGATCTCGACGCTGTCTCTCACGACATAGTCCGTTTTAAATCGCAAACAGGCTTCGCGAAATTGCTCTTTCGACAGTTGAGCGCGCAGATACTCCATCGCATCGGGGTCTTTTTGATCTCGAAATGTATCTTTGATCTTTATCAAATAGGCTTTGCTTGCATAGAATTGACCCAATCTAGACAACTCGAACGGTTTTTCACCCGTTCCCTCTATCGATTGAGGAGCCATCCCTTCCCAATGCCCTGGAAGGAATGCCATCGTCGTCGCTATTGCGTCGCTAACCGGAAGTATTAACAGAGTGGCGCAAATTATGCAGAAATTTTTTGACAATTGTGCGCTGCGAAGAAATTTTTTATTCCTTAGTTCTCTGGAAAAAATAATTTTAAAACATTTCATTAAAAATGGTTGCGGAATCCGTTTAATGGATATATTCCTCAAAACCATCTGATCAAGGAGAAAATGATGATCAAGAAACTAATCGCTATTTCACTAGCGGCTGTACTCTTCTCCTATTGCGGGCCTAACACTGCGCAAAAGGATGCTACCTCTGTTGGTGACGGCGGATGGTCTTTCGAAGGCTGGGGCGGACCCCCTGAACAAAGAAACGACGGGAAAACTCCAAAGGACACCAATCCAAAAGATTATTACTACATGAAGTTTTCTTCTCGGGCATCCGCTAAGGCTGTTGCTAAGAAGAGCCCGGCAATGATGCAATCCACTTGCCGTGAAGCTTCTCGCCTACAAGGCGCTTCCGATGTAGTTAAGAAAATGGTCGGTGAGACCGTCGAATCTGCTTCCGGAGTATCTGACGGTGAAGCAACTGCGAACGTAATCGTTTCGCAATCTGCCGGTATCGTTAAAGGTGTAGGGGTTTACGAGTGTAAAGCTACTGGCGCTGGTTCCGATCCAAAAGACGTTTCTAAAGACAACTGGGAAGAATGTCAGTGTGTTATCTACGCTAAATTCCCAGGCGGCCGCGACGCTCTCGTTGCGAAAGCTCAAGAAGTCGGTAAATAAACACTATCTTCTCTAGGTTTTTAACTTACCTATAAAGGAAAGCCTCACCGTAAAAAGTGAGGCTTTTTTTATGCAAAGATGGATTTCAGCGGAAGGTTTCGGATTACTGCTCGCTCAACGTTAATCCGTATTCGGCAGCTATGGCGTTCGCATCTTCCAAAAATTGATCGCCTTTTTCCGCGACCGATTTAAGTAACTTCGCCGCAGACGATTTTAACTCTTCTTGCTTGGCCGTTTCCGAAATTTTTGCCGACTCGATTAACTTCGTACTGGCATTTCTCAAATTACGCAAGCTATCTCCTAATAAAGGATCCTTTGAAATATTAGGGGAAGCGGGTTGAATCCAAACATCGTAAATATCCGTAAGCTTACCGCCTTTTACGATGGATCCGTAGCATCGCACTTTAGCGAAATCTCCGCTCGCTTCCACTTCCAAGCAATACATACCGCGTTGCAATTTACCCTTCGAGGGGGAAGTCAGGGAATTTTTCGCAAACGCTTGATCTCCTTCCGAAACTACGAAAAGAATCGCGTCAAAGAAATTTTTTGCGGGAGCGAATCCTTCCTTATTATCGACGGTTTTTAATTTTAGATATTCCGTGACGATCTTATTTCCCTTCTTATCCGTTTCCTCATGAGTTACGATTTCTATTCCTGAAACTTCTTCCATTCCGTAAACGAGAGTTGCCTGGTCGGCTTTATTCGTACTGCCCGGCTTCTTATAAATCCACTGATCCCAGCCGGAATATTTAGTACCGACAATTTGATTTTGTTGGGAAGGAATCTCTTTTTTACAACCGACTAGAGTAAAAATGCTAAAAACGACAAGAGCACCTAGAATATTACTCGTTATTTTCATTTGGTCTCATACTCCTTTATGGAAGTCATAATGAGGGATGAATCAAAATTCCTGTCAATCTCATTCCTAAGCCGGTCAAGGACGTAATCGGGAAGATTAAGTTTTATAGTTATTTTTTACCTTCGTCCGTATGGGAAAATGAATTCTCTCGATTGATTTTTGCTTAATTGAATCTAGGAGGTTCGAAAGTATTCGGAAAAGAGATTAAGCGACACAGGTCTTCGAGAAAGAGGAATCCAAGGTTAATAGTAGACTTTTTATCCTCTCAAAATTTTCCTCCTTCAATAATTCGACTCGGATCGGAATAAAATTCTCCTTTCCTTGAAAGTATCGGATCAGATGTTTTCTAAACAAAATTATGCCGAATTTTTCTCCGAACGTTTCTACCATCAATGACAAATGCATCAATGAAACGCTGACCGATTCCGAGACATCTATATTCTGCCGATCTATTCCGGAGAATACCCAAGGATTTCCGATCGAATTTCTACCGATTAAGACTCCATCGACTCCGTAAGTATTCTTTTTATGCAATGCATCCGAATAGGAAATCACGTCCCCGTTACCGAAAATCGGAACGTTTCTCGCCGCTTTTATATCGGCAATCGCATCCCAGTCGGCTTTTCCGGAATAACCCATTTCTTTTGTACGACCGTGGACGGAAATGGCCTGCACACCGGATTCTTCCAAGATACGAGATACTTCCATATAATTTCGTGAAGTATCATCCCATCCCAATCGAATCTTGGCCGTGACCGGAATATCCAGCGATTTACGTAATGCTTCGATGATCTTTCCGGCGTAGATCGGCTTTCTTAGTAGGCCTACCCCGGACCCTCTCATTGATACATTCTTAGTCGGACAACCCATATTCAAATCTATAATATCAGGATTTAATTCCCGAATTCTTTTGGCAGCTTCGACTATAATTTCCAACGTGTTGCCGAAAATTTGAAAACTTACAGGCCTTTCTTCTTCACGAAATCGTAATAAAGAAATCGCCTTCTTTGAGCCAACCGCCAAATTATCCGTCGAAACGAATTCGGTATAAGAGAATGCGGATCCAAAACGTCTTGCCATCGTTCGAGTCGGACTATCGCTGATGCCCGCCATCGGCGACATAGCGAACCATCCCGGAATTTCGACCGACCCGACGCGGATCATTTTTCCTTACTTTCGCCGATTACGGTACAATCTTGGACGCGATCATTATCTTTAATATCGACCACACGAACCCCGACAGCCGTACGGCCCATCTTGGAGATCTGATTCGCTTCCGTACGGATAACCATTCCTTGCTGAGTGACCAGAATAATCTCGTCATCGGCTCCGACTGAACTAACTCCGACTGCGGCTCCGTTCTTTTCCCCGACCTTTAAGAAAGCCATTCCTTTACCGCCGCGTCCTTTGGTGGAGAATTCTTCAAAACCCAAACGCTTTCCATAGCCGTTCTCGGAGATTACGAAAATATCGTCTCCCTCGACTACTTTAGAAAGACCTACAATAGCATCGTCTCCGCCCAATCGCATTCCGGTTACGCCTTGTGCGGCTCGTCCCTGGGCTCGAATGGTATCCATTTCTATCCGGAGAGCCAAACCTTTTCTTGAAAAAATCATCACATCATCGCCCTTAACGACCGACTCTACCGTAATCAACTCGTCTCCGTCGCGAAGGCCGATCGCAATGATGCCCGATTTTTTTACATTCCCGAATTCGGACAACTCTACGCGTTTAATAAAACCTCTACGCGTTACTAAGAGAAGATCCTTTCCCTTATCTTCATCCCGGAAAGTGAATACGGAAGATATATATTCATTTTCGCCCAGACCTATAATTGCCTTTAAGGATTTACCGCGTGCTTCCTTTGAAGCCTGAGGAAGTTCGTATGCTTTCATCATATAAACTTTTCCGATATTGGAAAAAAACATAACGCTGTCGTGAGTCATCGCCGATCTCATGATCTTGACGACATCGTCCCGTTTCTGAGAAAGGCCCTGGATTCCTTTTCCACCCCGGCGTTGCCGCTTAAACGTATCGATCGGTAAACGCTTAACGAATTGATCGTAGGTTATCTGGATAACGATTTCTTCGTCCGCTATCAGATCCTCGGCATTGAAAGTCGAAGACTCGACGCTTTCTAAACTAATTTCGGTTTTTCTTTTATTTCCGAATTTACCGGAAACTTCCTGCAATTCGGTGCAAACGATATCGGAAACTCTTACAGGATTGGATAGAATGTCTTTCAAATCCAAGATTAATAATCGAACTTCTTCTAATTCGTCTATGACTTTTTGAACTTCTAAAGACGTCAATCTCTGAAGTCTCATTTCCAATATCGCGTCGGTTTGAACGTCCGATAGCACGAAGCGTAGCATCAATTGCTCTTTCGCCTCGGCGGCGTTCTTAGAGGCCCTGATCACTTTTATGACTTCTTCTATATTTTCGAGGGCTATTTTCAAGCCTTCCAAAATATGCGCGCGCTTCTCCGCCTTATCGAGATCGAATTGTGTTCTTCGTACTATGACCTCTTTTCGATGGATCGAATAAGCGACTAAAATTTCTTTTAAGTTAAAGATCTTGGGCTTGTTGTCCAAAATCGCAAGCATAGTAATCCCGTAGCTTATCTGAAGCTGAGTCAGTTTAAGGAGTTGATTTAGTATGACCTGTGCGTTGGAATCTTTTTTGCAATGAATCTCGACACGTATTCCTTTTCGATCCGATAGGTCCAAGATCTCCGATATTCCCTCGATTTGCTTTTCATTTACCAGCTCGCCGATTCTTTCCAGAAGAGTTCGCTTATTAACTTGATAAGGAATTTCGGTTACGACGATAATCTCCCTACCTTTTTTGTTTTCCTCTATCTCCACTTTGGAACGAATCCGAATCGAACCCCGACCGGTATGATAAGCGGAAAGCAATCCTTCCCCGCCGATGATGATGCCACCGGTCGGAAAATCGGGGCCGGGCATAATTTTTAACAATTCCGGAATCGTAATATCGGGATTCCGAATCACGGAAACTACCGCCTCGATCGTTTCCTTTAAATTGTGCGGAGGCATATTAGTGGCCATTCCCACAGCTATTCCGGAAGATCCGTTGACTAATAAATTCGGAAAATTGGCGGGAAGAACGTCCGGTTGCTCTTTCGTATCATCGAAGTTGGGCGAGAAGTTTACGGTTTCTTTTTCGATATCTCGTAAAAGTTCTTCGGCGATTTTTTCGAGACGGGCTTCGGTGTATCGATAAGCGGCAGGATTATCGCCATCAATCGATCCGAAATTTCCCTGACCGTCGATTAATGGAACTCTCAAGGAAAATTCTTGGACCATTCTCACGAGAGCGTCATAAACGGCGCTATCACCGTGCGGATGGTAATTACCGATGACTTCCCCGACAATTTTTGCGCATTTTACGTAAGGCCGATCGCTTCTCCAGGCTCGCTCATTCATTGCATGGAGAATTCTTCTATGCACGGGTTTTAGTCCGTCGCGTACATCGGGGAGGGCCCTTCCGACGATTACGCTCATCGCGTATCCTAGATAGGCCTCCTTCATCTGATCTTCTATTTCAACCGGAATTACCCGCACGCCGTTCTTCAGCGCTTCGCCTATATCGGGCCTTGACGCGGGACTAAACCCTAGGGTTTTTATTTCATTTTCCATCTCTTGGCTCATTCGCTTTTAGAGCTCCTATCTTTCTATATATCAGAGGTCTAGGTTCGCAACTTTCGCCGCGTTTACCTCTATGAACCTACGTCTCGGGACTACTTCGTCTCCCATAAGTATATTAAAGGTATCTTCCGCCTCAACGTAATCATCGAGTTTTACTTTAAGTACGACGCGTTTTTCGGGATCCATTGTCGTTTCCCAAAGTTGTTCCGGATTCATCTCACCAAGTCCTTTATAGCGTTGAATTACGGCTTTATCCGTTCCTATAGTTTTCAGATATTCTTCCTTTTCTTTATCCGAATATAGATACGTCGCCGTTTTTCCATGCCTTATCAAGTACAAGGGAGGCTGTGCCACATATAGGAATCCCTTTTCGATAACGGCTTTCATATAACGAAAAAAGAATGTAAGCAATAGAGTCCGAATATGCGATCCGTCTATGTCCGCATCAGTCATAATAAAAATTTTGTGATAGCGGATTTTATCTATATTGAATTCATCTTCACCGATCCCTGTTCCCAGAGCGGAGACCAAGGTCCTGATTTCTTCGTTTCCTAGGATTTTATCCAGTCTCGATTTCTCAACGTTAAGAATCTTACCTTTCAAAGGAAGAATGGCCTGGTAATTCCTATCTCTTCCTTGTTTTGCGGAGCCGCCGGCAGAATCCCCTTCCACTATATACAACTCCGAGCCTGCAGGATCTTTTTCGGAACAATCCGCTAATTTTCCGGGAAGACCTCCTCCTTCAAGAACGGTCTTTCTTCGGGTTAGGTCTCTCGCTTTCCTTGCAGCCTCCCTAGCTTTAGCCGCTAGAATACATTTTTCTAATATTTTCTTGGTTACCGAAGGATTTTCCTCGAAGAAAAGGGACAACCCTTCGCCGGTTAAGGTCTGCATGATTCCTTTTATCTCGGCATTAACCAATTTTTCTTTCGTCTGAGAGTTAAATTGAGGCTGGGGAATCTTTACGGAAATTACCGCGGTTAGTCCTTCTTTTAAATCGTCTCCGGATAATCCCGTCGGCTGCTTTTTTACTAATTGCTGATCCTTTTTAAGAAAGTCGTTTAGAGTTCGCGTTAAGGCGGCTCTAAATCCTTCCAAGTGAGTCCCGCCGAGACTATTGTTGATATTATTCGTAAAACAGAATATATTCTCCGAATACGTATCCGAATATTGAATGGCGATTTCCGCGACTACATCGTCTTTATTTCTTTCGAAGTGAATCGTTTTGTGTAGAGGGTGTTTATTTTCATTTAGATATTCCACGAAAGATACGATTCCACCGTCGAACAGAAAATCGTGTTCCTCTATTTCCGCCTTCCTTGTATCCTTAACGATAAGTTTCAAGCCCTTGTTCAGGAAGGCAAGTTCTCGAAAACGAGTGGTTAATACATCATACTGAAACTCGGTCGTAGTAAAAATGGTCGCGTCCGGTTTAAAACGGACAACCGTTCCGCGCGCTTCGGAATCGCCGATGATACTTACGGGGCCTTGCGGGATTCCTTTAGCATATTTTTGATAATGTATTTTTCCGCGCTGGTAGACTTCTACTTCCAACCATTCGGAAAGGGCATTGACGACGCTGACCCCTACCCCGTGCAACCCGCCGGAGACTTTGTACGCGTCGTTCTCAAATTTACCGCCGGCGTGCAGGATTGTCATAACGACTTCGATAGTAGATATATTTTTATCGGGATGAATGGCGGTCGGAATTCCTCGGCCATCATCTCTGACTTCGATTATATTATCCGGTAAAATGGAGATGGTGATCTCCGTACAATGGCCGGCCATTGCTTCGTCCACAGAATTATCCACGACCTCATAGACCATTTTATGAAGGCCGCTTTCATCCTGCGTACCTATATACATCCCGGGACGTTTGCGGACAGCTTCTAGACCTTCTAAAATTTTAATTTGGCCAGCGCTGTAACTATTGTCTATTTGAGTCACCTTGGTCCTCCAGGATCTAGGAATAGTTTTCCCGAAAACGCTAGGGAGGCAAGGAAATTCGCTTTAATGCTAGGAAAGATTAGAAGTTCGTCAAAGGTATTCAATTAGCTCTAAAAGGCGTTTTCGCGCTTCTGGATCCGCTTCCTTTTCGGCGATTGCGAGTAGATCATCTTTGCCGTTGATTCCGTTACTAGTTCGTTCTATGCCCGTCTTTTTTTTTGTATTTTTCGATAGACTGCCGACTCGAACTTCCAGCTTACGTACGGTGTCCCGACCTAAATAGCGTTTTGACAACGAAAGAATTCGATATTTCAAAAATAAAAGTTCTTGTTTATAGGCCGCATGCGAAACGATTACGATTAACGTTTCCCCCGAAATAGCGGACGGCTCGGATTGATTCGCAAAGATCGGCCCTACTATATCTGACCATCTTTGGGCAAGAGTTCTCAAGGAAATTTGCGTAAGTAAATTGGCTTCGGTCCAGCCGAGGCTTTCAAGGAGTCCCTTGAATTCGTCGATTTCTACTTTATCCGGTTTACCGGGATTATCCATGGATCGCCTGGACCTCACCGTTCCGAACTAGAAAAACCTGTTTTCGATCCTGTAATCTTCCCACATAATCGGAAATCCCTTCCAGATCGGTCGTCGTAAAGAATGCTTGCCCCGCGTTTAAAACGAGTTCAACGAAATATTCTCTTCGTTTAACATCCAATTCTCGGATAACGTCATCTATTAAAAGTACAGGCGTGATTTTTAAAATTTTTCTATAGTATTCAAAAGAAGCTGCCTTTAAGGAAATGACGGTGCTTCTTTTTTGTCCTTGCGACGCAAAATCCATAATATCCATGTCGTTTGTTCCTATGAACATATCGTCGCGATGAATTCCGACGGAGGTGTAGCCGAGTCTTTGGTCTCTAGAAAGATTTCGAACAAGTAGGTTTTCGAATTCTTGCTCGTCGGTAAAACTAGGTTTATAGCGCAACTGTAAATTATCCTTCCCACCGCTTAATAGAGTTAAATTAACCTGATAGAGATTATCTAATTCGTGAATTAAATCCTTTCTTTTACGGTACAAAATTCCGCCTTTCACGACTAATTTGGAATTCCAGACGGAATACAAACTTGCATCTCGAGAGCCGGATTTGAGAAGAGCATTGCGGTGCTTAAGAATTTTATTATATTCAATGAGATCATCGAGGTAAGAACGATCGAAAGAGGACAAAAAACTGTCTAAAAACCTTCTTCGCTCGACCGGACCTCCTTCTACAATTTGCAAATCCAGCGGGGTCATTAGGACGGTTATAAACTTTCCAACCAAATCGGATCTCTTTTTAATCTCTTCCTGATTGAATTTAAGTTTTCTACGAATAGTCGGCTTCTTAGAATATCCGATTTCCAGAATATCTTTCTTATGATCCGATTCGATCTCCGCCTTTATATAAAAACCGTCCTCGTTCCATCGAACTAAATTTCCGTCTTCTGATTCTCGAAAACTTTTTAGCCACGAAACGATGGAAATCGCTTCTAAGAGATTGGTCTTTCCTTCCCCATTTTCACCCACAAAAAAAATCAGCCTGGAATCGAAATCCAAGCTAACACTTTCATGATTTCTAAAATTGAGAAGCCTAAGGCTTCGTAAAAACATTCTCTTTTAGGCTTATATCTTCATCGGCATTATTACCGAAATAAAGTCCGGATCAGAAGGATCTTTGAAAACCACGGGTGAACTGGAATCGCTGAATTCTATCCTGAATTCGTTATCGTCTATGGATTTGAATACGTCGGATAAATATTCTCCTTTAAACGCGACCGTAATCTCATCCCCTGAATAATCGATCGGCATGTTAATACTTACTTCATTAACACCTTGGGTTTGAGCGTAAAAATTCAAATTGTCTTTAGAAAAAGTCAATCTAATCTGGCGTGTCGGCTCTTCTGCGGCGATTAAAGCCTGCCGCAAGTAGATTTGAAAATTCTCCTTCGGAATTAATGCGAAGAATTTAGAGCTCTTAGGAATGACCTGTTCATAGTTAGGAAAATTCCCTTCGATCAGCTTACATAATAATTCTATATTATTCGCGTTCACATAGATTTGATTGTCTACGATTCCTATTTTCCCCGTTTCCGCAGTAGTAATCATTTTCGATATTTCACGGATCGCTTTTGCAGGAATAATAACCGCTTCTTTAAATTTTAAAGGGGACGATAAATTTCTTTCTATCTTGCATAACCTTCTACCGTCGGTCACCGCAAAAATTAATTTGTCCTCCTTCGGAACCATATAAAGGCCGTTAAAGATATAACGTTGATCTTCATGTGCGATTGCATATCCGGTCTTACGGATCATCTCGCCGACAAGAGCGGTCGGGAACTCGGAGATAATAGAAGGATCCACTTTCGAAATGGTTTTTATTTCTTCTGCATCCATTCCATTTAATTTGGTTTTGTAATCGTTCTTTTTCGTGGCATCCGTTATATAAGTTATGCTCGAATCGATTTCGGTATCATTCTTGGATAATAACGCTTCCTCAAAGTGTATCGTTTTAAAGATACTTGATAACTGTTTTGCAGGTAAAGAAATACTTCCCGATTCCTGAACTTCGGCACTTAAAGAAGTTTTAATGGATATCTCGAGATCCGTCGCAGAAATAGAAACCGTGGATCCTTCCGCTTCTAATTTAAGATTTGATAATATAGATCTAATTTCGCGGGCGGATATAACGCCTTCTACGGCATGAATTGATTTTAGGAATTCCGAGGTGTTCACTTTAATCTTCAATTCCCTTACTCCTTTTCAAAATATATTAAGCTATATATATAAGGTTATTATATAAGTACTGTTGTTGTACTTGTACCTGTAAGTATGTAAAAAACTATGTAGCTTAAGAGAATAGGGAAATATGTCGCATATTTATTGGAAAGTACAATTTCCCAGGGATGGAAAAAACCACCCTCGTTCATGATAGCAACGGTAGATAAGTTTGAGTTGATGAGACAGTAATTAAGGCTTATGTCTTATAGACATATTATATGCGTCTAATTTAGATGTTATTTACAATTTAATTTCTATATTATGTCTCTTTTGTTGTGAATCGATTTTTGAATTTTATTGGAATTGGAAGCGCGAAAGAATTTCGTTCACTTTATCGGAGAAGTTTTTATCTTCTTTTATAAGGGATTCAATTTTGCGGACAGCGTGTATCACCGTCGTATGCTCCCCGCCGAAAATTCGTCCGATCTGACTTTTGCTCAATCGATAGCTTTTATAAAGAATGTACATGCAAAGATGTCGAGGTACAATGAGTTCCTTTTTGCGGCTCTTTCCCATTATTTCTTTCGGATCTAAACTGTAAGAATTTGAAACGAATTCGATCACTTTATCATGACTTAATTGAAGGTTTTTTTTCCGAAATATCCTATTTTTAAGGATTTCCTCAATCATAGAAGAGGTAAAGAAAAGGTGTGAGAAAGTTTTTTTATGCAACGCGAGATCATTTAAAGCTCCGAGCAACGTCCTCGTGTCGTCTTGAATAAGATCTGCAATTAATTCTATCGCTTCTTTGGAGAGTCCCAGATTAAGAATTCTGCTCTGTTTTTCCAGTATACCGATTCTGATTTCCCTATCGGGAGGTTGTATGTCCGCTTGAACGCCCGTAACGAACCTAGATTTTAATCTATCTTGAATCGGGAGTTCCGAACTCGGCCGATCGGAAGCTATCACGATCTGTCTCTTGCGCTCGAATAGAAAATTAAATATGGTAAAGAATTCTTCCTGCGTTTTTTCCGCACCCGTATTTAAAAGTTGAATATCGTCGATTAGTAAACAATTATATGATTGATACTTTATCTTAAAGGATTCTATCGCGTCCCTTGATTGTAGGGCAAATAGAAACTCGCTCATGAACGTTTTAATATCGATGTAGTGAACGGTTTTCCACGGATCCTTTTTGGTGATCTCCGAACCGATCGCATGTAGTAGATGCGTTTTTCCGACACCTACTTTACCGAAAAGATAGAAAGGATTAATCTCCGCCGGATTGCGGACACATTCGATGGCGGCGCTATATGCAAGGCGATTGGAGTTTCCTACTACGAATGTATCAAAAGTATAATCCTGGTTGAACGAATATGATTTGTCTCTAAAAGTTTCTTTCAATACGAGTTGTAAGCCCGTCGAAGATTCGAGCACCAACTCGACAGGAATTCTTGTCCCAGTCGTTTTGAAGATAGCATCTTCTATATAGGCTTGGTATTTCTTCTCTACGTGGGTTTTTATATTGGAAGAAGGAGCAACAAGAATGCATTTATCATCGGTCAAGCTATCTAACTGAAGCGTGTGGATGAATTTATCGAAGTAAGTCGGCGGAATTTCCTTAGATACTTCGTCTAGTATACGCTTCCAGCTTGAGTCCAAGCAAAACACTCCTATAAAGTTCTAAGTTCCTGATCCGCCGGCCGCTTTGTTTCCGTATGACTCGGAACTGCACCGGAAAAAAATAAAATTCTGGGGAAGTCGACGAAAGCAAATATCTCCCGACGAGAATACACTATTTTTCCGGGGAGGGTGACCTACAAATGAAAATTCGGGAATCCTTTTAGAATCCTTAGGAAAAACAAAAGAGATTCGGGATAGATAAAATATTATGTCACTTACATAATTAGCAATGATCCGAGTAGTAAAACCTAATGTTCGTTAGGTGAATGGTCTTTTTTTGTCGTACATAATTTTATGTAAGATCGTTTAACGATTAGAGAGAACGCTGAGTTCATGAATGAGTTTAGAGAAAATTATATTCTCTTGTCCGTGGATTTTCTGATGAAGGTTTTCTTTGAATCTAAAAATCGCTTCTAACTTAGGAAAGTTCTCTTCAAATGACGATTTAGAGAACTCCTGAAGTAGTACCAGGCTTACTAAATCCAGAAAGTCCTTAAAAGAAAACCCCTCTTTCCATTCGGGATGATCGTCTTTATAATTCAGGATCCATTCTTCCAAATGCAAAAGATGTAATGGGGTTTGAGCCCGATCTGAAATTTTCGAAAGGACTAAATCCAATGCCTCTTTGGGGCAATCGAACGTTTCCATACTTCCGCCTTGGAAGGAAAAGTATTCTTTTCCTTCTTTTTGATGAAGTTTACGAACGATTTCCTGAGGAAGATACCCGAACGGAATGCAGACAGCACGGCTTACGATAGTTTCTTTCAAAGAATCTAATGAATCCACGAGAAAGATGAATCTAGTAAAGGTCGGGGACTCTTCCAGGGATTTTAAAAGAGCGGTCTCGGCCTCGTTGCCGATCATGGATGCGTCGGGGATAATTATGAAGCGTAATCTAGAAACGTGAGGTTTGTAATACAATCTCGTTCTGATAAGCCATCGAATCGTAAACTCCTCGGGATTGTCTTCACTACCGATCGAGATTTGCTTATTTCTATCCGCAGGAAACCATACGATATCCGGATGAGTATGATGCATGAACGCTTTACAGGAAGGGCAAATGCCGCAAGACGTTCCTTCTAAACATAATACGTGTCGGATGAATCTTTCAACTGCGGCTTCTTTTCCCGTTCCTTCCGGACCGTGAAAAACTAAGAGCGGTGGAATTAAATCCGGGCGAAGAACGTATTTTCTTAGAAAGACGAGGGCCTTCTCTTGACCTTGAATTTCTTCGATACCAAAGCTTATGCCCATGTCGGAATTAGAACTTTTTCAATATACGGGGGTCAACCAGTGTTTGTATTCCGGGATTCTTCCCTTCACTAATTCAAAGAATGTTGATTGAAGTTTTTGAGTGATCGGCCCCATTTCTCCCGTGCCGATGATTCTCCGATCCACCTGGCTGACCCATGCTATCTGAACTCCCGTCCCGGAAAAGAAAATCTCATCGGCTATGTACAACTCGCTTCTCGTGATTTCCCGTTCTATAATTTCGTAACCTAAATCTTTTGCGATTTGCAATACCGAACGGCGAGTGATTCCTTCGAGTAACGACGAAGAGATCGACGGAGTTAATATCTTACCATCCCTTACTAGGAAAATATTTTCGGCAGATCCTTCGCTGACAAAACCGCGACCGTCTAGGAAGATAGCTTCGTCATATCCGTTTTGAACCGCTTCGGATTTTGCAAGCGCAGAGTTAACGTAACCTCCCGAAACTTTGGAGAGAGTCGGAATCACAGTATCATCGAATCTTCTCCAGCTCGATACCATAGTGGTTAGCCCGCGTTTCGTATCCAGATAATCATCGAGCTCCAATACATAGATCGCAATTTCCGTGGGAACATCGTGAAATCTGGGAGATAGTTGAAGAGCCGAGGTATAGACGAACGGACGAAGATAAACGTTCCGTTTGTATCCGGACTGCTTGAGTAAGTCCAGGGTTATGTCCCTAAGTTCTTCCGGAGTCTTTTTGCATGCTAGCTGCATGATTTTCGTTGAGTTCACGAGTCTTTTGTAATGATCTAGAATTCTAAAAACGTACAGATTTTCGGATGCTTCATCGTAGTACCCTCGAATTCCACCGAAGACAGTGGTGCCGTATTGCAAGGCATGCGTCTTGATATTGATATTAGCTTCCGTTTCGGGGACTATTTTTCCCTCAAAGTAGGAGAGTTTCTTGATAGATTCGGGCATTACAGGGAACCTGAAAGGATATTAATGATTACATGATTCTTTGCATGGGTTTCGCTGTCGACTAATCATCTAAACGAAACGAATGAGTTATGCAGATAGAGTCTAAAGGACGTATGGAATCTTCTTTTTTTCCGAATAAATTCGATTGCGTAGTGGTAGGAGCAGGACACGCCGGCGCCGAAGCTGCCTATGTCGCATCGATAGGAGGCGCAAGAACTCTTTTAATTACGATGAACTTAGATACCATCGGTCAGATGTCTTGTAACCCAGCCATCGGTGGAATCGCAAAAGGACATATGGTTCGAGAATTGGATGCACTTGGCGGCTTGATGGGTCGAGTGATCGATGCAACCGGCATACAGTTTAAAATGTTAAATACCTCCAAAGGCCCGAGCGTTTGGGCTCCTCGAGCGCAAGCGGAGAAGAAAGAATATCAGTTAAAAGTGAAGCACACTTTGGAGGAAATCCAAAACCTTTCGATTCGTCAGGATACTGTGGAAGATCTGCTTATTGAAAACGATGCGATCGTCGGAGTCCGGACAGGGAGAGGTTTTGAAATTTTTACCGGTAATGTTATTCTAACGACGGGGACATTTTTATCCTCCATCGTTCATATTGGAACGTATCAAAACGAAAATGGCCGCTTCGGAGAACCGACGGTTAAAGGACTTTCTAAATCTCTTGCTAAATACGATTTAAAATTAGGACGTTTGAAGACCGGAACTCCGCCGCGTATACATAGAAATTCCGTGAATCTATCCGAGATGGTCGTCCAAGATGGAGATCCGAATCCCTCTCCGTTTTCCTTCTCTACCGAAAAGATCACCCGAAGACAGATCCCTTGTTATATCACATACACGAATGAGAAAACGCATCGCCTCATTAATGAAAACATTCATCTTTCTCCGATGTATTCCGGCCAAATTAAATCTACGGGGCCTCGTTATTGCCCGTCTATCGAAGATAAAATCGTTAGATTTGCGGACAGAGATAGACACCAAGTTTTCCTAGAGCCTGAAGGATATGATACTAAGGAGATTTATTTAAACGGAGTTTCGACTAGCCTTCCCGAAGAAGTACAATGGAAATTAGTTCGTTCGATTGCCGGTCTTGAGGAGGCAGAAATCTTACGTCCCGGATACGCTATCGAATATGATTACGTAGATCCGACCGAGTTAAAACCGACTTTGGAAACGAAGAAGATCAAAGGACTATACCACGCGGGTCAGATTAACGGGACAACGGGGTACGAAGAGGCGGCTGCACAAGGATTAGTCGCGGCATACAGTGTCCTCTCTTCGTTGCGCGGCGAGACTCCGATGTTATTCTCCAGGAATGAATCGTATATCGGCGTGCTTGTTGATGATCTAGTACATAAAGGTGTCGAGGATCCTTATAGAATGTTCACTTCCAGAGCGGAACATCGACTCTTGCTTAGGCAGGATAATGCGGATCAAAGACTCATGGAATACGGCTTCAAGATGGGTTTGATAAAGGAAGATGCGTATCGAAGAATGATGGAGAAATATCGGCGAGTTCATGAGGTAAAAGAGAGGATACAATCTCTCCCGTTAAAGCCCACGCCGGAATTCGAATCGTTGTTGGAGCGAAAATCGATTACGGGTTTTAAATACGGATCCAAATTGGATTCTTTTTTAAAGCGTCCCGAAATTTCCTTCGAAGACATTGCCTTTTTCGTTCCTGAATCGGACTCCCTATCTTTCGAAGATAAGAAAGTGATCGAGATGGAAGTTAAATACGAAGGTTATATTAAGAGAGAGCAGGATACCATTGAGTGGAAGAAGAGATTTTTGTTGACCAACATTCCTGAGGATATCGATTATAATATAGTCCCGGGAATTAAGAAAGAAGCGATTCAAAAATTGAGCAAGCATCGCCCGCTCAACCTGGAAAAGGCAGCGCAAATTTCCGGTGTCGATCCGAGTGATATCGATATGCTTTTGTTTTATATTAAGGGCAAGCGATTGAGTGCGGTATAAATTGAAAGAAAGCTCGAATCATGAATTGAAACTTTAAATCAATTCTCAAATATCTCGTATTTAAGGCCCGCGATTTTGCGGGCTTTTTTATTCCTAAAAATTTTGTTTATGCCTCTTAGATTTAGAGTATTCATCTATCGATAAAGCAATCTGTCCATAAGAACCCTCTCTGTTAAAT
This sequence comes from Leptospira inadai serovar Lyme str. 10, assembly GCF_000243675.2. Taxonomy (NCBI): domain Bacteria; kingdom Pseudomonadati; phylum Spirochaetota; class Leptospiria; order Leptospirales; family Leptospiraceae; genus Leptospira; species Leptospira inadai. Next base: position 475,567 of record NZ_AHMM02000025.1, on the reverse strand, counting down.
TTTAAAATAGCGTAATCGGGTCGAATTGTCCGGATCAATTTCGAGTAAACTTTGTTCGAAGTTTTATCCCTATGGAATTAGTTTGCGAAGTAATTTTCTAACCTCGCTTCGTAACTGTTTCACGTGAAACGGTTTCAGAAGACAGAAGACTGAGGACAGACGCGTTCGCTTTGCTCACGCTAGACAGAAGCTGCTCGAAGTTAGAAATGCTGTAGAGATGGAGGAAAAATCCACTGTTAATGCAAGAGTCTTTATCCAGAGCATGGAAACCCGGCTCGCCAATGTTCTGTCTTCCGTAACCGTTTCACGTGAAACGGGATCCTATAAAAAAGCCCGCGGTATTGCGGGCAAATTTATAGGAGAGTTTTTAATGAATCAATCGATTCCGATCATTTTCCGTAAACTAACTCATGGGTTTTTTCGAGCGCCCATTTGTCTCCTTGCTTTATTAGAAAAGTAAATTGCTGTAAGCGGTTATTATTATCCCAGATCATCCGATTTAATCGTTCTAAATTTCCCTGCACGTTCATGCGGCTGATAAGTTTTCCGTCTTTGTCGAACGTAAGAATCGTGGAAGCTACTTGTTGTTTATCTTCGTTATAAATGTTTTGCTGATAAAGTCCGGGCTTATTAGAATCTTTTACGATGGAGAAACGTTCGACTTCTTTGGAATCGGTCCAATCGGTTTGCGCATCTTTGATCAGGCCGTTTTCACCCCAGGATAGGATCGTACATTTTAAAATGAGTTTCCCGTTTTGATCAAAGAGATCTACGGAAGAGAGAACACCGTTCTTATCATACGCGAACGACTTTGTCTCTACGTTCTTTCCATCTTTATCGAAGAGTTCTTCTTTTTGAACTTTCTTGTCCTTATACGAAAACTTCGTGTATCCGTCGGACTTCCCGTCTTGGGAAATATAATCTTCCCTGACTAGTTTTCCGGATTCGTCGTACAAGTATTTCGCAATATAGATGACCTTTCCGTTCGCGTTCTTGACGACCTCCTGAGCGGGACCTCCTTTTTCCGAACCGATAACATAGCGATCCGTGTGAGACCATTTTCCCGGAGTGAACGAATAGAGCGACGACGCAAAAAGAACGATTAAAGTAAAGAATCCGATACGGAACATGTATGAATACCCTCTTGTTAGACACATCGGCGTTTCTATAAAAACATTAATAAGCTTTTCCGTTATTCCATTTCGGGTGTCAAAATACGGATAAGAATTCTCCTTGCAGTGGGATCGAGTTAGGATAAGTTTCGATGCGAACTAGAACGTTTGTTAAACCACGGGCAACGTTATCGAGAAGCCCGAAACGCGAAAACAGATCCTGAATCACTTCCAAGGAAAGGCACTATGTCCCTAAAAAAAATAGGATTGGGATTTCTCGGATTGCTGGGAATTTTCCTGTTTTATACGATTATTTTTACGGAGCGCGGGATCAACCCGATAACTCCTAAAGCCGAATTTCCAAAATTAGATTACGATAAAATCAGCGAAGATGCCGCAAAGGATCTCCAAACTTATATCAGAATCGCAACGGTCCGAGGAAGGGAAAGGGAAGGAGCTCTCTTTCTAAAATCAATTTTTGATAAGCGCGGAATCCATTCTCGCATTATAGAATTTCCGGGGAAACTGGAAAGAGCCTCTATCGTCGCGGAACTGAAGGGTAAAGATCAATCAAAGGGTGGTCTGATCTTAACAAGCCATATCGATGTCGTCGAAGCCGAAGCGAAAGAATGGATCGAACCTCCATTTTCCGGACTTAGAAAAGGAGATCGCATTTACGGTAGAGGTGCAGTCGACGTCAAAGGTCTCGGTATAATGGAACTGTATGCTTTTTTACTAGCGCACGAGTATAAGATTCCGTTGGCAAGCAACCTAATGTTTCTGGCCTTTGCGGATGAAGAGAGCCGTTCGCTTCACGGCGCTCGTTTCCTAATAAAGGATCATAGAGATTTATTTAACGGTTATGAATACGTATTGAACGAAGGCGGAACAGGTTCGAGAGATATAGCAATCAAAGGTTCCAAGGTTTTTAATATTCAAAATGCGGAAAAAGGTGCGGTTTGGTTGGACTTGAAAACGAAAGCCGATGCAGGCCACGGGAGCACTCCTCCATTAAAATATGCGGCTAAGTCGATGGTGGATTTTTTGGAGGAAGTTCAGAAGATAGGAGACAAGACTATTTTGGGCGATGAAACCGCGGCCTTCTTTTTTTCCCTAGGAAATATTAGTCCGTTTCCGAACTCGTTCGTATTAAAACGCTCTCGAAATCCTTTGCTTTTTTTGATACTGAAAGGAGTCATAAACTCCAATCGACATCTGCGAGCGATGACAAGAAACACGGTCAGTATTACGGGTATCGATAGTCATCCGATCGGAATCAATGTCATCACTTCTGAAACTACGGGATCCATTGACATCAGAATTCTTCCGGGTCAGGATGAACGGAAACTCTTTGAGGAAATTAAGACTCTTGGAGAAAAATACGGAGTAGAAGTAACCGCGAGACATTTAGAGCCGGGAACAAGTTCTCCGGTCGATGGCCTTCTTTTTCGAGTCCTGGCGGGGATCAGTACATCAGTCGAACCTGGATCGATTGCAGCTCCGTTTCTTTCTCCCGGCACGACGGATAGTTCCTACTTGCGAACCATCGGATTGAAATGCTATGGACTCATTCCGGCTTTATTAAGTTCCGAAGAGATAGACGGCATTCACGGAAAGAATGAAAGCATGACCGTCGGTGAATTAAAAATGGGAATCGAAATTTTATTCAAAACCATAATCGAATACAATCAAATTCTCCAAGGTAAAGAATGACGGAATCGGATCGGCCGAAGGTGAAATTCAGTCACGATTCGTTAGGGATACAGGCTGCCGTTCGTTATAGGTTTCTTCAGGAAAGCGATTCGATTCTAAAGCTTTTTGATTGGGATTTGATCGCCACTTTTCTTTCGTTTCTAGAAGGCAAGAATGAGGAAGGGGGATTCTTTTCAAAGAGGGACACGGAAGAGATTTTAGATCGCCATGTTCTCGAATCCGTTTATCATATTTATTCAATTCGTCAAGAACTAGGTTCGCTTAACAATTGGAAGGTGGGGGATGCCGGCACGGGACCGGGAATTCCCGGTTTTTTTTTCCGCTGTTTACTACCTTCGGAACGGCCCAAAGTAATACTATTAGATTCCCAAAAACGGAAGCTTTCATTAACCGATGATTTTATTCGAATGAACCGCATTGACGGTGTAAAATGCGTGTATGCACGCGCGGAAGAAGGAAAGGGAGATTGGGACCTAGCGGTGTCGAGAGGATTTATTCCGTTCCCGTGGAGTGCTGAAGTGCTTTGTCGCTGGGTAAGACAAGGAGGGATTTATGTCCCATTTATCGGGAAAGATGAATTTGATCCAGATCTTGTTAAGACGGTACTGGAACCCACAGGATTTCAACTTCTAAAAACGCTTCCCTTATCCTCGCTTGAATTTTTAGGGATGCGACATATTAAGTTCTTGAAAAAGGCCCTTTCACCAAGGCAAGGTATCCCTAGGGCTTGGAAGGTTCTGGCCAAGGAGAGTAAATTAGAACATGGGAAAGATCGTATCGATCAGTAACCAAAAAGGCGGTGTCGGCAAAACTACGACTTCCATCAATCTTGCTGCCAATCTGGCCGCGATCGGAAAAAAAGTCCTCATCGTAGATTTCGATCCTCAAGGAAACTCCGGCTCAGGTTTAGGTTTGGAAATCAATACTCTACCGAAAACTTCCTACGAACTTCTAATCGGCGAATGCTCCGCGAACGAATGTATTAGAAGGACCGATCTGGAAAATCTGCATATTATCCCTTCTAATATCAATCTTTCGGGCGCGGAAGCGGATCTCCTCGCCGAAGAAAATCGGGAATTTCGGCTAAAAGACGCGATTCGTCTTCTTAGAATGGAATATGATTATATACTAATAGATTGTCCGCCTTCTTTGGGGGTATTGACGATCAACGCTTTGTGCGCGGCCGACAGCGTGATGATTACTTTGCAGACGGAATATTTCGCTTTAGAAGGTCTGACTCAGTTGATGAAAATTATTTCGCTCGTTCAGGAAAAATTGAATCCTTCCTTAGAATTGGAAGGAGTTCTTTTGACCATGTATGATAAACGAACCAACCTCGCTCAGCAGGTCGCGGAAGACGTAAAAGCATATTTCAAAGATAAAGTTTATACGACTGTCATTCCCAGGAACATCAAATTATCCGAAGCTCCCTCGTTCGGAAAATCGATTCTTTCATATGATCCGGAAGGCGTCGGAGCTCAAAGTTACCGTAATCTAGCGTTAGAAGTGGCCGGGAAAAACTAAAGAATGAGTGCAAAGCCCAAAGCCTTAGGGCGGGGTTTAGGTAACCTCATCCCTGTTTCGGAAGAGAAGGCACTGAAAGAGGCCGGCGGGGAAGGTGCGCTTCGGGAAATTAAACTTTCCGAAATTAGACCCAACCCGGACCAACCGAGAAGAACTTTTTCGGAAGATTCGCTGCGTGAACTTTCCGAAACGATCAAGGCTCATGGAGTCATCCAACCTATTGTAGTAAAGGAAACTGGTGCCGGATACGAGATCATTTCGGGGGAAAGAAGATACCGTGCCTGTAAATTAGCGGGCTTTATGAAAATTCCTGCGGTCGTAAAAAAAGCCAGTGAAAACCAAGCGCTTGAAATGGCTTTGATCGAGAATATTCAGCGGGAAAATCTTAATCCGATCGAAGAAGCTTTGGCATACAAAACTTTATGCGATAAACTAGGCTTAAAAATCAGCGACGTTGCAACTAGAGTCGGTAAGAATAGAGCCACGGTTTCGAACTTAATTCGTCTCCTCCAGCTTCCGGATTCGGTTATGGACTTGGTTAAGAACGGAAGAATTTCGGAAGGTCATGCGCGTCCATTATTGGCGATTGCGGATCGAAAGAAAACCGAGCAATTAGCTTATCAAATAGCGGAGAAAGGACTGACGGTCCGACAAGTCGAAGAAATCGTCTCGAATTTGACGGAAGAAACTCCGGTAAAAGAAAAGAAGAAAGTTAAGAAAAAGGAAGTGGATATCGTCGAACTGGAGAATAAGTTTCGAAAGAAATATTCCATGAAAGTGGACATTTCCCATAGTTCGTCTTCCGGGAAAGGAAAGTTAAGTATCGCTTATCCGAGTTTAGATGCTTTACAGAAAATTTTAGATGCACTAGGGCTTTAGTAATGTCTTCGAGTTCGGAAGATTTTTTTCATACTCTTCGAGTAAGATATTCCGAAATCGACGCGCAGGCGGTCGTATTCAATGCCCATTATTTAACCTATTTTGATACTTCTCTAAACGAATACATGAGGTATCTGAAATACGACTATAAAGAAGAATTAATCAAGAATGGTTTAGACTTTGTAGTAACTCGATCGTTAATCGAGTATAAATCTCCGGCAAGATTTGACGAGGAGCTGAATATCTTTATCAAACCGGGAGTGATCAAGCCCGCTAGTATCCAATGGAATTTAGAAGTGCGGAAAAAGGAAGACGGGACCTTGATTTGTACCGGGGAACTCACCTGGGCCTTCCTGAATTTGGAGTCGCGGACCCCTGCTAGGCTTCCGGAAGTTTTTAAAAATTTAAGAAAGTGACCCTGTCTTAATTCATTAAATCTACGAGAAGTCCGCGGATATCTTCCATACGTTTCATTAAATCGAAAGTAGAATTATCCGGATGAATTATGAAATCCGCAAGGGTTTGAACTTTATCATCTACCGTATTTATTAATTGGTAAATCTTTTCGGAACCGCCTTTAGCTCTACTTCTCAGTGTTTCTATCGAAGTGTTCCGATCCATCACCTCTCTCAGAATAGCTTGTACAATCCGTTTGTAGACGTTCAAATTTTCGTACGTAGGGGATTTTAAAAAATTCCTTTCCGCATCCGGTAAATCGCGTAGTAAGGAGTTTAGGTCCCGCGTTTTTTCCTGGCTATAAGGCAATAAGTGTTCAACAAGTTCGAAAAATTGGACCTTTGAATCGGGGATTTCCGTTTCTGGAACTGCGGAAGGAACCGGACTATATAAACTGGAAGAGAAAGAAAGGCCGTAGTCGCCTTTACGTCTTTGATTTCTGCGTGGATCTTGCGAGTTTACTTTCAACGTGCAATCGGGTTAATTTTACAGTTACCCTCGAATTGCACTCCTTCTTCCATCACGACTTTCGGCGTAATGATATCGCCTTTCATTCGGCAACTTGCGAGAAGAGTCACTCGTTCAGTGGCAAAGATATTCCCATGGATCTCACCACCGGCGACAACAATCCGGGCTCTGATATCCGTATCGACGATTCCATTCTTACCGATGAGAACTTTTCCGTCCGTTTTGATCGTTCCGCGAAAAATCCCGTCTATGCGCAGTAGACCCGAAAGTTTGAAATCGCCGTTGAACTCGGCTCCTTCTCCGATAATGCTATTTACCGCTAAATGCTCTTCGGTTTGCGCCATCAGTCTTGGATTTGGTTTAGGAAAGCGAAAGGGTTGATGGCTCTCGTCCCGACGTGTATTTCATAATGAAGGCTATACTGCGGACTGTTTTCGGACTTACCCACAAATCCTATAACTTCGGCTTTCGATACTTGCTGGTTTTGCTTAACCTTGATTCTATCTAAATTCGAATAGATCGTTTTCCATCCGAATTTGTGGGCTACCTTTACGAAGTATCCGGTATGCCTCGTATAACCGATTTCATAAATGGTTCCGGGAGCCGCAGCGACGACTTCGGAACCTGGAAATGCTCCTATATCGATTCCGTTATTCATCTCTCTCCGAGCGGTAATCGGATTTAGGTATTCTCCATAAGGATAGAGCACATAGCCTCGGACCGGCCAAATAGAAGGGGTTTGCCGAATAACGCTTTTTCTCTTTTTCAGAATACTAATGATTTCTTGAGTAAGTTCGTTTGCAACTTTTAGATTATGAACGTCTTCCTTTAAGCGAAATACTTCGGCTCCGGGAGGCAGTGGGCTTCCGTCCTTCGAAGAACCGTTAGACGTCAATTTTTCCGCCCCGCCGATTCCTTTTGCAACTTTTGAAGAATCACCGGTTAGGCGTCCGTAAAGAGCGCCGACATGCGTATGATAGTATTCCACATGTTCGTGAAGACTGTTTATCTCTTCCTTCATTTTTGCGGACTGACGGATGAAGTCTTGGTTTGAAAGATTCAGCTCGGTGAGTTGATGAATGGAACCAGAATGACTTAGTACGTTAACCGAACTAATCAGTAAAAGCACAAGAATCGTTCCTACGAAGATAGTGATCGCACGATACGAGATATGGAAATTAATCGTCTTCTGTTCCGAATGCGGAATGACCATCACGGTCAAACGTTCTCTACCTTTCTTATTCCAATTCGCTACTTTTAGATCTAACTTGAGCTTTAGGTCTTGGTATTTGTAGCGCAGCCGATAGTATATGAGAGCGAAGTATGATTTCAGATTCACTATTTATGTCCCAAATCTAACGGTTTTGCACCGAGCGGCGTATGCAGTAAGGAATCTTAAAAATTCTCTTTTCAGTCAATCCAAATCGCGAAAACTGTTCCTTAAAAGCCGTCCAAAGCATGTATTCAATCATAGATACCCACTGTCACCTGGATATTGTTCTCGAACAAGGCCAGACAATCGACCAAAGCCTTCGTAATGCGAAAGAATCCGGCATTAAGAAAATCGTCCAAATCGGAATCGATCTTGAGAGTTCTGTTAGAGCGAAAGGTCTATCCGAAGAATATTCGGATTCGGATATTGATATTTTCTATACAATCGGCTGCCATCCGACCGAGACGAACGAGTTTCCGAAGAAAGAGGAAATTCTTTCGTACATTACCGAGAATTTGGACGACTCTCGACTGTCCGCGATAGGCGAGATAGGTCTGGATTATTATCACGATGCCTCTTCCAAAAATGAACAAATCGAAGTGCTTCATTCTTTCTTAGATGCTTCTCACAGATATCGACTCCCCGTCGTAATTCATTCGAGAGACGCAGGAGAGGATACGATTGCGATTTTAAAAGAACACCGAGATAAGGCTTTCGGCGTTATTCATTGCTTTACTTACGATTATTCCATTGCAAAGCGATTGGTCGATTTGGGATACTACATCTCATTTTCAGGAATCCTAGCATTTAAGAACGCGAGAGACATTCAGGAAGCTGCAGAGAAACTTCCGTTGGAAGCATTACTTATAGAAACCGATGCACCGTTTTTAGCTCCTCCTCCATTTCGCGGAAAACGAAACGAGCCTGCGTTTACTAAATTTGTTCTAGAGAAAATGTTCTCATTGAGAAAAGAATCGAATATCGAAGTGGAAAAGATTCTGTTTGCCAATTCCGAAAAATTTATCCAAAGGAAACCATTTTATCATGCTGGATCTTAAATTTATTACCGAGAATACGGAAGCCTTAAAAGCTAATCTGGAACTGCGTGGATTTAGGGATATCGGGATACTTGATGAATTAGCTAGAATCATTCATAAAAAAAAAGAACTTCAAAAGGAAACGGAGTCTCTGCGCGAGGAGAGGAACAGGGCTAGTAAAGAGATCGGAAAAATCAAACAATCCGGCGGAGATATAGCTGTCGCGTCCGCAGCCGTAAAGGAAATAGGCGATAAAATTAAGGAGTTAGAGACGGATCTAGAAATCCAAGAGAATCTCTTGAGCGAAATTAATTTAGCTCTTCCTAATATTTTGGACGCGCAAGTTCCTCCGGGTAAAAATGAACAGGATAATAAAGTTCTGTACGAAGTCGGAGAAGTGCGGAATTTCCCGTTTCTTCCGAAGCCGCATTATGAACTCGGAGAAAATCTTAAATGGATCGATTTTGAAAAAGGAGTTAAGTTAGGCGGCGGAAGAGCTTATACTTATTTCGGTTTCGGGGCCAAGTTGGAAAGAGCTTTAGCCAATTTTATGTTGGAGACTCATACTAAAGAGCACGGATACACCGAGGTTTGGGTTCCAGTGATGGTAACCGACGAATGTATGATAACAACCGGGCAATATCCGAAGTTTAAAGACGAATATTATAGAATGGAACGGGACGAATTGAATTTAATTCCTACGGCCGAGGTTCCATTAACGAATCTTTATAGAGATGAAATCTTGACTGAAGACCGATTACCTATTTCCGTGACGGCACATACTTCCTGCTTTAGGCGGGAAGCAGGATCTTACGGAAAAGATACGAGAGGATTGGTGCGCGTTCATCAATTTCAGAAAGTCGAATTGGTGAAATTCTCAAGACCCGAAGATTCCGAGCAGGAACATAAAGCGATGCTTTCTCACGCGGAAAATATACTTAAAAAGTTAGGTTTACGGTATCGGGTAATGTTGCTCTGTAGCGGCGATATATCCGCCGCCTCATCAAAAACCTACGACTTGGAAGTTTGGATGCCGGGATTGAATCGGTGGATGGAGATTTCCTCGGTTTCAAATTTTAAGGACTTTCAAGCTCGTCGCGGTAAAATTCGTTATAAATCCAAGGACGGGAAGAATCAACTGGTTCACACGCTGAACGGGTCCGGACTCGCAATCGGAAGGACGATGGCGGCAATTTTGGAAACGTACCAAAAAGAAGACGGAACGATAGAATTTCCGGAATCTTTGAAACAATATTTCTAATTTTTAAGAAAAGAACTTAGGTTTTTTAAAAAAAGTCAGATAGTACGAATATGGGTTTGTATTCCCGTATGCGCGCGGTTTATTTTCTAAACATCCTTTTTGTTCCGGATTCATTGATCCGCAACGATGCTTGTTCATTCTCTTTCTATGAGCCATTTTCAATCCGGCTCGCAATCCGGTTAGGCAAGCTATTTCGAGTCTTTTTAATATGCATGATGGCATCCGCTCTCGGCAATTTGAATTCGCAACAGAATCAGGAACGAAAACCGGAAAAATTGAAAGGAGAAATTAACACTTCTTTAAACGAATTCGGAATAAGCTTATCCGACGACGGTAATACGTTATACTATTATTCTAAACGCAATAATTCGAATTATACAGATATATATAAGTCCGTTCGCAATGGGGAGCTCTGGTCGACCGGACTGGAGTTGTCGGAATTGAATTCTCAGTTCGACGATCAAAGCCCTTTCGTTTTGAATAAGGAAGAGGGTATTTTATTTTCTTCTAATCGTGACGGTAGCATCGAATTTATCCTACCGAACGGGAAGATCGGAGTATCGAGGGATATATATTTTTCCAAGAAAACCGAAGGTAAGTGGCTACGTGCTACTTCTCTTCCGACAACGGTTAACACCTCCGCGATCGAAGAGAATCCCTATCTGTATGAGAACCGTTTGTATTTTACTCGATATCCATTCGGAGTCGTAGGCGAATCGGATATTTTTGTTTCCGAGTATAAGGATAAAACCTGGAATAAAGCGTATCGATTACTCTCCCCGATCAATACCGATTACGCCGAGATTGCGGCGACTATAGGAAGAGATGGAAAAACACTTTACTTTTCTTCGAATAGACCGGGCGGTTTTGGAGGCATGGACATATACAAATCGATTCGGAATACTGATGGGAGTTATACCGAGCCGATTAATTTAGGACCGGAGATAAATTCGAAAGGTGATGAAGCGTTTTATGTCGAAACCCCTGACGGTAAGAAGGCATACTTTTGCAGGAGAGAGGAATCGCTCCAGTACGATATTTACGAAATCGCGACCTCCCCAAGCTGGGATGATTTGAAGACCGGCAAAAAAATCTCTTTGGAAAGCATTCATTTTCAAAGCGGGTCATTTGAATTGGAAAACGAATCGAAACCCTCGTTGGATCGCTTGGCCGAATTTCTTTCGACTAACGGTAAATCGAAATTAAAGATCACCGGTCATACGGATCTGCACGGCGAGAGCCAGGACAATATGGTATTAAGTCGTCAGAGAGCGGAGTCGGTTCGAAGATACTTAATTCAGAAAGGTATATCATCCGAAAGGATCGAGACGGAGGGTAAAGGAAGTACCGAACCTGTTTTTCGGGACAAAAATCCCGAAACGGATCGGAAAAATCGCCGTACTGAATTTCAACTTCTTGAATAAATCGAATCATATCTTACGAAAACGACCAAGCAAAAATTTCTTTCAAGTCCTGGAGTTGCCGATAACCTAGGTATCATGACGAGACCGAGCAGTACCTTGCGAGCTCTCCTCCCAGCTCTCATTTTATTTATTTCAGACGGCATTTTCGCCCAAAAAACGCCGGCCAGTAGATTGGATCAAATCTTGGCAAAAAAGGAAATTGTCGTCGGTGTAAATCGAGTTTATGAACCGTTTTACATTCAAGATCCGCTCGATGGGTTTCCCGGCTTCGATGTCGAGCTAGCGAAACTTTACGCCGAGTATTTAGGAGTAGCGCTTAAATTAAAGCCTCTTAAAACTTTTAGGCAGTTCTCGGACGAGATAGCGGCCGGATCGATCGATATCGCATTGGCGGGAATGTCCACTGATTTGAGCCGCGGAAAGACCGTTAGTTTTTCGGATCCATATCTACTTGCTACACCTGCAGGTCTTGTTTTTAAGAAATCGCTTCCTCCGGAACCGGAAGGAAGCATCGTAACGACTCGGTCATTCAAATCGCTGGATGATTTATCGGTTTTGAACGGTGTTTCTTTCTCCGTTCGTTCCAATACTACGAACCATAACTACCTTTTAAGAAAATTCGGAAAGAATAAGATTTATAGTTATCTTTCCGACTCTATTGCCATAGACGCGCTTATTAAAAATGACGTTACTTGTTATGTAGCAGACAGTTTGTATATTCTCGCTTTACTGCAAAAACAACCCAGCCTGCGTGCAAGTTATTTACCTTTGATCAATCCCGTGATGGACGATTATATAAGCGCGGCAATGCCGTTAAACGATCTTGTTTTCGTGGATAATTTTAATTTCTTCATCAAAGAATTAAAGAGAACCGGTGTAGTGGAAGGAATTCGATCGAAATATTTTCTCTCCAAAGATTGGGTAAAATAATCGGTGAAAGATATTAGTCAATTACTTAGAATTGGACTTTTATCTTTCGGAGTCTTTCTTTTTATAAATTCCCTCTCCGCACAAGAAATCGAAGAAAAGACCAAGATCGATCTGCAGGGTAACTATAGGGTTCGTGGATTTAATTTAGGGAGAGACATATATTCTTCCCGTCAAACGCCGGTAACTCCATTCGATAAACAGTCCTTTCAAAATCAATATCAGCAGAATGCGAATAATCAGCTTCAGAATGAGATCTATGCACGGACTCACGGCTTACCGTCGACGATCTCCCCTTCGAAAGAGGATATTACGTATTACGATACTCGTATGACGTTGAATATGAATTTTGCGACTTCGAAGTATTTCGAAGCTTTAGCTGGAGTTCAAATCGGTGATATGATTTTCGGAGGAAAAGGAGTCGGGCAGAGTTCGAATGTAGGTCCAGGTCAAGGTGGAGAAGCTACGTATAGTACTGCCGTAAATATTCAAACAAACTTTCTTTATTTGAATTTCAAACTGCCGGAAAAAAGTTTTACGACGAGAGTCGGTTTACAGCTATTTACGTCCGCGCAGGGCCGAGTGATTTATATTCCCGGAACCGGAGTTACGATGACGAAGGATATTCGTAATTGGAATATGACGTTGGAAGGAGGATGGCTGATCGCAAAGCAGAATAACCTTACGGACTTGGATAAGAATAGCTTTGCGGATAAAAACTATCAGGGAAATAATATTTATTTCTATAAGGTTAAAACCAGTTTCTTCAATAATGCGAGACATGAATTATATAGTTATTATATGGATGATACGCTCCGGGATATTCAGGATACGAACGGTGTCTACGGACTGGTTTCTCGTCAAAGTCAATCCGGACAATTATTTTGGCACGGCCTATTCAATGAGTTCAATTTTTCGGACTTTACTCTTGTCGTTCACGGAATTTACAATCACGGAACGCTCCATTCTTTAAATCCGTATCGAGACACTAACGGAAACGAAGTATATCGTAAGTATGATCGCTATGCGATAAAGGGTGCTTTCTTTGATACGCAGGTTTCTTACCGGTATAATGAATCGCTTACACTTAATTTTATAGCATTGGGCTCCACGGGACGACCAGGATACGAGAAAGATGGGACTCGATCCAATTTACATGGTTCCGGTTACCAGACTCTCTTTCCAGGGTACTCGGTTTCGAATATCGCAATCGACTTTACCGGAGGATATGCGCTGTTCCCCGGAGGAAACGTTAGCGGATTATACGAGTACGGCTTATTTTCCGATATAGTCGTCGCGGGTCCGATCGTTCTTACTTTAGGATATTATAGATTATACGGAACCAAGTCTCCGCTAATGGATAATAATAGATTTTATAATTCCGATAATTTTTATCAAACGTCGGCTTATTTCGGGCAGGAATACAATCTCAATCTGAGGTGGAACGCATTTCGAGATATGCAGATCCTTTTACGCTCGGGCTACTTTATTTCAGGAAACGGCTTTAAGGCGTATATGGATACGACGGGCGGTACGTTCTTACGGGAGCTTTTTGTGACGGCCGAACACAGATTTTGAGAGAAGGATTATAATTTTAATCTTGAACGGATTGCGCGTCCTAAAGTGTATTGGTCGGCCAATTCTATCGAACCACCGACCGTTATGCCGTAGGCGATACGACTCACAACTACATTCGAATTTTGTAATTGTCGATGTAGGTAGTCCGCCGTTGCATCGCCTTCTAACGTAGGGTTCGTGGCGACTAGGACTTCCTTAATTTCTTCCGGTTCGATTCTGCTTACTAATTCCTTAATTCTTAGATCCTGAGGACCGATTCCTTCCAACGGAGAAATTACTCCGTTTAATACATGGTATCTTCCCTTAAACTCGCCCGTATTTTCGATAAAGAAAACGTCTTCCGGTTGCTCGACTACGCAAACGGTATGCCCGTCCCGTCTAGGAGAAATACAAAGTTCGCAGATTTCGGCTTCGGAATAGGCACCGCACCTTGCACAAAAACGAATTCGATCTTTGGTATCTACCAGACTTTGAACAAATCCGTGAAATACCGTCGGATCTTGTCGGAGTAGATGGAAACTGATTCGATAAGCGCTCTTCTTTCCGATCCCCGGAAGGGAAGAAAGTGCGCTAACCATACCTTCGATCAAGTGTTCAGCCAATGTTGCCGCCGAATAACTTTGAAATTTGGGAAAAATCGAATCCCCCGGTAACGGACTTAAATTCGTATTCGGTCGCTTCCTTCGCTTTTTTAAGCGCCTCGTTTGTCGCTGACAGAATTAAGTCTTCTAACATTTTATTATCGTCGGAATCGAATAAAGTCTTATTGATCTTCACGTCCGTGATAATCCCTTCTCCGGTGCTTGTGACCTGCACCATTCCCGCGCCCGCGTCTCCGATTACGCGAATATTAGAAATTCTTTTTTTAATTTCTTCGACTCGCTCCTTCATTTCCCCCATGCGAGAAAACATCTCGGAGGCATTCTTAATATTATCAAACATCCGGCTATTCTCCTTATCCGTCCAACTTAGGAACTTTTGCAGGATCGACATCGGTTCCTAAGAACTCGTTCTTAAACGATGTTTCCCATTCCGCATCTTCCGAAACGACGTCTTTGGCCATTTCTTCCAAAGAGGAAAGCGCGGAATTTGCGGCTCCGGATTTTGCCGGTAAAGTATCTTCTTTCTTCTTAGACTGGATTGATTCCGCGGTTTTCTCCGTAGATTTAGAAATTACGCTTTGAGAGTCGCGCGGGAGGTCCTCTTTCGGATTCGTTTTGGAAAATCCGGAAAAGGATGATTTCGCTTCGTCCTGCTCCTGGATCATTAAAATCAGATGGTTAATCCTATCTACAAGTCCGGATAGCGAAGGTTTATTTAAGTCTTCGACGAGTTTCTTTATTTGGATTTCTGTGAAGATTTTTATTTCGAACGAATTTCTAAGTTTGATGGTTTTGATTCTTTCAAATAGGTCGAAAAGACGAAACGATAGATGATTTAAAAGTATAGGGTCGGTCGTTTCGAATTCCTTACGCATTCTGAGGAGGTCCTCACGCGGATAATTTACGGATTCGGAATCTGCGACCGATTCCTTTAAAAGACAAAGTGTGTGACTGAATTCTATGGTATCCCATAAGAATTTGTAAATATCCTGTCCTTCTTGGTAAAGAGTTTCAATAATTTCTAATGCTTTTGAATGACTTTCCGGAGCCACTAAACTTTTTACGAAATTGGATAAAAAGTCGATTCCATGATAGCCGATCATCCTTCGAATTTCGGTACCTATCACCTTGTTATTCGTGAATACCAAGGCTTGCTCCATAAAGGAAAGCATATCCCTTACGGATCCATCCCCCTTCTTTGCGACCCAGAACAGACCTTCAGTATCATACTGCGTCTTTTCCTCTCGGCAAAGATTCTCGGCATAATCCTGCAGAATCGAAAGAGGAACTTTTTTAAAAACGAAATCCTGGCATCTTGATAATATCGTTTCGGGAATTTTTTGATATTCCGTGGTTGCTAAGACAAAAACGACATGTGACGGAGGTTCTTCTAAGGTTTTGAGAAGAGCGTTAAAGGACTGGTCCGTGAGCATATGCACTTCATCGATAATATAGACTTTATATTTACCGCCCATCGGGGTAAATTTTACGTTGTCCCGCAACTCCCGGATATTTTCTATTCCTCGATTACTAGCTGCATCTATTTCTAAAACGTCGCCGGAAATTCCCTTAGTGATCTCGATGCAGGAACTACACTCGTTACAAGGTTCGTTATCGACCGGGTTTTTGCAGTTAAGCCTTTTTGCAAAAATTCTCGCGATGGTCGTCTTTCCAACGCCGCGAGGTCCGAAAAATATATATGCGTGTCCTATCTTTCCTGATTTTACCGCGTTTTGTAAAGCCCCGATTGCTAGATTCTGATGAATTACATCCTGAAATCGTTGGGGACGATACTTTCTTGAAAGGACTTCGTGATTTCCGGCCATAGGTGAACCATTTTACCAAATACTTTGGACAGATAAAGGAGGAAAAGCGGAAAAGACGGAACTAATTCCGTTTGTCGCGGAAGAATTCTTGAAAGGATATTCTGGTTTCCGCCGTTCGAAGTAGTAAAAGATCCGGAAAAAAATTTCTGCTGTAGATCGTTTCAAAACTCATAGAGGAAATACCTTCTCCTTGCTTTGCCGGCAAAAGATAGGCGACTTTCGGTATCCGAGACAAAAGGATCGTACCGGCGCACATTAAACAAGGTTCGAGAGTAGTAATGAGCAAACAGTCGGTTAGATATCGATCTTTTAATAATTCTTTCGCTTTAGCGATGGCGATAATTTCGCTATGCCGGGAGGAATCTTGAGTGACTTCCACCAAATTTGACGCTTCGCAAAGAAATTCGCCGTTTTTATAGATTCTTGTGAAACTAGGAATTTCGTCTTTATTTTCAGGACGTAAATTGTGGAAACGTTCCAAAAATTCGGGTAGATATGGCAAAATTTCGCGCTGATCCATTTACTATCTTTGTTTCCGTACTAATGAAATTCTACTTGCTAAGCCCGGAGGTAAATGGTTTTTTTTAGCGCATGATTCTTTCGGCCAAGCTTCTTCGACCGGCCGGTTCTTCTTCTAAGCCGAATTCCTTACTTATAAGATTAAATTCGCCTCCCGGAGGAACGAACCTACAAAGACGCCCTTTAGTTTTAGGTTTAGCGCTGGACAGGAGTTGGTCCATGAAAGGGGAAAAATTAGAAGCCGTTATCCAGGCTTCTTCCTCTCTTGTAAATTGGCTTACACGACGAGACTATTTAACGGCAGTCGCCTATGCGGAAGATATTCAAGTTATTCAGCCGATCGTCCCTCTTGCGGAAAAAAATTCGGTAATTCATCGACTCGGTACGATTCAAGTAGGTACGTCGACGAATTTAAGCGGTGGGTGGCTCCATGTTTTGCGATCCCTAGAATTATTTCCCGAAACCGAGGTGTATAAAAGAGCCATACTTCTTACGGACGGGAATCCTACGCTTGGAATAAAAGACCCTCTTCAACTCATCGATATCGCCGCTAACGCGTATAAAAAGGGAATCACGACGACGGTGATCGGTTTCGGCAACGATTTCAATGAAATCCTGTTAAAGGAAATCGCAGAAGCCGGTGGCGGAAATTTTTATTTCATCGAAACACCGGAAGAAACCGGAGACATTTTCTTCCGCGAGTTCGGAGATATCGGATCCTTATACGCACAATCGATCGAAGCAAAGGTCCATTTTCCGAAAGGATTAGATTTTCTTGATGTAGTATCCGAGGTCGCCTTTTATACGGAACCGGATCCGGAGGAATCGGGTAGATCCAAAGCTCTTGTGCTAGAAGTGGGAGATATGCGTGCCGATGATGTGAAAAGCATCGTAGTGCATTTTAGACCGAGCGGTAAAGGTCAGCCGGAATCGATAAGCGTCGATACAAGCTACTACGACTTATCGGACGGGATGAAATTGGAGCAAAAGCGGAAAGAACTAGAATTAGATTGGCAACCAGACCAAGTTAAGGAAGACGCCGACGTAATTGTAGAAACTTTGATAGCTCGCTCGGGAAAGGGTCTTAAAAAAGCGGGGGTTTTATTAAAGGAAGGCTACTCAGAAGAAGCGGTCACTCTGCTAAACGATTTACTAAAAGATATCAACGAAAAAGAGGAATTGGCGCCGGATGTTTTACAGAGTCTAGGATTTAGAATTACGGCATTGAAAGTTAGAATTCTGGAAAACTCTCCTACGGCCTCTAAGCATTTAGTGGCTTCCGCCTCCGAATTAAAATCCGGGGGTTCTCTCGATTTTCCGATCGACGACGGTGTGGAATACCACGACGAAATCTTCTCTTACAGAACTACAGAGGACATTGATCTCTACAAATGTCCGGATATCAAGAACGCCATTCAGGATAAAATGAAAGACGGCTTCCGTTACGTCGTCTTCAATTTAGCTAGGTCTTCGTACATCGACTCTTCGGCTATCGGTATGCTGATTCAAATAGCCGGGTGGCTTCGTAAACGCGGAGGCGAGCTTATCGTTTGTAATTTGAGGGACTCGGTTAAAAAAGTCTTTTCTATTACGAGATTGGAATCTCATATCCGATCCGTGGAAACCGAGGAGGATGCATTTAATTTACTCCAAACCTGGATCCAAGAAAAAAGGATTTAATTCAAAAGAGATTCGGCGGCAAGAATTGCGTCCTTCACCTCGTCGTACAAACCGACCGGAATTGCTATCCCTTTCTGAGTCGGCTTGTATTCCCCCTCGCTATCCGTGTACCAAACGCGAAGATTTAAATACTTATTACCTTTGAACTCGGAGATTTCCACGCGTATGATTTCTCCTTTGCCTTTGTCTATATCCCTGATTACACTCATTTTAAAATCTCCAAAATCGATTCGAAAGTACCGGATCCTGTTTTGGATTTCCAGTAGTTTTCCATAAAAAAGGGCTCGTAACGAGCCCTTTTGAGTATTGATAAACGTAAGAGTTTGAATCAATAAGTTTCCACGAAGAGTTGGTGCGAATGCTCTAAATGATGTTTATACTCTTCATAGGTAGAGCCGTCACCGGCGATTTTTTGAATTTCTTCGATTACGCCCTTCTCCATTCCTTTCGGGCCACCGCAAATATAAAATCTACCGCCACCGGAAAGTATCTTTTTGACCTCTGTCTCGAGTTGGCGGACTCTATGAGTTATGTACATCCTTCCGCCATCGAACGGATTCTTTTCTTCCCGGGAGACCGCAGTTACAAGTTTGAAATTTTTATATTTGATCTCGAGGTTTTTAAGGTAATCCAACATCACCAATTCGTCGGAGTATGGAACTCCATAAACAAGAGTAATGTTGCCCGAGAACTGAATCAATTTATGTTCTAGTAGTTCCTCGGACATTCCGATGAAAGGTGCCAGGCCGGTGCCCGTTGCAAGAAACATGATATCCCCCGAAAAATCGGAAGTCGGAAGAAGAAATTTCTTACCGGAAGGACCGGTCATGACGACTTCATCCCCTTCCTTCAAATCGCAGACGTAGTTGGAACAAACGCCTTTGAATTGCAAGTTACCGTCGGCGTCGTAGACATTATCTCGTTTAATGATAAATTCTATGTTATCTTCCTTTAAACCGAAGGAATAACTTGGAGAAGCGATTGAATATAAACGTACCGTATAAGCGACGTCGGCAAGTCCTTTCGCCTTCTTTTCAGGATCTTCTCCGGGAGGAATAATTCCCGCAGACTGTCCGATTACATAGGGATACTGGTTATGATCGACCGCAATGACGATACGATGAATCTGCGATTCACCCTCTTTTTTTGGACGTTTTCCTTTTCCAGGTTCCGGTGTAAGACAAGTATTACTTATGACTCGGGCTTTATAAGGGTTGGACTTTTTGAAAATGTTGATTTGCGGTTCTCTAACGGGCTTCATACGCGGCGAAGGTTCCTGATTTCAATTTAAGACTGAATACAGATTTTTTTCGAACGTCAATTCGTCAAACGGGATATTTAACTTCCTCTCGGGTTCCTAAGCGATTCGTAAAATTATGTCCGATTTGCATCGAACAAATCGATACGATATTTGAGAGGCCTTCGCTATAGCTCTCTTTTTTTCCGCCTAATTTTCGGATAGTAAGCAATGCCCGACTAATATACGTTGGTGTTTCAGGATTATATAGGTAAAAGAGGAATTTCATGGCTCGATATACTTTGGAAGAACTTTCCGTAAAGATATCCGGATCAAAAATTGCGAATTGTTCAGAACCGACTAAAGTCGTAGTGGATTCGGTCTCTCCGATTTCCCCAGGATCTCCAGCAAGCATTAGTTTTTTAGCAAATAAGAAAATACTTTCGGATGCCAAAAAAACTTTATCCAGTGCCGTACTTACGACCGAAGAATTTTCCAAGGAGTTAGAAGTTCCATGTTTAGTCGTTTCTAAACCGGATCTAGTTTTAGCGCAGGTATTGGATTTGGTTTACCCCCCTCACTTATATGGATCTAAAATCGAATCGTCGGCATTTGTTCATCCGTCCGCAAAGCTGGGGAAGAACTGCTATGTCGGTCACCAAGTCTCGGTCGGAGAACAGACCGAAATCGGCGATAATACGATTCTTGAAGACGGCGCGAGAATCGGTCGAAATGTGAAAATCGGAGAAGGCTCGCATGTCGGGCCGAATAGCGTTATTTACCATGGCGTAATCATCGGAAAAAGATTTCGTTCGCACGGAAACAGTACGATCGGCGGGGACGGCTTTAGATTCGTTTTTGCCGACGGTAAACATAATAAGATTCCGCAGGTCGGAACCGTTCGCGTCGGAGACGACGTGGAACTCGGATCGAACTCTGCAATTGATCGAGGCGGGTTGGAAGATACGATTATCGGAGACGGGTGTAAGTTCGATAATTTGGTGCACATCGGTCATAATTGCGTATTCGGTAAGAACGTAGTGATCGCCGGCTGGACAGGCGTTGCAGGTTCTACTATTGTGGAAGATAACGTCACTATCGGAGGCGGGTGCGGATTGGCCGATCACATCCGCATTCCTAGCGGAACGATAATCGGCGGGGGTACTTCGGTACGAAACACTCCACCCAAACCGGATATTTATGTCGGTTGGGATTACGGTCTGACTTTTCCTGAATTCCAAAAACTCCGCGTCAATATTCGGAATGTCGTAAATTTCCAAAAATGGGCCCGCAGAATTAAAGCGATCGAACAAAAACTAGGTATAGAAATTACCGAATGATCCCATCGCGCTTCGTAAAAACGGCCATAGAATCGTTATAGATAAACTATGCGCCGTTCCGCCTAAATCTTTTCGAGTGCTTGACAATTCGTAAGATAAGAACGACTCTTCCCTTTATCCTATTTCCACAGGGAGGCTACTGTGAACATCCGACCGATCGACGAGATCCAGGCTCCATTGCCGGAATCTTCACCGTCAAGGCCGGACCTTCCCGATAACAAAAAAATAGGGAAGTTGTTGGATAGATGCGCTAGTCGACTCCTAGAGCAGAGAACGGAAAAAGTCGTATTTCTGGCGGAAAGACGTTCCTATACGGACTAAATTCGAATTTTAGTTCTCTTAATCTTCGATGTTAAGGTGGGCTTTTGGCCGGAGAATAACGAGAGATAATAAGGAAAGAATTCCGGCTCCCGACATCACCAAAGTCATTGGCAGCGCAGTTCCGTCATGAAGTAAGCTTACGCTAGCCGTTGCTACGACTGCCGCAACCATTTGCATAGCGCCCATCAGCGCCGAGGCAGAACCTGCATTTCTACTGAACGGAGCCATAGCCAAAGCGGAAGCGTTCGGCATAATGAATCCGAACCCGCTTACTAATAGGAAGATAAGGCCGATCATAGGGATCATTCCCCAATGATAGGTTGCACAAAGAACTAGCAGAATTCCGACGGGAACATAGAGGATAGAAATCGCATTTACGATCGATTCCGCTTCGAATTTCCGTAAAAGTAAACGGTTAAGTTGGCTTGCGAGAATCAGTCCGGCGGCGTTCGAACCGAAGAACCATCCGTATTCGGATTCGCTTAATCCGAATATTCCCATGAATACGAACGGCGATCCTGCAATGTATGCGAACATCACCGCCGCCGATAAACCGGACGCGATCACGTACGCGTTGAAGCGGGGAACATATAAAACTTCATAATATTCTTTTAATACTCCCCCCAACTTTAAGGAGATGGACGAATCCTTTTTACCGGTTTCAGGTAAATAAAGCCAGGCTCCGGCCGAAACGATTATACTGATGATCGTCAGGACGACGAAAATGGTCCGCCAATTCATGTAGGTTAAGAGAAGTCCTCCCACGGTCGGGGCGACAATCGGAGCAATACCCATGACTAAAATGATTTGAGAGAATACTTTTGCTCCTTCATGAGGAGAAAATACGTCTCTGATAACTGCTCTAGGGACCACCATCCCTGCGCATGCTCCTAACGATTGAAGAAACCGAAAGAAAACCAGGCTCCATACGGAAACAGAAAGGGCACATCCGATCGAACTCACCGTGTAAATAATTAAACCGGCCATCAAGGGAGTTCGTCTTCCGAATTTATCGATGAGCGGGCCGTAAACTAGTTGTCCGAATGAAAATCCAAAAAAGAAACTAGTTAAGGTAAGTTGAACATTCGAAATTGGGGTACCAAAATCCCTGGAAATGGACTGAAGCCCAGGTAAGTACATATCGATTGAAAATGGACCTATTGCAGTCAAGGCCCCAAGTAAAAGTATGAGAACTCGGTCGGATTTTGGCACGTATCTACGATGCGATACGTGCGTATTTCAGTCTATTCTTCTATCAACTTTCTCAAGTTTTTCTTGTCGAACTTTCCGACACTGGTTTTCGGAATAGCGGAGACTGCTCGAATATCTTCCAGCTTCGGAAGTTGCCAGTGTGCGAAACTTTCCTTTAAGCGATCATGGATTCGTTTAGCGTCGACTTGTTTTCCTTCCAAAGCAACGACGAAAATAACCGGGGCCTCTTCCCGGACCGGGTCCTTTCTTCCGATGACTGCCGCTTCCAAAACGTCGGGATCGGCCATAACGAGATTTTCCATATCTACGCTGGAAATCCATTCTCCTCTTGTTTTGATTAAATCTTTTTTACGATCCGTAATTTGCATGTATCCTAACTGATCTAGAACCACTACGTCACCGGTTCTAAACCACCCGTCCGGAGTAAAAGAATCTTTCGAAACACCTTCGCGATAGGAGCCGGTAATCCAGGGACCACGTACGAGTAGTTCGCCGGGAGTCTTTCCGTCTTTTGGGACTTCGTTCCCCTCATCGTCCACCGCTCGTATTTCGACACCTGTGACGGGCACTCCTTGCTTTGCACGGTACGCATAACGTTTCTCATCGTCCCAATCTTTCATAAAGCTGCGGAGGTGAGATACGGTTCCGATCGGAGAAGTTTCGGTCATTCCCCAGGCATGAAGGATCGCTATCCCGAAATCTTTTTCAAATCCTTCGATCAAACCGCGGGGGGCAGCGGAGCCTCCGACAACCATCGTGTGGATTTTCAAACTATATTTTGTTTTCTTTAAGTGTTGGTATAAAACGTTCCAAATCGTAGGAACACCCGCGGTAATCGTTATTTCCTCGGATTCGAGTAATTCGGCTAGGGCTGCTCCGAGCAGATGTTTGCCTGGAAAAACCAACTTGCAGCCCGACATCACCGAAGCGAACGGTATCCCCCACGAATTCACATGAAACATCGGAACGACGGGAAGAACGGCTTCGCTTTCTTTGATACCGAGTCCATCGCCCATGCAAACCGCCATTGAATGAAGATAAGTGGATCGATGCGAATAGACGACACCTTTTGGATTTCCGGTTGTGCCGGAAGTATAGCAAATTCCTGCCGCTTCCAGCTCATCGATCGGCTCGAATCGCTCAACTTCGTCTCCGCCGGCTAAAAATTCATCATAAGAAATCGCGTTCGGAAGTCTTGCCGGTTCCACATTTTCTTTGTCGTCGATAATAATGAACTTTTTTACGCCTCCGATTTCTCCCAGATGTTTCTCCAGAACAGGAGTCAAAGATTTGTCGACGAAAATAAATTTATCTTTTGCCTCATTAATGATATACACCAACTGTTCCGGAAACAAACGAACGTTGATAGTGTGAAGGATCGCGCGAATACATGGAATCGCGAAGTATAATTCTAAATGACAGGAATGATTCAAACAGAATGTGGCAATCGCGTCGCCCGGTTTTACTTCCGCATTTCGGAGAGCGTTCATTAACCGAATGGTTCGCTTGTAAAATTCCCCATAAGTGTAACGTTGAATCGAATTATCGTGCCATTTTGTAACGATTTCTTTATGTGGATGAACGTCTTTGGCGCGACGAAGAATCGAAGGTAGGACTAAGGGATAGTCCATCATGGTAGATCGCATAAAAACTCCGCTTTAGCTTAGGTTATGGAAAAGCGGAGGTATTTCTCCCCTCGAAAAAGGATGGAGTCAAGGGGAAAATACACTGCTAGCGTAAGAATCTTTCTATAAAGTGGGAACTTCGCTCATCAATGATCCTGTCCTCTGCATGGGACTCGCAGCGAGAAACTCGGAATCCTATGCAGTTTGCCACCGTGACATACTCTATTCCCCATTTTTGTTTCGATTTTTTTTAATGGATCGATTGACGATTTTGCTTCGCTTCGCTCACGCAACGCTCCGAGTATTTTGGGCGCCTCCTGCTTTGCAGGACCGGGCTGCTTCGGGTTCGCGTAGCCACGCTCATCCCTCGCCATTTTTTCACTTCTCGCATGCCTTCATTCTAAGCGGGCTCGGGACTGAAGCCCTCCGCATCCCTGGCGCGTTCAGAGGACTGAGGACAGAGTGGGAACGAAACATTGATAAACGTAGTTTCCAGGCTCTGGAGAAAGATTCCTGCGTTAGAGTAGATTCTTCCTCTACCCAGCTACCTCTCGAACGTGTCTGTCCTCTGACCGACAGAACCTGCGCGATGTTGGAGAGGCAATCCTTTAAATTGTAATTATCTCAGTCTTTCTCATAATCCTGGAATTTAATTTAAAAACGGAAAATCATTCCGAGTTCGATTGATGATTTTGTAGGTTTTATAGAAATAGATAATGAATTTCCGGTCCTCTTGTTTACGAAAACTGTCTTTTCGAAAACGTAAGCAACTGCTGCTCCGGCAAGTAATACACAGCCCACTTGAAAAATTGATTTATCCAATAGAAGTTCTTGCCTAGTTGAGCTTAGGTCTGGGCCATACTTAAATAGAGTATAAACTCCTAACGCATCTCCGAAGTAGGAATTTCCAGTTATTAAATAAGCTGCGATTGCTTGATTCTTCCCTGAGTTAAATCGATGTTTAGCTGCATAGTAATTAGGTTCATTTTCATTATATTCTGAGCCACCTACAAGAATACCGGCTATTCCAAAACCAAACAAGTAAAAAGAAGACGGCTTCTTTTCATTTTTATCGCTTATCTCATCTGGCATTATATTTTTTATTGGCAAAAGGAAAATGGCTAAGATGGTTACAAAGAAAACGTTTTGTAAATTTATCAGGAAGAATTTCATTTAAAGACTACTTCCGGATTAATAAGAATGTATTTATTAAACTGAGGATAGTTATCCCCGCGATCGCAAGCCATAGAAATTTAGGATTAAAGCTTTCTATAACTTGAATATTGTTTTTCGTGACAACGTTCTTCTTCGCTTCTTCAATCGACTTCAATAGCTCGTCGTATTCGAACTTCACTCTCGCTGATGTCTCCTGTAAACTTGGATCAAAAATAAATACAGCTTTCGAAGGCCCGCTACCGACTTGAGTCTGAGGGGAAATCTTTACCCCTCTTTCTTCTTTTGCAATAACGGCAGCTGACCGTTCCTCTTGAAGGTCCTTCAAATCCTCTTTCGCCTTTAATTCCAAATACCGATTCCGAACTCCTGGATGTGAGGGCCAGGCTTTGAATACTTTTTCGTAATATCCGTACGCAGTCAGAAATTTCCGATTTGCATAGGCAAGATCTGCTTTTCCGATCCAAACGAAATTTTGGTATAATTGCAACGTTGCGTCATTCGGATTTCTAGAAAGGACCCGATCCAATTCGGTTTGAGCTTTATCCCACTGAGAGGAATCTACGAGTCCTTTGATTTGAATGTAAACTTCTTCCGAGGATTGAGCGAAGGAAGGGGAGAGCGCAATAGGTAGAAGTAACAGAAGAGTCAGAAAGTTTCGCATATAAATCACCTGCTAATGATAACCGCTTTATGACCAAACCGAGCTACAGGCATGGTAGCCGAAATGGAAGTCCAAGGACCTCCGATCGGATTCGTCAAATCGATCCAATAGACGAGGTTTGTTGGAATATTAAGCGAACTCTCTCCGCCGAAAACGTAGGCTCTCCGTAATTCATAAGAGATTTCCATCGCAGCAAACGCTGTCGTTGTGGGTAAAACGGGGCCGGTTTGAAAGGTACTACTTCCCACCGGATAATAATCATATCTCTGGAGAGAATTTAAGGCGGTTACTGGTTGAGGCGTGACCTGCGCGTTTGTACCGCCAGCGACCAACAGGGCGGGAGGATCGGTGGGATGTGCATCAGTTGGCAAAGGGCGGTAACATGCGCTTGCGGCTCCATAGCTTCCTGTTCCCGATAAAGCGGGCTCATTGAATGCTGTAGTCGAGTTGGAAGAAGGCGCGTAACCATCGGTAGAACTTAATACAGAACCGTCCGTGTAAAGCCTACCTCCTGTAAAAAATAAGGTTCCGCTCACAGCACAACCGGCCATATCCACACGGGCAAAAATATTCGTGTTCGACGTGTAAGATTGCCAAACCCCGGTTGTGCCTACGTCAGGATAGAACTTATAAACCGTATTTAAAATCGTTCCCGTAGTCATGTCGGTTGTCGTTGTGCCTGCGATTAAATAGATGTTCGTTCCTACAGTTCCCGCGACCATTCCTTGCAGCGAAGACGGAATTGGAGCAAGTGTGGCCCAGGTTCCTGCGATCGGGTCATAAGCTTCTACTGTGTTTACGGCAGTAAAGACTCCTGCAATTTTAGCAACTCCTCCCATCACATAGATTTTACCATTATAAGAAACGACTCCTGCGAATGCTCTTGGAGTTGGAAGAGTCGTGATCGAATTGTACCATTGACCGGCGACTGGATCATACATATCAACTTGCGCGACAGGAGTATTCCCGTTACCGATTCCACCGACAATCCAAATGCTACGGTTTAAGATATTCTGATTAGAAGGAAGTGTAGTGAAGATTGAAGTCCCCATAGCCCCAGGCGATAATTCACCGCAGAATACCGCGTAGGAATACTGAGTATTTGATTGAAGATTCGTTAGAGTAATCGATTGAAGCTTGGAAGGAACGAGTCCAAAAATGAAGCTCGAGGGACCAGATGTTCCATAGCCTATGATTCCCTGGACTTCAGTAGAGCAAGACCAGGTGATTGTAGCGGTTGTGGATGTAATTGTAGTCGGTCCAAACGCTTGAATCTTTAAACCACTTGTTTCTTGTCCGTTCGTAATTGGACTTCCTTGACAAGATGCGAGATAGAAAAGAATAGAAAGAGGAAGTAAAACGCATCTTAATTTCATAATCTTAGTAATATCCCTGCTTCTAGTCCTGACATACAGATATCCGAAGTCCTTTCAAAGATACACTGGTTCTTCCAGGACAATCGAACCTGAAACTTACCAAATTTGATCCCTTGCCATCCAAGTTGAAACGAAAGAGCCGGATCGATTCCTGCCGAAGTAGTATATCCAGTAACATAGCGAACATCCGATACACCAGCACCCACATTAATAAAGAAATCTAGAAACGGATCATTCTTATAAACCTTATTGTATTGAGCATAGGCTTGGTTCGTTAAAAAAGAAAAGTTTCCGTTTGGGCCGGGAGCGGACAGGTAATCGGAACGAAATCCGATTTGCCATTTTTGATTCCAGTTTAGAAAGGCAGGCTCGATGAAGATTCCGCCGCCATAACTAACCGGAAATAGATTTCTGTTTGGGCCGAAATTTACTAATAAGTCACCATAAATTCCGAGCTTTGTCTCGGGGTGTTGGGCCTCCGGATCGAGTAAAGCGTCGGAAAGAGAAGGGCTTCCTTTTCTTAATGCGGAAGGATTCTTTAAGTTAGCTTTTGGAATCGTTAAGAACCCTAACTCTGTCTTAAGAGTCACCTCGTCGGAGCTTTCTTCCGCGAATACTCCCTTGATTCGAGAACCATCCTGCAATTCTAATGTAGAGTAATAGTAAGAAGTGTCCTCTCCCTTCTTGGAATAATCCACATGAGCGAGATCGCTTTTATAGAGAGTGTATATCTTATCTTTCCATTTCACCTTGAGTTGTTTTTCCGTGTCCGACACGGTTTCGGCGATGTATGCTTCTCCGTTTGAGAAAACAATCTCGGCTCCGAAGAGGTGACCTGATAAGAAGAGGAGTAAGAAAAAGAAAAGGTTTAGGATTCGAAAAGGTTTGAGTCTATTTTTCATTTAAGGCTGTGAAACAAAACTCCTATCTCTTTAAAGAGCCTGATGTAACTTCTGCTACAAGATGGTCGGAGTATTGTTTCTAGTATATTTCTAAATCTTTTATGCCATAGTTTGATTTTACGTCATTTTTATCGAGTAGATTGGGAAAAATAGCTACAAAATTGCCATTGACTCGTTGATAAAGCGAAAACACGATTCTTAGCGAAATAACATTTATTAATAAATGAAATTTAGGGTCCGTTATGTCCGTTTTTAAGAAGAGTCTTATAATTAGTTTAAGTTTAAAATCCTTTAAAAAGTTAGCAATTCGGATCGGATTACCCTTATTTATTCTCCTCTTTCTCTCCAATTTTAGCATCGTTACGAGCGTTCTTAGGATGCTGGGGTCTCTTCCGCCGCAACCGCTTCCTCAAGTAGTCGTCGGATCGGATGGAAAAGCCGTTACTACAGTCCCGATAGAGCTTCCTCCAGGGACAAAAGGAATAATTCCCCAGTTGTCCTTGAGTTATAGCTCTACCGGGGGCGAAGGTTTTTTGGGTTGGGGCTGGCAGCTGAACGGAATTCACAGTATCGAAAGAGACCCTGGCTTTGGGGTCAATTATGGAGGCTCGGATTCCTTCCGATCCAGTCTTGGCGGTCAACTTGTGGACGTTTCCGGAAATAGAACCGTTTTTCATTCCAGAGTCGAAAATTTGTTCCAATATATACCGCAAGGGACCTGCGGAGACGGCCCATGTACTTGGATCGTCGCGGATAAAAATGGAATTACGTACACGTTTGGAGGGTCTGCGGACTCTCAAATCATAGCCATCGGTCAAACAAATTCGATTCGAGTTTGGGCATTAAATAAAGTGGCCGATTCGTTCGGAAACGGATATACGATTTCGTACCTTCCACCTGACGGAACTGGAGCCTATTATCCGAATACAATTTCGTATCTGAATAGGTCGATACAATTCAATTACGAAACTAGGCCCGACGGCGCTAATTTCTCATCCACAAACGCGACCGATTATTCGCAAAGCGCGCCGGTCAAAGTATTAAATCGACTGAATAATCTTATCATTAATGTGAACGGAAGTCTATTAAGAGAATATGAATTTGGTTATTCCCAAGGGCCAGTCTCGAACCGGTCTTTATTAACAATCATCCGAAGAGACGGGAATAATCAATTCGGTTCCGAATCCTTCGATGATCTTGAATTCACTTACACTTCCATTCAACAGAGCGGTGGGTTTTCTGTAAGCGGGATGCAGCAAGTAACGGATTTAACTAATGCTAAACTGGCCCCATCAAATAGTGTCTTTACGGCAAGCCCGCTCGCGACAGTGACCGGTTCGGAAGCGCAAAATAATTTTCCGCCGAACTCTCGAAGTACTGCAACTCAATACAATTCTCTAATGCAATATTTAGTAAATCAGCCTGTTCCAGATCGATTTTCGTGCAATATTGGGACAGGGGCTTGTATTTGTGCGGCTCTTCCCGTCTGCTACGGATATAATCCCTCGATTTTTAACGATTTGGCGTTTACCTGCCAGGCATTTGGAGGTTGGGACGGTATAAACGGTTGCGCATACGGAATCCCAACCGCGTTAACGAGTTGGTTACCGGCCGATTTAGATGGCGATGGTGTATTAGATTTTATCGCCTTAACCGGGACAGACGGGGCCGTTACCTTGCATGCAAGAACAATCAATGCGAGTGGAGGAACTACATTTCCCGCTAGTACTACATTACCCATTTTTTATAATACGTATTATTCTCTTTCGGATATAAACGGAGACGGCAAATCCGATTTCGTATATGAAAGTGGTGGAACATTATGGGCGATTTATTCCAGGGGAGCTTCTTTTTCCTCGCCCGTCCAGTTTTCGAATGTTTCTTTAAAAGCTGCCGATCGAAATATGACGGTCTTCGATCCGTATGAATATATTTTCGACTCCTCTATTCCCGGAAATAAACAATGGCTATCCGATTTTGGAGCTTCCGATTATTTCGCGGATATGAATTCGGACGGTCTTGCCGACTTTATACATTACGACGGTTTTAATTTTAGAATTTATATTAATCAAAAGGGAAGTTTCGCAAATCCGATCGTAATCGCCGCGAATGTATCTCCGTATTTGAATCAATTTACGGACATGAATAATGACGGGGTCGCGGAATACGTTTCGCTTTCAACCACATCAACCAATCCGAATGTCATTCTTTTGCAGCAGCAATTAGCGCAGTTAAACGCCCAACAAAATCAAATCCAAACGGATTATAATAATCAGCTCGCTGTTTTACAAACGCTTCTAAAAGCTAGCTCCGCTTCGAATCTTCCGACATCGGCGAGTCTTCTTACTCTTCAGAATTATTATACAAATAACAGTTTTCCTTCCGATGCGACATTGGTCCAAACGCTCGTAACTCAAATTACCGGCGGAACTGCTGCGACAGCTACCCAAAGTTCTACCTTAACCACGGATCTTCAGACTGCATTCGCGACGATTCTGGGCCCGGTTTTAGTAAACATAAATAAAGTAAACGCGCAACTTGCAAGTGTTCAAGCCGCATCTTCACAAATTTCAACTATCAATGTGACTTATTTTAATCTTAAAAACAGCTCTTCAACGGGATACTCTTACCCCATCGCTTCGTACGATCCTCTTAGAAGTTTTTTAATCGATATCAATGCGGACGGGAAGCCGGATCTGGTCACAATCGATGTAATTACCGCTTTTACGTATCTTAATACCGGGTTCGGATTTACTTCAGGCAGATCCGTCAATTTAAATTCCGGAACTCGAACGAGTCTGGTCCAGTTTAATTTTGCGGACGTAAATGCGGATGGTTTTACCGACCTAGTTCTCTATAATAAAGATTCCAAAAACATAGAAACGTATCTATCGAACGGCTACGGATTCGATTCGCTCTCCAGCAAATATTCCTTCGGAAATCTTCCGACATTCCAAAGTGCGCCCGATCAATATGGAAACGTCGCTTCGGACATTTATCAAATAACCGTTACGGACGTGGACCGAGATTTAAATCCGGATGTAGTCATCGGGTTTCTTGCAAGCGATCTTTCTTACGGCGGAATTCAATGGGTACGAAGCGTTAAGAGAACCGTTCCAGAAGATGCGATCTTGACCGTTCAAAATGGAACCGGCGCTCAGGTTTCTGTTTCCTACGGGACCGTCGCTAATCAAACAAACGGTTATTTAGCCGGGACCGGAAATTACCCTTTCTTCCCGAATGCGTCTCCCGATTTTGTCGTAACTTCCTTAACAACCGATTTAACAAACGGTGCTGCGAAAACTTCCCTTTATACATATACGAATAGTAAATTTTATATGGGCCTGCCTGGAATCGGTCGTGGATTAGGGTTTGCTACAATAACGGAAACGGATCTCACTACCAGTTTCTCTACCGTGACCAATTATTTTCAGAGCAGTTATCGGTTAGCCGGACAGCCAAATATTCAAAGTAGTTATAATGCTTCCGGAAATTTACTTTCCCAAACTACGATATCCAACTTTTACTATCCAAATCCTTTTGGAACGGAAATAGCTGTTCCGCAATCCATCGTAAAAAACTCGTACCGCAACGGAGCACTACTTATTTCGGATAATAAAACGATTACGTACGATATTTACGGTAAACCGTTAACGACGACGGATTATTTGGGATCGCATACGATCTATACTCAGCTTATTTATGCAGACAATCTAAACACTTGGAGAATGGGGCGAATCCAGGAGTCTATCAAGACGGTCGATGGAAGCCTAGTTGAGGATAACTTGATTACTTACAACGGCGATTTCGTTTCTTCCATTACGAAATATCCGGGCACCAACGTTGCCCAAACGACGAGCTTTGGGGGACCGGATGCTTTTGGAAATCCGGCCTCAGTTACTGATGCTCTTGGAGCGACTACCCAAATTGCATACGATACAACGACAAATTCATTGCCGGTGACCAAAACGAATGCGCTTGGCCAGGCTACATCCTATACATACGATTATTCTCTGGGTTTAAATCTAACGGAGACAGATCCGAACGGTGGAACTACTTCCAAACTGTATGACGGTTACGGAAGACTTTTAAGTGTAATGTATCCGGGAGAATCCAGTTGGAACGAATATTATACATACAATAATACGGGACGATTTAATTTAACGAATTTATCTCAAAATGAATCCGTTTCGAAGCAGGTTCGAGATAATATTTCCGGAAACGTGACTCTCACGAATTCTTATTCAGATCCGATGGGAAATGAAATTAGAAGCGAGGTGAATACTTCCATCAGTAGCGTATTCATCGTTACTACGAAAGCTTATGATTATACGACGGGGAATTTAATTCAAAAGTCGAACGCGTATTTGAGTAATGATTCCCCTGCTTATACCACGTATAAATACGCTGATCCTGATAATTTGTTAACCGAAATCGATGAGCCGGATCTTTCCGGAACGATCGTATCCACGATATCCTACTCTGGACTTACTACAAATACAAACATCGCATATCCCGATGGATCGAGTAAAACGAAGAGCGAGACAAAGAACGAATTGGATCAAATCATCTCTACGGTAGACAATGGAAAGACGGTTTCCTATACGTATGATCCACACGGGGGACAGAAAACGATCACTGACCCAAGCGGCTTAGTTACTTCAATTTCTTATGATATAGCGGGAAGAAAAACGAGTTACTCCGATTCAAATTCGGGAACGGTGAGTTATACCTACGATCTAATGGGAAGAGTTCTTTCCCAAACGGATGCACGAGGAAGTAGCGTTACAAATCTGTATGACCAGCTTGGACGATTGATTTCGCAAACTACGAATGGAGGAGAGATCGCCTCGACCTTTACCTATGATGATACGAGTGTTTCGAATGCGATCGGACGATTGACGAAGGTTACGGATAGCTCGGGTTCGTCTACGTTCGCTTACGATGTGAAAGGAAACGTCACTCGGAAAACAAAATCGATCGATGATTTGACTTTCGTAGTTTTGAAATCGTATGATTCCTTGGGAAGGGTTCTTACTTTAACATATCCTGATGGAAGTAAGACTCATAGTAGCTATTCCGTTAATAATTACTTAAATATGATTACCTTCGATTCGGCGGATGGAACAAGTACAGGATATACTGTAATTTCCTATAACGGGCCGACGATTGATTCAGCGACAGGATATCCTACTGTGACAAGATCTACTGGAAATGGGGTCGTTCAAAATATCGGATTCGATAAGATTAAACTAAGGGTCCTGGAGTTAAAGACGACTCTTCCAAATAGTACAATTAATGGCGATATTGCTTACTCCTACGATGGCTCCGGTAACATTACAACCCTTCAGGATAAGGTTACTCCGGCTCGTACTCAAACGTTCACATATGATTCTTGGAATCGAATCATTTCAGCAACAGGAATTTACGGTTCCCAGACGTATGCCTATACTTCAAACGGAAACATTACCCAAAAAGACGGATATACTCTTACTTACGGTGATTCTACTCACGCGAATGCTGTGACTTCCGCTTACAGTCAGAACACCGGAACAGTAAACTATACCTACGATGCTTCTGGGAATATGACCTCTAGAAATGGAGATACTCTGATCTATGATTCTAAAGGTAGAATGGTAGAGTATGATCCGAATGGCGGGGGAAGTATTTTATATACCTATGATTATGCAGGTAACAGGATTAAAGCGAATAATCAAAATACGGCGACAGTCACGTATTTCCTGGAAGATCTCTATGAGATCGTAAGGGCGCCTAGCACCTCCGAACAACATACCTTATATATCAAAGGCTTGGAAGGAGACCTTGTTTCTCAACTGACTCGAAATAATGCGGTTCTTATTACTTCAAACAATGTAGAGAATCAAAGGAAGCCGATTTTAGCTTCTGCATTTATGCAACCATTCTGCAAAGATGTAGCGGGTGATTGCGGTGAGTATTGGAAGAATCGAGTAACAGGTCCATCTTCGAAATTCTTTACTCATTCTTCTTTCTTTATGAAAGGAATTCCTACCGATCTTTTTGCTTCCTATTATTATGTTTTCCTTCTTTTCCTTCTGTATCTCCTCTATCCGTATTTGAAGAAAGGAAACGAGTTCTTAGGAAGAGCAAAAATTGTAGGGTTAGGATCTCCCGCTTTATTATTATCGTTAGTGGTTGCGTTTTCCGTTCAAGGCTGTAACGGATTTTTGGGTGGTGGAGGGAGCGGTCAGGCTCCTTGGATACTGGCGTTAGGAAGTTCAACGAACCCAAATACCCCTACTTTTAATAGCCCTGTTGCCAGCGGTGTCGGAGCGATCTCAGGTGGAACTCCCGTCGCCGGTATGTATTTCTATCATCCGGACCATTTGGGTTCGACGACTCTTGTCACTGATGGGAATGGAAATCCAGCTCCTGGGCCGGGTCAATCGGGAGTGAGCCACGTATCTTACATGCCGTATGGTCAAATCGATAGAAATGATTCTTTTGGTCCGAATATATTCAGATACCAGTATACGGGTCAAATAAACGATACCGATACAGGATTATATTTTTATAAATCTCGTTATTATGACTCGGTCTTAGGAACATTTATTCAACCGGATGATCGAATCAATCCGGGTATTAATGGTACGAATCGATTCATGTATGTTAGCGGGAATCCAGTCGGATCAAATGATCCAACGGGGCATGTGGATTGGAGTCAGGCGATTCACATGTTAGATCAAATTATCGGTCATATGATGTGGAAGAGCTTTAATCATGGAGCTGGGTGGAATAAATTTGCCAGCCAGATCGGAAAGTTTAATTTAAGCAAGGCCACTTTTATTCCTAAGGGAAAACTCTTTTGGGACCCGGCCAACACTATATTTAGCGCTAGAAAAATGGGTCGATGGTATAACACTAGTAGGTTTTTTAAGAGCGATAGACAAATTCGAGGTTATTATAGAAACACTGCAAATGCTGTGGTAGATTCATCAATCTATGCATATGGTCATGGAGACTTTGGGGATTGCCGAGATCAACTTGGGCCGCAGACTTGCAGTCTTTTAATGCAATTTGGATTTTTTAAGTATTTTGATGATCTCGACAAGTTTAAACAAAAAGGAGATTGGGATCGAATTACAAAAATATATATCCATTTCCGATTTAAAGATGGAGTGCAAGTGGGATTGGATGAAGCTCATTCGGAATGCGGTACGACAAAATCGTTGACGGAGGATTTCTATTGGGGCTCACAGGAATTTGAAGGACAGGGTTATCCTGATGGTGCGACGGGAGATATCAAGCGTCAAGAGGCCAAGGTCCAAATCATTGAGAATACATTCTTATTGTATAAAGCATGCACAGCTACTCCCGGCAGCGGCGAATAATTTATTGAAATAGAAAATTAGTTAGCGAAAAATAAGGAGATTCATGAAGAAAATTATACTAATAAAATGCTTGGGACTATCTTTCTTGTTGTTGAATCTTGCTTCGGTTGAAGCACAAGAAAGTACTAAGAAAAAAAATGCTATCTATGCCGGTATATCTTTAATCGACCCAATAGGTGCTGGGAGTATATCCTACGAACGATTTTTAGTCGAAAAACTTTCAATAGGAGTAAGTTTAAATGAAACCGTAAAAGATCGAGAAGTTACGGATAACGAAGGGTCAGGCTGTAGTTTTCAGTTTGCATCATGTACCTACAATAATCAATCCAGAAAAACTGGCGGACTAGTGTTCTTACGCTTTTTTCCGATGAATGGGTCATTTTTTCTAAATGTGGCTGCTGGAAAGCAGCCACATTTAAAGCAGGAAGTACATCTCGGACAAGATATTAATGTTAATGCAGCCTTTCCAACCCCTGCTTCCGCTTTTTCCGCTATTGATATAATCTACCGCAGGACAAATGTTAGTTATGGGATTTTTAGTTTAGGATGGCGGTGGCTATTTGGGGAATCTCTTTTTCTTCAAGCAGAAGGCGGGGTATTAAAGTAACCGCCTAATCAAGCACAGGTATAGCGAGTTGCGGCAGATCCTGACAAGAAAGACTCCTCGGCTCGCTTTCCCATGACTTAAATAGATCCCGCAAATACGCATAAGGATCGACTCCCGCGAGCTTTGCAATTTGAACTAAAGAATAAAATCCTGCACTTGCAGTCGCTCCTTCCGGGCAGCCAGAGAAGAGCCAATTTTTTCTTCCGATCACAAAAGGACGAATATCATTCTCGACCAGATTTGTATCTAATTGCAATTCCGGACGATCCAAAAAGATAAGCAGTTTTTCCCATTGGCCGGCGAGATAACCAAGGGCTTTACCCATCGAAGATTTTGGAGCGACTTCGATGATTCGTTTATTCATCCAGGAACGGATCTCGTCAACGACCGGCTTGGATTCAGATTGTCGAAGTCTTAAATGCAATTCCGAATTTAGATTTTCTTCTCTGGCCTTCGACTCGATTGTGTAGAGCTTACCGATTTCCTTTACGATCCATTCTGCTTGAGCGTTCTTAGGATCTATTTTTAAAATTTCAAAGAATTTCCTTCGAGCATGATTCCAGCATCCTGCATGAAGAATCTTTGATTTTACTTTCAATAAAGAATCGTAAGATTCAAAACCGTCTGTTTGGATAATCCCTTCGAAGTTGGAAATCCATCCCTCTAAAAATTTAGCACTCCGACTCGGTTCATAATGATATAATACTACCGGTTTTTCTCGGATAAATCCCCGAATCACCCACATATAGGATTTGGCCGTATTCGACTTTTTCGGTTCGTTTAACACTTGGAGAACCGTCTCATCTATCTGTAAATACTTCGATTCAAAAAGCTCCTTTCTTATATCCTCAATCATTGGAGAAAGCTTTTCATATACTTGGATCGCAGTATTCGATAAAGTTGTTCTTGAAATATCGACTCCCGATCTTTGAAGAATTCCTGCTTGTCTGTAGAAAGGAAGAGCATCTGCAAACTTCTGAGTAAGTGTGTACGCTAAAAAGTTCGATGAAAGCATACTCTTTTCAGCGATTTGATTGGGAACTGGTGCTATTTTAATGACAGGTTGATTTTCATCGGAAGTCCCTTCACAATGCTTGCACGCATACTTAGGGCGAATATGAACTTCGACTTGGATTTTTGCCGGAATTAGATCCAGCTTCTCGGAGCTTTCCTCTCCGATTCGAGTCAGCTCATGCCCACAAGAACAGGTTTTTTCGATTTCGGGAATATCGTGTAAGATCTTGATTCGAGGGAAATAATCAGGGAACGGCTTACGACCCGTTTTCTTTCTAGTGTGACTTTTAACCGGGGTGAAGAGGCCTTCTTCCTCAGGTTCGGTGGAATCCTTCTGTAGGGAATTTTCTATTTCGTTAAAAAGAAGTCCTTGGTCTATCTCGATTTGGCTCCATTTCTCCGTCTTTCTTCCGAATAGTTGGATCTTTAGGCGCTCAATTTGGTCGAGATGCTCGGCTTCTTTCTGTCTTTGGAGCCGCAATTCTTCAGAGTACTTATTATTTTGGAATATAATAATCTTCTTTAGTTCTTCTACATCATTCGGCAGTTCGTTTATATCTAAGGACACGGCATCTAAATGTAGATTTTGCGATTAAATTCGTCAATCTTTTCAGCTCACTTTCTTATATTTTAGTTTCTTATGCTCTTTAAAGAAATCGATCCCGTTTAAAAGCCAATGAAATCTTTCTTGCGGGATCTTTCGAACTTCTTCCTCCGAGTTCGGCCAAGGAAATTTACTCTCCTCTAATCTTTTCTGCCAAAGACAAAACCCGCTCTTGTCCCAGTAGAGCATTTTCAGTTTATCTTTCTTGCGATTGCAGAATAGAAATACACTCTCCGAATACAAGTCCTTCTTCATTTTGCCTTCTACAATGATAGCAAGTGTATTAATCGATTTCCTTAAGTCGGTGACTCCAGGTCGTAAATACACTTTTCTTCTGCCGGGATTTAGCTCCATTGTCCCAAACTAAACTGAAGGTTTACTTGTAGCAAAGCCTTGCCGGACGAATCTATTTTTAGGGTCAAAAATTCAGACCCTACCAAAGGGAGGCCGTTTGAAACAGATTGAGGAACTTCTACAAAGCCCTCTTCTTTTTGCTGAATCTTAGCCCGCCTCTCCCAGTGATAACGAAAGGACGAGTATTTTAGTCCTTTCTTTTTGCAGTATTGCGGTCGCGAAAATCCGCTTTTTGAAAATTCCTCAAACTCTTGCTGCCAATCTACATTTGTTCTGTTCATTAAAAATAGTTTAGCAGGATTTTAAGATTCGCGAAAGGTGGGCTTGATTAGGCGCTTACTAAAGAACGCGGAAACTCTGCTCATCAATGATCTGTCTTCCGTCCTCGGTCATCTGTCCTCTGCAGGGGACTCGCCTCTACGCAGTCTCCCATCGTGGCAAACTAAGCTCCACGGCGTCTCGAACTTGCCTCGCCACGTCGTGTGGCTCGGTCACAACCACTACGCTCCTTATGGTCGCTGTGGTTGCTTTCAAGTTCTCGCTTCGAGTCCTGAATTTGATTTTACTTCCGAAATTTGCCGAAGAAGGGACTCGAACCCCCACGGTGTTACCCGCTGGTACCTGAAACCAGTGCGTCTACCAATTCCGCCACTTCGGCCTTTGAGGCGATGGGGATAATTTTCGCGATGCAGGCTTTCCGTCAGCTTATTTTTGGAATTCATTGACACGATAATTGAGAGGAAAGTAGGGTTAGGATAAGATGAAAGAAGAGAGGAAAACCTCCGAGACAGATATAAAACTAGCCCTAAACGTTAGAGGGACCGGAAAATATAATTTTGATACTGAAATTCCATTTTTCGATCACATGCTTTCTCACGTCTCAAAGCATAGTCTGATCGATCTGGATCTTTGGTTAAGAGGAGACATAGAAATCGATTGCCACCATAGCGTGGAGGACACCGCGATTTTATTAGGATCCACGATTCATAAGCAACTCGGTGACAAAGCCGGGATTCGTAGATACGGCCATTTTACCTTACCGATGGATGAGGTTCTTACGACGGTCGCTGTCGATCTCGGCGGACGCTTTTTCTTTAAATATTCCGGACCACCGCTAGTCGGAAAATTCGGTATCTACGATGCGGAACTTACTCTGGAGTTCCTACAAAAGTTTGCTTTAAACGCTAAGATGAATTTACACGTCGTGGTCCATTACGGTGATAATAGACATCATTTACACGAATCAATCTTCAAAGCTCTAGGTAAGGCTTTAAGAATGGCAATTGAACTAGATCCAGCGGCTGGAGGAGCCATCCCGTCAACAAAGGGAGTCCTGGAGTGATCGCCGTTTTAGATTATGGAATGGGTAATATCCATTCCTGCCTTAAAGCGATCTCCCTGTACACGAACGAATTTTGTTATACGAAAGACCCCGAAACCATTCTCTCCTCTTCGGCGCTGATTCTTCCGGGCGATGGACATTTCGATAAGGCGATGACGAATCTAAGACAATCCGGATTAAAGGAAGTCGTAGACAAGCATGTTCAATCAGGAAAACCTTTATTAGGAATTTGTATTGGATTTCAGATTCTTTTCGAAGATTCGGATGAAACGTCTTCCACTAATCTCAAAGGAACGGTCGAAGGATTGGGCTACATCAAGGGCAAAGTACGTAAGTTTCGCGGAAAAAATTTTAAGGTTCCGCATATTGGCTGGAATCGACTTATTAAACGAAGACCTAAAGAAACGCTTCTTTTAAAGGAAATTCCGGACGAATCTTTCGTTTATTTTATCCATTCCTATCGGCCTACCGATGTGGAAGGCAAAGCGATCACCGGACTTTGCCAATACTACGGAGAGAAATTTCCCGCAGTTATAGAAAAGGGAAATATTTTTGGAACTCAATTTCATCCGGAAAAATCTCATTCTACCGGGTTAAAAATTCTGGAGAATTTTATAAAATCATTATGATCTTAATTCCTGCTATAGACCTTCTGGATAATTGTGCTGTTCGACTTTTTAAAGGCAAGTATGAGGATAAAACGGTCTATTCCACCGAGCCTTGGAAACTTGCCGACGGATTCGAACAAAATGGAGCCGGTTTACTCCATCTGGTCGATTTAAACGGAGCCAGAAACCAAATCGGAGTTAACGGGGAATCCATTTCGAAGATCAGAAATTCGACGAAATTGAAAATTCAACTCGGCGGCGGCATTCGCGATAAGGAAAAATTAGCCTACTATGATTCAATCGGAATAGATCGCTTTATTCTTGGAACCGCAGCGGTTAAAGATCCGGCCCTACTGGATTTTGCCTTACAAAAGTACGGAAAAGATCGGGTAGTCGTAGCTGTAGACGCCAGAGACGGGATCGTAAAAATTACAGGTTGGGAAGAAGATTCGGGTCTAAAATACATGGATCTTCTGGATAGAATTCACAAAGTCGGCGTCGAATCCATTATTTTCACGGACATCGCGCAAGACGGAACGTTAGCCGGTCCGAACTTGAACGCATATAAAGAGATTCTGAGTCAATATCCTTTTCAAGTGATCGCTTCCGGCGGTATTTCTTCCTTAAAAGACATTATGGCCTTATCCTCATTGGGGACACCGGTCCCGGTATTCGGCGTTATTACCGGCAAAGCACTCTATGAAGGACGGATCGACCTTGCCGAGGCCATCTCCAGATTAGAAGAATAAAAGATGTCGGAACTCATTTTGCGATCTTCGACTTGTCGATATTTTTCTTTCCTTCCTCATTTATCCTTGGTACAAAGGTAAATTCTAAACGGGAGACACCGGATGAAAAAAATTCAATTGAATTACGTTCTAGCTGGGATCGCAGCGATCGGACTTATTATTTCTTTCCTCTTGATTCAAAAATACTTCGGGGGAGGTGACGGGGCGGCAAAAGCTTTATGCGACGCATTAAGCGAAAGCGGTTCTTGCGATAAGGTTTCCGAAAGCAGTTTTTCAGCAATTCGTAATATTCCTTTTTTCGGAGATGTTCCGATTGCATTGTTCGGTTTTACTTTTTATGGGTTTGTCGGATTTCTTTTCGTTTGGGCGGAACGATACAAAGAAAAGGAAATCGGTTATATCCGCTTGGCGTTTTACCTTTTAATCTTAGGCTTGATCGTCGACATAGGTTTATTTCTCGTATCTTCTCTGGTTATCGAAGCGATTTGCGGACTCTGCGTTGCTACCTACCTCGTTACCCTAACTCTTTTAGCTATCACGTACGTTAAATTTAAGGCAATCCAAGAGAAGTCGATAACGAAAGTATTTCCGGTAATAACCCAGGATATATTGAACTTTTCGATCGCTCTTTTGATATTCCTGTTAGTCGGACAAGTTTTCGGAAAAATTTCCGGACCTTCTCTAACCGCGGGAGAACATTCCGGTGCATCTCAGATCTCGCGCTCGTTGGCCGAGTACGAGGCGGCTCCGGTTATTCCGATCGATATTACCGGATCCTCGTTTCAAGGAGATACAAATGCTCCGATAACGATCGTTAAGTTCGCCGATTTTAATTGCGGGCACTGCATGCACACATCTCATATTCTTAAAGGAATTTTGAGGGACTACGACGGTATCGTAAAAGTAGTATATAAAAACTTCCCTTTAGATGGAAATTGCAATCGTCTCGTACAGAGGTCGTCGCCTCAAGCAAGTTCTTGCGTCGCAGCTTCTGCAGCGATTTGCGCCGATAAGCAACATAAATTTACGGCCATTTACAACGGTTTGTACACGGATAACGAGCTTGGCGTAATGCATACTCCTGCCTCAGTTTTAAAGTTAGCGGAATCGAACGGGCTTGATATGAATTCGTTTCGATCCTGCCTCGCGTCTCCCGCGGTGCGACAACAAATCGCCAAGGAAGTCGACGATGCCGAGAAAATGGATATTCGCAGCACTCCAAGTCTCTTTATCAATAATAAGGCGATCCGTAGCGGGACACCTGACGAGCAGTTTTTAAGGGAACTTATCAATAGCCTGATTAAAAAGGTTTAAGGTATTTTAATGTCGCAGGAAACTGAAGAAGTTAAAAAACAGGTTTCCTGTCGAAACTGCGGTTCCTTAATTCCCGCCGATTCGGACAAATGCGTGTTTTGCGCAGCGTATCAAGTGGCCGGAAGAGTTCCCATAATAAAGTTCTTCTCTGAAAGCCGTTTTTTTCGAAGAGTCATTTTGTATCCTTTTTCTCTTCTATTTGCGATCGGAATTCCGATATTCTATTTTTCTAGGAGTATGAATTTTCCGGATAAGACTTGGGTCTTGGTGTTTTCTTTCTTCTGGGCTCTATTCTGTCTTTTCGGATATATTTCGGAATGGATATTTATGCATAAGGCTAGAGGAGAGGCCAAAGATTTTAGACAGGGATTTTTCGAATGGCAGAAAAAGTTGTTCGATCGTTCTCCATCCTTATCATATGGCGGAATGTTCTTATTCGTTTGCGTACCGCTTATCGATTGGGTAAACCCGATTCCGTTTTCTCTGACATCATCGGCAATTTGGACAGTACTTTTAATTTTCCTAATAAAGATTCTCTTTCCTTTATTTTAATATACCTCGATCCATTTTCCATCCGGAGATTTTTCAATGAAAAAGATAGTAAGTCTTATCCTTTTGTCGGTTGCGGCGATCCTTTCCTTATTCGGCGGTTTGGTCTGGCATACGGCAAATTACAGACCTTTAACGCTATATTTGTTTTATGAAAAAATTTTCTGGGAGAACGTTTTAGACGATCCTGAGACTCTCTCTTCGATAAGAATACTCGAC
This sequence comes from Leptospira inadai serovar Lyme str. 10, assembly GCF_000243675.2. Taxonomy (NCBI): domain Bacteria; kingdom Pseudomonadati; phylum Spirochaetota; class Leptospiria; order Leptospirales; family Leptospiraceae; genus Leptospira; species Leptospira inadai. Next base: position 432,768 of record NZ_AHMM02000025.1, on the reverse strand, counting down.
CGTTGGGGAATACGCGGCCATAATTCCGAATGGACTGACTCGTCTCCGGAACGCGAACTTGAAATTGCCGATCGAAAAAAGAGGCAACTTGAAATCTTAAGAAGCTATGATTCTAGAGAACTAAAGGGCGAAGATAAGGCGTACTACCGTGCCTTGGAATGGGGACTGGAATTGGCGGCAAAGGGCGAAGCGTTCGTTTATTATGATTATCCTGTAAATCAACTCTTCGGACTGCAAAACCAGATCCCCAGCTTTTTAGCGACGGTCCACGGTATTGAGGATGAGAATGATGTCGAGGCATATATCGCTAGGTTACGGAAGATACCGAATAAAATCGATCAGAGTCTACGTGGATTAAGACTACGGCAGTCGAAAGGAATTATACCTCCTATTTTTATATTGGATAAGGTACTGGATGAAATCAAGGGATTTCGAAGATCGGCACCTCGCACGAATATTCTTTATGTGAGCCTCGAAAAGAAATTAACAAAGATAGAAGGACTGAAAAGTAGAAAAAATGAATATTTAGAAAAAGTCGAAAACGAAATTCGACAATCGGTGTACCCCTCATACGAGAAGCTGGAAGAATTTCTTTCTCAGCAAAAGAAGGCGACCGATCATAAAGCCGGAGTCTGGAAATTACCCGACGGCGACGACTATTATGCTCAAGTTTTAAAGTTTCATACCACTACCTCACTGTCTCCGGAAGAAATACATTCGATCGGAATTTCGGAAGTAAAGAGAATCCAGGCTGAAATGAAGGATATTTTAAAATCGATAGGCCTTACTAACCGTGAAATTCCGGTCGCTCTAAAAGAGTTACGATCTCGTCCTGAGTTTTTATTTCCATCTTCCGATCAAGGGCGCGATGAGGCCTTGTCCGCCTATCGGGAGATCTTGCAGGATTCTATCTTAAAATCTAAACCTCTCTTTCCGATTTGGCCTAAGGCGAATATAGAGGTGCAAAGAATACCCGCATTTAAGGAAGCGGGAGCACCAGGCGCTTATTACGAAGAACCGAGCTGGGACGGGAAAAGGCCCGGAGTTTTTTACGCTAACCTACGGGATTTAAAGGAAGTTCCTAAATTCGGAATGAGAACGCTTACCTATCATGAAACGATTCCCGGTCATCATTTACAAATCGCTTGGGCCCAAGAGTTAACGAATGCTCCGAGAATTTTAAGAATGACTCATTACACGGCCTTTGTGGAAGGCTGGGCGTTATATGCCGAGCGATTGGCGAAAGACTATGCGTTCTTTTCCGATCCTTATTCGGATTTGGGACGTTTACAAGCCGAGCTTTTTAGGGCAGTCAGGCTAGTCGTCGATACCGGAATTCATCGAAAGCGTTGGTCTCGGGAGCAAGCGATAGAGTACATGAGTAAAAATACCGGGATGCCACCAAAGGATGTAACTGCCGAAATAGAGAGATACATCGTATATCCCGGCCAAGCTTGCGCGTATAAGATCGGAATGTTATCTTTCCTGCGCCTACGAGAGGATTGGAAAACTGCGAAAGGTGATGCTTTTGACATCAAGGACTTTCACGGATTTGCACTGGGCGCCGGTTCTTTGCCGATGGAAATTTTAGAGGAACGATCGAAGGAAACTCTACTATCCTCTAAGAATTAAAATTATTTAATATATTTTAGGATTATGATTTAAGGTTTTAGATCTCCCGATCGAATATGCCTGTTCGATTGCCGCATGAAGAAACTCCTTGGCGAGCGAGATCGCTTCCGATAGAGAGTGACCTTTTGCCCAGTAGGAAGCGATTGCCGATGAATACGTGCATCCGGTTCCATGAGGGTAAAAATTCGGAACAAACGGTTTGGAATAGAAGGTCGTATCTCCGTTCGGGACGGATAAAACGTCCGCGGCTTCGTTTACGTTTCTCAGATGTCCGCCCTTCAGAAGTACGTTTAATCCGTACTTCCGAGAAAGAGATTCGGCGGCCGGTTGCATCTCGGATAATGAAGAGACTCTATCGATTCCAAGTAAATTCGCTTCGTCTAGATTCGGAGTGATCAAATCTGCCAATGGAATTAATTCTTGAATCAAGGATTCGATTGCATTGTCTTGCAGTAATTTCGCTCCACTGGTTGCCACCATTACGGGATCCACAACTAACCGAAACGAGTTGCCTGAGTCTTTAAACTCACGGATCAACGCGGAAAGTTTTGAAATTATCGGTTGAGAAAAAAGCATTCCGGTTTTTATGGCTGCGACCGGAAAGTAGGAAAATATAGCGCGAATTTGCTTCTCCAGAAAATCAGGATCCACTTCGAGTATTCCCGAGACTCCGTCGGGATTTTGTGCAGTTAGACAAGTCAATGCGGAAGTTCCGAAATTCCCGATCGCGTTTATCGTTTTTAAGTCGGCCTGGATTCCGGCGCCGCCTCCGGAATCGGAACCCGCAACAGTGAGTATCACAGGTCTATCGGATGACATCGATTTTAAGGCCATCCAAATTTCCTAAAGTCTGTCCTATCATTCTGATCGAACTCGATTCCCTCCGATTGTAAAATCTTCCTCTGTAAAATGGCTCGATGAGAGTCGCCGCGGAAGGAGATTTTTCCTTGGCTATTGATGACTCTTTGCCAAGGGATTTTTTGCTCTCGGTCTTTCGGGATGGCATTTAACGCGTAGCCTACTGCCCTAGCTGCTCTCGGTTTTCCTAGTAAGACAGCGATCCTTCCGTAACTGGTAATTCTGCCCCGAGGAACCCTCTTCGTAATTTTATAAACTTCTTCGTAAAAACTAGGTTTCTTAATTATAATTTTATTCTTAGATTGCGGGAGTTTTTTCATAATTACGATTTATCAACCGAAGCAGACTCGATTGCCGACGGTTCGGGTGGGCGTAAAGGAAGCTCCACTTTAAAAACCGTCTTTCCCGGCCTGGATTCGAAGCTTATATTTCCCTTATGCTTTTCGATGATTCCTTTCACGATACCAAGTCCTAAGCCGGATCCTTCACCTTGATCTTTAGTAGTAAAGAACGGATCCCAAATTCTATCTTTGATCGACGGTAGAATTCCGGGGCCGTCGTCTTGAATTTCCACGATGACTTTCTCTTCTCCCGAATAGACGGATACCTCTATAATTCCTTGTCCCCTGATGGCTTGATTAGCGTTCTGAATCAAATTCGTCCAAACCTGATTTAGCTCATCCGGATTGCATACCACCTTAGGAATGGGAGAAAAATTCTTTCGAACCTCGACTCCGTACTTCAATTGATTGTGCATGATGACTAAGGTATTTTCGATACCTTCGATGATATCGGCGTTTGTAAAAGATTTGCTTTGGTCCAAGTGAGAATAGTATTTCAATGCTTTTACGATTCGAACGATATTTCGAATGGAATATCGAATATTCTTAATATTCTTGCTCGTATTCGAAGCGTTCTTAAGCATATAATAACCTTTGTTTTCGCCATGGAGAATGACTTCGAATATATACTTACGAATTTCCAACGCATCGTTTTCGATGATGAAGGAAGAAACGTCGCTGGCTAGTCCCGAGTCCACTCCGAGTTCGATCAATTCATCACGAACTTCCTTCTTAATTCGAAATTTATCTTTCGACTCCATCGGTTCGGATTTCTTCCGATCGCGCAAAATATAAAGTAAGGCGATTTCAAACGACTTTCGAAGCTTTCTATTACGGGCAAATCGAACCACGTCGAAGACGTTTTTTACGATGTAGTTCATATTCGATTCCAAATTATCGGCCGAACCGTTGATCACTCCTGCCGGCGTGTTTATTTCATGCGCGATTCCGGCCACCATAGTTCCTAAGGAAGCCATTTTTTCGGACATGACTAATTGCGATTGCGCGTTTTCAAGTTCTCTGGTTCGATTGCGCACTTTTTCTTCAAGAGTTTCGGTTAATTCGATGAGTCGTTCGTAAAAAATTGAATTGGATAGCGACATGACGGAAACCGATCGTACTTCGTTAAGTTTTTCCATCTCTTCGTCGGCATATTCCCCGCCATCCTTTCGCTCGCCCAATACTAGCATGCCCAATAAACTTCTGTTTAAAATGAGCGGCACTAAAAGTTCCGATTTTGTTCTTTCCGCAAACGATAAGGCATGCTCTTTAATTTGCGAATAAATCGGGTTTGTTCGAAATTCGGAAACATGAAAGATTCGATCGTGTTCCGTTACCCAGAGTAAAAACGGATCAAAGATATAAAAATGTTCGGAGGTTCCTTCTTGGGGAAAGGGCGAAAACGTTCCCAAATCCTCCCTCCAAAGGTAGATTTTTGCCGTCGTAGGAGGCACAATATTCGGAAGGAATTTTAGTATCTTTTCGCAGACCGAATCGGTGATATTCGTAGCGATCAAGTCGCTCTTAAATCTATCTAGTAATGATAAATATTTAAGATACTGGCGGTCTCTTACGGTAAATCGATCAATGGCGCGAGAAAAGTTACGGTCTCCCGTTAAACGAGATAGACCCATATATGCAATTATTGCGATAATAGTAGAAGCGGGAAGACTTATCAAAAGAATCTCCACCTGCTTCGGGTCTAGGGAGGTAAAGTTGAAAACAAGGATTACCGCAGTTTGTAATATAGTAATGGCCAAGACCAGGCCGAGGATAGGTCCGAATTTACGTATGATTTTCATCAATGACCTGAAAAACTTGGCTTTACAATGATTACGCCCACCGAACGAGTAAAGGAGTTTTTTACTATTGCGACGGTCTTCGGGGCCTTCTATGATCTATATTCTCCCAAGAGAGGACGTCTTCGAGCCGTTCTTCGAGGCAAACTTCGAACGATTATTTCTAAAGAACGCCACCCGTTCGTGGTCGGTGATCTTGTTTTAGCGGAGGAATCTGGGGGTGAATGGGCGATTTTTGAAAAACGACCTCGCAAAAACGAACTTTTACGAAAAAGTAAACAGGGCGATGCGCAAGTACTTTGCGCCAATGTGGATCAAGTTGCGATCCTTGCATCTTTACGGGATCCTGAAACAAAGGACGGTTTTTTGGACCGGTGTCTAGCTGCGGTTACTTCTGCCGGAATTCATCCCGTCATTCTCTTCACAAAAAAAGACCTCGTGGACCGAAAGCTGTTAACCGATCGATTGACATCTTATGCAAACTTAGGTTATGAAGTTTTGGCGGTATCTTGCAAAACCGGGGAAGGAATTTCCGAATTAATTTCCAAATTTTCTCGCAAAACTACCTTTTTGGCGGGGAATTCAGGAGTCGGAAAATCAAGCTTAGTAAACGTCTTATCAGAAAAGGAACTGCAAAAAACCTCGGCGGTAAGTATTTCCACTCATAAGGGAAAGCATACGACCACAAATTCCAAGTTTCTAATTTTGGACGATGATATTATCTTGATAGACTCTCCCGGAATTAAGGAATGGGGAATACTCCACCTGACAAGGGGCGAGATTCTAGAAAGTTTTCCTGAAATTGCGAAATTTAAGGAAAACTGCAAGGTCTCGAATTGTTGCCAAGCCGCTCCAGGTTGTAAATTGCTGGAAATTGTAGAGTTAGGCGCGGAGATCAGGGAAGAGAGGAAGAAGAGTCTCGAATCTATGCTTGCCAGCCTGGAAAACCCGTTTAGAATCACACGCAGGGATCACCTTAAAAATGAAAGTCTCTCCTAAATCGATAGAATTTACCTCGGTTGAAGACTTACTCGCATTCGTACGAGATTATAATGCCGGAAATATGTTACGATTCCTGAATCCGATTTCCGACAACAGCGGAAACGTTTTGGTAAAAGAAGAAGTTCAGGTAAAGGAATCCGCTCTAATTCGGTTAAAAGAAATCAAAGGACAGTATACGCCGGAATTTAGAGTGAAGGTAACGAAAGAGCTGATCGGCCAGATTCAGGATAAAATCACCGAAAAGATCGTATTTCAACTCAAGCAAACGGATAAAAAATTTCTTAAGTTTATGTATGAGGAGAATACCTTTAATTATAAAGGAATTATCCGTAATTCGCTTAGCAATAGAAAGCATTTACTTTCGTTAGTGAAAGTATATGAAGAAAGCCCCACCTTCTTTAAACATATTTGTGAATTAGGTTTGCTATCCTTGGGCATCGTTTTGATTCCGGATGCCTTAAAGTATAAAATGCTTAGACGTTATTCTTTTCTCGGCGGAATCTTTATGGATATCGCAAGGGTGAAGAGCGAGCATTGGAATCGTCCCTTCCCCGACGATTCCGAAAAGACGAGGGTCGCTAAACTTTGCGCAAACTTCATGCAAAAGCTGGACTTGCCCGAGTTTGTTTGTTCGGCGGTTTCGAATCATGTTCCTATGGGTTTACAGGATAATAGCGATCCGACTACGTATTCCGGAAAGAAATTGGATAAGGAACAACCGGACGAAACTTTCTTTGCGGATTTGTTATTGGGCGACGGCGAAAGTGATTCGATAAACGACGAAGAAGACGAGGGTCTTCCCGATAAGTCGGAAGATTTTATGCGCGAGCTTCTGACGGATTCATTAAAGATCGCGAGGTATATTCATACTGTCAGTTCATTTACGCTAGATAAGGATTACGTAATGGAAGAACTCGTATATTATCTGGCGTACAATACCACTAGAGGTTATTTTAACGAAGTTCTCGCTAATCCGTTAGTGAACTTATTTAAACAATTCGAAGATAACGTAAAAAGAATGCGTAAACTTGCAGAAATCGAGATGCAATGTCTTCACCCACCGGCGGCTTGGGCTTATCCGAAGCCGACAGCAAGTCAGGTTCTCTGTAAAAATAAGGTCTGGGACTGTCCTAATATCGTACGAGGTTGGGATATACACGTAATTTCTTCCCAGGACGCCTTTGGATGGGTAGGTTCTAGTTTGGCTGCCGACACCTATCCAAAATGCCGTTTGGAAGAAGAAATAGAAGAAATTCCGGAAGTCGAACCGAAGAAACCCCCGAAACCTTGAGTTCCGGGACGTTTTGTCAGAGTAATCGGCATTTCATTACATAAATCGTTTGTTCTTAGAGCTTGTTTCCCTTTTTTTGGAAATTTTTTGCCAAAAAAATACGTAAACCCTTGAGGAAACTATACATTCTTTCGAATCTGGAAAAAAAATCCTTGTTGGATTGTTTTCTCTAGAGCATTCTTTATGCAAAGGCGGGGGACATTATATGTTTCAAACCAAAATTAAATTCATTGCCGTTTCGATCTTTGCGATTTTATTCCTAATCGTTTGCGGCCCTAAGACGGGACAGGACCAAGTAAAGTCCGAAGCTCCGATCGTTCCCGCAAAAATCGTTTGGATCGTCGGTGACGTAAAAATCCAGTCGGCCGCCGGAGAAAAGAAAGCGGAACTCGGTCAGACCGTTTCCGGTGCAGACACTATTTTCACCGGTGCCAATGGTAGCGTGGAGATCATCGTCGCTGATAGCGGAATCATTAAGGTTTCCAAAAATAGCGAACTTTCCGTAGCGACAATCGTTTCGGACAGCGGATCGGAAATTAAAGTAAACGTAAACTACGGCAAAATCGTAACTATGGTTCGTAAAGAACAGAAAAATTCCGATTTCAAAGTCGTTACACCGACCGCTCTGGCAGGCGTTCGCGGAACGACCTTCTTAACTTCGGTTGAGAATCCATCCGGAAATAAAGCGAGCTGCGCTCAATCAGGTTGCGATGTTAGATTCGCGGTGTTGGAAGGATCGGTTGCCGTTACGAAAGTCGGCGAAGAGTCTGAAGTGATTCTGGATCGTAACCGCGAGCTGACTTTGAAAAAGAATCAAAAGCTAACGGATAAATTGATTCTATCGCTTCGTTCCGAATCCCTCAAAGAAATGAAAGGTCTGATCGTTCTGAAGAAGAACGACGTACTAGAATATAATCGCCTTGCCGAAGAGCTAAAAGCATCCAGCGAAGAATTGAGAATTTTAAGCCAAGCTTCCACAGTGGAAGATGCAAAAGTTCAATTGCAGAAACGTGAAGTCGCTAGAAATAACGCGGATGAGGTGACTCAAACTGCTAGAGCTGTTAACGAAAATAAATATGTTCAGCAGGATATGCAGAAAGAAAGACTTAAATTGAACCCTAAAGAGACTTTCTAAAAAGAGTCGATAAAGGAGATCGAATTTAAGGAGCCGATCTTAGGCTTACTATCCCCCACCCCCGCCTTTTCTATTCGAGGCGGGGGCTATTTGTCCGAAGATGACCGAGCGTTTGTCTTGGATCGAATCCCGACCATAGTCTTTGGTTACAAACCAGGTTCATTTCTTAAACGGTTTACTATTAGAAAAGGTTTGCTAAAACAGAGCGAAGGAAATTTTTTTACAGCATGGGAACCTTTTATTCTCGCAAATATTCGCTCTTATCCCTGCTACAAATCCTGCTGATTGGAGCCTGTTCGACCGTCCAGAAATTGGACGAAACACCGCAGGTAATCCAAGAACCGTACTACAAAGCCGTCGGAGAAACTCAACTTAGCTTTCAATTTAGAGATTCCGACACCGATTATAAAGTTAGGAAAATAGGACACGAAAAACCGATTCTCGCTTTTTCACCAATCGCCTATCCCCAATCCATAGATAAGAAATTGGCCTCTTATTTCGAACAGGAGCTCGGACTTCTTTGGAAAAATGCCGAACTGATAAACGCTAAATTTCCTGCCGGTGCTTGGGAAAATTCTCAAACCTTGCTTGTTGCTGCAAAGAAGTCCGAGGTGGACGCATTTGTACGAGGAAGTGTTTCCGAAACCGATTCCGGCTGGCTGTTCAAGTTTACGATCGTTGATCCGATTAACGATTATAAATTCGGCGAGTTTGAAGCGTCCTTCAAGCGGCCCGGAAGTACTAGCGATGAAGTCGGAACTTGGAGCCAAGTCTTTTTTTGGAAGACAGGAGATAGAATTATATCCCTAGATCCGCGTAAGGCAACCGTTCCGGTTTGGGATAAAAAACCCGACCCTTCGATTATAAAAGAATTAGCATATTCATCTGTGAAAGGGAAGATCAGTATTCAAGCTTCTTCCGGAGACACGGAAGTTCACAATAAAGGAATTTTACTCGGAAAAACTCCTTTGCTCGATATTTCCCTGCCCGAGGGAGTTCAAGAAATCCAGCTTAGTCTCAAAGGCAAAAAACCGATCTCTAAGACGATCGTGGTTCGAGCAGGAAAGAAATCGTTTCTATTTCAGGAATGGGAAGAGGACAAAACGCTTGGCTCCGCAAAAATCGTCAGCGTTCCTTCCGGCCTTTCGGTTTCGGTAGACGGGTTTAAGCAAGGTGAAACCCCTTTCTTCCGCAGCGGTTTGAATCCGGGTGGATATCAAATCGAACTTATCAAAGAAAATCCGGAAGGATCGCTAGTATATTATGAAGGAACGCTTGAGGTAAAATCCGATAAAGTCTCGGAACTTGCTTTTCCTTATTCTGCGAGTGGTTTGTTAAACGAAACGGAATTTTGGAAATCCTCAGGGGAGACAGGATTCAACCCTTTCGGAGCTCTTGGTCTGGAGTTTCATAAAAGCAAAGATCTTTCTCCCGGTTGGAACGGTGTTTATTCTCTACCGATTCCTTCGGACGAATTGGAAATAACGGGTTACTTCTTACTTCCGGTCGATCATAAAGTCGGTTCCGTCGCCGTCACGATTCACACACCGGGCTTAAATCTCGGATTGAATGCGGGACCGGATAAAGTCTCCGTTTTTAATTTCCCTTCCGACGGAAAGACGATCGCTACATACAAGTATTTGAAATTAGAGAATGACATCGGCAGAAAATTCTCCTTCCGTACCAATGCCAAGGAAAAGAAGATTTTCTTGTACCTTGGAAACGATCTCGTTTGGGAAGGCCAGGTCTCTTTTCAGGGATTTTGGACGATTTCCGTTTTGACAAGAGGCGAAGATTTCCGTGAAAGAGTGCCGTTGAAAGATTTGAAAATTCAATATAGGGGCTACAAATGAAACTCTCTCCGGTTCTTAGCAAAAACCTTTTATTTATATTTTTAGCTCTGTCCTTTACTGCCGCCTGCGCCTCCCGCGATTTCAGAAAATCGACGTCGCAAGATGCGGTTCTTGAGAAAGATCTATTCACGCGCCAAAATATAAAACGTGCGTCTAAACTGATCAACGAGGGAAATGCCGCCTTTCAAAAAGCGAAATTTGACGTTTCATTGGAAAAAGGAAATCAATCGATCGCGATTTATCCTATGGCAGAAGGGTACTATCTCGTAGGATCTTCCGAATACAAATTGGGAAAATCGGAAGATGCTTTAAGGTCTTTAAAAAAAGGAACCGAACTAGATCCCGAAAATGAGCAGATACTCTTAACTTTAGGAATTCTTTATACAGCTCAAGGTTCCAATAATGAAGCCGTGGATGTTTACTCGAGGCTTGAAAAACTTCCGAAAATAGATGCGGCGTCTTATACCTTTAAAAAAGCCGTTTTACTGAAGACGATCGGTAGATATGAAGATGCCTATGCGGCGTTAAAAACCATACCGGAAGATAAGTTTAAATTTAAAGCTCAACTTTATATGCAACTAGGCGATACTGCGGTTCAGCTAAAGGAATATGACGAAGCGGAAAAATATTTTGAAAAGGCTCGAGCCACGGATCCGGAACTCGCGTCGGCAAAACAATCCGCTTCTGCGACTCGTGTCGCGTCGATGCTCGAAAAAGGGAATTCGGCATTGAAGAGTAAGAATTATAGGGAGGCAATCGCTCATTTTACTTCGGCGACTCAAACGGATCCGAAAAATGCGTCTCCATTAGTTTTCCTAGGCAATGCGAAAATACTGGCCGGCGACTTAGACGGTGCAGTAAAGGCTTTCGAATCCTCATTGAGGCTTAAGGCGGATTACTGGGAGGCCTATTCCGGCCTCGCGGCAGCTTATAACAAATCGGGAAACTATCCGAAGGCAATTTCCACTCTCGAAAAGGCGATCCCATTTTTTCCGAAGAATCCGGCGGTTTATAATCAAATAGGATTAAATCAAAAGGCTCTGGGAGAAAAAGCGCGTGCGATGGTCTCCTTTACAAGGGCAAGAGAATTGGATCCTTCCTATAAGGAGCCGGTTCTAAATTTAGTCTATCTACTAACCTCGGAAAACCGATTTAAGACGGCAAGAAACGAACTAGATACTCTGAAATCCGATGAGGAAGTCAAAAGAGTAAGATCGTTTTTGGAGGTAGCGGAACTTATTTATGAAGGCGACCAACGCCTGAGAAAGGGCGATGCAAAATCCGCCAGAAACTACTATGATCAAGCCAAAGTAAAAGATCCTAACGATCCGAATGTCTATACTGCTTTCGGTAGATCGTACCAAATTTCAGGGGATCAAAAACTTTCGGAGCAGAATTTCCAAAAAGCATTAACCTTGCAGAAAGGAAATCTACCGGCTCTACAAGGATTGATTCGCCTCTATTCTTCTCAGAAAAATCAATCTAAAGTTGCACAATATACGAAAGAGTTAGAGGCCCTTACCGGAAACGATCCCACTTCCGGAATCGTTTTAGCACGTACATACGAGGATAAGAAGGAATTTGAAAAAGCGGAAGGCGTGTACAAAAATCTTCTGAAAAAATTTCCCTCTAACGATGCGGTTCAATTTAGACTCGCTCATCTTTATTATAAAATTTCCCTCGAAGAAAACGAAAAAGCGAATTACGACTCTGCATCCAATTGGTTGGCCAAAGCCGAGAAACTCGTCAAAGATCTACCGGAACTGGCAGAGGCAAGGCAAACGATAGAACAAAACAGAAGATTTGCGGAGGTCATACCGAGCATCAGAAAAGCAAATCGCTTTTTCGATCTCAAATCCTACGATAAGGCCCTGCCTCTCTATCAAACCGCCTACGATAAGACCAAGAAACTTACACTCTATATCAAGATTGCCGAATGTCATTTGGCGATGGGCAATGAGGAAAAAGGAATCTATCTCTTGGAAAACTCTCCGGAAGGTTCTAAAAATCTGGCTTCGCAAGAGGCAATCAATGCTTTTCTTTTGAGAAAAGGCGAAATAGATAAGGCTGAGAAAGGTTTTAGAAAAATTCTAGAAAAAAAACCGGATTCTTACTATAGTCAATACCAGCTAGGAATCGTATACCTTCAGCGCCAAAAGTACGATTCTGCGATCGAATCGTTTAATAGGGCTTGGTTACTGAATCCTGAATTTTCCGCCGCCAAGATCGGAAAGGGGATCGCGTACTACAATGGGGGAAGAGCAAAGGAAGCCAGAGAAGAATTTGAAAGCGCAATGAAATCGGATTCCGATAACGAGCTTGCTCCCTATAATATCGGAATCGTACTTTTTAACGATAATCTTTTGGATCAAGCCGCGAATATTTTTAAGGATATTATTAAGAAGAATCCGGATTTTCCGGATGCATATTACCAGCTTTCTTATATCTATTTCAAACACGGTGATTTGGAGAGTGCCGACGCGGAAATAGTGAAGGCGTTAGATTTGGAGAGAGATGAAAAATTCATCCATGCAAGAATTCGAATATTATCCGAACTAAAGCAAAGGAATCCGGGAAAGTCGGAATACGGGAAAATCGCATTGGAATTAGGGCGAGAGCTGGCCGAAAAATTTCCGAATTCGCCCTATTCTTCCCACGCTGAGCGCCTAGTTTTAACCGACGATGATACTCCGGTCATCATTCAACCGTTTCCGAATCGTGGAGCCTTAGTCGGAGTTCCACTAGTGATAAATGATGTCCTGATTATGAATTACGGAACATCTTTGGAGGCTTTGGATAAAAATAGAGCGATTCGAATTTGGCGGATTGCGACGGCAAAACCTTATAAATCCGTCATTGCCGACAAAAGGGTTTATGCGTTTACGGATAAAACTTTGGAGATTCGCGATCAAAATTCCGGATCACTTTTTAACTCTCTCCCTTTGGCGGGAAATTTTCGGAAGGCGCAGATTTCGGGAGATCGAATTATTATAGAAACCGAATCATCAGGCAAGCGGATCTTAACGAGCTATAACGATGCCTTCGAAGATCGTCAAACGTTATCCTTAGACGCCAAGGCTTGGACCGTGTCAAGAAACGGCAAGGTACTCATGCAAACCGTATCCGGTAAGGAGAATAAAATAGCTATCATAGATGCCACCCTTTCCGATTCGCCTCGGGTAGCTTGGACGGGAAAAACTACAGTCGAACCTAAATTACTCGGTTCTTCCGACGATGGCGCTTTCTATCGAATAGACGATCAGATCCTATACGTCTCAGGGAAAGGGAAAGTATCGAAATCGGATGCAAAAGAACCGTCTCTTTCCCTCTTTAGCGTTCGGGGTAACGCACTCTGGTACGCCGGAAAAGAAAGTTTATTTCGTCTAGAAGCCGGTACTTCTTCACCACAGAATATTAAAATACAAGCAAAGCCTGTGGAAGGTTTACTGCCGGGAAAGGCCGGCGATTGCATCCTATTGTATGCGGGCAATACGGCTGTCCGGTATAATAATAAAGGAGAAAGTATTTGGACCTATTCGATTACTCAAGATAAGGATAGTGTTTATTCCCTTTTGTACAGGTAAGAACTAAATACGTTCACGGTCTAGGTAATAGATTCGTGATCCTTCCTCTCTTTTTGTTTTTTCAAAATATGAAATAGGAAACTCGGATCGGGATAAGGAATATTCCGGGCCGAGTGCTCTAAATCTGGAATCATTTCGAAATAAACCGATCGACTTCCTGGCGTAAGGACCATAGTCCGTTGCAAAATGAAATTTTCCGTTGGAAGGAAGCAGTTTATACAGCGAATCTAGAAATCGAGGATTTAAAGTTCGATGTTTATGATGGCGCTTTTTAGGCCACGGATCAGGAAAATTCAGCAAAATTTCATCAAAGCAACCTTCTTCAAAGATGTCTTCGAGAAACCAGTTAAAATTTACCGATAATATCCGAATATTATCGAGTTTGAACTTTGAGGCGTTTCGAATCGTTTTACGGATACGATCCAATTTTTTTTCCATTAAAACAAATCCGGTATTGGGATTGGCCTTCGCTAATTCTATTGCGACTTCTCCCCAACCGGAACCCAACTCTAGGTAATATGTCCCGAAGGTATTCGGAAACAGTTCGGATTTTTTTAATTTACTTTCGGAATGAATTCGTAGGAAATAATCGGATTCGAACGGGATTCCGCCGGCAATGCTCCAAAGTTTTTTGCGAAAATCCACCGTCATTGCATTCATCCCGAGAATACCAAATCTTTCGATTGTCTAAAATAATACAGTGAAAATAAAACTTTATGGTGTCCGGGGCTCTCTTCCCACTCCTCTCGCCGCTTCCGATTATACAAGTAAGCTGGAGAAAATCCTCGAAAAAGCATATCAGGAATTTTCCGAAAAAGACCGGAACTTTTCGGTTTCGGAATTTATCGGGCGACTCGATCGTCTTTTGGCGCGGCCGATAGGCGGAAACACTACATGCATTTACGTTGAATCTTCGACCGGAGAACGGCTTATTATCGATTGCGGTTCCGGGATGAGACAATTAGGAAACGACCTCCTGAAAGAGGGCATCGCTAAAGGCGGCAATATTGCCATTTGTCTTACGCATACTCATTGGGATCATATTCAGGGCTGGCCGTTCTTTAAGCCGGCCTACATCCCGTCCGTGAATATAGAGTTTCTTTCAACGATACCCAATTTGAAGGAGCGGCTGGAGCGTCAGCAGCACCCGGAGAATTTTCCGGTGACTTTAGATTCCATGCCTTCCCGAAAGAAGTTTACTCTGCTCGAAAAAAACAAACCCTTCAAAATCGGCGGCTTTACGATTACTCCATTTTTACTTCGGCATCCGGGCAATTGCACAGGCTACCATATCGAAGAAAATGGGAAACGCTTTCTATTTTGTACCGATCTCGAAGTCAGAGAAGAAGATTTGGACGAAATTCAAGAACTTAGAAGAACTTTCGGTAAAATCGACTTGCTCGTGATCGATGCCCAATATAGCAGCGAGGAAGCGACCAGTAAAATCGGTTGGGGTCATACATCCGGAAGGATCGCGGTAAAATGCGGCGAGATATTGGAAGTAGATCGTTTAGTTTTGACTCACCATGAACCGGATCATAGCGACGAGGATGTTCTCAAAATATTTACTTCCGAAAAAGAAGGTAGCGTCCTACAAAATATTATCCTCGCTTACGAATTTGACACGTTCGTTCTATAAAAACCGAATAGATAACCATGTTTGTTTAGGTGTTTTGTTTTTACTCGAAGCAAGATTTTCGTTTTTATCCGAAATTTCGAAATCTCCTTTCTTATTTTTTAGATCAGGTATAAACTTTGTCGGCTATGCAAAGACTAGAGATCGGGGAAAAGACGTCTTCCCAAGGCGAACCCGATGCCTTAGCGGATAAAAGATTTTATATACGATTCCGTAAGGAAAACAAAGTTCGAATTTCGCAGGGGGAAGAGTGGTTGGATGGAGTTCTCATCGACATTTCAATGATGGGAGTTTCTTTGTTTTCGGGTAGGGATTGGCCGATAGGTTCGAGATTAAAAATTATGTCGCAACTTTTCTCCTGCCAACTCGACGCGGAAATTATTCGAAAGGATGAGTTGCGGACCGGAAATCGTTACGCCTTAGTTTTCCACGATTTATCGGATTCGGCGATCATCGAAATTTTAAATAAAATAGCGAAGTTCCGAGAATGATTTTTTCCGATTGTAAGTAAAATTTTTATAAAATTCTAAACTGGTAAGGTTTATCGCCGACATTTAATATAGAATGAACCTTGGAGTTATACATTCGGCTATCCCGGAACGACCGAGAGATACGTCGGTCAAGTATATCGGGCACGGGCAGCTAGAAAGTGCGCCCCAGGCTAGTTCTATCCTTCATGTTATTTCCCATGAATTGGGGCATGTGGCGGAGTTTCGAAACGAAGCGATTCGTGATAGTGCCGAAATCCGTTCCCTAGATGTTTCGATCGAATACGAGATGAGAGATGGCAAGTTGATCGCCGTTGCCGGCGAGACTCGTGCTACTACCGTAAAAAAATCTGACGATCAAAAGCGTACTTCCCCGGAAAGTTTAGAAGAAACCGATAACAGCCAAATCGGAAGCGATGAAAAAAAAATTGGTCCGAAAACCGGAAACGAGAGATCCAACCTGATTTCCGACAAAGAATGGGAAATATTATCTCAATTACGCGAAATAGAATTGGAATTAGACGGTATCGATAAGAACGTTACCGACTCCGATGATACGCAAAATAGCAAAGAAGATGAAGCACGCCGTCACATGGAATTGGTGGAAAAGAAGCGTAAGCTGGAAATGGCCCTGAGCCAAGAAAAACTGAAGGCTCTTTTAAAGGAAACGTTAGATACGATTCAGGAATTGAATGAAAAACAGATCCAATTTGCCGGAAAAGTTTACGGTGCCGGGGGGTTCGAAGTCTCCGGAAACTTTATTGAGGGTCATGCTTAGCGCAAAATTCCTCTATCCTTGCCCCTGGGCTTCGTCGGGAATAGGCTCTTCTTCGATCGGTAAAATGATCGTCTTCATCATAGTCTCTATGATTTTCCTAAGTTCTGGAAGTCCCTTACCGAACTTAGGAGAAACGAGTACGACTTCAAGCATCGGGTAAAGTCCTTGGATCGCCTTCATTTTCTTTCTCAGTTTGGAAAGATCGGATTGGTTTAGTTTGTCCACTTTTGTTCGAATTAAGACGGGCTTCATGCCCCGCTCGAAACATGTTCCAATCAGCTCTAACTCTTCTTCCGGTAGTTCTCTTTGGGCATCCGAAAGTAAAAAAAGACATTTAAGGTCTCTCGCAGTATTCAAATAGTTCATGAGCAAATTCATCATTTGCTCATGATCCTTATGCGAATTGGCCGAGTAACCGAATCCGGGGGTATCGACTAAATACAAAGATTTTGATACGAGAAAGAAGTTAAGAAGTTTGGTTTTACCCGGCGAGGCGGAAACTTTGGCCAAGGACTTTCGCTCAACAATGGCGTTTAACAGTCTTGATTTCCCGGAATTCGATCGACCCGCAAACGCAATATGCGGAATGCCCCGAGACGGAACTTTGGAGGCATCGGCATAGGAGGAGTAGAATCTTACCTCCCGGAAGAATGGATCGGGTTTCGTTTCTTGAACCTCTTCCGACATACTCTCCCCTTAACTTTAAAACGCTCCCCGGAAATCATCGGATACGATATCCTCGATCCTAGCATCCCACATACGGAGACAGACCATTACAGTTTTCCCGTCCCGTTTCAGAATGGGTAGCATTTTTCTGATCGGAACCGGGATCTCTCTTTCACGAAGTAACTCCGATAGATCCCTGTGGATTCCCCCTTGCCGAATTTTATCGCCTTCCTGGTTCGACCTAGGATAGCAATCCGGCGGGATTCTCTTCGTTTTACCGTTCCATCGCAAAAATCCAGTTTTGGGGTCAAATGATAATTCCCGAAAAAAAGGCGCATTTTTTGCTAGAATATAAAGATCAGACGATACGCTTTTCCAAAACCAAGCATCTTTATTTTCCAGAGAAAAGGAAGAACGAGAATCTATTTTGGATAGTAGGTCTTTTAGAAAATTACTCGAAACCGGATGTAGGTGTAAGCTTTTGAGATGCAAATCTATAACATATTTGCAAATCGAGGGAGGCTCTGATTCTAAAATTTGTCCGGCGATCTTCCGGACCATCTCCTCACCTGAGGAAAACGCGTTGCCTTTTTCTTTTAATTTGAGTCGGGGCGCTTCCAAATCGTGGAAATTCCGGTAAATTTTCTCCGAATTTGCGCCTTCTTTCAATAGGAGCGGAATCAAATCCAATCTAATCCTATTCCTAAGGTACAAGCGCGAACCATTGGACTCATCCTCAAAGACAGGCCAGCCCGGATTTGCGATAAAATATTTTCTGTCCTTTTCGGGAAGAAGCATAAGAGGGCGAAACCGGTTATTTTCAAAAACGTTTAAAGTTTTTAGAGAATTCCATCCACCGCCTCGAATCAGTTGAATGAAGATCGTCTCAAGATAATCTTCCGAATGATGACCGGTAACTATATAACCTTGTAATTCGTTCGCTATACGATGGAGGTTTTTGTAACGAAGAGCCCTTCCGGATTCTTCGAGGCTGAAGCCGGTTTTGAGAGAGAACCTTGGAATATTTTTTTTTTTGATGATGAATCGAAATCCGAGTTCCTCGAGGTATTTCACGATCGATGTTTCTTGAATCGAATTGTCTCGGATAGAGTGGTCGAGATGAAAAAGAATCGGATCGTTCGACAGCCGATTTTTCCTTTTTAGCCAGATGTAAAATTGCAGTAATAAGGAAGAATCTTTTCCCCCCGAATACGCGATGATTGCGGTTTTGGATCGGAGTAACTCTTGGTATTCGTTCAAATTTTCCCATAAAATGGAAAATGAATTTTCGAGTACTGTGTTTTCATCAGCCATCTTCTTCACATTAATCGTCTGAGACCGACTAAAGTGATATCGTCCGCTTGCTCCCTCTCTCCGGTAAAGTGTTTTATATCGATTAGAATCTTGTCCAATAGAAGCGGCAACGATTCGTTGCGGTTTCTCAGAATGCAATCTTTCAACCGTTCCATTTCGTATCTTTCGCCTTGCGGATTCAGGGCTTCCCAAATTCCGTCCGTTCCCATTAGGAAAAAATCTCCTTTACCGAGGTAGAATTCGCCCTGATTTTCAAACTCCGTTACGTTCGAATCGATTCCGAGAACGATACCGCCGGTAGAGATTTCTTCCAGCACGCCCGAAACGTCCCTGTAGACAAAAATGCTCCCTTGACCGCCGCCACTGAATAAAAATCGATTCCCGTTACGATTCCAATGAATCATAGTAAGGGACATGAACCTAGGAAATAACGAATCTTTAAAGTAATTTTGGTATAAGTAAGTGTTTACGGTCCCGATAATTTCCCAAGTACTCGGGTTTCTCCGAACCAAAGAATGTATCACCGTTCGCACCGTTGCCATAACGATTCCTGCCGGAACCCCCTTACCGCTTACGTCTCCGATGCAAATGTAAGTCTCGTTATCGGCAGGGTCCGTTATAAAATCATAATAGTCTCCGCCCACCCCGGCGGCAGGAATCATCAGACCTCCGAATTCATAGCCCTTTTGATCCGGAATTTTTCTCGGAAGAAGAGATCTTTGCAATTCCTTTGCGATCTCGATTTCTCGATCCATTCTCTCTTTCTCGGCCCGCTGATGGAACAAATTGAAGTTTTGGATCGAAATTCCCGATTGAATCGCAAACGCATTTAGTACTTCGACTTCTTCGGGACTCCAGTGAAGAGCCGGATCTTTTGCCAATAGAATCCATATGTTCGAATTCTCCGAATTTAAAACGGGTAAAAGGGCCAAATTTTTCTTTCCGAAGCCGAGTCGCTTCCAATCGGGTAACTCCGAAGTATCCAAAAGCAAAACGCCGTCTTCATCCCTATTTTTGGAAAGAATTTCCCAATCTCCTTTGAGCTCTCTGTTTAATTTTAACTCCGGAGCAGTCGGGCTGCCCGTCAGAAAATGGCCTTTGACCAAATTCTTATCCTCATTCGAGGAATGTTTTTCGAGAATTCCATATATCTCGCTATCGGAAAACTCCGTTAAAGATAAAAGGATGACCCTAAAAATTTCGGTTCTGTATTTGAATCCTAAGCTGCTTAATTTTAGCGCGGCGGAATGTAAATTGCGGAAGTTTCTGGATTGGGTCTGCGAAACTTCGAAAAGAATTCTGTTCTTTAAAGTGGTGGCGAATTGGCTTGCAATCAGTTCTAAAAAATATTTATCTCTTTCCACTTGGTAAGGATCGTCTTTCTCATAATCGACGTTAATAAGGCCTAAAACCTCTTTTTTTAGATGAATCGGTACGCATAGCGCGGACACCACTCGATTTAAGCGACCGTACTGCTTGATTTGTTTATGTTTTTGCTCCGCGAATTTATAATATACGGATTGGCATGTTTCCACGCACTGACTCAAGGGTCCGCTATCCTCGCCTTTTCTAATTTCCATTCGAAAGGCCAATCTTTCCAAAGAGGGCCCCTGTCTGTTTTTGCAGGACTTTACTAGAATCCTATCTAGTCGAGGCTCATAGACCATTACTGAAATTCCGGGTAAACCCAGTTTTCTAAATGCAAGGTTTGTAAAGTTCTGGAGAAGGTCGTCCAGGCTGGGACTCGTATTGAATAAGGATAAAAATTCTAAAAGAACCTCGTTGGTAAGACTAGGTCCATCTGGAGGGCGGGCGCGAGTATTCTTTCTCTTCTCGAGGATCCATTCTCGAGTGCAGGATCTGCAAAAGAACTTACCGGTTTGGAAAATCCCATCGGGAATTCGTTCTTCGCCGCAAAACACGCAGGACATTTGCGGTACGATACGAAATTTCTTTCATAAGGAAATCGTTTTCGTAAACGATTCTCAAAAAATAAGCGCTTAAACTTCAAGTAACCCAGGTAAAAAACGGAAAAGGCCCGGCGAGTTGAACTATTTTGTAGCCTCTTGCTTGGTTTTTAAGATTTTTTACTTGACTTGAAAATCATCAATTCGCACCTTTTTTAAGCAGATGTCAGGCTACGTAAAACCAAGTCCTCTCCGCCATATTCAAGAAGTGGCGACGGCCATGAATTCGACCTTGGACCCCGATCGTCTTCTGGATTTAATTTTGGAGCGATGCATCCAGATTTGTGAAGTCGGTTCCGGCTCCTTAATGCTTATTAATCGACAAGATGAAGTTCTCGATATCGTTACGTTTCGAGGAATGAATCCCTCGGTCCGCACAAAAGTAAAGCTTAGAGTCGGGGAAGGGATTACAGGCATTGTAGCGGCTTCCGGGGAAGGAATGATCGTCAACGACGTCACGCAAAACCCGCATTATATTTCTATTAAGGATGATATCCTTTCGGAACTGGCAGTACCGATGATCGTCGAAGACGAAGTCATCGGCGTTATCTCTTTGGATTCAAGCCGCAAGCAAGCCTTCTCGGAAGAGCATCTAGAACTCGTGTCTACTTTGGCCAATATGGCCGCTCAGATATTCAAAAACTTGCAAACGTTTAGGCAACTTGAACAGAAAAATAAAATCCAGCAGGTTCTGATCGATATTTCTAGAACGGTAACTTCCACGCTCATTTTGCAGGAAATATTCGATGATATTATGGAGCGCCTGGATAAGTCTCTCAATTTGGAGAGAGGTTCGATCGTTCTATTCGACCCCGAGAAGAATATTTTAAAACTCACCGGTGCTTACGGACTTACCGCGGATGAAATGGAAAAAGGGGTCTATCTTCCCGGCGAAGGAGTCACCGGAAAAGTATATGAATCGGGTGAGGCGCTGATCATCGAATCGATCGTTAACGATGATAATTTTTTAAACCGAATGGGGAATGTGACCCATTTCAAAAACAACCCGGAAAACGTAAGTTTTTTGGCGGCTCCGATAAAATCGGATACCGATGTGCTCGGAGTAGTCAGCGTTTTCTTTGTTCATAAGAAATATGTGGATTTAAAGACATACTTAGATTTTCTTCAAGTCGTCGCCTCGATCATATATCAGGCGATTCGAATTCAAAAACTGATCGATGAAGAGAAGAGAGAGATTTCGAGGGAGAACGTTTTACTCAAACGCGAGCTGAAGAATAAATATAAATTCGGTTCGCTTATCGGAAAATCCAAACCGATGGAAAAATTATTCGAGATGATTCAGCTGGTTTCGGATTCTCGCGCTTCCGTTTTAATAACCGGAGAATCCGGTACCGGAAAGGAGATGATAGCTTCCGCGATTCATTACAATTCCTCTCGCGCGGATAAACCTTTCATTAAGATAAATTGTGCGGCGATTCCTGAAAACCTGCTGGAATCGGAGCTTTTCGGTCATAAGAAAGGATCCTTTACCGGCGCCGTAGCCGACAAGAAAGGAAAATTTGAAATGGCGGATACCGGTACGATTTTCTTGGATGAAATCGGAGAAATGGATTTGAATCTTCAATCCAAACTGCTTCGCGTTTTGCAGGAAAAGGAAATCGAAGCGGTCGGTTCCGTTAAACCTAAAAAAATAGATGTTCGTATTATCGCGGCTACAAACGCGAATCTAGAGGAATTGATCAGTCAAAAATTATTCCGGGCGGATTTGTTTTATCGTTTGAATGTTGTGAACATGGTCACACCTCCATTACGCGATCGTCCCGAAGATATTCCGTTATTAATCAATCACTTCATTACGAAATACACCATAGAGAATACTAAGAAGATAAAAGGTATCACGAGAGAAGCTCATAAACTATTGATGAGCTACAGTTGGCCGGGTAACGTTCGGGAATTGGAAAACGTTATCGAAAGAGCGGTGGTTCTTTCTCAGTCCGAAATGCTGGATATTCAGGATTTTTCCGAAATCAACGGAAGGATTCTTTACGGCGACGAAGGCGAGTCCATCGACGTGGGCGATCCGGACACTTCTATGGAAGTCGCAAGTTCCCGTTTTTCTCCGGCCCATCTAGATGCCTTGGACGGACGAGCAATGGAAGTAGTCGTCGGGGAAGTCGAAGCGAGGTTGATCAAATACGCGATGAAAAAATTCAAATACACCAAGACTAGAGTGGCAAAATTTCTTGGTATCAACCGAAACACCTTAGATAAAAAAATTAAAGATTTAAAAATCGATTATTAAGTCGGAAGTTTTTCGTTCCAATTTTGATCGAACTGCTTGTAATTGCAAGTTAGCTCTTCGCCCGCTTTTATTTTACGAACGGCCCGGTCTTTTCCCATCGGATTACTAGCCCCTTCCGATATGCCGGTTTTGTCTTCCAGAGTATTGGAATCGTCGCTGTGATTCATAAAACGCGAGTTATCAACGCAGAAAAACCACTTTCCTTCGTAAAGATAGGAATAAGTATGAATTAACTCGCGTAAGCGCTCAGGAAGCGATTCTACTTCCGTCTGAGTTAATATCCAGACGGTCTTAGGATGGTATTCCCAAATTAATTCTCCCGGTTCGATGTCGCGACCGGCAAAGAGGCCTAACCCACCGATAGGAGAGTCGGCTACATACGTAGGTACTTTCAGCATAGTAAGAATAAGAAAAATTCGGTTCCTTTAAAATCAATCTCGTTGTTGTTTATCGGAATAAAATCTATCAAAGTCCGATAGCCGGAATAGGAGCTGCCTCCCCTTCGGAGGAATGGTAGGGTTCTAGGATTCCGTTTTTCATAACGAGCACTTGATCTGCTGCGTGCAAGCCGGTCAATCTGTGGGTTACTGAAACGATAGTCCTTCCTTCCCGTAATTTTTGCAGGGTTTTCAGAATCCTAGCTTCCGTAACCGGGTCTAATGCCGACGTGGCTTCGTCTAACAATAGGATTTGCGGATTTCGAACCATGGCGCGGGCCAAAGCGATCCTCTGTTTTTCGCCACCGGAAAGTCTGGTTCCCTTATCGCCTACGACGGTCTCGTATCCGTCCGGCAAGGAGGAAATAAATTCATGGATTTCTGCGAGTTTGGCCGCTTCTATCGCTTCTTCCGCACTGGCGTTCGGGCAACCCATCCGGATATTCTCTAAAATACTGGTATGAAACAAGAACGTATCTTGGAATACGATTCCTATCAACGAATGTAAGGCAGGCCTATGGATTTTATCCATATCCAAGCCGTCCAAAGTGACATTACCTTGGTTTGGTTCGATAATTCCCAAAAGCATTTTAAAGATGGTGCTTTTTCCGGAACCGCTCGGCCCTAGAATGATCGTATAACTTCCTTTCGGGATTTCAAGATCGACCCCGTTTAAATTCTTATTTCTGCCCTTATATCGAAAATGAACGTCTTCTAAGCGAATCATGTTTCTAAATTCGGAAGGAGAAACGGAACGATTGAGGTCTTGCTCAAAGACTGGAGTCCGCAGAATTTCCAGTATTCGCTTAGCTGACCCGCTTGCCTGATTCAATGTGGGAAAATATTGTGAGACATATAGAAGAGAATAACTCAAATTTAAAAACGGGGGTAGGAAAGCGGCCAACGATCCGACGCTTACCAATCCGTGAAATGCAAACCATGCGCCCGAAATCAATAGAACCGCTTGTAGCATTAAAATTCCACCCGAGGCGGAACGTTCTAAATACGAATTGGTAAGTCCCAATCTTAAAGAAACGTTAAATAGCCGATCGCAGTTTCCACGGAATCGCTCCCAGAAGAGCTTATCCAAATCATAAACTCGGATCAGGTTTTGGGCGGATACCGATTCTTCTACCGCATTTAAAACTTTAGCTTCTTCTCCCTTGCGATCATAGCTGGCTTGAGTGGAACGCTTCGAGAAAAAGATCGGCCCAAGAAACGTTACGGGCCACGTTAACGTTGCTATCGCACCGAGTCTCCAATCTAGAGCGAATAATAAAGCCGTTCCGAAAATTGCCTCAAGAATCGGAGATATTCCCCAGGGGATCGCTGCTAAAACCGCATTCTCAAGCGCAGATAGATCGGAAGAAAATCTGGAGAGGATGTCTCCCATTCTTGCATTCCCGTAGAAATCCAAACTGACTCTTTGCAAATGCAGAAATAATTCTTCCCGCATATCGCGAATCGCTCTCGCAGAAACCCAGTTGTATAAATAATCTCGAACGGTTCCGACGGCGGTAATTAAAATCGTTCCGCCGACTAATAAAATTCCGGTAATATAAAGTACGGTTTGGTTCTTTCCAATAATAGCTTCGTCGATTAGAAACTTAAAGGAAAAAGGAATCGTGGAATAAACCAAAATTTCCACCAATAAAAGTCCGAGTACTACAACCAATCTAAGTTTGTATTTTCGGAAGAAGCGGGCCAATCCCCGTAAAATCAACAAAGGAGAATCCTGAGACAGATCTCCCGAGACTAAATTGGGTCCGAGAGATGAGGAATATGATCCCCTAGCCGCCTGACTTCCAGGCGGAGCTTTTGGTGCATTGGTTGGATTGTTCGGGAACGTAGCGGGATTTTTTCCCAAACGGAAGCCGTCTTTGAATTTCTGTTTATTTGTCATAAATTTGTCCCCTAATTGCCCCGTTCGGAAGGGTGGTAGGAACTTGATTGCCTAACGCAGTCCTGTAATTTCCTATTATTCTGATACTGGCCAGGACGGAAAGCGGAAGGTGAAAGATTTTCCTCACTCTTCTGTCTCATTATGGAAAAAAATTTAAGAGACAGAATCCGGAAAAAAGGGGTTATATATTTTTAGACTTGATTGAAGCGTAGGATAGTACATTAGTTTTTGGGTGTCTTTTTGTTCCCGAAATAGTATTTTGTGCTGAACGCGGAATTATGATCGAATTCAATTATAAAGAAGAATACGGGGTTTATCGGGTCACCTTAAAGACTTCGGAAACGGCACCAGGTACTCTTCATAAAATGGTTAAGGCCATGTTCTTTATGGGATTTGAGATCCTTTCCGGCGATATTCGGACCGTAAAGGAAGGCGAATCCCTCATTAGCTACGATGAATTTCTTTTGCGTTCCGATGAGACGGATTCGCGAATTAAAGCTTCAAAGCTGGGTATTCTTATGTCTTCAGTTTTCTCCGACGAGAAAGTATTGGAAGAAATGATCCAAACTTCAAGCGAAATCGATATTCGGAACACATTCTATCTTAGTAAAGACTCTCAACTCGAATTCGAAGATTTGCCGGACAGTTCCGCCACGAAATTTTATTTGGAAGCACCGGATAGAAAGGGCCTCCTTTATTTTGTAACCGGTGTTTTGAAGGATCTGGGAATCAATATTTTATCGGGCGAGGTTCGTACGGACGGGACGACCAATAAAGCCTTGGATACCTTCTTATTAACCGACTCGCGTACGGAGACAGGTTTTGCTGGGTCCTCCGTTGAAGAGCGGGTTCGAAGATATATTCTCCAAAGTAGTTTAAACCAAGTTTGATAGACGAAAGATAGCCCGTCTCAGATACTATAACTAAGCGGTATTTTCAAGTGGGAGTTTGCGATCATTTCCTCCATTTTCCGGAATTTAGTTTTTTTTAATTTCTGACCGATCTGCGCCTTTTGGAAGAGTCTTGAAGCGTATTTTGACGAACTAAAAACCGATACTAGTAAATAGGAGTTTTTTGCCCGGAAGATGGACGCGTCCAAGGATCTACAGAAATTCGATTTTACCGAAGAGGTAATCCAGCATTTCCGCGAAAATAGGATTATCCCGGTAGACTTTTATAACAAGAACGGACAAATCCTGATCCACAGAAAGGATATGGCTTCGGGAGACGATATCAATCGCCTTCAAAAATTCGAAAAACAAGGCATCTATTTTTTAGCCGCGGAAATCGCCAAAATACGTCCCGGCTCCGGCAGAAGAAATTCCTCTTTAGACCCTTCCTTTGACAAGTTAATCGATCCGGAACTCACCGTTAATTTGACGAAGGGCGCTTCCGACCTTCTGCAAGAGATTAAAAAGTATCCGTTATCCGGCTCACACGTAAAAGACGTCGGAAAATCCATCGATTCCATATTAGAAGATTTTAAATCTTCTCCTAATATGGAAACCGGTCTCGTAAACATCCTTGAGGTCATGTCCAACGTAGGTGCACCGGTGGATTCGGAGGTTCTTACTAAAAGAACCGTGATAGCGATGGCGATGAAAGTCAGGACCGCTAAAGCTTTTACAAAGGCCGATATGGATATCAAGAAAGCCGAGCAAATGAATTTAATGATGGCGTCCTATCTTGCAGACATCGGTTACACTCAGATGAAAATTCCTACCCATGCAAACTTAAAAGCGGAGGAGCTGGAATACATTAAAAACCATCCTATTATCAGTTATTTGATGATAGCGAATATTCCCGAGGTGGAGGATTCGGTGAAAACGATCGTTTTGAATCATCACCGTCCTCACAAGGGTGAAGGGTTGAATAATAATTATCCGCAGACGAAACTACTCGTACAAAAACTCCAAGGGTATCGGGAAAAATATAAGGATGACTATAGAAAGAATCTGCTAGTCAGCGATATTCAAAAACAAGTTAAGATAATTTTGACGAATGCGCTTAGCTACGACGATATCGGTACGCTTTCGATCGCCGGGGAATTTGCCTCGTTAACCACTGCTCAGCCTTGGAGAAATCCGATGGATGCGGTTAAGGCCTTAAAATTGATCTTAAACAATAGTTTCTTTGCGTACAACGAAAAAACTCTAAAAGACTTCTACGATCATGTGGGGCTTTCGCTCAGCGAAAACCAACCGTTTCTGAAAACGGGCGATTACGTCATAGTTGCATCCCAAGATTCGAATCGAAAAGTTTTCTTTGAAGTTTGCGTCATTAGAGAGTCTTTTAAAAATTCTATCCGTCCTATGTTGGAGCGAATCGGAACTATAAAACCGACTTTTGCAAATAACGGAAAGATCAGGATTTCTGGCTTCGAGAAAGCGAGCCTGAATTTAGACAGACGTAAGGCGATCTTTAATCTAGAACGCAACGCGGACCCAAGACGGATCATTTATCTGGTGGATCCGGAAATCGACGAAGAGTTTTTCGATTTCTTGGATAAGAAAGCCCGCGATTTCTTATCTCCTAAGTCGGCCACGACCGATACCGACGAAACCGCTAAAGCTCCCATTTCTTAAAGCCCATTTCGCTTAATCGGAAATTTATTCTTGCTCTAAGCGATACCCTTCTTATTTCCTAGTGATATTAGCGGGTCTTGATATACTCAGGTCGCTTTTCCGATTGCCGTCAATATAGTCCTAAGGTGATAAGCGGGAGAAGAATGAATCAACCCTCGAATTTTTCAAACACAGGCGATCCAACTCGATTGGAACGTTTCGAATTTAATGAAGACGTTATTCGTCGCTTTAAAGAGGAAGAGGCGATCCCGGTCGATTTTTACAATAAGAACGGGCAGATTCTTATTCATAGAAAGAACAACGCATCCGAAGCGGACATCAATCGTCTTCAGAAATTCGAGGCCCAAGGGATCTATTTTCTTATATCGGAGCGAGATAAAGTAACCATAAAATTCGACCTTCCGGATTCCGTCCATGGCCGAAAAGTATCGTTCATAAAATTAGTTAACCCTGGTCTTACGGTCCAATTGGCGACGGACGCATCGTCTTTATTGAAAGAGCTTCGCGATTACCCGTTGAACGGTAATCATGTCCGAAAAGTTTCAAAAGCGATCAACGAAATTCTCGAAGACTTTACGTCTAGTTCCGATATGGAAATGGGGTTATTAAACGTCATCGAAGTCATGAAAAGTGCCGGAGTTGAGACGGATTCGGAAGTTCTTACTAAGCGTACCGTCATTTCCATGGCTATGAAACTTCGAGGCCTAAAAGCTCTTTCGAGCAAAGATTCGGAAATTTCAAAGAATCAACAAATCAATCTGATGATGGCATCCTACATGGTCGATATCGGTAAATCTAGGATGAAATTTCCCGTCCATAAAGATCTAAGTCAGGAAGAATTCGAGTATGTGAAAAACCATCCGATCATCAGTTATTTGATGATCGCTAATTTAAGTACGATTCAGCCGCAGGTTAAATCGGCCGTACTAAATAGCCATAGGCCGTACAAAGGAGAGGGTTTGAATAATAATTATCCTCAGACTGCCTTACTGCTTCAAAAGCTTCTCGGGTATTATGAAAAATATAAGGACGATCCGACTCGTGCGGTATTGGTGGAGGACCTGCAAAAACAGATCCAATACCTGCAATCGAATACGTATAGCGAAGATGATCCGTCAATAATATCAATCTCAGGAGAATTCGCCTCTTTAAGTTCGAAACAGGATTGGCGAGAGGCATACGACTCGATCACGTCGATGAAAATCATTCTGAATAACAGCTTCTTTTCCTATAACGAAAAAGTAGTAAAAGATTTTTTCGATTTTATGGCATTGAGTTTGTGCGAGAATCGTAGCGTTTTAAATCCCGGCGATTACGTTATCGTAGTTTCTTCGGATTCCCAACGCAAAATCCATTTCGAGACCTGCGTTATTAAGGAAATAAATCGGAATCAAACTCGTCCTCTTTTGGAACGAATCGGA
Source organism: Leptospira inadai serovar Lyme str. 10 (assembly GCF_000243675.2). Classification (NCBI taxonomy): domain Bacteria; kingdom Pseudomonadati; phylum Spirochaetota; class Leptospiria; order Leptospirales; family Leptospiraceae; genus Leptospira; species Leptospira inadai. Next base: position 403,815 of record NZ_AHMM02000025.1, on the reverse strand, counting down.
TCGATTCGACCGATCCTAACGAATAAAGGAAAAATTCGCATAGCAGGGTATGATAGGAAATCGTTCAGTCCTGATCGTCGCAAGGCAATTTTTAATTTAGGAAACGCAGTGGATCCGAGACGAGTCGTCTATGTGATAGCTCCGGAATTGGATTCTCCTTTGTTTGATCTTATCGATAGGAACTACCGGCAGCCCGCTCCGAAATCTGTCGCTTAAGGCGAACCTCTTTTATCCTCATAATTAAAGGAAACGGACTTTCTTCCGCTGCGGGCTTCTTGTTTTCTGGTACTTGTATGCCTTCAAGCTGGGGTAAAGTATTTCGTATTAGCACTTTCGGGGAATCGCACGGTGAATCTGTCGGAGTCGTCGTCGAGGGAGTTCCCGCCGGGATTCCTATTCGATTGGAAGAGATCCAAAAAGACCTGAATCGTCGGCGACCGGGCCAAAGTAATTTAACGACGCCTAGGGATGAGTCGGATACCGTTCGCGTTGTGTCGGGGGTTTTCGAAGGAAAGACGATCGGAAGTCCGATTGCATTAATCGTTAATAACCAAAATACGATTTCCAAGGATTACGAAAATCTACGCGAGACCTTTCGACCCTCTCATGCCGATTATACGTATCAGGCAAAATACGGTTTTCGTGCACATGTAGGCGGAGGTCGTTCTTCCGTCCGTGAAACGATCGCCAGGGTTGCAGCAGGAGCGATAGCGAGGCTGATACTAGAAGATGATCTCGACGTTAGAACCGTCGCATGGGTAGACACGATCGGATCTATAGAATCTCAACTTGCCGAAAGTCAATATCCGAAAACGAGAGAAATCGTAGACGGTAACGAGGTTCGATGCCCTGATATCGCTGCGGCGGAAAAAATGAGATCTCTGATTCTGAAAATGAAAGAAGAAGGGGATAGTGTGGGCGGGGTTATCCGCTGTGCATCCTATAATTTACCGCCAGGGTTAGGCGACCCCGTTTACGATAAATTGGATGGGGATATAGCTAAAGCGATTTTGTCCATTCCGGCTTGCAAAGGCTTTGAGGTCGGTTCCGGTTTTTCCGGAACTCGATTAACGGGAAGCAAACATAACGACGAATTTTATGTCGAGGAAGACACCGGAAGGGTCCGCACTCGTACGAATAATTCGGGTGGTTTGCAGGGTGGTATTTCCAATGGAGAAGCATTGGTGATACGAGCCGCGTTTAAGCCGACTTCTACCATATTTAAAAAGCAAAATACGGTGAACCTTGCCGGAAAGGAGACGGTCTTAGAGGCGAAGGGCCGTCATGATCCTTGCGTCCTACCGAGGGCCGTTCCCATCGTGGAAGCGGCCGTAAACTTGGTTCTTGTGGATGCCTATCTGTACCAAAGGGCAATGAATCCGCAATGGTTCAAAAAGTGGGCAAAAGTTCCTTCTTACTATAACGAATTGAAATTCTAGCTAAAGTGAAATATTTACCCGGAAAGAAACGGGTTGCCAATCGAGAATAGTACGATTCCATTGAGACATTGCGCCTGGCAGGGCCGGAGAAACGGAGGTCCGAGTGGTCAAGATAAAGATAGACGGGATCGAATACGAGGTCGACGAAAAGAAGAATTTGATCTCGGCAGCAAAAGATGTCGGTGTAGATATTCCTTTTTTCTGCTTTCATCCGAAACTATCCGTAGTCGGTATGTGCAGGATGTGTCTCATAGAGATCGAAGGTATTCCTCGACTTCAAGTGGCATGCAATACGAAAGTCACGGAAGGTCTTTCTATCGTCACCAACAGTCCTAGAGTTAAGGAAGCGAGAGAAGGAACGATGGAATTCTTACTCGCAAACCATCCTCTTGATTGTCCCGTTTGCGATAAAGCGGGCGAGTGTCAACTGCAGGATAATTCCTTCAAAGAAGGAAAAGGAAATTCAAGATTTACTCTCGAAAAACGTAATATTCCCCAGGAAGAAATAGGCACGAACCTAATTATTAATCATAATCGTTGCATCGTATGTTATCGATGTGTTCGATTTGAAGAAGAATTGGTGGGCGAATCGAATCTCGGGTTATTCGAAAGAGGTTATCATTCGATTATCGGTTTAGCTAAGGAAGAGCCGATTGCCCATAATTACCAGGGAGCCCTCGCCGATATTTGTCCCGTGGGAGCTTTACTAAACAATAAGACGCTTTTTAAATCCAGAGTATGGTGGTATAAATCGGAAGAATCGATCTGCCCCGGGTGCAGTACCGGTTGCAAGACATATTCGAACGTACGCGATAATAAAATGTATCGTTATATGCCTCGAATCGACGAGGAAAAGGATCAATATTTCCTCTGCGATAAAGGACGCTTTGACGTCGATTGGCTGAATCATAACCGCCTATTCGCCTACTATATGGATGGAAATCCGAGTACTAGTGCCCAAGTGTTGGATACGATCGCGCTGAAAGTTTCTCAAGCAAGTGGAGTTGCAATCCTGGGTGGAGCTCACGAATCCGATCAGAACCTTCAATCGATCAAGAAATCTTTGGAAAAAGTCGGGATACCGATTGCGACGGAAGCTCGGGTCTCCGCCGCTCAATATAAGGATCCTGAGCAAATCGACTTTCAATACACGACGGATGCTCATCCTAATACGAAGGGAGCCGTCGATGCGGATTTTATTTCGGCATCCGGCCTTGAATCCCTGCTTTCTTCGATCTCAAAGGGGGAATACGATGTCGTCTTCTTGATCAAGGAAAATGTTTCGGATGTATTGGGTCGAGTAAAACCGAAAACGCTGATCGTTTTAGAAACGAATCTAAGCGAGGGAATTTCGCACGCGAATTTTGGAATTCCGATCAAGACATTCGCCGAGCAGACCGGTAGTTTTACGAATAAGAAAGGCTGGAGCCAAACCTTTAATAAGTCGATGGAACCTCCTAAGGGATTGCTTTCTTCCGGAGAATTTTTTTCCGAGTTAGTCGCTCGTGTTGTCGAATTGCGTTCAGGGCAAAAGGAGGCTGCAATTGGGGACCGTTAATGTCGTAAACGTAGCAGCGAAGCATAAATTGGCTTGGTATCAAAAACTTTATTCGTATTCCATCGGAAAAGGTTTGTGGATCACTTTAAAACATTTTATCAAAGCGGCTTTTCTTAAAGGCGCGGTGACTCTCGAGTTTCCGGAAAAAAGAAGAAAATATTCCACGCGCTTTCGCGGCATGCATACTATGAAACGTGACGAGCAAGGGAGAGAGAGATGCACTAGTTGTTTTTGCTGCATGTGGATTTGCCCTGCGGATGCGATTCATATCGAAGCCGGGCTAGTTACTCCCGAGATCCAACATCTACATCCGGAAGATAAATTTGCAAAGAAATTCGAAATCGATCTTCTCCGTTGTATTTTTTGCGGCTTATGCGAAGAGGCCTGTCCCAAGGGTGCAATTTATTTAGATGGTCCGGCGGAAATGGCGGCTGATAATCGTGAAGATTTAATTCTTACAAAAGAACGAATGATGCAAAAGATCGGCGGTCCGATTCTTGGTGAGAGAAAATAAAAAATTACTCATTACATATTTGATAGGGTTGCTCCCGATTACCGACCCAACCTTGACTAAGAGCTTTTTCTAAAAGAGGAGAATGTAACCTTTTCGACGCGTATTGTAGACAGGCTCTAACATCCTCTTCGAAGAGTTGCGGATATTCACCTAAGATTTCCTGCAGACCGAATCCAAGAAAAACCATATCCAGTACTTCTAAAACACGTATCGAAGTTCCTTTTATTATAGGCTTTCCGCCGCAAATGGAAGGATTCGAGACGATTCTGTCCTGATGAAAAAGAGTTTTATCCATTCAGAGTTAATAACAAATTTCCTTTCCGCAATTTGCATACTATTTCAAATTCCTCTTTTTATTCATGAACAGGGGATTTCTTTCGGCGGAGTCATTTGACTTAGCCCAAAAGGGATATAAAAAGAAAGATATAAGCGGCGAAGTTTCTCCAAATCTAAATTTTCTTCTCAGACATTTGTAAGCTGAGAAAAATCGAGTCAATTTATGCTTCCGTCCACTATGATTCTTGTAAAAGTTAGCCAGAATCTTGGATTTTGCCGTATTTAGAGAAAAATGGAAGGCCTTTCTCAACAGGAATTTTCGAAATATTATGAATCTTCAAGGAATACCGTTTACCATTTCCTTCTGAAGCTTTCAGGTAATCCCGAAATAGCAGAAGATCTAACGCAAGAAACCTTCCTCAAGGCTTACGAGGTCATGTATAGATTCGATCCTTCAAGAGGTAGCTTTTCCTCTTGGTCCTGCACCATCGGCAAGAATCTCTACTTTAAACTTTTCAATCGCTCTAAGAAAGAATCGAACAACGTATCTATCAATATAGATAATTTTCCTGAGCTTTCCGCCGGAAATGATAAGGATCCATCAGGAATTGAGAAAAAAAATTTAAATTCCTTTTTGAAAGAAGGAATTTCTCGTCTTCCCGAACCGGAAAAGAGTATAATATTATTAAAAGAATTAGAAAAAAAGACTCTTAGAGAAACCGCAGAAGCATTAAAAATTTCTGAAAGAACTGTTAGTCGCAGATTGTTAAGTGCATTCAGAATTTTGAGGAGCTTTCTCGAGGAAAAAGGGATCGAATCGATATGACGAATAAAATTACCGGAAAGATAGAAAGTTTCGAGGATTTACTCGCATCTTATCTTTCCGGTAATTTGGATGCAAAAGGTAAGAAGGAGCTACTGGAAATAATTCTTATCGATCCGGAAAAAGGAGAAGAATATAGAAAAATCGCACAATTAAAATCTCAATTAGATTTGCATGATATTGAGTTAAGTTCGGAATTTCCGAAAATTTCCCCGAACTGAAAATCCTCGTTCTCTTTTGAATATATAACGATTTAGTCCCAAGAAATTCCAGACGGAGCGCATCCTATCGGATCTCCGGCAAAATAATGCGGAAATATATACGCCATCTTTCCCGCGATCGGATGCGGGTCGCGATAACTTAAGCCGTCAATTCGAATCGTAGAAGATTCGTCCTTAAAAATTCTAAATACAAGCGGTACTCTGAACTTGTCTTTTCCGTAACGAAACTCGGTGTTCTTACGACAGGACACGAGACAGGATTTATAAGGGTCTTCCTCAATCGAGTCGAAGTTTGCCCGATAGCTTTGGTCTTTACAATTAGTGGCGCACTCATCCGGGTCATCGGTTTGAAAATCAAATTCGACTAAAATTTCACGATTCGCGATCCTATAGGAACCTAAGGTTTTTGCGACGACTTCTCCAGGTCTGCGACTCTGCATGACGGCGACTGCAGGCGGTAAAAGGAGGAGGTGAAAACTACTTACCTCCAGCGAAAGTTTAGAATCCACATTCGGAAACTTTTTTTCCCAGTTTAAGCAGGCTTCTTTCTCATCATTGCTTTTGACGTATAAAGGAAGTCCTGAAAGAAATAAGAGTAATACTAAAATACCAACTATAGCGCGCATAAATCCGTTATTCGGTTCGAGCCTTTGATTATATAGCGAATCGCTCGGTTTCGCGAGCGAAAAAGGAGCATGCGACCGATTACTTTTTAGATCTTTCTATTTTGGAAATTTCCGTGAAAAATTCCGATAAAAGATCGGAATTATATCGTTTGCTTCCCGGGCGGTCTCTTACTTTTCCCCAAAGGAAAGCGGCGATGTTCAGCTTTTTCTTAAATGCATGCGTTTTAGGATCTGCATGAAAGTCTTTTACGAACCGATTCCATCGTAGAACCGTATCTTCGGGGCGAGGGGATGAAGGAGGGTTTTCATAAACTTTCAGTAGGTCGGCAACGGTCAAACTTTCATTTCCGCTTTTTTCCGCATCGCGCACGGCTTCGGCCATCGCTTTCGTGAAGGAGAATTTTTTGCCATCGTAGTAGACGCGACAAAACTCCCGAAATGCGGCATCAAACCTTATTCCGTCCGAAAGTATTTTAGAATTGAGGGTGATTTTTTTCGGGGGATCTATCTGCCTTCGCTTCGAAGCCGAAATCTTCGGTTTTCCTTGCGATCGAATTTGTTCGATATCGCCCGATTTAATGTAGGCTTTAAGCCTTTCTTCCAACTCGACTTTAGTTCCAAAGACGGGAATACCCAAATCGGCGCATATTCTACGAAGCTCCTCCCGATACCAATAATGCTCTTCGAATTCTTTTACTGACTTGATCTTTGCGAAAGGTGGTCGATTCATTATGATTTCATGTTCGATCGTTTAGCTCTAGTCCAAGCGGGTTTAAGTTTGAAAATCTTTTTCGCCGTCGGGCAATCCGGATCATGGGCTCCGGAAAGATAACCGGTGCTCAAAAGAAATTCATTTACGATTTCCCCTCCTGTGAATTTAAAAGTTTTCTTAAATAGCTTAGTCCACTCCTCTCGCGACTTAGGATGGTGAGAATCTAACCAGGAAGAAAAACTTCCGAACTGCTTTTGAATGGATCGAATTACATTTGCATTATGTATAGCGGCCTCTATTTTAAGCTTGTTTCTAATGATTCCGGGATTCGAAAGCAATCGATCGACGTCTTTTTGCTTATATTTGGATACCTTTTCCACGGAAAATTTATGATACGCCTCGTAAAAATTTTCCTTCTTCTTTAAAATCGTGGTCCATGACAATCCGGCTTGATTTATTTCGAGGATTAGACGACCGAAAAGTTCGTCGTCGGTTTCCAGCGGAAACCCGTACTCTGAGTCATGATAGATCTCGTGTTCCATCGCCTCATTCGGTCCTAGAGAACGGATATACGAACAATAGCTTTTAGGCTTATCCATTTTGGAATTCGACTCCTTAGATTAATTTCATAACGTTCGGTCCTAGAAAGAATATTCCCTTGCTTTCCTTACATTTCCGGTTTTTCGTTTAATCAAAATATTAGGAAAAACTAATTTTTATTCGAAATTACATTTCTCAAGATTAATTTCTCTCCAGCTCCAAGCGGAAAGACCTGCAACTTCTTTTTCGAATAAATCGAACGATTTGGACTTCGGATTTATTCTTTCGAAATTCCAGATAAATTCCTCAACTTTCCGGCTTTTTTGTGAATTGCAATCGGGAATTCCTTCGGAAGAAACGGGATTGTAGATCTTGCCAGAAGCGTCCCGAAAGGTTACGTTACTTAATATCGTGCAAGCAGACGATGGTGTGGCGTATTTAAAGGTGAAGCGCGTTCGGTTTTTAGTAAGACAAATTCTGACTAATCGAAGATCTCCTTGGGAGGTATCGTCCAACTCGCAACAGGAAATCTTTTCTTGGGATTTAGTCGTCCGATTTCGTTCCGTTTTTTCCTTATCCTGCTTTTGGGGTTTTGCAGGAATCAATGCGGTTGCGAATCGGAAGGGAAGAAACGATAGAAGTAGAAAATAGGTGATGAATCGGGAATGCATATTGAAATTTCTTGAACGAACTTCGAAAATTTCAAATCAATTTTTCTTGAAAAATAAACTATTGATCCCGATAGCTAAGTGAGCGGCAAACTTTTGTCCCGACCCCGACCTTGGCTTTTCTTAATGAATCGACAGGCAAAATTCTCGTCTTGGAGATGATCAAACCCGGCAATTTGAATGTAAATGGTTTGAATAGAAGCTGAAAAGTGTATAAGACTAAATTTAAAACTTCGATTTGGAATAGACGAACAAGGTTGTTTTAAATCGAATAAGCTCATGATCAGAATTTCCCTATATTTGTGCCGACATACGATTCCGTTCTTTTTCCTGTTGATAGTTTTAGGTGGAAGTCCGAACGCGAATGAATCGGGAAAGAATACGAGAAACGCAGGAAATAAGTACAAAATCGCACCGAAGAAAGCCCAAAGTTCGGTTCGAAACGAATACATTTTAACGCTGAGAAAAGGCACGGGTTCGGAAAGGGTAAAAGAACTTTTACCCGATTTTAAAATCATAAGAATGGAAAAAATCGGCGAGAGTATGTTCCACGTCGTATTCGAATCGGATCCTGGAATCGAGTTATTAAAATCCGCGGGAAAGAAATCGGGGTTCGTCGAATCGGTCGAGCCTAATCAAATTTTTAAGGCATTTTGAATCAAAGTAGTAAATGCAAAACCTTCATTGAAAAAGTATAAGTTTATATCGTAAAGGAGCGGCATGCATATTTTGCCGGATTATTTATTCTGATTTCAATTTGAAACCTTTTCGAATCCAAACCGCAGCATCCATCAGAGGTTCTCTCGCGGCGGGAATCTTTCCGGCTAAATTTACATAGCCGTGGATCAGTTCCCCGTAAACTTTTGCCTCGACTCCAACATTGGCTTTTCTTAATAAATCGACATAGGCAAAATTCTCGTCTTGGAGCGGATCAAACCCGGCAATTTGAATATAAGTGGGAGGAGTTCCGGAGAAAGAAGACAGCCTGAGTGGAGTTACGAGCGAGTTTAAGCAATCGTTGGCATTTGAGAAGCTATGTTTTTTAAAATATCTGAGAAGATCCCTGGTCAAAGCATAACCTTTTCCGAATTCTTCGATGCTCTTTCTCTCTTGCGAGAGATCTATCCAAGGATAAAATAAAATTTGAAAAATAGGAGAACTGATCTTGTCTTTTTTTGTCCTCGTCGAGATCGAAATAGCTAAATTCCCGCCTGCAGAATCTCCGCCGACTGCGACTTTCTTCGGATCCAATCCTACGGCTTTCCCGCTGCTACGAGCCCATTTATAAGCCGAATAGGCGTCTTCCCAAGAGGCCGGAAATACGTGTTCGGGAGCGAGTCTATAATCGACGGCGAGAATAGCACAGCCTGTTAAACGACTTAGGTATCGCAATGCATTGTCATGGGTTTCTAGACCTCCGATAACGAAACCTCCGCCATGATAATAGATAAGGCAGGGGATAAGTTCGGAACGACCGCTGGGAGAATACAAACGGACCCTGACCCTACCCGAAACTCCCGCAATCGTAAAATCCTCGACACGAGCGATATCTGCCTTCGGGAGGTCGAAGAGGGTTACGATATATTCGAATATCGTTCTTGCCTGAACGGGCGAGAGATCTTCTAGCCTCGGTTTGATTTTGGCTAGTAATAAGGCCGCTCTGATTTTCGGATCTAAGACCCGCTCCCTTTTAATGTCATCCCCGAAGGCCCGAAGTACTTCATTCGGCAATGCCATCAAGGACCTTGCCGCTATCGTCTCAAACTTTTGCCAAAGCACCTTTTTTATTTCTTCCTAAAACCTTATGATCGTTTCCGTTTAAATGATCCGACTTCGACGAACTCTTATGTCGGGCTTTCGCCTCTATCGGGAGTCGATTTCCAGCTTTTGATGCACGGACTTTACCGGATTTCAATTCTTTTTGCATATAGTAGAGAAAATCTTCAAAATCAACCTGCATTGTATGCCTTGCGGACGCTACATATCGCTTTCTCATTGCGTCTTCGTACTTACTAATTTGTTTTTGCATTTCTGGAACGCTAGGAAGCTGATAATTTCCCGCAAGGTATTCGGCGATCCATTTTCCTTGGAATTCGGCTAACGGCATAATTGCACCGAGAGGTTGATAGAGTCCGATAAAGAATAAATTATTCAATCCGGGCTTGAATGTTCTATGAAAGAGAGGTAAATGATTGTCTTGAACGTCGATAAAATTCGGGTCGAAGAACGGAAATTTAACGTTATAACCGGTGCAATAAATCACGACATCGATTTCCTCTTCGGAATTATCGGCGAATCTGATCTTACTTCCTTTAAACTCCTGGATTACGGGTTTATATATGATATCTCCTCTGCCTAGTCTGACTAGAATATCTTGAGAGATGGTAGGGTGCGCCTCTCCCGGATTATGATCCGGCTTTGGCAGTCCAAAATCTTCCATTTTACCGACTCCCAATTTTAGGATAAATCCTAGTACCGTCCTTTTTAGCCAGAAGGGCGTTCCGGGAGGAATTAGTTGTGTGGATTTATCCAGAGGCTTTCCAAATAGATAATTAGGAATTACCCACGCGCCTCTCCTGGAGCACAGAAAAACTTTCTTACATACTCCGGGGCGGCTCAATTCGACGGAAATATCCATCGCGCTATTTCCCATTCCCAGAACGACAACTCTCTTACCTACTAGTTGAATCGGATGCTCGGGATCCACGTAATCATGGGAATGTATAATCTTACCGTTAAACTTTCCGGGAAAGTTCGGCTCGGGCCAACGCGGCGACCAATGATGTCCATTGGCGACTATTATTGCATCGTAATATTTTTTTTGCCCTTTCTCAGTGGTGACTAGATATGTTCCGTCCTCCTGCGGCTCGACTTTCGCAACGCCGTCTTTGAACGAGATGTTTTTCCGAAGGCCGAAATGGCTCACATAGTCTAGAAAGTACTTTTGTATCGGCTCATGGTTGGGATATTCCGGGTACCAAGGAGGCATCGGATAATCGCGATATTCCATGCGATCTCGATGAGTATTAATATGTAAAGATTTATAGATATTGCTTATTCCGTTATCGTTATTGTAGCGCCAATTACCGCCGATATCGCTTCCTTTTTCATAGCAGTGGTAAGGAATTCCTTTATCTTGTAAAGATTTGCAAACCGTAATTCCGCTAGAACCGGCACCAATCACACAAACCTTAGGTAAATCCACCATGATATTCCCCTCTTTCCAGAATGATTGTTACAAAATGAGATTTTAGTAGAGTTCTCGTTCCACTCTCAGTCAAGTAGGAAAATGAGTTTCGTTAATAATTCAATTCGTTCGATGGAGTCGTAAGAAAGACGAAAAGAAAAACGGATGTTCATTTCGACTTCGATTCAGTCGGAAACGGTTCCGGTGAAAAGGTGTCAGCATTGCGTTTAAGTCAAAAGGTACACAGCATTAGTAATGGAATCGAAAAAGAGATGGACGAGTAAACATTTTTGAAACGAATTTTTATATTATAAAATATTAATGTATTATTCGGTCCAGAAAAATTTGCGATGGGTCCCGTGAGTGATTCTTTTTGGGTAAAGGCTTTTGTCTTATATTTATCGTTTTCGTAATATTATTTTTATCCACATCGTGAAGCGTTGGATAATCGAACGTGTGAAAATTTCTTTGATCGAAAGGATTGTTCTATTTTTACAAAGTCGCTCCTAAAGGTCGGGAGCGACTTTAATTTTTAAATTGGACGAATCGGATCGATTCTATTCTGAAAATCGTCGCGAAAGAGATTTGTCGAGGTGAAACTTTTCGACCTATTCCCCGTAACAAGGACCGATATTTAAGTTTCGGTCCTTATAAATTCAGATCCTGATGGTATAGCCTATATTATAAAAGAATATAAAATGAACTATATGTTGTTGCTGGTAATGTTCGATCAAACCTCGCCGGACGAATTCGTTCGGCGCGATAGCAGAGAGATAATCAACGATGTATTCGTTCTTATACCCGTAGACTTTGGATGGGTCCGTCGTCTTTCCGTCGTTCGGGTTCGTATCCGGATACACCCCGCTGCTAGGAGTATAGATGGAGTTGTCCACTAACGCGGGCGTCGCTCTAAACATTGCGTTTGCCGCGAAAAAAAACTTTCCATAATCGAATTGTAATCGAGGACTTATATCGCTGACTCCCTTTTTTCGATCGATATTATCGTTCACGTCCGCATACCCGACGACTAGACTAGGAGTTATTCGAAATGTTTCTCCTTTAAAGAATTCGTGACTAAGCGAAAGTCGATAGTTATGAGTTCCCTGAAAGATTCCGCCATAATCGTTTAACATCTTATTATTTGCGGAAAGCTGAGGATTAAGCCACTCGAGAAATGGAGGGCGCCATGCTATGACCCAATATCCTCTCATCACGTAAACCGGGTCATTCGCGTTTATGAACAAAAATCCGGCCGAGAACGCTCCCAATTTCGTTTCATGCTCGTACATTGCCCGAGTAAAAAGATAATCGAATAAGCCGTTCTTTTCTTTTCGCGTTTTTACCTGATTCGGATCGTATTGCAAAGTTCCGGTGGCGAGAGACTGGTTGATCAAATTACTTTGATCCGGCCCTCCCGGTGTCGATTGCACAAAGTTATCGGCATCCGTGTTGGATCGATCCACTAAGGGATTCATCACGGTCATACCCAGCTTGAGCTGCTTGGGTAGGCCTAATAAATCAATGCTAGTAGTCAGAAAGTAAGCTTGATAAAAATCCTTATATTTAGTGCCATTTCTTCTTGCCTGTCTTTCACCGAATAAATCCACCCCTTGAAACGCGCCGTCGTTGGAAACGGATTGCGAAAGAAGAAGGGAATGTTCCGGCAAAGCTTCGACAGGGGACGCTTTTTTTACGGCTCCCGTCGGAACGCTTTCATCCGTCGTAAATTCGGCAGGGCCTTCTTTGGAATCGGGAGAAATCCGTTTGATTTTATCTTTTCGAATTCGATAAATTACTCCATCTTTATCGATGATCTCGATTTCCGTCTCGGTCTCTTTCTCGATCGTAACTCTTTCAAAAGTACGACCGCCAGTGGTCAGAACCGTTACGGCTTCCAGGTCGATTAAAAGCGGAACAAATAAGAATAGAGCCGATGTTAAGTACCGATGTTTTGTGCTCATTTGACAAGGCTTCGAGAAAAGCGTTTAAATTCAATTCAGATAATTAAGTTAGTTAACTATTAATGATTAAAATATTTCCCTTTTTTTGTTTATAATTTAATAAAAAAATAACTTTTTACTAAAACTGTAGTCAAAGCCGGTTACTGAGAAAATTATTCCGCATTACTATGAATCATCCGAATCTCGCCTCATCCTCGTTATTTAGAACTTCCTGTTTTTATGCAGGTCATTGGAATGCCTGGCCGAATACGATTCCGGTATTCGATCCGGCAACGGAAACCGAGATAGGGACTATTCCGGATCTGCCACGGGAGGAAGTTAAAAGGGCTATAGACTTTGCGGAACTGGAGCAAAAAAAATGGTCCAAGACTACCGGCAAAGAACGAGCGAGGCTCCTGCGTGCCTGGGCCGATCTGATGATTCTTCATAAGGAAGATCTGGCCAAAATCATGACGTGGGAACAGGGGAAGCCTCTATCCGAATCGAGAGGAGAAATCGACTACGCGGCTTCGTTCTTGGAATGGTTCGGTGAAGAGGCAAAGAGAACGTACGGAGATATAATCCCTACTCATCGTAAAGAGCTTCGTCTTCTCGCTTGGAAAGAGCCTGTCGGCGTCTCGGGAATTTTGACTCCTTGGAATTTTCCGAGCGCAATGATTACTAGAAAAGCCGGCCCGGCGCTTGCCGCCGGATGCGTAGTCATCGCAAAGCCGTCCGAACTTACTCCGTTTTCCGCATTGGCACTGGTTGCTCTCGCCCAAGAAGCCGGTTTTCCGGCGGGTGCCATTCAAGTCGTGACAGGTCAGCCGGAACCTATCGCGGACGAATTCTTGGAAAATCCGATCGTGCGTAAGATCAGTTTTACGGGTTCTACGAGAGTGGGAAAAATTCTATTAGAAAAGGCCGCACGGAGTGTAAAAAGGGTCTCGTTAGAACTTGGAGGAAATGCGCCGTTCATCGTTTTTGCCGACGCCAATTTAAAGGAAGCAGTTAAAGGGGCCGTTCTCTCTAAATTCAGAAACACGGGACAGACCTGCGTTTGCACAAATCGAATTTTAGTGGAAGCTTCCATTGCGGCGGAATTTTCTAAACTTCTTGCGGAGGAAACGAGCAAATTAAAGGTAGGGAACGGCTTTGAGGAAGATATAAAACAGGGTCCTCTCATTAACTCCGCAGCTCTGATAAAAATGCGTAAGCATGTTGAGGACGCTTTGGCGCGTGGAGGCAAATTGCTATTAGGCGGAAAGCCTCATAAATTAGGCGGTAATTTTCATGAACCTACGGTCATTTCGAATGTTTCCGAATCATCTCTTTGTTTCCAGGAGGAGACTTTCGGACCTCTTGCACCCGTATTGCATTTTGAAACGGAAGAGGAAGCGTTAAGGATCGTCAATTCCAGTAAAGTCGGCTTAGCGTCTTACTTGTACACGACGGACCCTGCCAGAATTTGGCGGGTTAGTGAGTCGATCGAGGCCGGAATGGTTTCGGTAAACGAAGGTTTGCTGTCAACCGAACAAGTTCCGTTTGGCGGTATAAAAGAGTCGGGTATAGGAAGAGAAGGTTCGAAATACGGAATAGAAGAATACCAGGAGCTGAAATATATTTGCTGGGGTGGGCAGGTCTAGCTGCGACCGTGTCCATTTTCGAATCGAATCGATTTTGTTATTTTTTTCCTTAAATATCCGTCTATCATTCGATACTGTTTGGCCACACAGTCTCTATTTCGAGCATTCGCACTGCGAAGATTAAAGGCGTCTTACTGTAAGAGATCCGGCAAAGGTATCGAATAAAAAACTATTTTCCTTGACGATCGTTGTTTTCATCAAATTCTTCTTAGGCTACCCTTCTTTATGGACCAAATTTATCTTAATTTTTATTTCTTCGGTTCTCTGCTCGCGTCCCTCTTTGCGTTATATGTCTCTCTCTTTTTTCTTACCATTAAAGATCGAAGCAAGGCGGCGTTTCACTTAGGAATTTCTTCCCTGGCCACGTTTGTCTTTCACCTCGGATATGTTATAGGCTTTGTATCTTATGAAGAATGGTCTATCTTCCATCGATGGATCGTTATTCCCACGCCGATGATCGGCTATACGCAGCTGTTAATTTTCTTCTTTTACTTTCCGCAACCGAAAAGAGTGAAACTCGGACTTTCCGTGTATGCCCTGCTCTATTTGGGAGTGATCCTGACTACAGGGTTCTACGTAATCGCTTCCCTTCAGTCGGTTCGAACTTTCGTAATGGGAAGTCATTACTGGGACTTTGAAACCCATCTTTTCTATAAGCTATTTTCGCTTCTCGTTTTAATTTATAATGTGTCGTTCTTAGTCGCAGGAATTTGGAGGGCTGTCGGCGAAAAGGGAAAAGAGCGCCGTTCGGTCATTTATATTATGCTTTCTTACTGCGTGATAACTATACTTCCGGGTATTGCCAACGCGCTTAGCCGAGACGGTTCGATTTCCAGAGCGGCGTACCAGCAAGTCGCCGATTTAGGATTGGTGACGGGATTATTTTTGATCCTGGTAGTTTATGTGAATACGACTAAGGAAAGGACAACGATCTTGAGTCGTATCGTAGGAATAACGATGGCGACTTTCCTACTCGTCTTTCAATTGGTGGGATATGCCGTACTAAACGGTTACGAAGCGTCTTTCGATCAAATAAAAATAAGAGAGACCAAACTTGTCGTAATGGATAAGGAGAAGCCCGAAGGTTTCGCATACGAAATTTCATACGACCCTTCTAACGACGTCTTCGAAACGGAACAAGGCACAAAGGATCCCAGGTTTGCGGCCGAAGACAAACTCGAAGTACGATTCTTTCATTTCGGAAACCTGCTGACGAATTTGGGAACTCTTCCTGCAGGGCAACGTTTGGAAAAATCTAAATCGATTCTGAAAGAAGCGCCCAAGGAATTTTACGGTTACCGGGAAGCGATTCTACAATTCCTCTCCAGTAAAAAAGAAGCGGAAGTTTCGGACGCCGAAATGATTTCCTTTTTTCATCTATTACGAAAGAAACTTTCCGTAATACGAAGTAAATTTTCCCATCTTCCGAAGAAAAATGACCAAGCGGCAATTGGTAAACTATTTCAATCGGAAGAGATCGGACTTTCGGAAATGCTTGGAAAAGTAAAATCAAAGATAAACGACGAGATCGAAAGAGGAAAATCCGAAACCGATATTTCCGTTCTAACCCTATCTTCCTTAGCGGTAATTCGCGACGCGGGGGAACGGATTTATCGTGGAACAAAATTTTATAATGTAGGCGATCAAAAGCCCGTTTTCTATGTCGCTTATTATTTCGTTCATCCAAAAAACGGGAAAATTTACGAGGTAGGATTCCATTATAAGACGCTTAGAGCCTTCTTACACGAGCCGTCTTTGGTTCTCGTCGCCTCTTTGATCGCGGTAATTCTGATCGTATCGATCGGGTTCAGATTCTTTTTTCAATACGCCCTAATCGTTCCGATGGACGAGGTTGTAGTCGGTTTGACGGAAGTGAATTCCGGAAATCTCGATTATCGTCTAGTACCGAGGGTCGAGGATGAAATAGGCTTTATCGCCCGTTCATTTAACAGAATGGCTAGATCCATTCAGGCCGCGAGAAAGCGACTCGAGCAGTACGCGAATGAGCTAGAAGAAAAAGTAAAAGAAAGAACGAAAGAACTCGAACAGACTTTGGGTGAAGTACGAGAGTTAAAACAACAACAGGACGGAGACTATTTCTTAACTTCCCTTTTGATCAAGCCGCTCGGTTCGAATAAGGCCATTCAAGAAAACGTGAAAGTGGACTTTTTGATGGAGCAAAAGAAAAAGTTTACCTTCCGTCGCTATAAAGATGAAATTGGAGGGGATCTAAATATCTCCAACCATATCGAACTTCATGATCGTTCCTATACGGTTTTTCTAAATGCCGACGCTATGGGAAAATCCATGCAAGGAGCAGGCGGCGCTTTGGTTTTAGGTGCTGTCTTCGAGTCGATCATCGAGAGAACTAGAATTGTGGAGTCGATGCGGGCGCAATCCCCCGAGAGATGGCTAAAAAACGCCTTCACCGAATTGCATAAGGTCTTTGAAAGCTTTGACGGATCGATGTTGGTTTCATCCGTCATCGGTTTGATCGACGATGAGGTCGGGGTCCTTTATTTTATTAACGCCGAACATCCGTGGACCGTACTTTATCGTGATGGGATCGCTAGTTTTATCGAAGACGAATTAATGTTTCGTAAACTAGGTACGACCGGAATGGAAGGTCGAATCTTCATTAAAACCTTCCAATTGGAACCGGGTGATGTGATAATCGCAGGTTCGGACGGACGGGATGATATTTTGATCGGGACGGACGCAGAGGGGGGAAGAATCATCAATGATGACGAACGCCTGTTCCTAAGACTCGTCGAAGA
Source organism: Leptospira inadai serovar Lyme str. 10 (assembly GCF_000243675.2). Lineage (NCBI taxonomy): Bacteria > Pseudomonadati > Spirochaetota > Leptospiria > Leptospirales > Leptospiraceae > Leptospira > Leptospira inadai. The sequence continues at coordinate 386,888 of NZ_AHMM02000025.1, read as the reverse complement.
GGCCAAGGGTGATTTAAAAGAAATTTATAATGGAATTCTTCGAAAAGGTCATCTCACGGACGATTTATCTTTGATTAGATTGTCGTTTAAGGAAGCGGACCCGGAACAACGCCGTATCGAAGAGGAGCAAAAGGAGAAAGTTAGAGAGCTTCTCAAAAAAGCTAAGGATACTTCTCAAAATAAGGAAATCGACGAAGCCATAGCATTTTTAGAGCAGGCCGAATCCTTAAACAGTAGGATTCCGGAAGTAAAAAAGAATTTTATTCGATTGTTTCTAAAAATGAAAAATTACTCTAAAGCGGCTCGGTATGCGGAAGATTATCTGAATATAAAACCGGTCGATAAGGAAATCCTATACGTTGCATCCTTTGCGGCGAGAAAAGCAGGACAACTCCGGAAAGCGCTGGATTTCGGAGAGCGACTACTCTTACGAGAGCCGGACCATCTTAAAAACCTAATGAATCTGGCTCAAGTCTACATCGCTTTGAAAAATTACGACCGTGCGATGGTTATGACTCATTCCGCGTTACGATTGGATCCCGATAACGAAGCGATTTTAAAAACTAGGGACGTACTTCGAAAATACATAGATCGTAAACCGAAAGCTAACGAAAATCTCGATAATAGAGAATCTTAATTTAATTCTCCGAAAGAATCGGATGAATTAAAACTTCGGCTTTGATCGAATTTGCTATAAAGCAGCTTTTATGCGATAGCTGGTGCAGAAGTTTTAACTCCTCTTCGGTCGGAACGTTTTCTTTTGAAAATTTTGTTTTCGGATGGATATCGATTTTTGTGACGGATTGCTTTCCTTCCGAATTTTTATCCAACGTAGAAACCGCCAAGTCCTCGTATTCGAGAACCACGTATTTGCGCTTAGCTGCCACGGCTAGAAACGTAAGCATATGGCAGCTAGAGAGGGCTGCGGCTATCATTTCCTCAGGATTAGTGAACTCTGCTTTTCCATAAGTGGACGTTGTGGAAGACCCTCGAATTTCTTGACCTCCGTCAAAGCGAATGGTATGAGTGCGATCATAGACTTCGTATTTAAATTCCTCTTGTCCTTTTTTCCAGGTTAGTTGGATGCGATGCTCTGACATTATTAGCTCCGTATGTTTTTTCTGCAAGACGTCGAAATTGTACTGTCTTTCTTTAAATTGCGGCAGATTTTCCATTAATAGATAAATAAAAAGTGTCGATTTCTTCCGAAAATACAATTCTAAATTCATGTTATCAGATCGTAAAAACATTATGAAGAGAAATGAAAATAGCGTTATGTCGACTCAAACGGGTGCGGATCGGATCGTCGCGACCGGCCCAATCACGATTAACCGAATCCGCTTCGGGTTAATTTTTCTTTATTTTGCTTCGATCGCAATCGGATATAAACTGAGCACGGTTTTTCAGAATTCGATGTATATCGGCGGAACCTCCGTCATGGTATTGTATACGACTTATTCTTTTTATAAAAACCGATTCGAAGGAGGAGTTTCCCCTTTCCTAGGAAGACTATTCATCTTATTCGACGTAATCGTATTGACATTAGTCATGATCGGCGCTACTTGGGAGGATCCTTTAAAAGCCTCGGTAGTCATCAGACAAATCGTGCTCTTTACGATATATGTGATTTACATAATATATTCCGGACTACTACTTTCTCCGTCTTTTGTTATCTGGACGGGTATCTTGGCGGCGATCTCCCAAGTTATAGTCATCTTTAACGCAAAACTTACGGGCGTGATTTTTACCGAAGATCCGAAAATCGTAAATCTGCCGGGTTACGCCCCTGTATCCGAGCAATTCACAAAGATCGCCTTCTTATTGGTGGTCGTCTTCATTGTTAGAACTTTGATTTCGATCTTTACCAAATTAAAGAGCGCCGAAGAGGAAAAGGCCGCAGCTATAGAAAAATCCAGAGCCGATTTGGAAGAAGGGAAATTTAAAATGACCCAGTCTGCCCTTTCTTTACGGGAGAATTCGAAAAAGCTCAGGGATTTTTCGGAAGAACTTTCCGAAGTCGTCGGAGACCATGCGTCTTCATTTGAAGAAATTAGTTCTACGATGGAGGAGTTCCTCGCCCAGACCGAGCATTCTGCAGGAACCGTTAAAGATCAATTTTACAGGATCGAGGGACTATTGGGAGAAAGTAGAAATCTTCACACTTTGATCGATAGAATTTCGGGTCATTCCGTGGATTTGAATAAAAATATGGAAATCGTCTTAGAGGCCGGAAAAACGGTCAGTAGATTTGTGGAAGCTCTGCGCATTTCGTTGGATTCCCTGGGGAACTCCTTCCGATCGGTAGGCGAAGTGAATCAAATCATGTCGGACGTGGCAGATAGGACGAATCTTCTTTCCTTGAACGCTTCGATTGAGGCCGCAAGGGCGGGTGCAGCCGGCAGAGGATTTGCCGTAGTGGCAACCGAAGTATCCAAGCTCGCGGAAAGTAGTTCCGAAAATGCCGATAGAATTTCGAAAATTATCGGTGAAAGCACGAGTCATGTACAAGAGGGGCAAAGATCGGTTATCACCGCGACAAGCAAAGTGGAAGAGCAGGAGACTCTATTCCGAAATTTTTTAGAACGATTTGCACAATTGAACGATCTTCTGAGCGAGCAAAAGACCGTGAATAGTCGCTTCCTAGACAGTTTGAGCGCTCTTCGGAACCTTTCGTCGGAAATCGAGACCGCGTCGAAAGAGCAAGCCACCGGTTCGGGGGCGATTATGAAGGCCGTTTCAACACTTCAATCTTCGATGGATTCATTACTGAATAAGAGCGAACTTCTTGCGGAAACGATACGGATTTTGGAAAAAGAAGCGGAAACGTTAGCCTCGCAAGATTGATCCGCGTTTAGCGAAATTTTTCTCTCTTGCTTCCGAATGAATATTTTCATGTCGAAACGAATGGGCGCCCCGAGCGGAGCTTACCTTGATTTTAATCGAAGAGGAACGTCGGCTTTTAACGGGAAAACTCTTGATTTTTATAGTTAAAAAGTTAAAACCGTTGCTCCATGTTATACTTCGATTCCTGGGCGATTTCCACTCTCATTTGCTGTATATTCACCTTCACTATCTTCGTTTTTCTCGCTACTCTCAAGAATAAAGCTAAATACACTGCCGCATTTTCGGTTTTATTTCTATGGGTTTTTTTGATCAATTTTGGGTTTTTGATTTCGGCCCTTTTTCCTTATCCTGAAGCGGCCTATCATCGACTCTTGACCGGTCCAGGCGCCGCGTTTGGAACGCTATTCTTGTGCGTCTTTTCATATCTTTACCCTCGAAACGATAGACCCAAGGAGGCGAAAATCGTTTTGAGCGTAATGGTTGTTTTGGCATTATCCGTTGTCTCTTATTCGTATTATCAAATTTTGACGAATAAACCGATCTTCGATTTTCAAGGGCAGATTTATACGTATCCGGCAAGCGTAGGTGGTTTGCTCGCTCTCGTAATGATCGCATTTTTACTGATCATGATCGTCATACAAGTCCGAAAGATCAGGGCGAGCAAAGCGGAGGAAAAGAAAGCATTAACCCAAATGTCCGTGGCGATGGTTTTAACGTATTTGGTTCCGATCATCTCGAACTTTCTATTAAGAGAAGGTTATATTAAGTTTCATATATTCCAGCAACTGTATGTCGGATTCATGATATTCGGTTATTTTTCGCTGACGATCGTCTTTATAAACAATACCGTAGATAAAACCTCTTTTATGACCAAGATCGTAGGAATCACCGTGGTAACGAGCTTGGTATTCGCCCAGGGGTTTTCGACGGTTCTGAATTTACGGAATGAATCGTTATTCGATCAAATCAGCCTAAAGGAAGCACTATCTTTCGTTTCGACGGGAAGAGCCGACGGAACGGCGATCGCATACGTGATTTCGATTCCGGAAGAATCTAAGAAACCCAAGGTTCTATTAGCCAGAGACGGTTACGAGCCGAACCCGAGTATCGCAGCGACGGAAATCGGTAAGATCAAGGCTACGGGAAGTTTTCTAAAAAGAATTCCGACCGTAAATATGCCTAAGACATCGCAAGGAAAGGAAAGATACGTTCCTAAACCGACGGATCTATTCTTTTCCTATTATATTCAAGATGTTCAGCACGGAAGAATTCTGCAAATCACGTTTCCTTATATGCATTATAGAAGCTTTCTGGACGAGACGAATCGATGGATCGCAATCCTAACCTTATTTTTGGTGATCGTAATCCTTACGCTTTTTCCGATTTTCTTCAATCGGAGTTTGGTAAGACCCTTGAACACTCTCATAAAAGGAGTGGGCGAAGTAAATTTAGGCAATCTTTACGTTAAGATCCCTGTGCTTGTCCAGGACGAAATCGGTTATTTAAGCGATGCGTTTAATAATATGGTTCAAAACATCCTCGAAGGAAGGACAAAGCTGGAGGAATATGCCGATACGCTGGAAGAAAAGGTGGAGTCAAGGACGAAAGAAGTCACCGAAAAGATGGAAGAGATTCAATCGTTAAAGGTACAGCAGGACGGAGACTACTATCTGACTTCCCTACTGAGTCGACCCTTGATGACGAATTGGAATAAGTCGCAGGTCGTTAGTACGAATTTTTATATCGAGCAAAAAAAGAAATTCACCTTTAAAAATAAGGAGTCCGAATTAGGCGGAGATATTTGTATCAGTGGCAACCTATTATTCGGAGAAGATAAGGATCGTTGGATCGTCTTTATTAATGGCGATGCTATGGGGAAATCCATGCAAGGTGCCGGTGGAGCCATCGTTCTCGGTACTGCGATGAATAATATCATGGCTCGATCCGCAAGCAAAGGGAGAATTTTGGATACCAGTCCTGCGGATTGGATTACCGATACGTATCGTGAACTTGATGACATATTTAGAACCTTCGACGGCGTGATGATGGCGTCGGTGATTCTCGGCTTAATCAATGAAAGCACGGGCAAAATGTTGTATTTTAATGCGGAGCACCCTTGGACCGTTTTATATCGGGATGGCCTAGCTTCTTTCTTGGAAAAAGAGCTCACTTTGCGGAAACTAGGCTCTCCTTCCGAAATGAACTTTAAAATTTTAGAATATAATTTATCGCCTGGGGACGTAATATATGTCGGGTCGGACGGGCGAGACGACATTAATCTCCCCCAAGACGGCAACGCATGGACGATGAACGAGGATGAAACCGTATTCTTACGAGTGGTCGAGACCGCAAAGGGAGATCTTGACTCGGTGGTAAATCAGATTCATAAATTAGGAGCCTTATCCGACGATTTATCTTTGATTAGGATCGGTTATCAGGAGTCGATCGCTTCGGTCGTATCGGAACCGAAGCAATCGTATCCTGATTTGGCGGTCCGAAAATTTTCGGAAGCAAAAGCTTTGGTCCTGCAACATGAAGTTTCGACCGCAATAATTCTCTTAGAGGAAGCGATTAAGATAACGCCGTCTTTTAAAGAGGCGATTCGATTACTCGGTCAAATTTATTATGATAAAAAGGAATACGAGGTTGCCGCTAAATGGATGGAAGTTTATCTCGATGCCGAGCCGGATTCTCCGAACATTTGGTTTTTACTTTCCATTTGCTATAAGCATCTCAAGGAATATGCTCTCGCAACCGGAGCTGCCGAAAAAGTTCGTTTATCTCAACCCCACAGATTGGCCAATTTAGTCAACTTGAGCGATAATTATCGTCTGCTCGGAAGGTGGGAAGAAGCACGGGCCATATTGGAAACGGCCCTAGCCATAGATAAGGAAGGTCCGGGCGTACAGAAATTGAATGAGCTCCTTAAATCCAGAGGCCACTGAGGAATTTTAGGTTGTGGAATGGGCCTTTTCGCAATGTGCTGTCAAAAGGACCCTCTAGGGACGCAGGTTCGACTCGCTGTCCTCAAGACGGAAGCCCATAAGACTCCGGCAAAGCGCGATCGCGCGGAGAAGTTCGGAGAATTTCGTCTCATTCGATACAAAACGGGCTTTTTCTAGAGGATCTTAAGGTAGATTCGAGGTACCATAGAATGGCCAATTTATACTACGATCAGGACACCGATATTTCCGTTCTTAAAGGAAAGACAATCGCCGTAATCGGTTACGGCAGTCAAGGGCATGCTCAAGCCCAGAACATGAAAGATTCGGGCCTGAGAGTGATTATCGGACTAAAAGAAGGGTCCAAGTCTAAAAAAGAAGCTCAAGAAGCGGGTTTTGAAGTTTACTCAGTCGCGGAAGCCGCAAAGAAAGCGGACATCATTCAAATCCTGGCTCCCGATGAAATTCAAGCCGACATTTATAAAGCCGACATCGAACCTAATCTAAAGAAAGGAGATGCTCTCGTCTTCTCTCATGGATTTAATATTCATTACGAATTTATACAACCGCCCAAGGATGTGGACGTTTACATGGTCGCTCCAAAAGGTCCCGGACATTTGGTACGCAGAGTATATGTCGAAGGCGGTGGAGTTCCCTGCCTAATTGCGGTTAACCAAGATGCGACCGGAGATGCGAAGAAGCGTGCATTAGCGCATGCTGCGGGCGTGGGCGGTGGACGGGCCGGAATTTTGGAAACTTCTTTCAGAGAAGAAACGGAAACAGATTTGTTCGGCGAACAAGTGGTTCTTTGCGGCGGTTTGTCCAATTTGATCATGGCCGGTTTTGAAACTCTGACCGAGGCCGGATACGATCCGGAAATCGCATACTTTGAATGCTTACATGAAGTGAAGTTGATAACCGACTTGATTTACGAAGGCGGTTTAGCTCGCATGCGCTACTCCATTTCGGGGACTGCGGAATACGGAGATTATGTTTCCGGACCTAGAATTATCGATGCAAGCGTAAAAGCTCGTATGAAAGACGTATTGAATGATATTCAAAAAGATAAAGGCGCTAAATTCGCTAAAGCATGGATTGCCGAAACGAAAGCCGGGTACCCGGAATTCAATAAAATGCGGGAAAAGAACGCAGGTCATCCTATCGAATCCGTAGGAAAGAAACTGCGCAGCATGATGAAGTGGCTTGGAAAATGATGTTTTCCGAATAAACTTGGATGAAAGGCCGGATTTATTCCGGCCTTTTTTATTTAACGATGATTCTTGTCCGTTCTCGTATAAATCCAGGCCCACCAAATAAACAAAAATTGAAACGGTAAGCGAACGATTGTGACCCACAATTTCGGATTATTCGACTTCCATGCATCCAAAAACATCTGAATATTTGCGGGATATACGGCAATCAGCAAAAGAACGATGCCCCACGCCGCTTGCCTGCGAGTGAATTTAGGGATTAAGAATATTCCCAATAGAATTTCGATGATGCCGCTGACAATGATTACTTCCGAATGAAACGGAATATAAGGAGGCATCATTCTTAGATAAAAGGCCGGGTTTATAAAATGGAACGAACCTGCTAGAATATAAAAGAATGCCATGATATAGAGAAGAGTCGTTTTCATATTTTAATTCTCGGACTTGGGACCGTATTATTTAGAGATTATATCGAATTTCAAGGAATGGAGTTGATTTGACCTTAGGAATTGAAAAAAATTCCCCAAATAATCCCTTTTATCCGTAATTTTGATTGCATAAAAAGGGGCGTCACTAAGGCAAAAAAATAATGACAAACGATTAGTTTTTGCTACCTTGAGTCCCACTCAAGCCAGGAGGCCTCGGATTGAAATCCTTAATTTCAGTAATCGGAATCTCTCTTTTTCTGTTTTCTACGGATGTATTTGCACAGAGAAGGTTCGGTCTCATTTTCGGATCTAATTATAAAGGGAATAAGGCGGGCATCCCCGAATTAAACCTTTGTGAGGCCGACGCAAAGTACCTACATGACGAAATCAAGCGCGTAGGAAAGTTCGATGATATTAGAATTGTCCTAGGAAAAGACGTAACTAAGGATACTATTCAAAAAGAAATCAAAGCCCTAGCTTCCCGCGCAAAGTCCAGCGATACGGTATTTCTGTATTTTTCAGGCCACGGAGCGTTTCAGAGGGATGCGAACGCGAAGAACGGAATGCGGAATTACATCATATGTTACGACCGTCCTCATCTCAGCGACGACGAACTAAATGATTACCTCAGCGATGTTAAATCGCCGAAAACCGTTTTCGTATTCGATTGTTGCTTCTCGGGTGGAATCGCCAAAAAAGGAAGAGCGACTCGAGGTGCAGCACCCGTTCCGATCCCACAAGGAAGTGATGGAACCGTTCGCCAGGATCCTCAGGATTTTTATTTTCAAGACAAAGCGATTATCTCGTCGGCCGACGATAATCAAACCGCTATCGAAGTCGGCGGTAATATCAACCATGGGATCTTCACTTATACTTTCGGGAAAGCCCTTTCGACTGCGGATTTAAACCAAGACAATGTAGTCACTGCGCTGGAGGCTTTTTTCGTTTCGAGAGACGATACGGTCGCGATGGCTAAAAAGTTCGATCACGACCAGGTGCCTCAGGTATCGGGAAACGCTTCCGGTATTTTCCTTGCGGGAGAAAAGAAACCGGAACCGCCCCCGGCTGTGGAGCCTACTAAGCCACCCGTAACGCCTACTCCTACTCCCGACATTGATCCGCCCAAAGTCGATCCGGTCGTGCCGGTAGTCACTCCGCAAGAACCCCCGGTCGTTCCGACAAACTTAAAAGGTGATCTCGTAATTAAAACGACGATTATTCAGGACAGGGCCTATGGACTTTCCGACCTTCCGCCGGACATTCGCTTATCAACGGGTAAAAAACGACAAGGAAGTCGCTCAATTAAAGTTTTGATCGATGATAAGGAATACGAAACCAAAATCAGCACTGAATCGTCCGCTTATTGGGGCGCAGTTAAGAAGATGGGCAAATTAGTTCCAGGATCGATTTATATTCTGACTTTGAAAGATCTTCCTGCGGGAGTTCACAAAGTGACGATTCAGGCGGACGATTATCCTGAAGTGCAAAAGACTCAGGCAGTGATTCCGAATAAGAAGAACGAACTTGAAGTAATCGCTTCGATGACGGGCTTCGGTGCGATTCGCGGTAAGGTATTCTACCAAACCTTGGATAACCCGGTTTTGAATCAGCCGATTTATATGCCTACGATTTCGAGCGTTTCGGGAATTCAGAAACTCAATACCGACCAAAACGGAAACTTTTGGTTCACGAATCTCAAACCCGGAGAATACGAAATTAAGGCTTCGTTTGCGGAGGATCTGAATCTGAACAATTCCAATTTAGTGGTTAAGGAGGGCGAGGTGACTGCGGTTGACGTTATTTTAAACGTCAAGCTTCCTTCGACTAAAACCAAATATTAATTTCGGAGATTTTTGTCCCGTAAACCGTTGAAATTAGCCTTCTCCAAGGAAGGCTTTTCAATTCCTGAACGGGCCTTTAATCTTTTTGGAACCGCTGCCACTGCTTGGAATTGATTCTTCGTTTTCGAATTTCAACTAGCTTTTTTAGCTGCTTCGTATCCAATAAGCTACCGGCCTTTAAGCCGTAAGCGGGTAAGGCTGTATCGTTGGTTAGATTGGCGAAGGTTTTGCCTATTTTGGCAAAGGAACTCCGTAGATCCGGATCCATTTCCGAATACATCATAAATCGCCTCCGTGCGACCCTTTTCGGGGATGAAGAAGGAAGGTCCGTTTTTCCGTCCTTGGAAAGGAAGCCTTCTCCCAAACTATACTTCGGGGCATTCGCAAAATACTTGAGGTTTTTTTTTCTTGTACGATAAGAAAGTACTAGGTAAAAACGGTTAAAATGCTGATTCGTCTGGAAAATCGAACGGGCCGTAGGTCGGGTAGGTACGTCGTTTACGAGTACGGCACGGACCTATTCGGCTATGTCTACGTGGATAAATTCCGCGGTAAGGACAGGGGTCGGATGGTCTCCAGATGGGTCATGAACGATCTCGGTTCTTTGGTTCGCCTGCTGGATCACGAATTATATCGTCGAGAATCGGAAAACTACGAGAACGTTTCAGCAGCGATATGAATATTCCATCTCGGATGTTTTCCGTCGAACGGAGAATTTCCCGTATATCCCGCCTTCTCTTGCGCGAGGAAAAAAAATTACGCTTACTATCGTCATTGAGGCTCCTGGCGTTCGGTGCCTTTCTTACCTGGATTTTTGCCACATATATAATTCGGGTTTCTTCCGAAATTTACTATCTTCCATCCATATTTTTTCTTTGGGCCTTTTATCGTCTTCTAGCCCTTTATCAAGCGCGAAGAGATAAATCGAAGCGTCTGGAAGTTTGGCGCGGGCTTATAGAACGTCAAAAAGCAAGATTGTCGTTGAACGCAGATGGTTATCCGAAATTGAAACGGGAAATATACCGTGAAATTTCTATGGATCGGAATTTACCTTCCTGGACCAAAGATTTGGACTTTCTGGGTGAGAAAGGTATTTTGGCCAGGATTGATACGACATCCACCCTTGCCGGTTACTCTAAATTTCTAGGATACTTTTTAGATCCCGATTTAACGTCGGCCGTTCGCGAAAGGCAGGGCAGCGTTTCAGCTCTCTCCCGGCGATCCGGAGTATTGCAAAAGATTCTGCGTCAATTCGGATTATACGAAGCGTCCATCCCGGCCAAAAAAGAAATTAAAGAAGAAGCTCTCCCATCCTACATTCCTTCGATTTTACGTTACGATAAAGATAGAGAGGCTCCGAGAGAAGTTTCGCCTCCAAGCGGATTATTCAAGGAAGAACCGAAGGAGTTTTGGAAGCGAGCTTTGGCAAATCAAGGAAGATGGATTCGATTCATCTTTCCTTTCTGGATCGTATTCGTATGGCTCGCCGTTCTTATCGGCCTCGTTTTCGGGAAAACTTGGGGGTTCGGTTTTTTCTTATTAAACCTAGGACTTTTCGGAATTTATAGAAATGCATCCTTAGAGTTGATCTCACCTTTGGCCCAACAAGCGGAAACGTTATCCGAACTAGGGAAATTATTAAGATACGTTTTAAGATCAAAGGTAATCGGGACTTCCGGCCGGGAATTTCTGAGGGATTGGACCGATGCTGAATTTGTTCGATGCTGGAAAGAACTTAGAAAAATCGCAGACAGAGCTTCGTACTCGCAAGCACCGTTACCGCATAGTGTCTTAAATTTCCTTTTCCTATTCGATTTATGGTTTTGGAAGCGGTATGATCAATGGTGGGAAGAGTGGGGGAAAAAAATTCTACCCGCATTCGAAGAGCTCTGCGAACTAGATTCCTTATTACCGCTCGCTAATTTACGATGGATCGAACCTAGCTTTACCTTCCCAAGTATATTAAAAGAATCGGATGGAAAAAAAATAGAGGCGAAGGATTTAGTGCATCCGTTGATTCACGCAGAAAAGAGAGTTCCGAATAATTTGGAACCGGTTGCACCGGGAGATTTGCTGCTTTTAACCGGCTCTAATATGTCCGGCAAAACGACCTACTTGCGTTCCGTCGGTATTTGCGGAATTTTATCTATGGCCGGTGCGCCGGTTCCGGCTTCCTCCTTTTCCACACCTCTTTTAAAAGTTCACTCGAGTATTCGCAATGAGGACTCGGTAGACGAAGGTATTTCTTTCTTTTACGCGGAAGTGAGAAGACTGGCAAAAATTCTAACCGAAGTCTCGGATTCAAAATCGGAGCATCTGGTTCTTTTGGACGAAATCCTAAAGGGAACCAATTCTAGAGAAAGAACTCTAGCCTGCAAAGGGATTCTCAAACGTCTAAAAAGCTCTCGAGTATTCGGTATCGTAACTACGCATGATCTCGAGTTAGCCGGCTTGAGCGGGCTTTTATTACGTCATTTCCGAGAGGAAATTAAAGACGGTAAAATGAGTTTCGACTATCGAATTCGTCCCGGCATCGTTCAATCTAGCAATGCTTTGGAAGTCTTAAAATTAGAAGGACTAGATTTGGATTTCAATTAGTCCGTTTTGGAATGTAGTCTACCGACTACAGCCTAAAGATATCACCGGTACGATCGTCGAGATTGAACTTCGAATTTCTCTAAAACTATTTTTGGGTTGCTCCGGCCAATTAGGCTTGGTCTCTTATTAAATAGTCGATGAAACGTCTCCCTTCGAATCTTAAGTTAATAGGTGGTTACGCTCTCTTTTTCGGTACAATTCTGGTCGGTTACAAAGCCGCATTTTTATGGATTTATTCTTACCGATTGCAAGGTGTAGAATCCAAGGACGTTCTCTTTGCTTTATTTGTCGGTTTGCGATTTGATTTTTCTGTAATTGGAATTCTCTTAGGAACGTTTGCGGTATTATCCGCAATTCCCTACTTGAATCGTTACAAATACTACGTCTTTTTTTGGGGATACACTCCGATTCTCATCAGCGTTTGGATGATTTCGCATTTAATAGCCGATATCATTTATTTTGAGAATGCCAACAAACATATCGGCTACGAAGGCTTCGTATTTATCGGAAAAGATCTAGGAGTTATTCTTAAGTCGGCTTTCGAAGACAGCCCTATATTTATCGCCTCCGCCTTGGCACTATTTTCGATTTTCCTGCCGGTATCGACTTATTACTTTTTGAAATATAATCCCTACCGGTATGAACCGGGAAATCGGAAAAACGAATCGGTCCAGTGCTGTATTCTATTAATAATTTCGATTATCGCAATTCGAGGAGGAATTCAAGAAACTCCCCTGAGAGCTAGCAATGCGATCGTTTCCAGTCATGCGTTCGTGAATAATATCGCGTTAAACGGTATTTTCACTTCCATAATGGATTTAAAAAGCCAATCTATTCCGAATTATTTATCTCTAGATATGGATCAGGCGGTGGCTGTCGTTCAGGCGGAGATTAGCTATCCGGGCGCGCAATTCGTCAGTAAAAAATTTCCGCTTTTGAGAAAGCAAAACCAAACGAACTTCGGGATGTCGCCCAATGTCGTATTGATTCTTTTAGAGAATTGGACGGGAAAATTCATCAACCCGATATCCGACGGTAAAATCGCCGGAAAGGAACTCACTCCTCACTTTAATCGACTTCTACGGGAAGGTAGATTCTACACGCGCTTCTTTGCCTCGGGCGGTAGAACCACAAACGGGATGCTGTCCGTATTGACCGGTATATCCGATAGACCGGGGCTTACAGTAGTACGAACTCACCAAGTATTGGGTAATTTTTCCGGAATCGGAAATATCTTTAAGAAGCTCGGTTACGAAACATTCTTTGTTACCGGTGGTGATTTAAGTTTTGATAATAAAGCAACATTAATACCTCATTGGGGATTCGATACCGTCGTGGGTGAAAAAGAAATAGCCAAAATGAATCGGTTTCGATTGGGAGCATGGGGATATGACGACGCGGACGTATTACAAGTACTGCATGAAAAAATCTCCGCATCTAAAAAACCCTTTTTAGGTGTTTCTCTCACTCTTTCGACGCACTATCCGTATCGACCTCCCGCGGGAAGATTTAGGATTTTCGACTCTTCCGTCCAAGATTTCGAGTATCTAAACGTTTATCATTATGCCGATTGGGCAATTCAGGATTTTATTTCTAGGGCGAAAAAGTCCGGATACTTTAAGAATACGGTTTTCATTTTTGTGGCGGACCATACTCATCATCGATATTTGGATTATTACGAAGATCGTAATATTCCATTTTTGATCTACGCTCCGGATAGAATTCAGCCCGGTATCGACGATCATTATGCCTCTCAATTGGATGTAATACCGACCGTTCTTGGCTTAGTCGGAAAAGAAGCCTACTTCTCCGCTATGGGCAGAGATTTGCTTTCTCCAAAACATTCCGCTTCCGCATACTTTGCTTACGGTAATTTGTTCGGTTGGATAGAAAACGATCTTTTTTATACGCACTTTGTCGACGGAAATAGAAATCTAAAATATACCGTCAATCCTCCACGCGTTTTTTCTTCCATTTGCGACTCCAAACCCGAAATCTGCGATTCTCACTTTTTGAAAGGAAGGGCTTTTTTGAATTTAGGACACGAACTATTAAATCGAAATTTAATTTTTCCGTCTGAAGAAGAACTGGAGCGGCGAGCCTTTTGAAGGCGGAAGTCTATTTGCCTTTGGGTTTTTTCGAAGTATCGTCGTCGGAACCGCCGAACAAACTGTTAACTCCGTCCCATAAATCGCGAACGTATTCCCCGATCACTGAACCCGCAACGCCTCCTCCATACGGACCACCCAAGGGTAGAAGATAGGGACCGAGTAAGATAGAACCCGCATAGACGGAACCCAACCAAATCGGATCGATATAAGGAATTCCTTTTCCGAAAATTCCTTTGTAGAGGATGGGTATTTTTGCCGCCTGCCCTACTACTTTACCGCCCAAGCGAAGGTAAAGGATCATATCGATTCGTTTATCAAAACCTAAATTTCCGTTTCCATCGACTTCCATTCCGCTTCCTTCGATGGATAAGTTGGGAAAGAAAAGTCGGTTATTTTTGACTCTTAAGTCGGACTTCAGATCGGAAAACTGGAATTTTCTTCCGTCTACGCCTTTAAAGCTGATGATTTTTCCGAGAGTATTCAGTACGGGAATCATGAAATTTGCGTATCCTATCAATTCCCCGTTTCTAATTTCTAGATTTCCGGAACCGACCATATTGGCGAACAGTTCCGCTACGGTTTCTTTCGATCGATCGCGAATGGACGTTTCGAGAATAAACCTGCTATAAAGTTCGCCGCTAATAATTCTCTCGGAAAGGTAAGGTAATAAGATCCTATCCGATTGAAGTCGAAACGCTTCGCCTTCCACTTCGATCTTAGGCACGAACGGGAAGATCTTGGCTTTACCGACAATTTCGCCGTTATATATGAATGCGTGAAAGCTCGGGATGGCAATCATGGGATAGACGTATTTAGCTTCTCCCTTTACGGATAAAAATCTATGTTTGAATGCAAAGAGATTATTTAATTCGGCGTTGATATAAAAAATTCCGGGAGGGGATTGGGGGTCGAATAGGTCGTCACGAACTTGGAATAATTTACAAAGCTTTATAAGATTATGATAATCTGCATAGTCGCTATGAATATCGAATTGGCCGACCGTTCGATTTTTCCAATTTACGCTGCCCGTTCCGGTGACTTTTGCCACCCCTTCCCATAACGCATCCACGAAAGATAAGGAAATTTTGCGTTCAAAAGGATCCAGATCGAAATTTACGTCTGCTTTGATTTTTCCGAAGGGGATGCCTCCTTTGTACGCAAGATTCTTCACTAAGGATCGAACCTTAAAATGGATGGAAGAATTCTCTTCTTTAGAAGCTTCGATTCGTCCCGTAATCGTAGTTTTTGAAAAATCCGCCGAAGGAAAAATAAAGAATAAATCCCTGAGTAAAGAAAGAGAAAGCTCTTCTAAATTTAAAACGACTTTGAATTGAAGTTTGTCCCAATTCGTCGTCGATTTTTGGAGTGCGGCGGTGATTTGTAAATCGATCGGTTGTTCATCTATCTTTCCTTTAAATAGAAATTCCAACTCGGTTCCGTAAAAGGAGACGGAACTTCTCGATTTATAAAAATATACTCTGTATTCGCGATTATGCGAATCTTCTTTGTATTCTAACGTGAAATTATTTATTTCAACGTTCTTTAATCCGATTCCGATAAAATTCTTCGCGGATAGACCTAGGTTTGGCGCCAAATTTTCAGGAATAAGTTTTACGCTAGACCGTTGGTCCTGATTTTGGTCTCCCTCTTTCAGATACTCTAGTAAGTCGAAAGAACCGTCTTTTCGCCTTTCTAAAAAAAGGGAACCGCCTTCTATGGAAAGGTCCCTTAATTCTATCACTCCTCGGAGTAAGCCGAACCAGGAAATATCCAGATCGATTCGATTACTTACGGCTAAAAGAACATTATTCTTTTTTATGGAAACATGATTTAGTTCTATACCCGGGAAAGGAAAAATTATTAAATCGGAATCCCTAACTTCGATATTTAATCCCGTAGCTTGACTGATTTGGTTTAACAAAAATTCCTTATAAAACTCTTTTCTCTGCAAAAAAGGAAAATAAACTAGAACCAAAAATAAAATTACTATAAGCGAGACGCAAAAAAGAATCCGTATTCTTTTCTTTTCAAGATAATCGGAAACGACATCCCAGGAGCGCATCTCATTTCTCCAACGGAAAATGACATAAGGCTTTATGATCCTGCGTAATCGTTTTCCACTCCGGAGTTTGTTCGCCGCAGACAGGTTGGGCAATCGGGCACCTGGTATGAAAATGACAACCTTTCGGTTTATTTAAAATACTAGGGACTTCGCCTTTGAGAGGAATTTTCTTCGTCTTCCTATTTTCGATATCGAAGATGGATCCGAATAGTGCTTTTGTGTAAGGGTGGGACGGGATATCGAAAACCTTGTCCGTCGGCCCTGTTTCGACGATGCGGCCCAAATACATGACAGCGATCCGATCCGATATTGCCCGAACGATTCCTAGATCATGCGAGATAAATAGGTAGGATAATCCGAAATCCCTTTTTAGTTCTTGGAGAAGCAGCAACACTTGGGCCTGCGTGGAAACATCCAATGCCGAAACTGCTTCATCTAAAACGATGAATTCCGGTTTTAAAACGAGTGCACGCGCGATGGCAATTCTCTGTCTTTGCCCGCCGGAAAATTCGTGGGGATATCGATATAAAATATCCGTAGGTAGCCCGACATTCTCCAGAATCGCTCGAGACGACTCTTCGACGGATTCGTCGCTTCTTTTTTCATGAAGTAGTAAGCCTTCGGTTAATATTTCCTTAATATTCATTCTTGGATTGAGGGAGGAATAAGGGTCTTGAAATACGATCTGAATCTTTTTTCGAAAAGGCAGGAATTCCTTGTCCGATAAGGAAAGAATATCCTTACCCTTATAGGAAATTCCTCCTCCGCTAGGTTTTAATAATTTAAGTATCGCTCGACCCAGAGTGGATTTTCCGCAACCGGACTCTCCCACTAATCCTAGAGTCTCTCCATCCAAGAGAGAGAGACTGACGTTCTCGACCGCAAGTAATTTGGTCTTCTTTCTTCCGAAAAAAGTCTCCTTTCCGAAGCCTACCGTTAAATCACGTATTTCTAATAAAGAATTCATATCTTTCCGCCTTTATCGGAAACGAGAAAACAGGAAGATAAATGTTCGGTGCGATTCGTAGGATAAAGCTCGGGTTTCGATTCACGGCAGCGCTGAAAGGCCGAGCGGCAGCGGTTTTGGTAATGACAACCCGGCGGATAGGAGCCGGGAGAAGGAACTCGACCCTCGATCGTTTTAAAAGCGCCTGTCGTAATGAATCGAGACGGGAGCGAATTTAATAAATCCTGAGTATAAGGATGAGACGGAAATTCTATAACCGAATCGGTTTCACCGATTTCGGATACGTTGCCGGCGTATAATACGCAAATCTTGTCCGCGATATGGCTTACCAATCCAAAATCATGCGATATGAATAGTACCGAGAGACCGAACTCTCCCTTTAATTTCAGTAATAATTCCACGAGCTGTGCCTGTACGGTGACGTCGAGCGCCGATGTGGGTTCGTCGGCGATAAGCAGCTTAGGATTGCACATCAAAGCCATCGCAATGCATACCCTTTGTAAAATTCCTCCGCTAAGTTGATGAGGATAAGATTCCATTCTCATCGTAACGTCCGTGATTCCGACCGAAGAAAGTAAATACTCGGCCTTTTGCTCGGCTTCCTTTCTGGACCCGACGGAATGAATTAGATAACCCTCGGTCATTTGATCTTTTATCTTTTGCAAGGGATCCAAGGAAGAGAAGGGTTCTTGGAACACGTATGCGATGTCCTTACCACGAATTTTCTCGAGTTTTTTGGATGGAAGCGTTAATAGATTCTGGCTTTCGAACAGGATCTCTCCTCCTGCGACTCGGAATAAATCCAATGGAAGAAGTTTCGTCAGTGCTAAGGAGCAAATCGATTTTCCGCAGCCCGATTCTCCCACGAGTGCTAGAACTTTTCCCTTTTCCAATTGGAAGGAAAGATTTTGCAATAGTGGAACGTAGCCGATTTCGGTTCTAAGATCCAAACTTAGATTAGAAACGGATAAAATGACATCGTTCGCCTTCATTCGTACGACGTCCTTTCCTTAGCATCGAAAGAGTCTCGAAGACCTTCGCCGACGAACGATGTGAGTAAAATCGTTAAAGCGAGCGCAAGTGATGGAAACGTAATTAACCACCAGGCGCGTAGATTTTCCCTACCCTGTCCGATCATTTCTCCCCAAGAGGGATTCGGCGCGGGAATTCCGTATCCTAGAAAATCTAAGGCGCTTAAGATTCCTACCGCTCCGATCAGAGTAAAAGGTAAAAAAGTGACAAGAGGAGTGATTGCGTTGGGAAGAATATGGTTTTTCATAATTTTCCAAGGACTCGCTCCTAAGGCGCGAGCGGCGTCTACGTACGTCTGCGTTTTGAGTTTGTAAAATTCACCTCGCATATACGCGCTGATTCCGATCCAACTCAACGAAGCATAAGTGATCAATAGTACTAAAAACCCTCTTCCGAAAAAGGATCCCATGATTAAAATTAAATAAAGGAAGGGAATTGCGGATAAGATTTCGACGATTCTCTGGAGAATGATATCCGTTCTCTTTCCGAAATATCCTTGGATCCCGCCGATTACGGTTCCTAAAAGCAATTCCATTACTACGAGCACTAGTCCGAAACTCATCGAGTTTCTATAGGCGTAGAAAATTCTCGTAAAGACGTCTCGGCCTCGATCATCGGTTCCTAACCAATGCTTTTTTCCCGGCGAAGAAGGCGGAGCGTCGTCCACTTCTAGATTTTCGAGATTATCTTCGTTATAGCCGTATGGAACCGGCGGAAACAAAACCCAATTCTGGTTTTGTTTAAAAGCCTCGCTCGCCGCTAACTTCTTATAATTAGGGGCGGTCAAATTGCTTCCCCCGAATGTCTGATCGGTATAAAATTCGAAAATCGGAAAATAAATTTTTCCCGAATAGGAAACGACCCAGGGCTGATTATTCGCCAATAAGGGAGCGAATAAAGAGAGCCCGTAGGACAGCAGGAGAATCCAGAGAGAAATCCAGGCCCGAGGATTGGATTTGAATTTCTTAAATCGCCTTTGTAAAAGAGGACTCATGCTTCGAAATTGATCCTTGGATCGATCCAAATATAGCAAATGTCGGAAAGAATATTACCGAATAAGGCGAGTAAACTTTGGATTAGTAATAGTCCCATCATCAAGTCCGTATCTCTTTCCGTGACTGCTTGAAAGCTTAAGAGACCCATTCCGTCTATATTAAATACTAACTCTATAATCAAAGATCCGGCCAAGACTAAACTGATATTCGATCCGAAACCCGTAGCGATCGGAATCAAACTGTTCCGAAAAGCATGTCTAAATACCGCGTCCTTAAAGGACATTCCTTTCGCGATTGCCGTTCGTACGTATTCTTTCGAGATTTGATCCAATAGAGAATTCTTCATTAATAAAGTAAGAACAGCGAATGAGCCGGAAATATAACAGATAACCGGAAGAAACATATGTTCCAATCGATCTCGAATTCGATCGAAAAATCCCAGAGACTCGTATTCGTCCGAAACCTCATGACCTAACGGAAACCAGGAAAAAACTTCGCCCGAAGCAAACACATACAGTAAAAGCATAGCTAGGGCAAAAACCGGAATCGAATATGCCAATAAAATTATGATGCTTGTTCCCGCATCGAACGCCTCTCCGCTACGAAGAGCTTTTGCGATTCCTAACGGAATGCAAATCAGGTAGGAAAGAAAGAAACCTGAAAGTCCGAACGTTAAAGACACCGGAATTTTCTCGGAAATAAGTTCCGAAACCGGCCTTGAGTGCAGACGGGAATCTCCTAGGTCGAGGCTGATAATATCTTTCAACCAAAAAAGATAGGCGATCGGAATCGGTTTATCTAAGTGAAGTCGCTTTCTTAGAATCTCGATTTCTTCCTGGCTAATCTGATTCGCTTGCGCGCCTTGCAAGCTGGCATAACCTCTAATTTTAGCGATTTCCGTTTCAAGAGGCCCGCCGGGTGCTAGATGAGAAAGAATAAAGACGAGAAAGGTAATCCCTAATAAAGTCGGAAGAATCAAAAACAATCTTTTTAGAAAATAATTTCCCATACCGGTCATCTAGCTGAGATAACAATCTTATCTTCATGCATCGAACTATTTTTCAAAAATAGTCGCTCGGAATAAAGATTTTTTCGACCGGTTTCGGTTACTTTCCTTACCGCCTTCCCCCTTTTAATTCGAGGTAGCCCTTGCCTGAGACCGGCTTTCCGTCTTTCAATCCTTTTACGCTGATTCCACCTTCCCAATAGATCAGGCCGGAGGTTTCTCTCGCGTCGAATTCTTGGTCTTCAAATTTAGGATTTATTTCCAAGGAAAGCTGATCGGATTCGAGGGTCCATTCCAGAGCATACTGAATTCCGGTGTTGGGACTTTTCCAGATTTTGCTTTTGGGTTGGAACCTAAGATCTCCTTCCTTTTCGAGCGATCTTACTTTCCCGTCCCGATTTCTGACGGTTCCGAAAGTTTCGGAAGCTTCTCCGGATTTACTACGAAAATTAAACGCCATGATATCGGAGCCGTCGTCGAGTTGTATGCAGATCCAATCCCAAGCGTTTTCCTTGGAAGCAAGATGATTCGTGTTAACGGTTCCTTCCGGGCTACTCCATTCATGATCCATCCAACTCTTTCCGGATGTTACGACGTATTCTTTACCGTCCAAATAAAGAGTTCCTTTTGTTTCCAATCGGGGAATGCTATAATAGTACGAATAAAATTCGGGGTGAACCCGGCTCTTAATCGATTTTCCCTTATTTCCATGAAGCAGAATTCCCTCGGGCTTTCCCTTCAATTCTAGTTCGATTCCGAATCCCGATTCTTGACGAGGGAAGGCAGTGATTCGAAATTCGGCCGGCCCAAGCACTTCCATTCGATAATCGCCGCTCCAAATGGAACGCTTATCCTGTCCGGCTAAACTCCCCAACTCTCGCTCTAAACCTTGTGCGGTTTTATGAATTTTTTCGTTCATATCGGAAATTGCAAAATGGACCGGGTAGACCGAAACCTTGGATCCGAAAAATGCGCGAAAGAAGCTAAGCTCGTACCCCAACTCTTTGCCGGTTTCCGTATTTAGAATACCGACAAAATAGCACCACTCTACGCGAAAGCCGTTGTGAAAAAAATGATCCTGGGGAAATCTGAATTGCCTTCCGTTTTCAGCCCGTCCTTGCAGCGTCTTATTCGGGCCGAAAGCGACTGCATGTTCCGCATTCGAGGAAAGGGTGAATAATAAGATCGTTATTAGTAACGAGAATCGAATCCGAGGGATAATTGCATTACTGATTTTCGGAATATGCGCCCGAAGACCCTGCTTTTTATTTCCGTAAAACATCTCTATTTTCCATTCGTATCTTTAATTTCGGAATTAGTGGAAACTTGCAATACCGGTAAATCATCGCTATCGTAAAAATACTTTTAACGGCTCGCTTTTCCGTCTTTTCATCAAAAAGTAATAAAATTTTCCCTCGAATTCAAGTGCATATTTCGCCGGAGGAAGCGTTCAAATTCTACTTGTTCGGGCGGTTCCGATCTACTCAATTGGTCTATGTCTAAGATCGTACCGAGAAGCGAGCGAAAAAAGGTTAGAAAATTCCTTCAATACGCTTTCGCGAGACTGCTAGTTGGATTCCTTTCTTTCTTTCCTTATAAACTTCGCGGTAAGCTCTTATTTTCGGTCGTTCAAATTCTCGGAAAAGCGACAGGTTCCGCTAAGAATCGAATCGAGCGACATATTCGATTGGCCTTTCCTACGAAGACCGACTCGGAAGTGCGGACATTAATCACTCATAACCTGCGAAATCTGGCGAATATGGCCAACGAATTTTGCGAAGAACCCCGCATGAATAACGAGTTTCTAAATGATTGGGTAACACTTTTACCCGATCGGGAAACTCATGCCCGCCTCTTCGCAAAAGGCGGCATATTGGTTTTGGGGCACCTCGGGAATTGGGAGACGATGGGAGTTTCTGCCTGCCATTCCGCTCCTAAAAACGACCTTTACGTTTTTGCTAAACGACAAAGTAATCCCTGGTCGAACGCTTGGATCGAACGCAACCGAGCGACTCAAGGAATCAAACTCGTATACACGGATGAAAGCCCGCGAAAAGCATTAAGTCTTCTTAAACAAGGAAAATTAGTCGCATTTATTTCCGATCAAGATGCGGGGAAGAACGGAACCTTCTTCCCGTTTTTAGGAAGGTTCGCTTCCACCTTCCTCGGACCCGCGACATTTGCAAGAATGACCGATGTGCCGGTTCTATTTTGCAGCAGTTGGTACGACGACGCGGGTAAATTATATTTTTATGTTGAGGAATTCCAGCGCCCGCAATCCGATCCTAGGAAGGATCCTGAAAAATGGGAGCGGGAGTTTACTTTCAAATGGGTCAAGCGCCTTGAAGCGGAAGTTAACGAGCATCCTGCCGATTATTTCTGGCTGCATAGGCGCTGGCATACGAAACCGGAGAACGAAAAAGAATTACAAATTTTTTGGGATGCTTTCCAACTTCCGTTCCAAAACTGAATCGGATAATCTACTTCGGGTTATTTGACCGAAACTGCTTTATTGCGGGACTTCCCGGAATCGGTTGCGCCGGAATTCATAGGGCGAATCCCGATCGACTCATAGAGGTCGCGACAGAGCCCGCATTCTTGCAATTCCTTTCTGCATTCCTCTTTTTCCGTTTCGGAAAGCTCGGGCCAAAGGTCGCGCAATTCATTCGGGTCCTTCGATAAATCGTATAATTTCTCTCTCGGCGGTATCGTATTTAAGTTCATTAGGTAATGAAGATCGCCTTTTAAATAACTGATCCCTACTTTATAAAGCGATATCTCGTTATTATTGGTTACGATAATTTTTCTTTCGTCATCCAGATCTCTCAAAAGGGATTTTCCTTCCAATTTCGGAAGATAATTTTTTACGTCCGGTTTCTTCTCTAAATCTAGAGCATCCAGCATTGTGGGAATGATATCGGTATTTGCGACAGGGCGGGTCGTGTTTCTTTTGATTGCCTCCGTTCGGACGCCGTCCTTACTCAGGGCATGAGGGAGCCGGATTATCATAGGAATCGCGATCGTTTCGATATGATTACTGTCGATATGGCCTAGATAATCGTGCTCGAATAACGATTCTCCGTGGTCGGATGTGAAAATAACTAGAGTGCTTTCCGTTAAACCCTCCGATTCCATAAACTCGTAAACTTCTTTTAACAAATTGTCCATATGACGAACGGAGTTATCGTATTGATCGGGGACCGTATTGACGGGGAATACTTTCCCTTCTTCCGGGATTATATAGGGAAAATGATTCGTATTGAAATGAAGGACTCCCGCGAATTTCTCTTTTTTATTCTTTAAGAATGTAACGTACCGTTTAAATTCCTCTACGGTTTTGCGATCGTCGATTCCAATATCGTTAAAAACTCCCGATCCGCTCGCTTCTTTGTCCCAAATTTTATCGATGCTCGAGTTCCGGAAAAAGCCTTTAAAATTATTCCATTGTAAATCATGACTAGTGATGTAGAAGGTGGAGTAATTTAAGACCTTTGCATATTCCCAAAAAAGAGGAAAACTATGAGTCATTGGCACGGGTTGAGCCGGCGATACTCCCGAAAGTATACTAGGAAAGGAAAGCAAGGTCGAGCTCGAATTTGAGAAAGCTTGTTTGAAAACGAACGTCGAATAATGATTCGCATTTTTTACGTTCCGAACCAGGAAAGGTGTCGTGTCTTTTTTATAACCGTAAAGACTCATATTATTTTTACGTAAACTTTCGGCCACGATAAGCAGAACGTTGAACGCGGGCTTAGAACTTACGTTCGATAGCTTAGGTTTATTTCTAGACTGGAGCCCTGCCGAACCTAAATTATCGCCTGTAAGTCGGTTATAAACGTTTCTCCATACGAATGCGATCGTGTTCGTATCGGACACGTAGACCTGATCGTTGAAGCGAGTGTTGTTATGAAGAAACGCGGTAAGCAGTAAAAAGAAAAAAATCGACGCCGCGCGCAGAATCTTTCCGAATCTAAATTTTTGCGATCGGACTTTCGTCGCAAGATAAAGGAGAGAAGCGATTAGAAGGAATACTAGGCAGGCAAGGACGACCAATCCTCCGGTTAAACCTCCCCAAAAAATCGTCCAACTATTCAACGGCTCTTGGAACAGGAACGAAAAGACGAAAAAATTAGGCATGATTCCGGTATATGCGTAATATCCGTAAGAACCGACCAAACATACCGTGTAGAAAAATGCCGTTAGTAAAAGCGAAATCCAATAAAGACCCTTGTTCCCGTAAAAATAAAGAGAACGGAGCCCGATTATTAGAGCGGAATACAGTAGGATGGAGTAAATAAACGACAGTAGATAAAACGACCACTGCCGAGTTCTAAAGCCCGGAAAAACTTCATCTCTGATAATAAGATCCGATACTAGTAGGATTAGCGGAATCGCGGGTAAGACTGCCTTCTTCCCCATAATCGACAGAGTTTTATTTATTTTGAATCCCATCGTAGGGCCAAGGTTTTTCCGGTGAATGTAAGTCGTCAATTACATAGATACGAATTTGCGATCGCTCGAAATCATACCGGTCGGTCTAAGAAAAGGAGAGCTTGAGTTTATGTTCAGAATCCGTCTTCTCGCTTTGCTTCTGTTGCCTATAACGTTAAATTGCTGTCGTCCGTCAAAATCGGATTATCCTCCGTTGGGCAATGCTCAAGAATTTTCCGAGTATTGGGATACGGGCTTGGCGGAGATATCGACATTCGATCTAGTCCAAGCTCGTTACGGAAATCTCAATCATGGAATCGCGACGATGATTTATGTCCATGAGGGTTTCTCCGCTTCCAAACAGGTAAAACTCGATTTTCCGGAGAATTCTCCCGATGACGTAGTTCCGATTTTAAAGCTGAATTTAACGAAAGATTTTTTGACCGGGATGTATCCGTACAAGCTAATGCTATCCGTATTCACTCCGCGAACCGAGTCGCCACGTAGCCTTAAAGAAGTTGTAAGCGTTCAGGAATGGTGCGGAACGACTTATCTTCAATTGAATTTGGACGACAAAGATTATAATCTAATCTCGTTTTCTTACTTTGAAGCGGAGGGCGATCGGAAACGTAAAATCGAAGAATCGATTTTAGAGGACGAAATATGGAATCGGATTCGATTGGCTCCGGATAAACTTCCCGTCGGGAAGATCCGAATTTTGCCCGGCTTGTTCTATATTCGATTTACACATGGGGATCCGGTTCCGGCCTTCGCGAGCGCACAGATTCAAAAAATATCCGAAAAAGTTTCTCGCTACGAGCTCCTATATCCCGAGTTGAAACGAACTTTGAAAATCGATTTTGAATCTGCCTTTCCCTATAAAATTGTAGGTTGGGAAGAAACTTACCCCGATGGAGATTTTCGGTCTGAACCTAGATTGCTGACGACTACCGCAAAGTTTCGACGCTTATCCAGGATTGCGTACTGGGAAAAGCATTTTCCCGCCGACCGAATTTTGCGAAATGACCTAGGGCTTCCCGTAAACTAAACGGATCTATATAGCCCGACCTCGAACCGGAAATTTGTTATTTTGCTCGAAGACGATTTTTAGAGACATAATATATCCGCATTCTTAAAAAATATGTGAATCATTTTTGGTTCTCCCGGTATAAATTACGGTGTAGGAGGAATTACATTGCTCAGTTTTGGTCTTTCTCCTTTTTGTAGAGTCTCTTAAAAATTCTCTGTTCGTATCGATCAAACTGGAGAAGTTGGACTGAGAGTTTCGACTATACTTTACAAAAAATCCAATATATAAAACTTTGGTACAGTATATTAGCAAAAATATGCTAAAATCACTCGAAAATGAAGGTGCCAGTAACATGAACCCTTTAGAGCTGGAGAACAAGTTAAAAGGCCTTGGATTGGAAGAATCCTTGGTTCTGATAGACAAAGAATTTCCCGGCACTGCCGTTTTTTCGACGAGCTTCGGCCTAGAAGACCAAGCCATCACTCACGCTATTTTTTCCCAAAATCTCGGAATACGAATCTTTACATTAGATACCGGTAGGCTCTTTAGCGAAACCTACGAATTGCACAAACGAACTAACGGAATGTATGGGAAAAAAATCCTGACCTATTTTCCGGATACGGATGCAGTGGAAAAACTCGTGAACGAGAAAGGGCCCGACTCATTCTATGATTCCATAGAAAATCGTAAAGAATGTTGCCATATCCGTAAAGTCGTTCCTTTGAATCGGGCGTTAGTAGACGCTAAATTATGGATTACGGGAATTCGAAGCGAACAATCAGGATCTCGGGGAGATTTACCGAAAGTCGAATTGGATTCCTCCCGTGATATCCTTAAATTCCATCCCATCTTGGATTGGAGCTGGGAAGATACTAAATCGTACATAGATACGCACCAAATTCCGTATAACCCACTTCATGATAAAGGTTTTCCCAGCATCGGTTGTGCGCCTTGCACTAGAGCGATACTTCCGGGAGAAGACCTCCGAGCCGGTCGCTGGTGGTGGGAAAACGAATCCACCAAAGAATGCGGATTACATTGGGTCGACGGAAAACTCGTACGTAAAAAAGGATCGCAAGTATGACTACGCGGACTCGCTTATCGCATCTACAGCAGCTAGAAGCGGAATCGATTTATATACTTAGGGAAGTTGCCGCCCAATTCGAGAGACCGGCGCTATTATTTTCCGGCGGAAAAGATTCTATCACGCTGGTGCATCTTGCCTTAAAAGCCTTTCGACCGGGAAAGTTTCCGTTTCCGTTAGTTCATATAGATACGGGGCATAATTTTCAGGAAGCATTAGATTTTCGTGATAGATTGGCCGAAAAAACCGGAGAGAAATTGATCGTGCGTTACGTCCAGGATTCCATCGATCAGGGAAAGGCGGTGGAAGAAAAAGGGAAATTTCCGAGTCGTAACGGCATTCAGACCGTAACGTTGCTCGATACGATTACCGAATTCAAATTCGACGCGTGTATCGGCGGAGCTAGAAGAGACGAGGAAAAGGCTAGGGCCAAGGAAAGGGTTTTTTCCGTAAGAGACGAGTTTGGCGGTTGGGACCCGAAATTGCAACGCCCTGAACTTTGGAATATATACAACGGTAAAATACATGTGGGTGAAAACGTTCGCGTTTTCCCGATAAGCAATTGGACCGAACTTGACGTATGGGAATATATCAAAACCGAAAATATAGAACTTCCTTCTCTTTACTTCTCGCACAAGCGGGAAATCGTGTGGAGAGAAAATTTGATTTTCCCAGTTTCCAAATTCATTAATTTAGATTCGAACGATAAGGTTGAGGAACGAACCGTTCGGTTTAGGACGGTCGGAGATATGACTTGTACGGCAGCCGTGGAATCCGAGGCGAATTCGCTGGAGGATATCATTCGCGAAATACAAACCTCTCGAACGACGGAGCGAGGTTCCCGTTTGGACGATAGAAGATCCGAAGCGGCTATGGAAGAGCGTAAGCGAGGCGGTTATTTCTGATGGATTTATTACGTTTTATTACTGCAGGAAGCGTGGATGACGGAAAATCTACGCTGATCGGAAGACTTCTTTACGACAGCAAATCCGTTTTTCAGGATCAGTTGGAAGCGATCGAGAGAGCCGGCCAGGTGAATGGTCAGGTAAATCTCGCTCTTTTAACGGACGGACTAAAGGCGGAAAGAGAGCAAGGAATAACGATCGACGTCGCTTATAAATACTTTTCCACGCCTAAAAGGAAATTCATCATCGCGGACGCTCCCGGTCATGTTCAGTATACCCGAAATATGGTTACAGGCGCTTCGAACGTCGATCTGGCTATCATACTTGTGGATGCGAGAAAGGGAGTGATCGAACAAACCTATCGACATTCATACATCGCTTCATTGCTACGAATTCCATACCTTGTGGTTTGCATTAATAAAATGGATTTAGTAGGCTTCTCTCAGGAGAGATTCGAAGAAATCAAAACTGCGTACCAAAAATTTGCGACCGAATTAGGCATTAAGGAAATCGAATTCATTCCTATTTCTGCGCTTAACGGAGATAATGTGGTGGAGCCGTCCCTCGATATGTCTTGGTGGAAAGGGAAAACCTTGCTGGGATATTTGGAAGAAATCGATATCGACTCCGATGAGAGTAAGCACGAAGCGAGATTTCCGGTTCAATACGTAATTCGTCCGCAAACGGAAGAATATCACGACTACAGAGGTTATGCCGGTCAGATCAGGAGCGGACTTTTTAAGAAAGGCGACGAGATCGTAGTTCTACCGAACGGACTACGATCTAGAATTAAATCCATCGATACGTACGAAGGAAGCGTCCAGGAGGCGTTTGCTCCGATGTCCGTTACGATCCTGCTGGAAGACGAAATAGATATAGGGCGCGGAGACATGATCGCATTAACCGATTCCCTTCCTTCCGTTTCCCAGGATTTGGAGGCGGACATTTGTTGGATGGATACGAAAGTTCTTCTACCCGGAAATAAGTATCTATTAAGGCAAACGACCGGATCCGTAAAGGCGGCCGTCAGGGAGATCTCCTTTAGGATAGAAACCCAAACTCATGAAAAACTTGACGCTTCACAATTGGGTTTAAATGAAATCGGAAGGATTCGAATTCGAACTGCAAAGCCGATCGCCTTCGACGAATATTCCAAGAACAGGGGAACCGGAAGCTTCGTCCTTGTGGATGAGGGCACCAATAATACCGTGGGCGCCGGAATGATCGTGGGAATTCCTCGATAATTCATTAGGAAATTATAATGAATAAGGAAGGAAAAGTATATTTAGTCGGTGCCGGACCGGGGAACCCGGATCTTTTAACCCTTCGTGCACTCCGAATTTTGCGGAACGCCGAAGTCATTCTATATGATGCCTTACTAGATCCTTCCTTTTTAGAGCTATTTCCTGAGGAAGCGATCACGCATTACGTAGGTAAACGTGCCGGACAACATTCGGCTACCCAGGCTGAAATTCAGGACCTACTCATTCGATATTCGCTTTCGGGTAAAACCGTGGTTCGATTAAAAGGCGGAGACCCTTTTCTATTCGGAAGAGGGGGGGAAGAATTAGAGGCGATTCGGGCCAAGGGAATTCGATACGAAATCGTTCCCGGCGTGAGCTCCTTGACGGGAGGTTCTTCCGGCGCAGGATTTCCGTTAACGCATAGAGGTCTGTCCAGACAGGTATTGATCATGGACGGTCATACCGTCTTGAATGAAGAGACGGACTGGGAATGGTTCGCGCAATTCAAGGGAACTATCGCATTATTTATGGGGACTTGTTCCATTCAAAAAATTGCAAGTAAATTGATTCAGCACGGAGCCGATTCCGAATTGCCGGTTGCATTAGTGGAAAATGCCAGCCTTCCCGATCAAAAAACTACGGTCAGAACCCTAGGCGTCGCAGCTAAAGAAGGAATTCCTAAAATTGGAACCGGTCCGGGAATCATTTATATCGGAGCAGTAGTAGGATTACTTCCCGATCGAATCGATTTTGAGAGGACGGATAAACGATTTCCGTACGATTCACAAAAATGAACGGTTTACTTCCGGTATTCTTGAAACTTGAGGGTAAGGATGTCCTTCTCGTGGGCGGAGGAAAAGTGGCCTTAGAAAAACTCGGTTCCTTATTGGGAACCGGTTGTAGGCTAACCGTTCTGGCGCGAGAAATTCATCCGGATGTAAAGAAGCTTTTAGCGGATCGATCGGATATTTCTTTGCTTCAAAAATCGGTCGAGCTATCCGATCTGTCCGGGTTTCAACTCATATACTCCGCGACTAACGATAGGGAGACGAATCGACGATTGGTGTCGGAAGCTAAGCGATTGGGAATTTGGATCAACTGCGCCGACGAT
Organism: Leptospira inadai serovar Lyme str. 10; assembly: GCF_000243675.2. Taxonomy (NCBI): domain Bacteria; kingdom Pseudomonadati; phylum Spirochaetota; class Leptospiria; order Leptospirales; family Leptospiraceae; genus Leptospira; species Leptospira inadai. Next base: position 357,046 of record NZ_AHMM02000025.1, on the reverse strand, counting down.
CCGGAAAGTTGCGATTTTTATTCCGCCGCTTTTTTCGATCGGGGACCGTTGCGGGTCGCCGTATCGACTCAAGGAGAATTTGCCGGTTTATCCGGTACTCTACGAACGATTTTGGAAGAGTTATTGCCGGCGGACCATGAGAACGATTTAATCGATTTGTTTGAAATACGAAAAATCACAAAACTACGTTTAGGCGATCCCGAAACCAGGAAAATCGCCTTGAGAGAACTGCTTCAAGGATTTCGAGAGAAATACCTAAAAGCAAAAATATAGAATTAATAAAAGCTAATATAAAAGGACGAATCCCTACGATGTCAGAAGAAAAAGAACTCAACGAAGTCGAGCACATTAAATTAGCGTCTCACGGGCTTAGGGGAAAGATTAGAGATGCGGTCGAGACCCAAGCGGAAGAATTTGCGGACGATGATCGCCAATTGATTAAATTCCATGGGATGTATCAACAGAAGGATAGAGATCGAAGAAAAGACGCAAACGGCGACTTCATCGAAAATCCGACCTCTTTTATGATCAGGGGTCGAATACCCGGAGGAAGATTGACCGCTCGGCAATATTTGGTCTGGGACGAGTTGGGGGATAAATTTGCGGGCGGAGCTCTTCGTTTAACAACTCGCCAATCCATTCAGATGCATACGATTCGCTTAACCGATCTTCGACCGATTATGCAAGCGGTCGATAAGGTGAATTTATCCACAATGGGCGCTTGCGGAGACGTAGTCAGAAATGTTACCCAAGCGCTCAATCCTTGGGGAAGAAAGGACTTGGACCAATTGGACGAATTCGCTCAATTGCTATCCGATCATTTCAAATACAAAAGCAGAGCATATGCCGAAGTTTGGCTGGGCGAAACGCAAATCAACAAGGAAGAGGAAGAGGATCGAATTTACGGAAAGATTTATCTTCCTAGAAAATTCAAAATTGCGATCACTCTTGCCGGTAACAATTCCGTCGATATCTATACCAACGATATGGGTTTTGCCGCGACGTTAAGTGAGGATCAAAAAATCGACGGGTATTTCGTTTTTGCGGGTGGTGGCTTAGGAATGACTCATAATAAACCTGAGACTTACCCGAGAGCTGCCGATTTACTCGGATGGATTCCCGCAAACGATTTAATTTCCGTGGCCGAAGGAATCGTAACTTCTCACCGGGACTTCGGAGATCGAACGAATCGTAAGCATGCTCGCCTTAAATACGTTCTAGCCGAAAAAGGAGTCGAATGGTTCCGATCGGAAGTCGAAAAAAGATCCGGTTCGAAATTCGATACGAGTAAGCCGCTTCCTAAATGGGAAACTCCGAATTACCTAGGCTGGACCGTAAGGGGAGACGGAACTTATTCATTGGGCTTTCATACTCTGTCGGGACGAATCAAAGATTTTCCGGACAGACCTCTAAAGACCGCTTTAAAGGATATCATTTCCACTCTCCAGTTGGATGTTCAAGTGACTCCAGATCAGGATTTGATTTTAATGGGGATCGACAAGGAAGACCGGGAAAAAATAGAAACTAAATTAAGAAATTATAAAGTAGATCCTGCGTCCCCCAAGCCTTTATACGATCGTGCATTGGCGTGTCCTGCGCTTCCGACCTGCGGCTTGGCCTTAACGGAATCCGAAAGAACCTTCCCGCAATTACTGGAAGAAATTCAAAAGGTTTTAGATAAATTAGATTTAAATGATAGAGCTCCGATCGTGAGAATGACGGGTTGTCCGAACGGTTGTGCAAGACCTTATTCTGCGGAAATCGGAATCGTGGGACAACAGGCCGGCGGAAAATACTCGTTATTCTTCGGCGGTAATCCGGAAGGAACCAAAGTCGGAGACTACGTAGCTAAGAAAGTCGCCTTCGCCGATATCCCCGTTCAGCTTGAAAAAGCGTTTGAATTATGGAAGAAAGAGGGTCATGCCGGAGAGAGATTCGGAACTTTTGCCGAACGCTACGGTATCGATAATCTTAGAAGTTTACTAGGTTCTATGTAAGGGGGCGCATCCCCTTCGGGGTCGGGCTGCTCCGGGCTCGCGGAGTCCCGCTCGGTCCTTTGGACACGCGGTCGTTCCGACCGCGTCCCTGCGCATCCCTTGCGCGGATCTTTTATAGATTAAAAAAACGATTCTAAAGTCTCGAATTTCCATTTCCATATTTTGTCGGATGTGTTTCCGGCAAGTAAAAGTCCCCTGCCGAATTCGAGTACAGCCGTGGTCGATCCGACTCGACTTGAAGAGGAGTCGGTCAGTGCGAATATCACATCACCCGCCTCGTTCATTCCCAGGACATAGCTCAGAGTTCCTTCCTTCGGTTTAAAAAAAAAGGGAAGCGCTGCGACGTATTTTTTTAGGATAGGTTTTTCCTGAATTTTATCGATCAGCTTATGCCGCGGTGCCGAAAGGGCGATCCAGAATGCGTCTTTTTTATCCGAGTGGATCAAGGCAGGACTACCGGGAAGATGAGTGATAAAAAATCGTTCTTTTCCGGTTTTGTTTCCTTTCAACCAAAATCGGGTGACCCGGTGTCTGTACTTTTCCGCATACACCAAAAATTCCTCTCTCGAAGAGAGCGCTATTCCGGTAGGTGCGTATACTTCGTCTAAAACTACGGAAACGGATTGGTCTTCCGGCTTATAAGCCAAGATCCTTCCGTTAGGCCTGGATTCGAGCTCTTCTAAGTAAGAGGAATCATACGAAAATTTTCTACTAACTTCGGTAAAATAAACCGTTCCGTCGGAGGCTATATCTAATCCATAAAGATTTTCTAATGTATTTCCCCGTTCGTCCTGCCTCGCTAGGATATTTTCCTTCCCTTGCGGGTCGTAAAAAGCGAGTCCCACTCCGGAAAGACATGTCACTAAGTTCCCTTTCCCGTCGAAAGCCAGACCCAGAGGTCTTCCGGAAGTTCTCGCGAAAATCTCCACTTTTCCGTCCGTCTTAATTCTATAGATGTTTCCGTCGGAGGATCCGGTGTAAATCCGTCCTTTCGAATCCAAAGCGATCGCAAACGGTTCGGAAATCTTTCCTTCGTGTGTCGCCTCTGAAAAAAAGAGAGCATTATCCTCTCCTTGGGGAATCGGGGAATCTACCGAATAAAATTCCGGATCGGTTTTGTTCCAGCCGACGAGAATCAATACGAAAAGAAGAGATGTTACGGAAAGGATGGGGAATACGATTCTAAGGAAAGGACTAAGATATATACTTCTGAGCATTAAACGTGACCCCTAAAAATGGGTCGTTGTTTTTGACTATTTCGTAATACTTCGAAATGTAAATGAAAACCGGTAGCTCTTCCGGTTTTTCCTACTTCTCCTATCTGTTCCCCTTTTTTCACCTTGGTTCCTTCCGGAATTAAAATCTTATCCAAATGCCCGTATCTAGTCTCATATCCGAGACGATGTTTTAGAACGATAAGATTTCCGTAGCCGCCTTTAGAATCGGCAAAGGAAACGATTCCGTCGGCGGAGGCGTAAACCGGAGTTCCTTTTTCGGCCGCGAGATCGATTCCTCCGTGAAACGTGTCTTTTTTCGTGAAAGGATCCTTTCTTTTTCCGAAGCGGGAACTCACACGCCCTTCCTCGGCAAGAGGATTCGAAAAGGCCATTCCGTAAAAAAAACTTTTCTCGTCCTTCGGTAACCCTCTTCCGGGAACGAACCAGGCGTTTCTTCGGTCATCATAATATAGGAATTTGAGCGGAATTCTGTGACGTGAGGCGATCCTCTTCCTTGCATTCTCGCTGGACGAAGTTTCATCCGATTCGTAAAACCCCCGCATGTTCGGTATCTGAAGTTCCATTCCTGGATAGATATCTTGAGGGGAAGAGAGTTGATTCACGGAAGATAGCGTGTCCAAATCCATTCCGGTCCTGGCCATGATCTTAAAAAAGTTATCCTTTTCCCTTACTTTATAAACTAGGAAACGGAGTGGAGCCAAGTTTTTTTGATCCAAATTCGACACCGAGACTCTGAGGTTGTATTTTACTTCGTCTCTGATCCGAAGCAGGTGTTTATCGGAATAGTCGAGGCTGTTAAGGGGAAGTCGTTCAAAAACGGCACCTAGTTCCGTTATTCCCGAGATATAAACGAAAAGAAGTGCTGGAATTAATATCGATCTATTTGGGATTCCGACGGAAGTCACTACACTATAAGAATCGGTTCGTTTAAAAAAACAATGACGCAAAAAATCGGAGGAAAATGATGGGAGGGGTTCCGACCATGGAAGAAAAAAACAAGCAATCGAGTAGCCAAGGATCTTTCGGCGAGATCGGTAAGATACTCCTGTTGCAAATCCTGGTTTTACTGGCTGCCAATTTATTGTACCAACAGGTAGCGAAGGTGCAAATCGAACTTTCCTTGTCGGCCCGTCCTCCGATTTCCGAAAAGAATGCAATCAAGTTGAAAGATCTTCAAAACGGAAACTCACCCGAGAATAAAAAGATCGCTTGGAACGAGCCGGCCTCGGCGGAAAAAGCCTTGAGAGACTATACGGACTTCGTGGTTACGAAACGTCCCTGGTTGCTTGTAGTCGATCGAATCGTATGGGCTGCCTGCTTTTTAATTCCTGCATATATGATTCTTCGGCGAATCGGCAAAGCCGATTGCACCGACTTTAGCGAATCATTCGATGGCGGTGCATTCGGGATCGGAATTTCCGTCGGTTTTGCGACATTTTGTTTTGTGAACGTAGCCGGGGGCCTAATTTTCTTTTTTATCGGAAAGCCTCAATCAAATCCGCTGGAAGTGGCCCTGACTCAGAATTTACAGGGCAATTGGCTTTTACTTCTATGGGCATCCTTCGGGGTCAGTCTAGGTGCAGGGATTGTGGAAGAGACTTTTTTTAGAGGGTTCCTACTCAAACAATTTGTAGGAAAAGGACATGAGATATTCGGCTTACTATTTACTTCGTTAATCTTCGGCCTGATTCATTATAACCCGCGCGGTTCTTGGGTCGGGCCTATTCTGCTCATCTTCGTAGGATTTTACTTCGGACTATCTTACTTAAAAACGGGAAATATTTGGGTTCCCATAACCGCGCATGTTGCCTACAACAGTTCCATGCTTGTTGCGGCGTTTTTCCTCGGAGACCGGGTTGTCGGATGATTCAAAAGCGGAAAGCGAAAATCAAACTGACGATATTTATTTCAGCGGCGTTGCTGCTGTTATGGTCCGGGAGTTCCTTGTCTGCGGGGGAAGCGTTCGAATTGGATGGGGACCCCGCCGAAAACGATCTAAGAATCATCGCAGCCTTAAACAAACTTACCTACGATAGAATCATCTCTAATAAGGTCACTAAGGGATTTGCGTATCGCTATACTTCACGCTGGTATTCACCGATAACGATCGACGTATTTGTATTAGGTTTTTCTAAAAGGGAAAAATTGAGTCTGATTCGGATCGAGTCGCCGAAGAAAGGATCGGAACGAGCCTTTAAGAATTACTTATTGGAAGAATTAACGAGAAAACAAGTCCTGGAAGGTCAACCTTCCCCGGGCATTGAAAGCGCGGCCGAAGTATCGGGACGAAAGAGTTATTTGATCTCCGGTACCTTGGCTCTAATAGAGCCGGCGACTTCGGTGTACTACAGTTCCTCCAAATCGCCGGTTTATTCCTCTTCGGATGCTCTAAAAGGAATTTTCGGTTATATAGTGGCGGACTTGTTGCTCGCGGGCGTGGGTTACTACTATGCTTCGACGACCATACATTCGCATTCGGCTATTCAATCCTTATTGGGCAAGCCGACCCCTTCCGGAAATGTATTAGAATCGCCGGGAGCGGGGGTGTTTCTCGGTTTGCTTTTGGTACCAAGATTGTACAGAATGGTCGGATCCTGGCAGGATACATACACTCATAACAGAATACTTGAATTAAACGTATCCAAAAGTTTTTAGAAATTCGGATTCTGGAATTAAGTAAACAATGTTTCGTTTCGATTCTCTACAGGACTTTCTACTTCGCTGGCGGACCGTTTTCAAAATCGGCGGAAGCCGTTCCCTTTATTTTTACTGTCTGTTGACGGGCGTGGTTTCCGGTTTAGGTGCCTATGCATTTTCCCGAGCCTTGGCATGGGGAGAATTTTTTCTTTTGCATACCGTCGCGGGAATCGCTGACACTCATCCTAATGGGGAATACTACGTCGATCTTGAACCGGATCCGACCTTGAGTATAGGTCGCTGGTCGCTATTATTTCTTCCTGTTTTAGGCGGCTTAGTGACCGGTTTACTCGTTCATCTTTTTTCTCGCGAGTCCGCCGGGACCGGAACCGATTCCATGATCGATTCCTTTCACAATCAGGAAGGGAGGATGGCGGCAAAGGTTCCGCTCGTAAAATCTATCGCTACGATTTTTACGCTCTCGACGGGCGGGAGCGGGGGAAAGGAAGGTCCTATTTCGCAAATAGGGGCCGGTTTCGGTTCCGTCGTGGCTACGTTGATCCATGCCGGGGCGAGAGCTCGCAGAACTCTCCTTTTAGCAGGCACTGCGGGCGGGTTAGGTGCGATCTTTCACGCTCCACTCGGCGGTGCCTTAACTTCCGTAGAAATGATCTATCGGGAAGATATCGAAAGCGATTCGCTGATACCCTGTATCATATCTTCCGTTACCGCCTATCTTACTTACTCCGGACTAAACGGTTTCGGTTCCGTATATAGGGTCCCCGAAATCGGTTTCGAGGAATATCCGGAACTGATTTTTTATGCGATGCTAGGTATTTTATGTTTTTGGAATGGATCATTATTTATTCGGATTTTTAGAAAAATCCAAGATTGGTCCGAGCATTGGCCCGTCCGAAATTGGTTAAAGCCCGCGATAGGAGGAATTCCTGTCGGCATCGTCGGCTTTTTTCTCCCGGAGGTAATCGGTACGGGTTCCGGCGTACTACAGGATGCCTTGGATGCCAAACCGATTTTCGAACCGTATTTACCGGGTCTTTTAAGCGGTCTGGGAATCAGCAAGGTGCCTGACACGATCGGACTCCAAGAAGGCGGAGTTTTATCCACTCTCAGCCTACAAAACGATTTTGCGATAAAAAGGAATCTTCTTTTAGCATTGTTTTTCTTCGGATTCGCTTTTTTGAAAATGTTTACGACTTCGTTTACTATCGGAACAGGAGGTTCGGCCGGAATGTTCGGACCGGCTCTTTTTATAGGCGGAATGCTTGGAGGAGCGGTCGGCACGATAGCGAAAGTTATTCTGATCACGCCGGTTTCGGTTTCTTCCTTCATTCTAGTCGGAATGGGTGCATTTTACGCCGGTATCGCAAGCGCTCCGATTGCAGGTATGGTCATGATTTGCGAAATTATAGGAAGTTATTCTCTTCTTCCTCCGTTAATGGTCGTCTCGATTATTTCATTCGTACTTTCGCATAAATTAAGTCTTTATAAAAGCCAAAAGGAAAATCGATTTCAGTCACCCGCACATTACTGGGATATGAACCGGGACGTTTTGGATAGTATTTCGATCGGTCAAGTTTCTTCAAAATTTCGTAATATAGCGGTTACTCATTCTTCCAAATTACTCTCCGAACTGGAGCAAGAATCCATCGGCATTCAAGCGAGTGATTACGTCGTTCTGGACGATCAGGAAAAATATCTAGGAATGTTGTCATTACGCAAAATTAGACATTCGCCGGAGAGTATGGAATTTGCTAAAGACTTGATAACCGTCGGAGATGCTACGGATTCGAATGTTCCGGCCGGATCCGTAGATCAAAGTCTTGCAAGTTCCTTAAAACTTCTGGTTGAATTCGATCTGGATAAAATCGCGATCGTTCGGGCCGGGAAGTATCTGGGGTACTTGCGATATGCCGAACTAATGAAAGTCTATTTCGAGACGACGGTCCCTAAGAAAAACCAATCCCTTAAGAAATAGTTTTTTAAAAGAACGACCCAAGAATCTACCCAGAACTTTACACCTTTTGGACTAGAGATGTAGCGTTCATTCTTTTACGATAATCACTGTTTATCTTTTAAAATCCTTTCTTTTTGCTATTTTTAGCTATATTTCGTCTATAGGTAGTTTTTTCAATTTTACTGGACATTTTTAACAGCGAAGATAAGATACGGAATAATTTTTAAAAAATAACTGATGTGTAATAAAGAAATCAGCAAGTTCTATTTGTTTTTAATAGATTGGGGGCTGGTTCAATCAGGAAGGGAACATGCGAAACATTCTATTGAAAAGAAAGATTCCCTATCTTTCGGGGGCATCTCTCGCGCTAGTGTATTGTCTATTCGGAAGTGGGAACTCTGAAATACAGGCAGGAAGCTACGGCGATATATTCGGCGCACATCCGACTGCGACAGGTATGGCAGGAGCGGTTACGGCGACGGTAAATAATTCGTCGGCCGTGTTTTACAACGTAGCGGGTTTAGGTCGTTTAAACGAAGCGGATCTTTTTGTCGGGAAATTGGACCAGGCAGATAAGGAAAAGGAAGCCGCTTCCGCGGCTGCAAACACCGAACCGGGTAAAGACGGAAAGAATCCTGCTAGCGGTCCTTTATTATCTATGGAACCGTCCAAGGACGATCCTACTCTTACCGGTCCTTGGTACAAACGCGGCTGGTACAATTTAAAGGACGGACTATTTGTGTACCGTCCTCTTGCTAGACCTCCGAGAAATCTACACGAAGTCACGTTCTTGGGAACCTATGCAAATCCGACTATCAGGACAAATGCTCCGACAACCGACGCGATTAAGAATCCCGACGATAGTTTTGTAGGATTGGGTTTCACTATGAATCTCAACGAGATTTTCGATATCGGTCGTACGATTCGTTTCGGTTTGAATGCGATTCTTCCTGCAAACGGAAAGCTAATGGTAGTGAATGATCAAAATCCCACGGTGCCGACTTACTTGCAGTCCGGAGTAAGCAATCAACGACCGACAATCATGGGAGGGGTCGGTGTGGAACTTTGGAAGGATCGCCTCTTTGCAGGAGTCGGATTTACCGCGTTAGCCGGCGGTTCCGGTGCGATTCTATTAAAGGATGTTCCGATTTCACCCGATCCTGTCCAAGCAAATTCTCAAGTCGTTTTATCATTAAAACCTTTGATCAATCCGACCTACGGACTTCAATTTACGTACGGAAAATTCAGTCTTGGAGCATCTTACAAAAGGGAAACCTATCTTTCAACGGATCCGATTCCTGCCAGAGCGCAAACTACGCTTTTGGGAATTCAGTTAGACTTCGATTTGGCATTACTATCCGATTACAATCCTCGCGTATGGTCTTACGGACTGGGATTCCGTCCGTTTAGCAGAGTTCAATTGAATTTAGATGTGAATCGCGAACTTTGGAGTCTTCTTCACAACTCCAGAATTAAGGCAAGATATTCGGATCCTTTGAACTTTCATGATACGACAGACGTTCGCTTCGGAACGGAAGTCACGATTACTCCGACTATGAAAGCGAGAGCCGGAATCGGTCGTCGTCCTACTCCGGTTCCTCATTATGCGGGTACGAATAACTGGATGGATAACGATAGAATGATATATTCTCTCGGATTCTCTTACGTGCTTAGCGGTCGCAATTTCGGATTTTTGAAAGATAGATTAAAGAACCCGGTCATATTCGATATAGGTTTAATGTACCAAAGATTAAGATGGGTGGAAGTGGATAAGTATCAACCTACGACTATAAATCCCAACTATAGCTATGGTGGAGGAATTTTCTCGGTTTCCGCCTCCGTGAGTCTCTTCTTCTGAAATTAAAATAAATACGATTCGTTTTATCGCTAAAAATAACATTTGTTATCAAACTATTGAAAGGGGATATTTCATAAATTCCCTTTCTTTTTCTTGACCGACCGGGCGCTACAGTGATAGTCGAAAGTGGACTCAGAGATGGAAAAGAATATTATCGAGTTGATCACTCCTGCGTTTTTTGTTTTGGCTCTTGCGGAAGTAATTTGGGTTCTCGTAACTAAGAAGCCTTTTTACCGTTACAAGGATTCGGTTAACAATTTAGCCGCCGGAGTCTATATGCAGATCTTTACCGTTTTTATTACGCTCGGTTTGATTGCGATCTACGCTTGGACCTACCAAAATTTTCGATTCTTTACTTTCACGGAAAATTCGTGGATAGCCTGGGTGGCCTGTTACGTATTGGCCGATTTCTTTTATTATTGGTACCATAGGTTTGCCCACGAAATTAACGTCTTTTGGGGTTCGCACGTCGCTCATCATCAAAGTGAGGATTATAACTTAACCGTAGCTCTGCGACAAGGGATTTTGCAAAATACCTTTTCACTTCCTTTTTATCTTCCGCTGGCAGTGATGGGATTTCCTCCGTTGATGTTCATGTTAGTCATTCAGATTAACTTCGCTTATCAATTTTGGATTCATACTCGACTCATTCCTAAGTTGGGATGGTTCGAATGGGTTTGGAATACGCCGTCTCATCATAGAGTTCATCACGGTAGAGATCCGAAATATATAGATAAAAATTACGCCGGGACGTTCATTATTTGGGATCGTCTTTTCGGAAGCTTTAAAGAGGAGGAAGAAGAGCCGATTTTCGGAATTGTAAAACCGATGACCACTTGGAATCCGATTTGGGCTCAGTTTCATTACTTTCAAGAGCTGTTCGATCTTTCTTGGCAAACCAAGTCTTGGAAAGACAAGTTTTTAGTATGGTTCAAAGCGCCCGGTTGGAAACCGGCCGATCTGGGAGAGAGCGTAATTCCTCCTGAAATCGAACGATCAACGTACAAGAAATATGATACGCAGATCCCGATCACTTTAACGATATATACGATACTTCAATTCTTATTTGCGATGGGTGCATCTATGGTGTATATCGAATTTAAGAAGGAACTCCCGCTACCGGAGATGATCGTTCTCGGTTTCTATGTACTCTGGACATTATGGACTATCGGAGCAATTTTCGAACTGAAAACCTCGGGGATCGTTTCGGAATTAGTTCGCTTAGCGTCCATTGCGGTCCTGACTTACGTCTATCCGTTCGATTTTACGCAGGTTCAGAAATTGACCGCTTTATTGCCGATGGAAATCGTTATCGCTATCCCTTTCATGATGAAGATTACGGCCCTTGTTTCTTTTGCCGTGCTAGGGACCTTTTTGCTATCTCAGAAAAGATTCTTTAGTATAAAAGGTTATTCGGCAAAGACGGCGTAAGTTTATAAAATTCCGGCCCGATTCCTGTATCGAGGGACCTTGAACGGCCTCGATTACACGGTTTCCGGTACCATATCTCCTCGGAAAATAAATTGACGAACGGTTTATTGGCGTATCTCCTAATGAACCTATGTCCTCTTTGCCTCGACTGATTCGCAAATATTCCCCGATTATCCTCATCGTTCTTGGCGGCTTAGTATGGCCTCGGGATGGAAAATCGCAAGATTCTGAAGATTCACCTGTTGCGGATACCCAAGGGAATTCATCGCCTAAGACGGCCATGGCTACGGCCAATTCTCGTATAGAGTCGGTCCTTCTATATTCCGACTTTGCATATGCAAAGAGAGTCGCCGAAATTAAACTTCCAGCAGGGGCCTTCGAAGTGAGTTTGGGAGAAGTTCCTTCCAACATTTTGGATAAAAGCGTTTCCGTTTCGTTTTCCGATCCGAATAAAAAGTTCAAGATTCGAGGCGTTCGCGTACTGGAAAAGGTATCCAAGAGATTTAAATCTCAAGAGAGCGAAGAATTAGAAAAAAGAAAGGATGCCTTGTTACTTTCGTTAGGAACGAGATCCAAGGAAGTGCAAGAGTTATTGGATTGGGAAACGAGCTTACGGTCCATTCGCCCTGCATTTCGCGAAGAAGAAGGAGTAATCGAGAAGGTTGATTCGGATTCTTTTTTAGGATTTCGCAAAACCTATTCGGACCTTGCCGAAGAAAATACGAAACTTAGATTGGCAAAGCTGGAGGAGCTAGATCGCCTTCGAGAGGAATTCTATATCGTAACGGCAAAGTTGGAGCATCTTGCGCAAGGTGACATTCTCCGTCGGAAAGAAATCCGTTTGGAAGCGGAAATAGAGACTGCAACCACGTATCGTATCGAGTACAAATATCTGATTCGCGGTGCTATCTGGTATCCTCGCTATACTCTGGATCTCAAGCCGAGCGGAACGGAAGCCGAGTTAGGTTGGTACGCTTTGGTTCGAAACGAAACCGGGGAAGACTGGAACGGTGTTCGACTCGAATTTTCCACCGCGAATCCGAATCAGGATGTCGATTTGCCGGACTATCGTGAATTACGAATCTCTTCTAAAGTCGTAGTTAATCGAGATAAAGATTCATATCATGCGAATGATCAAAATGTTTACAACGAACAGGCCAAAGGTTCTCCTTCTACGGGAGCTCCGGTTATGTCTAAACCTGCCAAAGAAGCTAAGAAGCGGAGTTCAAGACCCCAAGCTTCAAAAACGAAGCAGGACGATATTGACGATCAGGCCGAGAGTCCGTTGGAAAAATCCAGGGCAATCATAGAAAGTAATTTTAAGGATCGCTCCAATTCGCTTCAGGTCGAGGAAAATATGGATCAGCTCCGCGGAGAATTAGCGAATCAAAAAAGTCTCTTTGAAAGCGGATCCTACGAAGACTCGATACGATACGGAAAAGAGGCTTTGCGTAGGTTTTCGGGTCTGCGCGAAAGTTCTCGAAAAGAATTAAGAGATATCGAATCTCAGGTACAGACTTTACTGAATCGATCGTCCCAATTGAATTCGGATCGTAAATACGTTTATAATTTAGTCGCACCGGGTCTTTCGTCGGAAGGATTCGATTTTCGTTATATAGCGCAATCCTTTGAAAGAATTCCCTCCGATAAAACTTTGAATCGTGTCTTCTTAAGAAAGAGAATCGTTCCGGTTTCTCCGGCTTACGAATCTTCCCCGATAACCGGAGAAGAAGCGTATTTAACGGTCGTTTCCACTAATTTGGAAAGGGAACCGCTTCTTTCCGGACCTTTGGAGATTTACTCCGGAGAGAATCTCCTAGGAACCACCTCTGTGTCCACATTGAAACCCGGAGAAAAAATTCGAATCGAATTAGGTCCGGACCGGGACGTGAAAATCGTGAGGAGAGAGGAGAAATTCGAGGATAAATCCGGCTTGATTTCCAAGCGTAAAACCGTCCGGCATAAAGTATCGATCTCGATAAAGAATAATAAGAAAAGAAAGATCTTAATCAGAGTGATAGATAGAGTTCCTTATACGGTCGATGATAGTGTCGATATCAAATGGTCCCTCGGCTCGGAAAGACCCGATAAAACGGATGATGGAATTCTTACCTACGAAATGGACCTGGCTGCCGGTGCCGTTAAGAAAATCGAATTCGAATACACCGTGTCCTATCCGGCCAATAATTTACTTCGAGATTCGCAAGGTAGCGGATCCTACTAATATCCTATCGGTGGAATAAAAATATGAATTATAATACTTTAATAAACTTTTTTGCCGCTTCGCTAACGGTTTTGATGGTCTCAAATGATACGTTTGCCGTCGGCGCCGACCTTGCCATTCAAGAAGTGACGGTTCACCAAGGAACCGCTCAAATATTAAGAGTCGGTAAAGTACAATTAGCACCGGGTACGAATCGGGTTCAAATTCAAAATTTGCCGGTTTCATTATTGGAAGAAAGTTTAATGGCCGGTACGGATTCGAATCTGGCGGAGGTGACCGGCACCAGGACTTGGAAAGAGGAAGGAACTGCCGCATCCAATCCTGAGGTCGCGCTTCTTCAGCGGAAAATCGTGACTTTGCAAAAAGAATTGGAAACGGTCGTCGCAAAGGAAAACGATTTGAAGTCGGAAAAGGGACTTTTGACGGAACTACGCAATAAGGTCTCGGACACAATTAGCCGTAATCTTTTATACGGCAAAGTGGAATCCGACGGAAAAAATTGGGGAACCTATTTACGGAAAAACAGGGAAGAGTCCTTCGTTTTATTTTCATCTTGGGAAAAAATCGAAAGAAGCAAAATTAAAATTCAAAGCGAACTAGACGAGGTAAAGGCGCAACTTTCCGTTCTACTTTCGCAGGCCGAAAAGAGTACGAGGAACACTTGGATTCAAATAGTGAATACGTCGAAAGAATCTAAGACGATCGATTTAAGATTGAGTTACTTGGTTCCCAATGCAAATTGGAAACCGACTTATATTTTAACCGCAAATGATTCCTCCGAAAAAGCCCAATTCGAATATTTGTCCGAGGTAAGACAGGAAACGGGAGAAGATTGGAAAGGAGTTCGACTCCTGCTTTCCACAACCCGGCCGGATTTATCGCAAAGAAGAAATCGTTTATATCCTCAACGTCTCTTCGATCAGGAAGTAGCCGACAAGAAAGAAGTCCTGAGTGCGCAAAGCCAGGCTAGCACGCCTGCGCAAATGGCGGAGGGATTAGTCGACGAAGAATCGGGTAGAACTTCTCCCACGACCTCCGAACGAGGAGGAGGTTTTTTATTTCGCTTACCCAAAACGGTTAGTTTACCTTCTCAACGCGAATCTAGAAAGTTGGAAATGAGTTCGTTTAACATTCCAATAAAAGTCAGAACTATCGCGTCTCCAAGATATAAACCCTTTCCGTTATTGGAGGCTACATTTCAAAATCCGAGCGAATTCCCGATCCTTCCGGGGGAAGTTTCTTTATTCAGGAATTCGGGACTTATCGGTACTACCAAGATTTCGTATACGAGTCCTGGCGAAAACGTTTCGGTTTCCTTAGGTACAGAGGGAAGTCTTCGGCTTTCATATCGAAAAGAATCTAATAATACCAAAGAAGGATTGATCTCAACCCAGAAAGTGATCGAAAAGCGCGTTTATCTGACCTTAGAAAATTTCGGGAAAGAATCCAAGTCGGTTTTCGTCAGAGATCAAGTTCCTATTTCGGAACTTGCTAGCGTAAAGGTCGAAATAGATTCCGATAGAACCACCCCGGGAGCGAAAGAGTTTAGACCCAACTCGGGGATTTACGAGTGGGTTTTGGAAATCCCTCCCTCCGGGAAAAGAGAAATCCAGTTGGAATATAGAGTAAGCTATCCGAGCGATCAGGATTTAAATTTACCTTAATGGCTTATGTCAATGTTTTCGCTTCGTCCAACGGCCCGCGGAACCCCCGACATATCCCATAGTTCCAATTCTGCCGAAATAATTTCTTGTCGAGTTGCGTCGAATTCAAACTGACCGGTCCCCTTTTCGGATTGAAAGCACCGGTTTTCAATTTTAATAATCGATTCCGGATTTGAAACGCGATTTTCATTCGATCGATTTACCTTCGAGGACGGACTTTCTTGAGTTTTCAGATTAAGAACGACGCAATGACTGGAAGAATCCGAATTATGAAAATCGAATGAAATTGTGTATCGATTTTTTCCGTTTTCGATTTCCATCCTGCTTTGACTTAAAATCCTAATCTTGCCGGTGTCCGAATTCTGCTTTGGTTCTATTCTTTGCTTCGTTATCGAAACGGTCCCTTTCTTTAAAAGATCCTCCATCGCAGAATAAAAATCCGCATCGCCTTCTACATTATAATATGCCCCCTGTCCGAGGCGGGCCAAGGACCGCATAACGTTTCTTTCTTCCGGCTTTAAGCCGAGCCCGAGCACGTTAAGATGAAAATTGATGCCCTTTTGTTGCAGAATTCTTAATTCCTTCTCGGGATCTCCATAACAACTTTCTATTCCATCCGTGATGAGAATCAGTTCAGTCGACTGTTTTCGACGGGAGATATATTCCCCGGCAACGCGAATAGACTCGGCAAGAGGAGTCGCTCCGGAAGGCGTTAGTCCGTAAAGTTTATTGCGAAATTGAGCTTTGTTTCCGCTTTCCATAGGTTGATATAATTTCGAGGATTTGCATCCTGGTAAGCGGTTGCCGTATGCGATTAAGCCTACTTCCGCGGATTCTGGTAGGCTATCCACAAAGTGCTTCACATGCTTTTTGGCTAGATGGATTTTTTGATAAATACCTAGATATTCGTTCATGGATCCGCTCGCATCCAAAACGAATAATTTCGCATCCGTTTTCGTGTTCGGGAGAGAAAGTTCGGACCCGGCATCCTGATTGGAGTCTTTGGAAAAAATTCCTTGGGAAAAAAGATAAAGGAGAACGATGACGATTCCGAACGTTCGGCGCCTTTCTAGTGCCGTATTATTTAGAAGGAGCATTGACGATTCGACCGCTTATTCTTCTTATCGGATCAACTCTCAAAAGCCTGAGATCTTCCGGCATAAATATTAAAAAAACGGCTTAGAAAGCGTTCCGGTTCCATGAAATAAATTGCGGATAAGAATCCGTTTCTCCGAAACGGATTCGGACTATGGAGAGAGCTCCATAATCTAAAACCAATCGAAAGGCATTTTCTAAAGGGAATCCTAGAACGTGAGAGGCAATGCATCGAATCACTCCACCATGGCTGATCCAAACTTCCCGATACTCGCTCGGATCGCCTTCCTCTTTTCTAAGCCTTTCCCACGCCCTACCTTCCGCCAACGCTTCGTTCCAAGCATGCATTACTCGGTCTCTGAGTTCGACATACGATTCTCCTCCGGGAGGTGAACGGTGAACATAGTTTTCCATCCAATGATCGGTTTCACTCCTCGGAATTTCCTCCCACAATCGCCCCTCCCAAGAGCCGAAATTTAATTCACGGATTCGAGAGTCGACTTTCCAAGCCGGTGCCTTGCCTGCCTCTTCCCAACGTTTACTTAAAAATTCAGCTAGACTAAAACATCTAAATAAAGGACTTGTACGTACCGAATTCGCTCGAGACGGTAAAATCTTCGATAATCTACGTGCGTCTTCCTCGAAGGTAATCGGAAGGCCTAAATCCGTCCAACCGTAGCATGTACCCGGCTCCACCTCGGGTGTCGTATGACGAATTAATAATATTTCCATATTGCAACGAGCGCCAATAGAAACAGGATTTCGGTTATTTGCTGTACTGCGCCTAAACAATCTCCCGTATATCCCCCTATCCATTTTTTGTAAAAGCCTCGCAGGTAAAAAACTCCTAAAGCTTGCAATGAGAAAGATAACGAAAGAATAATCGCTATACGGTTTGAAAATTTTCCGGAATAATATAAAAAAAATGTGATCGGACCTAAGACCCAAATCCCGGACAAAAGGACATCCGATAACTTCATCGATTTTACGATGGGCTTTGCTTTAGAAAGCTGATCTTCTCTTACATACGGTATGAGCTTTGCCATTACATTTGCGGAAAATCTGCTGGAGGAGTGCGAAATCCAGATTCCAAAAAAGAGAACTAGGAAGGATGATTCGGCTAAGGCGATGTAGCAAGCGAATTTTAGAAGAAGCATTAATATGATACCGATAGTGCCGAACACACCGATCCTACTATCTTTCATTATCTCTAATATTCGTTCCTTTTCCCATCCGCCGCCGAAACCGTCGCACATATCGGTGAAGCCATCCTCATGAAAAGCTCCGGTGGACAAAATGGAGGCCGAAATGGCTAACACGACCGAGACGCTTATGGGGAAAAGGAAGGAGCTCCCGTAGAACACGATAGTCGTGATTCCAGAGACGATCCAGCCGACGAGAGGGAAATATCGGGTCGAAGATGCTAGTAATTCGTCGGAGTGTTTCACCCAAGCGGGAACTTCGAGTCTAGTATTAAAGCGAACGGATGATAAAAAGATAATAAGTTCTTGTCGAAGGAATCGAAACATAATATGCCTTCAACCGAAACTAAAGATAGATAGAAAGTTCGCACGAAGATTTTCGGATTTCGTCCCGAGAAATAGTCGACCCTACGGACTGATACTTTTCGCGATCACTCCGTCAATGTCGGGACTCCCGTTCCCCACCGGAATAGGCAAACTCGGCATTAATACTATGGCCGAGGTCAATTTAATATAAGTGAAGCCGTTCGTTTGAAGATCCGTTTTTAAAGAACCGGAGCAGCCGCTCCCGGATGCG
This sequence comes from Leptospira inadai serovar Lyme str. 10, assembly GCF_000243675.2. Classification (NCBI taxonomy): domain Bacteria; kingdom Pseudomonadati; phylum Spirochaetota; class Leptospiria; order Leptospirales; family Leptospiraceae; genus Leptospira; species Leptospira inadai. The sequence continues at coordinate 339,148 of NZ_AHMM02000025.1, read as the reverse complement.
CCAAAATTCGCGTCCGCCAGATCGAATCCATCGCCGCCCCCACCGCCATGAACCACGTCGGTGTTATAGATGGAGGCTACCGTCATCGGATTCGTTTCTTGATTGTACACGAACGGTGTGATTCCTCCGAATCGGGACCAGACGGAAGGATCTTCCGAAAAGGAATTCGGATTGCCGTTCGTGTAAACGGGATTCCAGCCGCACCAATTCGATCGATCATTTCCGACTTCGACTACCATCGGCTCTAAAAAAACCTGGTTAAACGGATTCGTATTGTTTTGCGCGCCTATGAAAAACGGATTTTCATAGGCGATAAAGTCGATTCCCGATACAGGTAACACTTTCTTACCTGACCAACCTAGAATCAGCGTAGCACCGGGGCCGGAGGTATCGAGCGTAAATACGTCGAGAGAACCGTTAAACTTATCGATTCCGCGAATTCCGTTTGCTGCGCAGTACGAGTCCCGAAAACCGTTGCCGGTATGAGCGGGTGCAAGGATTACCTGATTTGCTACAAACACACTATTCGATTCTGCAGGGCTATAATTTCGACAGAAGCTATACGTGCCCGTTCCGTTTTGGAGCAACTGAAGGAGGGCAAACGCTGATGCAGAATCTCCGCCTGAACCTCCTTTGTTATCGCAGCCGATCAGCAGGCTTACACTGAGAAAATAAAGAAAAAACGAATTCTTCATGCGAACCTTATCCTCCATAAAATAGGAACGGGTCTGAAACGAGTCTTTCAATTGGCTTGTAGCCGGCTCCAGACAGAACCGAAGCAACCGCTGACTAAATTCGTGCGATCAACTTGAGCGGTGGTTAGATTGTTAAAATCGGTCATCACATCTTGCAACGTGTTCTTATATGAATTCAAATCAGGGCAAACATAATAATAACCGCCGGAGAAAGTCCACATATAGTAAAGGTATTGATTGGCGCCGAACTGTGCATCGGAGGTTAGCTGCCCGAAAACGACGGAGCGACCGTTATTCACAAGTTTTACATTCATTTTAGATGCGGAAAATCCGTTGTATGTCACGATAACTTGCGAGGAGTTAATTATATAGGTTCCTTGTTTAATCGTACCTGCATCTAACGTATATGGATTTGTTTGCCCGGCGTACGTCGGAGTCGCGTTATAAAAAAACCAGGTTCCTGAAGGTGCGGGCGTGATATTTGCTACATACAGTAGGGAGGTCAAAGTAGTATTGTTATCGTTGTTTTTTTTCTCATCAAAAAAGCAACCGGACATCGTAATCAGTACAATCGCTGCTTTTATCGTAATACTTGTGATTTTCATTATTTTTCCTCATTGAAATTTGTCGATCGGGAGGACTATCGATTTGCGGAATAAGTCGCATCGCAATCGTCCGACGAACGGAAAACAATTCGATCATTTTGAAGTAAAATCTTTTGCTTTCTTTGCCGTTCGGGAGCCCCGATCTATTCAGCTTTCGGGGCCCCTTCGCGGAAGCACAGGCGTGCAAAGGCGAGATTTGCGGATACTACCTAACCTCGAGGTGCGGTATCACGGGGAAGATCTGGCTCGTTCCATTTATAAAAATGGACATCACAGTTGCGGGTCAGCGCGGGATTTTAACCCGACTTCCTCCCTGAAAGCGTAATATCAGAGGATGATTCGCTAGCCGCATTTGCAAGGAAAAAAAATCCGACTTATGTTCCTGAACTTGCGTAACGTGATTTTAGTCAAACGTTACGATTGTAGCTCCATTCTTGAAAACCATGCAGTATAATTAGCTCTAAATAATAGTAGTGATGCTCCAAATAGCGCTGATGGTAAAGAAGAGATCCAAACAATTACGTCCGGTCGTAGTAAACGTCATTGGACAAACCCTGAAAGAACTCAAATAATTAAGGAGACCTGTGAGCCCGGGAAATTCGGTTTCTTTAGTGGCAAGAAAGTATAACATAGCTGCTAATCGGCTTCTTCAGGGGAGACGGTTTATGGAAGAAGGCGCAAATCAAGGAATCGAGAGCCAAGAGAAACTTGTCCCGGAGTCGTCGCCGAAGAAGCTGGAGCAAAGAATCCGACGATGGTCGCTCCGAATGAAATAAATTGACTAAAGTAAAATCGACACTATATAAGCAATAAAATCGATAAGAACCGATCCAACTAGCCGAAACTAAATATAGCGGTTCTCCCTTTTTGCCGCGTTCAAAATACTAGAGGCCAATCGATATGAAGTTTTCTCGATCTTCCTTTCTAAAAGCCGGTGCTTTGACAGCAGCGACATTGTTAAGTATGGGCAAGAATGTATTAAGAGCCCAATCGGCTTCTCCTAGCGGTAATAAAAAAGTCATCGTGTTAGGAGGCGGCCTTGCCGGATTATATTCGGCGTACCTGTTAGGAAAGACCGGTTATAAGGTCGTATTACTCGAAGCGACGGATAGAGTCGCCGGAAGAGTTCGATCGATTGCGGATTCATCCGGTAATATAGTGGATCTAGGTGCCGAATGGGTTTCGGCGGAAGATAAGACCGTAAAAAGTTTGGTTCGAGAATTAGGTCTTAAACTTTCGTCGGCAGTCTTGCAACCCGATTTATTCCAAGGAACCTATAAGAAATTCGGTACTTGGGAAATTTCCGGTAAATCGCAAGAAATCCTGAATAAATTAATCGGGTTAAATTCTAAAATGAATACGGCCCAACAACAGGGATTGGATCGGATCAGTTTCTATAACTATTTGTTATACCAAGGAATGTCTCCGGAGGACTTAACTCTGCTAGGGTTTAAGTTATCGTTGCATTACGGGGATTCGATCCGAGTATTATCCGCTCAGAAAGTTCTTACGGATCTCGCGCAGTTCCCGGTTCGTAACGCTCGAGTGGAGGGCGGCATGGAGAACATCGCAAAAACACTCGTGTTGAATATAGAAAATACGGAATTCGTATTTTCAGACCCGGTTCTTGCCGTCGATCAAGGCGAGTTCGGAGTTTCCGTTACCACGGATTCAGGCAGGAAATTTGTCGGAAATGCCTGCGTATGCACCCTTCCTGCAAATCAAGTCTCTTCCGTAAAATGGAATCCGGAGCTTGATAAGGAGAAATTGCTATCGGCACTTCGAGTAAGATATTCCCAAATATATAAATTATTTTTAATATTACGGGAGTCCCCGTGGGAATCGTCGCCGTTTTCGGTCTATTCAGATAGTGCCGCCCAATTCTTGTACGACGCAGGGACCAAGTCGAGTTCTCCGGATAAAGTACTGGGAATGATAGCGAACGGCGATCGATATTCGGTTTTCGAATCGGCTTCCCAGGATCAGAAAATCGACTATGTTCGATTGGCTTTAGGACGTTTGGGATTAAAGAAAGATTTACAGATTCAACGTTTCTATTTTTCCGAACTCGGAAAAGAATACCTGCCTTCCGGGATCGCAACCTTTCCCCCGGGAAGTTTCGGTTCGGAAATTAGTCTGAGGAAACCGTTTGATCGAATTTTTTTTGCGGGAGAGCATACCGGCGAGATTACGGGAACGGTCGAGGCAGCATTATCTTCCGCAATTAAAGCGGTAAATTTAGTCTAGAACAGGCGAAAAGCCTTCCCCGATATTCGGAATTGCTAAGCACATTATCGTCGATTCGATTGATTTTGTTAAACGAACGGTCGATAATATTTTCCCCGCCTAATTCGCGGGGATCGTAAGACCGAATTTTAGTCTTCGATAACGCTCATTGCATATTCTGAAATCGCGTCCCGGCGTTGCTCGGCGAAATCCTTATGGAACCAAAGATTTTGAATTTTGGAGGCTTCCTTTTTACTTCCGATCACGATTTTGGTCATGCATTCTTCGACGGCAAATTTCATGGCTTCTTTACCGGTTTCTCCGAGACCCTTGTTTCGTTTTTTACGAACGATTTGTCCGCCGGATTTCTGAACCCGTTTGATCAAATCATCATAATCCTTATCGTCGATACAGAAAACGGTTTCGGCCTTTTTTGAATCGCCCATCTTCACGTCTACTTCGTACAAAGGAGCACTAGAAATGTGGATGAATCCCAGTTCGAAAAGTTCCGGCCAATATTCATAAAAGAAGGAAAGCATTAGGGAACGAATCGCATATCCGTCGAAATCCGCATCCGTGATGATGCTTATTTTTTCGTAATTGAGCTGGTCTATGGATTTAACTTTTTCGTTCAAGGGTAATCCGAGGATCGCCACGATATTCTTTAACTCTTCGTTTGCGATCGCTTTTGCCAAGGAAACTCCTTTGCAGTTCATCGGTTTTCCGCGAAGAGGAAATAAACCGTGCAGCTTGGGGTTCCTCGCCGGACGTAGACCCGCTATTGCCGAATCACCTTCCGCTACAAAAAGAACTCTTCCCGGATCGCCCGGTTTTCCCGTCGGAGGCATCAGCTTTGGGATATTCATCTTACTGGCTTTCTTTAAACCGCGTTGGGCGTCTTCAAAAGCTTTTAGCTGAGTCCTCTTTTCCATTTGGAGTTTGACTTCTTCCAATAATGCCGTTTTTTTAATGAACTTATCCAAATGCTTATCCACCGCATTTCGAATATCCTCATTCAAATCGTTGATTAGATAGGACTTATCCTGGGATTTAAAACGCGGATTCAACAAGCGCATGTTCACATACATATGAAAACAATTGCGAACATCATTACGCGTACAGCTGGTTTTTAACTTTTTCTCTAAGGAAACGATCTGGCTCTTTTTTCGGATTTCGTCACAAATTCGATTTTCAAGATATTCGATCGCCGATCCGCCTTGGGGAGCGAAAATGGAATTTACCCAAGTGAGATTTTTATTTTGTCCGATGACCAGATAAGCCTCCAGGTGAAGCTGCGATCCGGCGGCGGGCGCTTGATAATCCATTTTATAGTAGGTCAGCGCGGAATGTGAAAAAATTTCGTCGAGTCCCTTTTTGAACTTAAATTTATCCTTCTTCCCTTTATGCACAAACTGAACTTCCAGACCCGGATTGGTCATGGCAATGTCCTGTAGATACTGTTTCATCAGATCCACATTAAAGGATATATCGAGACTGTTGAAGTATTTAGGATTCAATTCGAATTCGACTGAGGTTCCATGTTCTTCTTTTGTCGCCTTATCCACGGATTCGATCATATTCGTTTTCTTACATATTGGAATAAGCTTGTCGATCTGATCTTTCGTAAGCAAGGGACAGTCGTCGAATTTACCGTGCTCATCGAAATATAAAAATGCGCGTTCGGTGTCCTCTTTAGAAAGTTTGTAGGAGCGAATTTGCTTTTTTGCATCCTCGTGTAAGGTAAATAGTTTCTTAAAGGAAACGCCGCCATTGACGGTTTTTACTTTGAAATAAGAGGAAACCATTCGCACCAGAGAAATCCCGACGCCGTTTTGACCGGCAACATGGTCTTGCTTAACATGGTCGTCGAAGTTTTCCCCGTACATCAGGTGAAGAAAAACGCCTTCGGCGTTTTTAGCGGGAATTCCCCGCCCGTTATCCATCACGTTAACCGTTTTTTTATCGGAAGATAACTGTATGATCAGCTTGGACATTTTGTCCTTTTCCGGTATGGATTTATCTTTTTGGTTTTTACGATATTCGTCGACGGCGTTCATGCAAGCCTCGTCCAAACATTTCAGTTTTGCGGGCACATCTTCCAATTCTTCATGAACGACTTCGTATTGACCGTCGCTACCTTTACGGAAAAAATGCTGCTCAAACGTGGAGGCGGAGTTTTGGCCGAGCCACATTCCGGTCCTCATTCTTACGTGTTCTACGTTGGAAAGTTTCTTAAAATTTCTTTCCTGGTTTGCGGCGGGCTTTTTTTCGGTTTTGATTTTGGCGCTACTCATTCCTTATCCCATTTGTCCTTGAGTTCGGTTAATTCGCCGATCATGAATTCGGTCAGTTTCTTGTCCTCTTTTACCAAACTTTGGTATCGAGAAAGGGCAGTTTTGGCTTCGACAATTGCTTCCTCGCATTTGCGAACTTCGTCGATCGTCATTCTATAGACGGGGATCGATGCCAACCACTCGTAATATTTGAATTTAGCTTTTTGAAGTTTGTCTTCGAAATCTTTTTTCGATTTTATACCGATGACTTTTTCGTTCCATTTTTCTTTGATGAAGCGAATCAATTCCGAGTTTCTTTCGATTTTTTCCTCTTCCAAGCCCGAGAGTCGTTTAAATCGGCGGATAAGATGAGTCTTACGGAAATCACAGAAACGTTTTATAATTTCTTCCGGGCCGAAATTTTTCAGTCGGCCATCGAAGGTAATTACGTTGTTTGCGAGAGTTTGAGTATCTTCTTTGGAAAAAACTTCGAATATCTGCTTCTGAGTAGGTTTCTCCCCTTTCTTATAAATCAACTCTATTCTGAATTTTTGGCTGGAGTAATCTACGTAATCCTTTAGCCACGTATCTTTTTTCTCCAGAATATCATCCAGTAAGTTGATTACTTTTTCCCTATTCCAATTCATCGGAGAATCCGTCAGGTAAAGAGTGTCTCCTTCCCAAGTAAAATTGAAAGTCGTGGATATCGTAGTATTGCCGGCCTCCGTCTTGGCCATTTTAACTTCGCCTTTATAATCCTTATACCAAGGCTTTAAGGGAATCGGTTTCTTTGTCTTGAGATAGCTTATCTGGGAATTGATTACGTGTGAAAGTTTATGACCGGGAATGAAGCAGCGGAATCCCGTGGCGATTCCTTGAATATTATTCAAAAGCACGACCGGAACTTTCCCTACAAAATGTATGGGCTCGTCCTCCGTCTCATCGTAGTTTTTTACATAATCGATGTCCGGGAGACTTTCAAAAAAACCTAAATCTTTTACGAAATCCGAAAGTTTGACTTCGGTATATCGGGGAGAGGCGATCGCGCTCGGATCCAATACGTCTCCGAAAGTTCCCTCTCCGGCGACTAACGGGAAATTATTGGCAAAGGTGAAATCCTGGGCCATTTGGGAAAGAGCATCTTGGATGGAACGGTCACCGTGCGGATGATATCCCATCGCGAGACCTGCGACTTTAACCGTTTTTGTAAAACGATTTCGCGCGTCCGAGTTCCACATAGCCCAAAGAATTCGTCTTTGAACCGGCTTTAGTCCGTCGATTTCGTGAGGGATAGCCCTAGAATCGCAAACATAACGGGAATATTTCCTCTGGTCGTCGTTAACTTGATCTTCAAAAGGTATTTTCGGAAAGTTATCTTTGCTGGATTTATTGGAATCTTTCATAGGACTTTTATGCCAAGGGATTTTAGGACAGTTTTACTGTCAACCTTTTAGTAAATACGGGGAAATCAAAGTCCTAAAATAGACTCAAAACAGCTTGATTTTGGACTTTCTTCCTTTCTCGTGCAGAAACGGTAGGAGGGAAAGAAAATTTCCCGGTTTTTCCTTGAAGAAACGACGGAAAGCAGAACTTTTTCATGAAATCCCTTTTTCCGGCTGGAATATCTTTGAATCTTAGAATTTTCCCTACCCGAATCATTTTCGGCTCCACATTCCTTTTTCTAAACTTGGTCTTCGGTTCTTGCTCCCTATTGCCCGACTGGATTAAGGGAGATCATCCGCTTGTCGACGATTCTCGAACGACTAGGGTTTATTGGAATTTATCGCAGGTCCCTAAAACTTCGGAAGCGTATCAAAACCAACCCAGCAACCTACGCTACATCGTAGTCAATACCGAACCTTCCAAAGAAAGAGTTTGGAAGGGGGAAGTCGATCTTTGGGAAACGAAAGAAGAATTTCAAAATTCCTTACCGAAAACTATTATATTTCCGAGATTTAGTTTCAAAGCGGCAATTCTCTCCGGCGTATCTAAATTAGAAGAAGGCGAATCTACGAATCCGAAAAAAATTTCCTTCGTTCCCAAGATGAACGAAGCTTGGGATTGGGAGGGTGATTCGTTTCCGCAAAGCTCGCTAGGCATCCTTTCCAAACGGTTTCCGGTGGAAGATTGGTCCATGGTTTTCGATCTACGCTCGGACGAAGCTTGGCTTTCCAAAGAATCTAGAAATTTAGGGAGCGGTTCGGAGATCGTCTGGCAGAATCTTCGCACTCGAGGATCCCTACTCACAACGGATCTGATTCATCCATCCGGTAAAACGTTTCCATACGCGGATTATGATTATCGCCAAGTCGGGTTCATTGCGCTTCCGATAAGCGCCGGCGCCTTACCGATTTGGATATTTAAAAGGGAGAAGGGCGGAATCTGGGCATGGGGGTTATTACCCGAAGATTTGGTATCGTCTCAGATCCTACTAAAACAGAGAAACACGAAAGGGTCCCCCCTTGCTAGTTTTCTTTTTTATGATGCATCTTCCAATATTCCGTTTACCACTCGGGCCGATTTAAGGAACTATCCAATCATCATCCTCTCAGATCAAAATAATGTCAGACAATAGAGAAGTTCGTACACGTTTCGCCCCGTCTCCAACAGGTTTTCTCCACGTCGGTGGAGCTAGAACTGCGCTTTTCAATTTTCTTTATGCGAAGTCTCAAGGCGGCAAATTCCTGCTTAGAATCGAGGATACCGACCAGAACCGCTCCACGGAGGAATCGTTTAAGACGATTTTGGAATCGCTAAAATGGCTTGGAATCGAATGGGACGAGGGTCCGGGCGTGGACGGACCGTATGGGCCTTACGTTCAATCCGAACGTCTTTCCATCTATAAAGAATATACCGAAAAGTTGATCTCGGAAGGCAAAGCCTACCGATGCTTCTGCACTCAGGAAGAGTTGGAAGCGAAGAAGAAGCAAGCCGAAGCCATGGGGATTCCGTACGTTTACGACGGCCTGCACGCCAATATGAGTGAGCAGGAAGTTCGGGAAAAGCTGAAGGAAGGAACTCCCTATTCGGTTCGATTCAAGACACCTTCTAAAACTCTGATCTTCGAGGATATCATCCAGGGTAAGGTCAAATTCGAGACGAAACTGATCGGCGATTTCATCATCGTTAAGTCGGATGGATTTCCTTCTTATAACTACGCGGTCGTTGTCGACGACGGGCTTATGAAAATCTCGCATGTGATTCGCGGAGTCGGTCACCTTTCCAATACTCCCAGACAAATTTTGATCTATGAGGCCTTAGGGTTTCCGGTACCCGAGTTTGCACACGCGTCCGAGATCGTGGGGATGGACGGGAAAAAACTTTCCAAGCGAGCCGGTGCTACTTCCATCCTCGCTTTTCGGGACCTAGGATATCTACCGGAAACCTTCTCAAATTATATGGCCTTGCTCGGTTGGACTTCTCCCGACGGGCAGGAATATCTACCGGGAGACAGTACGAAACGGATCTTCGACGTTCATCGTTGTTCCAAATCCCCTTCCACGTTCGATGTATTCAAAAAACCGAAAGCAGGGGAAGAGGAGGTCGTGACGAACTTTTCCAATTTGGAGCAGATTGCGGAAGCGATGAATCCCAAGTCCAAATTAAATTGGTTATCGAACAAATACATACGCGAACTGCCGATAACCCAAATTACGGAAGCTCTCGTACCGTTTTTAGAAGGCAGAGACGATATTCCGAAAGAGCATAGGAATCCCAAAAACCCGGAGTTAGGCTCCATCGTCGATAGCGTCCGAGTCTACCTGGATAATTTACGCCAAGCACCGGACTATATCGCCGAATTCTATCTTTCCGACTTAAAAATAAAAGGGGCTGAGGCTTTCGAGATTTTAAAACAGGAAAGCGCTCCCGCAGTGATAAGAAAATTTTACCGGCTACTCCAGCTGGATCTGCCGCAAACCGATGAAGATTTTAAGGCATTAATGGCGCGAACAGGCGAAGAGACGGGACAAAAAGGCAAAACGCTTTTTATGCCGATTCGAGTAGCGACCACAGGTAAAGCCCATGGACTAGAGTTACCCATCCTGTTTCCTCTCTTAGGTAAGGAAAAGCTACTCAAACGAATAGAGAAAACCAGCAACGAAGCGGGAATTTCTCTGGGTTAAAGGTTTTTTGTTGCAAAACACCCCTTTTAACCTGTATCTCTAATATAGGGACATCCGATTCAAATGAGGGACACAGTCGACTCGCTCCTGGTAAGGCAACATTCCGGTTCTTACGTAATGTTCCTTCCTCCGGATTTGTCGAGCATCCGCGACTTCCGGACGGCCCTTCGTCAATCCTTGGAAGAAAATAAATTTTTATCCAAGGATATTCAGCAAATAGAATTGGCAGCCGACGAGGCCTTAACCAATTCCATTTCGGCTAACGTAAATTGTTGTTCGAACGAGACTATCATTTGCAGATGGGTATTACGAGATTCCAAATTTACGCTCTGGATCGTCGATTACGGATCGGGCCTAAAGCAGGATAAACTCGAAGAGGTCTCTCGCGAAGCAAAAGCCTCCACTTTAAAGGAATTTCTGAATAAAGTTCAGAATTACCAGGAGAACAAATGCGAGATCTTACCGTTTAGAGGGAAGCCCGTACAACACAGAAATCTCGGTAAGGGACTGCAGATCATGCAATCACTGATGGATTCCGTTAAGGTTCTCTATCATTGCAAAGAAGGGCGGATTTCCTCCGATCCGGCGGAATCCAATATCCGAGGTTCCATTATCGAGCTTGCCTTCGATGCAAAAAAACACTCAGCGTGAGTACGTTAAACGAATTTGCCGATCTTATACTACGATCCGGGAAATTGGAAGATAAGCTTTATTCTCCCGATGCGTTTCCTATCGATCGTCCTTCCGAAAATTTTATTCCGCCGGATCGCCCCACTCGTTCCGGTAAAATAGAATTCTCCGATCGTAAATCCAAAATTCCGAGACTGGAACATTTGAATATAGAAGAGAACAGAATTCTCTCTCTGCATCATTTTGCTAACCACGAATTAATGGCAGTCGAGTTGTTTGCTTGGGCCATTCTAAAATTCCAAGACGTCCCTTCATCCGTTCGTAAGAGTTTTTACAAAACTTTGTTGGAAGAGCAGATGCATCTTCGATTGTATTTAAAGACCATTCGTGACTGGGGAATGGATTTCGGTGATAGACCCTTGAATTACATATTCTGGAAACAAACTCCTAATATGCAAACATTAGAGAAATTTTATGCCGTGATGGCTCTTTCGTTCGAAAGTGCGAATTTGGATTTTTCTCTTATCTATAAAAAAGCGTTCGAGAAGTTTGGAGACTTCGAAAAGGCTTCGATTATGAACCAAGTTCATCGGGATGAAATTCGGCACGTAAAAAGAGGGGTAAAAGTCGTCTTTTCCGACGGTACCAAAGGAATCGATCAGTGGGAAAAGTATAGAAAACTGATCTCGCACCCGTTTACTCCTCGTCGTGCAAAAGGAACCTTCTATTTCCCGGAGCTTCGATTGAAGGCAGGGCTATCGTCCGAGTTTGCGTCGGAGCTCGGAAAATACGAGGACGAGTATGAGGGGACTACGAACGCTAGAATTCTTCGAGACGTGCTCGGTATCGGGAGCTCGATTTAAGACCTGGAAATCGATAGACGTAGTTTTTTCCTCCGAAGATACTGTTTCGTAACCGGCATGAATTCTTCCCGTTTCTTTCTTTCACTCGATCGTATTCTTATTTTTTCCATCCTATTCGCATTTCTGATTTCATGTAATTCCAAAACACCTTCGGATTCCAAAATTATTTCGCTGGCGCTTTCGGGGGACGAAGAGAAGCATCCCGAAGTCGTGTTAAAAAAAGTCGGAAATTTGGACGAAGATCCTGAACTTGAATCTTTTGCCATAGTTCGAAATGGAACCGAGGAGATTCTTACGATTTTTAAAAAAGACAAAGATGACTGGCGGCTTATATTCGAATTACCGTTCAGTCTTCTGAATATCGGCCCGATGCATTATGAATCAAAAGGGTTATCTTGGAAACCCGGAGAAGATGAAAAAGCGAAAGGATCGGGTTTTGTAATTAAGCGAATCCTAATGGAAGAATTGCCGGGAGACGAATTTAATTCCCTCTTTTTAGAAGTATTAAGCGAAGAGCCTCCGATAGGCCTTTTTTCCGTTCCTTTTGTCATTAGGAAGGGAGTTAAAGTTCTGGATGGTTTGGCTTCATTAAAAGATCACGAATTTTTAGTTAAGTCCAAAAGAGCCGATTTCGCTTATAATAAGGAAGAAAAGAATATCACCGTTTTTCCGGGCAACAGAACGTACGCGCAAAATTTCAACTTTAACGGCTGGGAAATGGTCCCCGATATCGCCAACGTCGCCGCTCCTGGATTGTTAAGCGTCGAAGCGCCGACCGAGTGGAAAAAAGGCGAGTCGGGAGAGGTAGTCGTTTGGTTTAAGAACCGAGGTTCGTACGCGGGAACTACTTATATTAGTCTTTCTTTTCCTCAAGCCGGAAAACTTGAAATCGATTCCGGAAAGGAAGGAGTTAGAATGTACTCGATCGGCAGCAGTATATATTCTGCGGAAGGCAAATATATAAATGCAAAAGTTCCGCTTTTAGAAATCACTAAAGAAGGCTGGGGGCGAAATCACAGATATGGTGTTCGTTTTAAATATACGCCCGAGGTCGACGGAGTTCCGTACATTCTATTTCGCTCCACGTCGAAAGCATATCGCGAAACCGTTCAAATTCCGACACAAGCTAGTTCGGTTAAGACCGAGCTTGACCAACAAGGGTATCGCAGTTATCCTCTTTCTTTGATCACTAGAGGAAAATCGAAGTAGGAAATTTCTAACAGGAAGAAACGTCTAGTGGGGAATTTCGAAGAAAACAAACAAAGGCACGCAAAGACCGAAATCGTGCGTTCTCAAGTGGAAAGATTTCGTAAGTTTTACGCGGATTATTTTCATTTGGAAGAAACGATTCCGATGGTGGAATATTTTTTCGAAACGATTTATAATTTAGAAGGAAAAGAAGCATGGATGAATCTCGCCTTAGACACTTATCAAAAAGTGAAAGGCATGATGAAAGAGACGACTCGTTCCAATTTGGAAACTCTTATCGAACTGAATAACTTGACCGACCGGTTGGATGGGGAAATGGCCAAATTACTTTTGGCCAGAGGATGGGACGGAAAAAAATTGAATCGGGAGGAATACGACGATTTGTATCGAGCATTCGGGCATAAGCAAGAACGAATCAAACAACTCGAGATCGTTCTTCACAACCTTCGGACTTTTTACGAGTTGGCGCATCGTCCTATCGCCGCATACTTGATCCGTCCCGCTAGATTTATGGCATCCTTGCTCGGAGTTTCCCTACTTTTCGATTCCGTTGAGCAAGCTTATAACGCGGTACTTCCCGTTTCGCCGGAAATATTTAGTTCTTTTATCGAAAAAGTGGAGGAGAGAGAGACTCAATACTTAAACTCCGCCTTCGGATCGGAAACCACTCGGGAGTCCGCGATATGATTCGAAGGACCAGGTTTCCCCGATATAGGAGAAAAGAAGAGCCGGAAGAAAACGGCGATCGGTGGCTTTTGACCTACGCGGATATGATTACTCTTCTTTTGGGTTTATTCATTATTCTTTATTCGATTTCTCAGGTGGACCAAAATAAGCTCAAGCAGGTCGCCGACCTTGTGCGGAGCGGATTCGGTCTAGGGGAATCTTTTTTTGACGGGTCGGCAGTGAACCTGGAAGATGACGCGCTTTTGCAGCCTAGAACTCAGTTGTATCGATTTTGGGAAAGGATCTCTTACGCATTAAAAAAAATGCGGGAAAAAACGAAGTTAATGATAGGGATGAACGAAACCGAAGAAATTCGGATCCAAGTCTTTACACCTGCGTTAGGAGAAGGCGATGAGTTTCATCCGGATGAGGATACCGATTTTACCTTTAAAAAGATCGCCGAAGTAACGCAAGGTATGGATGTGGATTTGATTTTAAGAGTTCAAATTCCGTATTCCGATCAAACCGCAAATCAAGGCTTTCGTAGTATATGGGAATACAACGCTCATAGGGCGACTTTAGTTGCGGAAGTCCTGTCCGAGAAATACGGGATTCCGAAAGATCGGATTTCAGTGCAAGCTTTCAACGGTTTCAAAAAAATCGGTAAGAGCGAAAACGCTTCGCCAGAAATGAAAGCTTCCCAGGAAAGGATCGAGATCTTGATTCGAAAAAGAGATAAGGAAGAATGACGGGCATTAACTTGGCCGTCAAAGTATCGAACATGAAATTCAATAGGACGATTTTCACTATTCCAAGAATGATGCTCATTCCGATCATTCTTACGGCGACGCTATCATTTCTGTTACTCGAATGTAAAGAAAAAAGGAAAGTATCCCAGGAGATTGAAGCTCTCTGGAGCGGCGATCAGGCTAACGAACCGGATTCGAGTGGGCTCGTCTTGATCGCAAAGTATTGCGAGAAAATCAGAAGCTGCGCCTCCGAAGAGATTGATCGTTTAACAATGGACGAAAAGGCGATTTTAGAAAAACGGTTGCGACCGGATATCTGTATCCAAAAATTTAAGGAAACTCCCGTTTATAGATTGGAAATCGATTCGCCTGAAACCGCTTTTATACGGACGATTCATTGCCTCCGGAAAGTCGTAGATTCGGATTGCCAGTCGCTTAAAAAAGGAGTGTCGCAATTATCTACAGACTGTGAATGGATGTATTCGGCGCAGAAGCTGAATTGAAGTCGGTACGGGATTCCTACAACAAACAGAAAAGGAAGTCCCGAGTCCAAAGAGGACTCGAATCCGGGAAAAGAAGTTCAAGAGACCGGGAAAATTCGGGAGGATAAACCTTTGCTCAGAGGACTCAAAAAATTAAATCGCTATGAAAAACGATTATTAAGAATTGCTAAACTAGGCGGAAAACTTGCAAAGCTCAGACAGGTCGGATTTTCTCGAAGGACTTCCGAGGGGTTTCGATTTCCGATCTATTGTCTCGAGTTAGGTACCGAACAAGGACTAGCGAAACACCCGGTCGGAATTACGGCGGCCGTTCACGGTTTAGAGACGATCGGGATCCAGATTCTTTTGGATTTTTTGGAATATATCATTCATCCCGGATCTAACGGTTACCTGCCGGAGTTTAAAAAAGGAAAATTAGGTTTAATCGTTATTCCGATAGTAAATCCCGGCGGTGTAGCGGCAAAATCCCGTTCGAATCCCGGCGGTGTCGATCTGATGAGGAATTCGGGGATAGATGCGGTAAAACCTCTACCGTTCTTCGGTGGTCAGAAATTATCCAATAAGCTCCCGTACTTTCGAGGACACGGACTGGAACCCGAATCTCGAATTCTTTTTCGAACAATGTACGAAAAATTTTTCGGAGTCCCTGATGCAGTCATGCCGGTCTTGGATTTGCATTCGGGCTTCGGAACCGTAGACAATGTTTGGTGGCCTTATGCGTATACGAAGGAACCGTGTCCGGATACGCCTATTTATCGGAAACTAACCGCTCATCTTCGGGAGAATTGCGGGCATATTCATTTCTCCTATGGCCCGCAAAGTGAAAGCTACACGACTCATGGAGATCTATGGGATAAGTTTTACGATCATTATAAAGAAGTGCACTCCGATAAAAAAGAATGGGGGGCCAAATTTTTACCCTTAACCTTGGAAGTGGGAACTTGGTCGGATATCAAAGAAGAGCCCATGAAGCTATTTTCTAAGAAAGGTATTTTCCGGCCTGCCGAACAAAATAAGCGAGAAACATTAACGCGATATAGAGGATTCCTCCGAGATTTTATTCGAATCGGCTTATCACAGCCTAAGGATTGGATTTAATTTTACAAAATGATAATTTCGCCGAAACTCTCCAAGAGATAAGGCATCGACGTATTCCGAGCTCCGGAAGGCGGACAAAGAATTTTGCGAGACGTTCGAGTTTAGAATCGAATCGGATGATCGGGAGATACTCGAATAAAAAAAGGCCCACCTAAAAGGCGGGCCTCAAAGTGTTTCGAGCAAGCGGATTAATTCTCGCTCGAGGCAAGGCGAAATTTTATCCGCATCCTCAATGGCATACGGAGGTTCGGTCTTTAGGTTTTTTCCGACAAAAATTCGAGCGAAGAAAGGAATTCTCAAGATTCCGGGTCTCCGAATTTCGTAGTAAAGCGACTATTAGCTTCAAATTATAAACTATTTGATTTTAATAATCGTTCGGGATTATAAACGTGAACGAATTTTAGTTTGATCCGGAGCCGGGAAGATGAAGTACTAGATCTTCTGATATGCAAAAGTCCGTTATGCTATCTTTGCTCTTTTTCTTTGGAAATTCTCTGCTTGCAGAGGAAGCAATATTTTTGGATCAGTCGGTTCATTCGGAAAACATAACGTCTCGATTGGAATTTATGGAAGTAAGCGATAATGCGGCTTCTCCCTTAAGTAACATTATGGAGCTGAACTGGAGAAAGTTCGGTCTCTCTTCTTTGAATTTCAATTTTTCTGATAAAGTATATCTATTTCGATTTAAAGTGAGATTCAGGAGTCCCTTAAAGGAAGATCTTTTTCTGGTGCTAAGATGGAAGGCCCATGATTTAGCGGAGCTTTATATCCCAAAGAGGGTATCTCCTGTCCAATCTACTGGTGATGCTTTTTCCAAAACAAATTGGCCCGTGCAAAGCGTTCTTTATCCGACCCTCCGTCTTCAGGGAAACCCGGGCGAGGAAAAAGAATTCTTCTTAAAACTAAAGTCATTGTCCATGATGTCTTTTCCTATAGAACTCTTGGATGAGGTAGGTCTGCGAAACGATCTGGCGATAGAAACGGGATTATTTGCCCTATCGGCCTGTTTTTATTTACTAATGGTGTTTGTAGCGGTCGTTTATTATAAAACGACCGGCCTGAAAGAGTTTCTATTTTACGCCGGTTACGCGTTGTGCATGGGTTTTTCCTATAATATTAATTTTGGAAACGTCTACGAATTATTTTGGCCCGAAGGACTTCGCTGGTCGGAGCGGATTAATTTTTTCTTCTTTGAAATCGCGACAATATTCTTTTTTCAATTTATTCGTAAGTTTTTGGAAACGAAACGAAGACTGCCTTGGTTGGATAAAACGTTATTAGGTTTTTTGATTTTATCCGTAGGGACGATTCCTTTGACTTTTTTTTCGGAGGCCCTTCCTTTAATATCTAGAACGAGCACGATTTTGTACGGGGTCGCGATTCCTTTGATTCTTTTTGCCGGCGTTTATCTGCAAAAAACGGGGAATGGTAAGTTGAAACTTTTTTTATTCTCCTGGTTTATTTATATGATTCTAGGGTATATGAGTATTTTATATTATTTTGGAGTATTGAGCTATAGCTTTTTTACGGTCTATGCGGTTCCTATAGTTCTTCCGTTGGATTTGGTCGTTTTATTATATAACATAATTCAAAAGCATTCCGAAAACGCGGAAGAAAAGCATAACCTTTCGGAAACATTACGCGACGCCTCGAATCAACCTAAATATCAGCGTTCTAAACTTTCAAACATCGATGTCGACGCATCATTAAACTCTCTTGTTTCTCTTATGAATTCGGAAAAACCGTATTTAGCGGAGAAGTTACAACTACAGGAAGTGGCGGATCGCTTGCGGCTTACGCAACATCAACTATCCGAGCTCTTAAATTCAAGATTAGGAATGAATTTTGCGGCTTATATTAATTCCCTTCGAATAGACGAAGCGAAGCTTATTTTGGAATCCGGCTCCGAAAAGAATATTTTGAATATAGCATTTATGGTAGGTTTCGGTTCCAAAACTTCGTTCAATGTTGAGTTTAAAAAAGCGACGGGATTAACGCCGAAACAGTATAAAGAATCTTTTCCGATTACGAATGAATTTACAAATAAGCATAAGATTTAGAATTTCGAGATTTCTCACTTTAAGAACGGAAGCATTGTGCTTCTTTGATCAATTTGAAAATCGCAAGATTCTAGATAACCCTTCCTCGAAAAGTTCGTTTTCGGGGATTAGGCTTATCACCAAAACGAATTCCTCATCGGGAAATCCGAACATCGAGCCTGAGTGGACCAAAGTATTTTCCGATTCTAATAGCCCTAGGCAATAGGCATCCGGATTCCGTAATAAATGAGATCTTAATATCGCGTACCATCCGGCAGTCGGCGATCGGAATAGGAATCTCTTCGAATCCGAAATTAATCCGTTCAGACTTTGAAGGTTTCTACGGATACGCCTGGATAATTGTCCTTGGATCATCCGTCTCCATTCTAATAGTTCGGGTAAGGCAAATTGAATGGGCGTATTAACGGATAAAAAAGTATCCGCGATGATTTCCAGCCGTTCCATACATTCTACTTTCCATTTCTCGGGACCGTCTACATGGATCCAGGAAAGTTTCATTTGCGGGAGCCCGAGAATTTTAGAAATCCCGTTTACCGTAAACAAAGGAACACGATTCGTTTTGAATCCCGGCGTTTTTCCTTCATCATGAAGATAATCTACGAATACCTCGTCCAATACGAGTCCGATTCCTCTCGATTCGGAAAGATCGACAAGGCGCGAAAACTCCGAGTCGTTTAAGAACGAGCCGGTCGGATTATTGGGAGATACTAGGAAAATTAATTTGGTCTTTGATGAAAGATTCCTTTCTAAACTTTCGAAATCGATTTCCCAATTCGCTTCCGAATTTAACGTATAGGTTCTGAATTTTATTCCTTCCAGCAGAGTTAAAAATTCGAATAACGGATAACCCGGTGCCGGAATTAGGACTTCATCTCCCGGGTCGCATAATAATTTTAGAATGTACGAATATGCTTCCGAAGAGGAAGAAGTTAGGAAAAAATCGTCGGGCGATACTTGAATATTTCTTTCCTGATAGTATTTTGAAACCGCCTCTCTAGCGGAAAGAATTCCTTTCGGTGCCGGCTCGTACGTCAGCGACTCTAAGCGCGATAATGAGTGTAAAATCACTTCGTTGGGATAGGTGATCTTGACTTGCGTCGGATTTGAAACCGTGAGATCTACGATTTCTATTCCTGAATCTCGTAATTCTTTTACTTTTAAGTAAAGATCGTTTTCGCCGCTTTCGAATTCGAACCGGCCGCTAAATTTCGAACGAAAGTCAGGGCGCATTACTTTCTTAGCTGGCGATTCGATTCCAAAGATATAGAATCGCCGATAGTATTATACTTACTAATATCGATGTGGTAATCGGAAAATAAAATTGGAAATTGTCCCGTTCGATGCGAATGTCTCCCGGAAGATTACCGAAATTCGAGAGAAAGGGGATCTTCGAACCGAATACGAAAAAAATACCCAAAAGGAGACAAATGGCTCCGATCCAAAGTAACGTTTTACCGAGCGGTTCCATATAAATTATTCATTCGGAGGGAAGTTTGGCGGAGAGGGGGGGATTCGAACCCCCGGTAGGTGTTACCCTACGCATGCTTTCCAAGCATGTACCATAAACCGCTCGGACACCTCTCCAGTTCAGGTTGCGTTTACGATATTTTCGTAAACGGGCTCCTGGTCAAGGAGATTCGACGTAAAAGTTTAGGAACGCTAGCGTAGAAATTCCATCAAATCGAGTCCAGCGCCTGATCGATATGTCGCGCCGCAATTTTGGAAAACGCCATAATCGTATAACTAGGATCGACCGAAACAGCGGTAGGAAACACGCTTGAATCGCTCACGAATAGATTTTTGAGTCCGTGAACTTTGTGCTTCCAATCCACGACTGAATTTTTAGGATCCAATCCCATCCGACATCCGCCGGCAGGGTGAGGTGCGGCCATTGCGATCGAGCCGGGTGATAGAGGGATCTCATTTATTTTAGATAGCTCTTCGACACTTGCCAATGTGGTTCTTTTAAGGTCCGGTAAGATCACGGTTTTAGCACCTGCCTTAAAATTTAATATCACCTGTTTACGAATACAATCGCGTAAAATCTTCTTCGTAATTTCTCCAAAGGGGTATTGTACTTCCCGTTTTCCACTCGATTTTACTTCGATTCGTCCCAGCTCGGAATCCAAATCGTCTATCCATCCTATGGTTCCGCCTAGATGCGGGAGATCTTTCATAATTTCGAAATGTTCCCTGCCGAAACCGGGCACCAATGCTCCTAACGCGCCGGGTTGAAGCTGATTGGCCATAATTAAGTATCCGCCTTCCTTATATTCCCCGTCGGAAAATCTGGCTAGGCGGAACTCCTCCACCCCGTAAGCCGAAGGTATATTTCGCCACTGTATTATAGGTTCTTTATATAATGCATGAACGAATGGAGAAGGATTGATCGCCAAAAATTCGCCCAGTGTAGGAAGCTTTTTTTTCAAAGAATTTCGCAATAGGAAAGTCGAGCTTCCGAAGCCGCCGGCCGCGACGACCACCGCATCGGTTTTAAAATGCAATTTAATTTCGGAGTCTTTTTGCGAGGGTCTATCGATAACGACCGCATGCAGACCGATTACCTTCTCGCCTTCGAATTCCAATTTAACCGCTTTCGTGTCCGAGTAAAGATCGACTCCCAATGCCATCGCTCTCGGAATATGAGTGATCAACTGGCTTTGCTTGGCTCCGAACGCGCAACCCTGCATGCAATGGCCGGATTTTTGACAATTTTTTCGAGCTTGCGGGACGGGACTGCCTTGCCAGCCTAAATCTTTCGAAGCTTTCCGAACTAGTTGGTTCATCCGATTGAAATATTCTTCTTTTGCCGGATGAACGTTAAGCGTCTCGTCCAACTCTTTCCAATGAGGTTCCAAATCCTGCGGGCCGTGTCCCAGTACTCCGAACTTATCATGCCAGAGATTCAATCTGTCGGTAGGCGTTCTGTAGCTGTCGGCCCAGTAGTGTACCGACGCGCCTCCTACGTTCTTTCCGTAAACGATATTAACGGTTCCATCCGCGGTCGTTGCCATATTTCTTTCGGCGGATACTTTACCGGCCATGTTTAATTCGTGATTATCAAACGTTCCGGTGTGATAATACCCGCCTTCTTCAAGCAGAATCACTTGTTTGCCCAACTTGGCGAGTTCGTATGCTACGGTTGCACCGCCGCAGCCGGTCCCGATCACGACGACCTGGGCCCGAATCTCCCTGGGTCCTCCTCCAAGATTCTTCCACTCGTAAATTCTACCCGACATCGACTCCACCTATCATTTTTTTATAATATATTCGCGATTCGCTGAGCTTTTCCGGCGGGCTGCCGAACGGTCCTTCGTACGAAATCAGATGAAAGGTCGACGGATGTCCGTAATAGACTAAGAAAATCGGCATTCTTAAATTTGCCCAGACGGCCCGAACTAGATCCGAACTAGTATCCGTAAGGGAATTTAGAAAAGAGCGTCTCGAGTCGAGGGACATCCTGCTGAATCGGGAGAACTTTCCGTGGAGGATCGGTAGATATTCGATCACAAGTATTAGAGATTTAAAATCTTCCGAGAGAAACGGGTCTACGAAATAAAATTCCTCGTCTAGCCGTTCTAAAACTTCGGCTTGCTTATAGGTCGGTACGTTTGATCCTTGCGGAAGGATCGCTTCCGCCAAAGCCCCCATCGTGTTCAATTCGTCGGTCGAAAAGAACAAAGCCTTGGGAAGATATCGTGTCGAGGACTTAAAGATACAGAAAGTGCCGCCTAAAAAAAGAGCGGCAGAACCGGCCAAGCCGAACCGCAGGAAAGTTTTACGAGAAAAACGAGATGTACGATTTTCCATGATCGATAATAGTCGGATCTGTTAAAGCGCTGTCAATATTATATGAACGACTTGGGTTGGAAAAGAGAGTTGACAAAACGTACGTTCGACAATCCCTAGTAGATCATGGCCGATAAGAACGATAAAGTTCCTGAAAATGCAGCAGGAAAGTTTTACATCGATAACACCTGTGTACCATGTAACGATTGCCTGGAAGAAGCTCCCATGCTTTTAAAATATACGGACGACGAATCGAAGGTTTACTTTCATCGCCAACCGCAAACTCCGGAAGAACAAATTTGTGCACGCAAAGCTAAAGACATCTGCCCAGTCGAGGCCATCGGAGACGACGGAGAGTAATCATATTTACTAACGTTCGAGTATTTTGTAATAAAATCCAACTCACTAGAAGATACTCTTCCTTTCATAGGGAATACTCAGCCTAACCGTTGCCTGATAAAAATTCCGTAGTCAAAAACAAAATCCCTTAGAGTTTTGCGACTTTTCTTCGTCTAACTCGTGTTTTCTTCCGGAAAAAAAGGTCATATAGTCGAGGCCTATGAAAGTGCATGAGACTCGTAGAAGTATGCCCCGACTTGTAAACGGTTTGGATTTCTTTCAAACCCTAGTCGAAAAAAGCCGGGACATGATATGCCTACATGACATAAACTGCATCTATCTTTATGCGAATCCGAGGGCTCAAGAACTAACCGGATACGATCCGAGCGAATTGGTAAATCGCAATCCTTATGATTTCATTCATCCTGAAGACCGGGAAAAAATCCGTCGCGAATCGCATGATCTCGCAAAGAAAGGAGAACTTCCTCCTTTAATCGATTATCGGTTTCTACATAAGAACGGCGAGTATGTTTGGCTACAGATGGTGACTCAGCCGATAATGGATGATTCAGGAAAAGTAAAATACCTTCATACAACGACGAGAGAAATAACGAATCAGGTATCTTTGACGGAAAAATTAAAATTAGAAGAGAGGTTCTCCCTTCTCATGAGCGAACTCGCTCATGTCGGAGCCTGGGAATCGGATTTTCAAACCGGAAGGATTTACTGGTCTTCGGAAGTATACCGGATATTCGAACGAGACGAACGAAAGGGTATCGATAAGGCAATCGTTTACTCGTATAGTCATCCCGACGATCTCGCTATCATAGCCGATTGCAATAAACGGTTGGGAGAAACGGGCGAGAGTTATTCGCTTGAACACAGAATTATAACCGAGTCCGGAAAGATTAAATGGTTAAGAAGTCAGGGAAAGGCGATTTGCGTCGGTGGTAAAATTACCGGAATCTACGGGGCGATTCAGGATATTACCCTCTCTAAAATAGTCGAAGAAGAGATCCGTCTGAGTGAAAGGAAGTTTTCATTAGCATTTCATAATTCAGGAATCGGCATTTTTTTGCTTGATAAGGACGGTAGATTTTTAGAGGTAAACCAATCTTTTTCAAACCTTCTGGGTTATTTACCCGAAGAATTGTGGGTAAAAAAATTCGGTGATATTACCTTTTCGGAAGATGTTGATACCGGCCTGGAAACGTTCGAGCGCGTATTACGCGGCGAGAAGGAATCGGTTCAATTGGTAAAAAGATATGTGCATAAGAGAGGTTCGTTGATTTGGGCCTTGGTCACCTCGGTCGCGGTTCGAAAAGATTCGGGAGAATTGATGTTCGTCGTCGCTCAGGTGCAGGATATTTCGCGTCGACGTACGCTCGAAAACATTCTTCGAGAAAAGAATTCTCGTTTGAAATCGGTAGGAAAGAATCTTAGGGAGAGACTCAGTCAGTTGGAGGAATTCAACCAGATTGTCTCGCATAATATTCGATCTCCTATTGGAAACATCTCGACGTTGGTGAAATTTCTCGAAGAGGCCGAAACCGAAGACGAGAAAAAGGAATTTATCGAATATCTTAAACAAACTGCAAGCCAGTTACATTCCACATTAAACGAATTGGTGGAAGTCATTAAAATTCGACAGAATGTAAGAGTCCCGTCGGAACAAATTGCCTTCGATGAAATTTTCGCAAAGGTGAGGTCCATGTTTCTGGGTCAAATTATGGAAGTCGGAGCCGATATCATCGTCGATTTCTCGAAGGCTCCCGAAATTGTATATCCGCGCGTCTATTTAGAGAGTATTCTTCTTAATCTATTATCTAATGCTTTGAAATATAGGTCGCCGAAAAGGAAATTAATCGTTACTTTTAAATCATATTGGCAAAACAGTACTTTGATTTTGGAAGTCGCAGATAACGGACTAGGAATGGATTTGAATAAGTACGGAAATCAAATCTTTAAGCTGCATAAAACTTTCCACAGAAATAAGGAAGGAAAGGGATTAGGATTATTTATGACCAAAAACCAAATCGAATCCCTCGGCGGCGAGATTCGGGTGGAAAGCGGTCCCGATAGAGGAGCGAAATTTCTCGTCCAACTTACGAAGGCAAATGAATTCTGGATTTAAAAAACAACGACTCTTATTGGTGGATGACGATGCCATATTCGTCGCCATTGCCAAGAGAATGATCGAAAAGATCGGAGTCGTGCATAGCTTTGAAGTCCTATCGGACGGCGAGGAAGCGATTTCTTTTTTGAGAGAACATACAACGGATCCGGATTGCATACCGGATTTGATTTTTCTAGATATCAATATGCCTTATATGGATGGGTGGCAATTTTTGGAAGAATACGAGAGATTGGTGGATTGTCTTTTGAAAAAACCGATTATTTATATGGTTAGTTCTTCGGTAGACGACGCCGACCTGAGGAAGGCCAAAGAAACTCCTTATGTAAAAGATTATCTGATTAAGCCTGTTTCAATTGAATCCTTTCGAAAAATTCTAAGCCCGGGAGAGGATTGATCTTTCGACAAATTCGAATTTTCGGATTCACTGTTGCGATTTGCAATACCGAACGGCAAGCTATTCCTTCGAGTAACGAGGAAGTGATAGACGGGGTTAATATCTTACCGTCTCTTACTAAGAAAATATTTTCAGCGGATTTAATTCCATCGCTCTTAGTTTTTCACGACTCCGAATGGATGCAAAAGAACCCGCGGTTGAAAGATTCCTTCCGTCATCGGATTTCATTATGATCCTTATCGAAAACGCCGACTAAAATACCGTTTCCTTTAGGATCTATTCGCAGCGCTCCGAATTTAGCGTTCGCAAATTTTTTGCCGGCCCCTTCCTGGAAAAAAAACTCCTCTGCCCCGAAGCTAATTCCGGAATCGTGTCTATGGTATTTGATTTTTCGTTCCTGTTCGGCCGTCGGTTCCGGTTCGTTTTGAAATCGGACAAACTTCGCGACCTTATTCTCGTCCAAAGAAAAGACGATATAACCGGAGCTAGATAAATCTTCCGTAAAATTCGAACGAGTGATATCGTAGGCCAGTTGCATATAATCACCTTGCAGTAACGAGCGAGGGTCGACCGGTACTAGAGGGAAGAGCACTAATTCGCCGGTTTCCCGTACCTTTTCTTTCTTAAAAGTTTCGATTCCCACGATAAGAAGAATGACAGCTAAGTTTAAAAAAATAATCGGTTTCCGTAATGTATCTTTCATTGCTTAATCTCCTTCTCCGGGAACAATTTCGAGAGCAGCAGATACGCCGATATGAAGAGGGCACCGGATCCTAAAAGTACGTAAGATTTCGCTAAAAGGGTCATTTTTAAGGAATAGTAGAAATCGGTTAAGTATCCTGCGATCGATAGCAACCCTAATACAAGAATAAACGTTAGTTTTTGTCTAAAGCCTATCAAAATAAGCAAAACGGAAAAGGAAATTCCCGGAGCTTGGAGAGTTGAAAGTAAAGCGACGCAAATTCCGGCGATAGTTAGGCTAGTTGCCGTTAGATGTTCTTTCGCAAAAATACGAAAGCAATCTTGTAGATAGGCGGCAAGAATAACGACTCCGATTACCCCTGAAATTCTCCAATCTGCATGAAGTAATTCCCCCCTGCTTACGGATAAGGAAGAAATGCCCGAAATACAAAATGCAAGAGCATATGCAGTCGGTAAAAAAAACCTCGGAATCAACGGACTATAGGTTACGAGCCTAGTTTCGAAACGGAAAAGTAAAATCAGCGATACCCCGGCCAACGCTAATAAAAAATGAATAGCAGCGATTATCTCATTATGATAAAGTAAAGTTCCAGAAGCCGAAAAGAACAAGATGACCGAGATAAATCTTTGAATCCAAGTTCCGGATAGGAAATACAAAATCGTCTCTACGATTAGGACGGAGAGACTGATCGTGTTCGTTTCCAGATGAGAGGATGCGATTCCGAGAAAGAACAAAATTTGACCTAGAAATCCCAAAGATACTAATAACGGTTCGGATATTTTTTTATCTTTATCCAATAAAGGTATTGCCATAGAACCGAGTAAGACGATTCCTCCCAGATATTTAAGGCTGTCCGTGGTCTTAAGTATCTCGGCTAAAAATAAGAAGAGTAATATTAATAAAGCGGCAAACCAGGATCCGATGATGACGACCAAATGAACGTACCAGGGGGCATTATCCCCTTTAGAGCGGGTAAAGAAAGAGTTTAACGTTTCTTCTTGTTGTTGATTTAAGGCGAGTTGAATCGCAATTTCTTTTAAATTCATCCCTTTCTTTCGTCCTGTCTCCATTCGTTCCTAACGTTTATAAGATGTTTTGCGCTCCATGCGGTTACAGCGGTCAGTACGACTCCTCCGAAGAAAAACAGTAATATAAAATTATCCCAATCGAACTGTCTAATCATGATTGAAAATATGAGAGTGATTCCCGAAAGTAAAGCTATCGCGAGCATCCCTAAGCGCCGAATCATACGTCTATAAACGAAATAGATACCGACCGCAAAAAGAATCGACATACCTATCATAATAAAATCGCCGATTCCTTTTTGATCTCTGAATATACTGAATATAGAACCCCATATCACGAAATAAAAGGCGATCACTCCGACTGCGTTCGGAAACCAAGCAGCGGTTTCTTTCTGCTCGCTCCGGTTTCTTGTTAATTCGTAGGCGGCAATGAATCCTAGATTTATCAATAATGCCAACGAGTACAGATAGGGATTTTCATCCCTGAACAATATTTGTTTTCCATAAAGTTGAATCGTGGAATTCAGCAGTACGATCCAAAAAAGCCAGAGAAACGCTGAATTTCCGACAGCTACGAATCCTAGGCTAAGGATGGTCCAGCTAATGAACAAATCCACGGAATTGGCTCCGGTTTGATAAATCTGTCCGTACACTGCGAGTAGAACTCCCGTAAGAATTACGGCTGTGAACAAGAGGGCTTGATACGAATAATATTCTTTTTTTATAAAGAACGACGCGATCGAAACGACGGATAATGAACCGGCGATCAGTCCTAATTTCGCAAACCTATCCATCCCCGCCCAGTTATAGGCAAAGAAGAAAATGACTCCCGAAGCAAATAGAACCGAACCTAAGGCAAGAAATCCGATGCGAGCAAATCTAATCCACTCCGCTAAACTAGGCTCGGGTGAGATCAGGGATAAAAATTTTCTTCCGTCTTTTTCATCTAGATTTAAAAGCCGGATCACTTCATATGCTTCGCTTTTCTCAAAATTTTTCATAGTCACCGTTAGGCTAGAATCGACTGAGGAGAGAGAGTCTCCTATTTAAGAAAGAAGTCGAGTACTTAAAGCATCCAAATAAGTTAATTAGCTTACTTAAATGCTTTCAATATCTTTTACTCGCCTTGTCCGAGAGAAAAGGCACGTTTTCCTCCGAATTTATACAGGTTTTCGGTTTGGATGCTATCTAATCCCGCTTCCGAGATTTTTAAGAGAAGTTTTCCTATTTGTTCGGGCTGGATTTTTATAAAGCCGTCTCCCATCTCAGAATCTGGCGTATCGGGATGTATAAATCTACATCTCCAATGGTCGGTTAGAAATGTCTCGGGTGCACCATTCGGATATACTTTAACTCCTCGATTAGTAATCATCCGAAGTTTTAAGTCCGAGGATAAGTTCGAAAGTTTCTTACCCAATTCGTCGGGTGATCCGGATGACCAATCCAAGAAGATGTCCACGCCGACCAATTCCTTCATTATCGGGATTCTTTTGTAATCGGGAATATGAATGGCCTTCGCTTTCCCGAATGAAATCGGTTTAAATCTTTCCGGCAGATGACCTAGGTTTCCGATCACTGCTTCCGAAAATTCCTTAGTGCCCACTTTAATCCGGCTGACTCCCGCCTTGAAAATATCTCCGGTGTGAATTCCCTCTTCGATCGTGAGAAGCCAAGCGTTTTGAATTTTTGCGGCGATATCGGGCTGGCCTAAATGAACAAGCATCATGACTGCCGCGTTTAAGAGGCCGGACGGGTTGGCCATATTTTTTCCGGCGATATCCGGAGCGGAACCGTGAATTGCTTCAAACATGGAAACAATCTCTCCTATATTCGCCGAACCCGCCATCCCGACGGAGCCGGCCACCTGTGCAACGATATCCGAAATAATATCGCCGTATAAATTTAACGTTACGACAACGTCATACGTTTGGGGGCGTTCCGCTAAGTGAGCGGCGCCGATATCGATGATTTCACTATTCGATTCTATATCGGGATAATCTTTCGCGATCTCTTTAAACACGTCATGAAAGAGTCCGTCGGATTGCTTCATGATATTGTCTTTGACCATAGCGGTGACTTTCTTTCTTCCGTATGCCTTCGCATATTCGAACGCATAACGGATGATTTTCTCGGATCCCGGACGCGAGATCAATTTAAGACATTGTACCGTGTCGGTAGTTTGTTTATGTTCGATTCCGGTATAAAGGTCCTCTTCGTTTTCCCGAACTATCACGACGTCGAGTAGAGGATGCTTCGTGTCCACGTACGGATATAAAGAAACGCAAGGGCGAACGTTTGCAAAAAGACCGAGGGTAGTACGGACAGTCACGTTTAAGCTTTTATAACCTCCGCCTTGAGGAGTCGTGATCGGGGCCTTTAGAAAAACTTTCGTTTCGCGGAGTATGTCCCAAGCGGAAGGTTCGATTCCGGCGCTATGTCCCTTCTTGTAGACTTGTTCCCCGATTTCTATAAAGACCGGCTCAATCTTTGCTCCTGCTGCTTCCAAGATCCGAAGAGTCGCATCCATTATCTCCGGTCCGATTCCGTCTCCTTTCGCTACGGCAATTCTTTTTTTAGCGGTCATGCTAGCCCTCCCGGCTATACGCTCATTTGAATAGAACGTAAACCTCGGTCAATCCGGATTGCTAGTTCGCGATTCGAGATAGAATGGAAGTATTTTCTATTTTAGTTATAGAACGGGAACCGATTGACGATTGATTGGGTGCGGCCAAAACGAACCCAGGATTCAAAAACGATCGATCCATCCCTCTTTCCTTCGAATTCCTTCGTCATAACTCCGTGGAAATTTCCGGATGGGAATGGTTCGTCGAAAATTATTGCCAGGCTCTAAATTCGACGAAATCACCGACTTCAAGCGAATCACTGCTCGAGGCATGTAAAGCGATTCCATCCGAAAATAATCCGGCCCGAATATCCCCGCTGCCGTTAAATAGTTTGGGCGAGACGCCTGTTCTGTCGTTAGTTTGCAGAATTACGGGAAAATATTCGGCGAGTTGGTTCTTCTTTTTTCTGGATCCTAGGAATGGAAGCTGCAAAGGTTGTTCGGAATTCATACCTAGAAATTTTCGAATATACGGTTCTACGAAAATACGAGCACACACTTGGACGCTGAAAGGATTCCCGGGTAATCCGAAGACAGCGGTCCTCTTTCGTTTTCCGAACCAAATCGGTTTACCCGGTTTTATCAAAACCTTATGAAATACTTGTTCGACCGATAAACTTTTGAGAACAGGGGGAATTAAATCTAGGTTCCCCATCGAAACTCCCCCCGAGAGTAAAAGAATATCCGATTCTAATCCTTTTGCGAGGGCCTCGCGTATTTTAGATTCGTCGTCAGGTACTAAGGTAACGAATTCGGGTTCGATTCCGAATTTGGATAGAAATGAAAGTAGCGAATAGGAATTGGAATCCCGAATTTGCCAGGGTAAAGGGTCTTGCTCGATCGAAACGACTTCGTTACCGGTCGAAATAATGCTAACTTTCGGGGGTGCGGAAACTTTAATGTTCCGCATTCCGAGAGAGGCTAGCAAAGAAATCGCCGCTGCTGAAAGAGTCTCCCCGCCTGAAAAAACAAGATCCCCTTTCTTAAGATCCTCGCCTTGTAGCGCTATATTTAAGTATTTTCTAATAGACTTGGCTTCGAACCGAATTTCGCCCACCGTATTTTGTTCCCTACTATCTTCCACTTTTATGACGACGTTTAACCCGTCGGGAACTGGAGCTCCGGTCATGATCCGGACGGCCTCCTCTTCCGGATGTAGATCGATCGACATGCCTGCGGAGACTTCTTGCGTAAATTTGTAGATGCGATCCGGAGAAAAGCCTTCTTCGCGAATGGCAAATCCGTCCATCGTGGCTCTGTTGAACGGAGGATAATCTCGATCCGCATTCACGGATTGGGCGAGTACTAGTCCGATTGCATCCTTTAGCGAGACTGTCATGGAGGACGCCGATTCGGTTTGATTTAAGATTCGGGAAACCGCTTCCTCTACCGAGATCAATGTCCTTCTCCTCGCATCATTTTTTTTGCATGAAAGATTGCCGGAAGAACGGCTTGCAGACTTTCCTTGGCCCCGTTCGTACTTCCGGGTACGCAAATGACCAACGTTTTTCCGATTCTTCCCGCTATCGAACGGGATAACATTGCAAACGGAGTTCGATCCTGCCCGAAGGCTCTCATGGTTTCCGCTATCCCCGGAATTTCCTGATCTAGGATACTTTTGATCGTATCCGCCGTGTTGTCTCGAGGTCCGAGGCCGGTTCCTCCGGAGGTTACGATTAAATCCAGTTTTTGATCGGCCCAACTTAAAACGGTTTTGCGAATTTCCTCGGGCTCATCCGGAACGATTTTTTTCTCCGCTATTTCCACGCCTTGTTCTCTTAACAATTCTTCGATTGCAGGACCTGAACCGTCTTCCCTTTTTCCCGAAAACGTGGAATCGGAACATATCAAAACCGCAGCTCTTGAGCCTGCGGCGAATTTTGCGATATGGGAATCGCTTTTGCCTCCTTTCTTTTCTAAAAGGCGAATGGCGGAAATTTCCAATTCCTTATCTATCGGTTTAAGAAGATCGTAAATGACAAGGGCGGCGACAGAAACACCTGTCAGAGCTTCCATCTCGATTCCGGTTTTTCCTATCGATTTTGCGGAGGTAAGAATTCGAATCGCATTCTTTTCTTGAAGAACTTCGAATTCCACCGAAAAGAAATCTATCGGAACCGGATGGCAATGAGGAATGAGTTCCGATGTTTTTTTTGAAGCTAATAGAGCCGCTGCTTTTGCGACTCCGAAAAGATCGCCTTTAGGAAGATCGTTTTGCCTGATTCTCGCGACGGTCTCCGGCTTACAAAAGACGAACCCTTCCGCCTGCGCGGTTCGTAAGGTAATTCGTTTTCCCGTGATATCATTCATTGGTCTTCTCCGATCGATTCGCAGCCGCGATGAATCAAGAGAACCATCTCCATATTAAATCACCAAGAATTTTATTCTTAAAAAATAAATCTAACGAGCTGAAAAGCCCGGTTTTGAATTTCAAAAAAGAAGGCGTTTAAATTCGGAAATAATCGAAGAGAGAACGGCCAAATTCGGCCATCTTAAGAGTCTTTCGATTTGATATGGTTTGAAAAGGAAAGTTTTATTCGCTGTCCAGGTCGATATCCGGACGGTCACCGGCAAATTCTTCCTGAGAATAAATCACTTCTAAAACATCGTCCATCCAATCCGGCGCACTGCTGGATAGCGAATCGTTGATTCGATATTTTTCTATAATGCGACTATGCTTTAGGATCTGTTCCTTGGTTGTAGCGTTCATATTATTAGCTTCGGTCGAAATGAGGGAAAGATTTCGCCTACCTTGAAAAAATAAGGAAATATATTTCTCGAAAGTACAAGGATTTTTTGTAATTCTTACTAGAAAAATTCCCGATATCTCGTCGAGCCTTGGCGCCTTCGGCGCTACCCGTTAAAAGAAGAACCCGATGCCTTCCTTCGAAAACACCGGGTTCTATAGTAATGGTCCGATTCTCGGATACTAATTCTAATCGAAGATAAAAGGAATTAGAATAATTCGTTACCTTTAAAGAAAAAGCTGATTTCAAGAGCCGCGTTATCGTCGGAGTCCGAGCCGTGCACGGCATTCGCTTCTTTGCTTTCCGCAAATAGGGCTCGGATCGTTCCGGCGGCAGCTTCCTTAGGATCGGTAGCTCCGATAACGTCTCTCCAATGCTGTACGGCATTTTCTCTTTCTAGAGCGGCTGCAACGATCGGTCCCGAAGACATATAATTGCATAAATCATTGTAGAAAGGACGAGCGGAGTGAACTTTATAAAATTGTTTAGCGTCTTCCAGAGAAAGTTTGAGGTATTTCAGTCCGAGAATCTTGAATCCTTCTTTTTCGATCCGTTGAAGGATGTCTCCGACGTGTTTATTTTTTACGCCGTCGGGTTTAATCATAATAAACGTTCTAGCCATTGGTTTTCCTTATTTCGATAGTTTTTTAAGTAATGCTTTGCTTACGATGTCCGGTACTTGGGCGGAGACATCGCGACCGTGTCTTGCTACTTCCTTGACGATCGTCGAAGATACGAACGAATACTCGTTGGAAGACATGAGAAAGATCGTTTCGATTTCAGGCGCCAGCTTCTTGTTCATTAGGGAAATTGCATATTCATAATCGAAATCGGTTACGGCACGGAGGCCCCTGATGATACTCTTTGCGCCCCGCTTTCTGCAATAATCCACGGTTAATCCTTCGAAAGTATCGATTTCCAAATTGGCCCAACCTTCCGTAACCTGCCGAATAAAACCTAATCGCTCTTCGATCGAAAAAAGGAAGCTTTTGCTCGAGTTTACGGCAACCCCGATGATGACTTTATCGAACAGTCCCATGGATCTCTGAAGGATATCCACGTGACCGTTTGTAAGCGGGTCAAAAGAGCCGGGGTATATCGCGATCCTCGTCATTTTTTTCTTAATCTCGCCGCTTCCTTAGCGGGAAGTCCGTACAAATTTATAAACCCTTCGGCGTCTTTTTGATTATAGAGCTCTTCTTTTTCGAAGGTCGCCATTTCAGGATTGTACAAAGAGATTTGGGATTTTCTCCCCACGACTGTCGCGTTTCCTTTATAAAGTTTTAATTTTACGGTTCCTGTGACGAACCTTTGCGTCTCCGAGATGAATGCTCGAACGGCGGCCATCCGGGATGAGAACCAATGTCCGTTGTATATGAGTTCCGCCAATTCTATGGAAAGTTTATCTTTATGATGCTGGGTATCCCGGTCGATCGTGATGGATTCGAGATCTCTATGTGCGTGAAATAGGATCGTTCCGCCGGGAGTTTCATAAACTCCTCTAGATTTAATTCCCACGAGTCTGTTTTCCACGATATCGACGCGGCCGATCCCGTGCTTCCCGCCCAACGTGTTGAGGATCTCCATAACTTCTAGCGGATTCAATTTTTTGCCGTTTACTGCGACACAATTACCTTCTTGAAAATCCAATTCCACGTATTCGGGGGAATCCGGAGCCTTCTCGGGTGATACCGTGAGTAAAAACATATCTTCGTTCGGTTCTTTGTACGGATCCTCTAAGATTCCGCCCTCGTAGGAAATATGCATTAGGTTACGATCCATAGAATAGGGTTTTGAAGCCGTCACCGGAACAGGAATCCCTTTCGATTTTGCATATTCGATAAGATCGGCACGTCCTCCAAAGCTCCAGGTTCTCCAAGGCGCTATAATTTCCTTTTTCGGAGCCAGGGATTTAAATGCCAATTCAAAGCGGACCTGGTCGTTCCCTTTCCCCGTTGCCCCGTGTGCGAAGGCATCCGCTCCTTCTTTTTTGCCGACTTCGGCCATCGCTTTTGCGATGAGCGGACGTGCTAAAGACGTTCCTAACAAGTAACGCATTTCATAAATTGCATTCCCTTGGATGGCGGGAAAAATGAAATCCCGGGCGAACTCCAACCGAAGATCTTCTATATATACTTTCGATGCCCCGGTCTTAATTCCTTTTTCTTCCAAACCGGTCAGTTCTTCCTTCTGCCCGACGTCCGCCGTAAAGGCTATGACTTCGCAGCCGTAGGTTTCCTTTAACCAGGTCAGGATAACGGAAGTGTCCAATCCACCCGAGTATGCGAGTACGATCTTTTTAATATTCTTTTGAGCCGCCATTCTAAGGATAGGGAATTCGGCCGAGCCCATCCGACAAGTCGGATTTTAGCTAGATACGGAACTCTTTGCATCAATAGTGAAACTATCGAAGACCGGAGGAAAATGAACCGAAGGGGGCTCGAACGGATCATTCACATTTTGCTCGAGCTTGGAGCGAAGATTAGAGTTTTGGAGCCCAATCCAATTTTTCGGAAAGCTTTCGAAGAATGAGTATAAGCGCATACGTGTCCATGCGGCAATATTTCTTCAGGTCGGACTGTACTCTTTTTCTCTCTTCTTCGCTTATCGTTTCCGTTTTTATCCGTAAGAATTCCGAATTCGCCAGATAGCCGGCATTGATGGTCAAATTTTTATAATTCTCGCCGGTTAAGACCGGAAGAACGGATTTAAGGGAAGTGGTTCCGTCCTGGTCGGGATGATAATAATCAAAATCCCAGAATGGAAGCGCTAAGTCCAGAAAGTCGGATTCAATGGATTCAAACCAATTTCGGAATTCGGGAAAAACGAGCACCGATTCTTTGAGACAACGTTTTTCGAATGTATCGTTGAACGCTAAGATCGTGCCTCCGCCGCCGATCTTAGCCGAGAGAGATTGTAAAATCCCCAATCTTGGATCGATACGATTGTCGTCAATGTATGAAAATTCCTCGGGCTCTTCCTTTAAATTGCTGCGAAGGATATGAAGAGAAAATAGAAACGGAATATGCTGAAACGGATTCGATTTATGATAAATCGGTACAGGAGGGTTAATAGTTTCGAAATCCAAGAAATACAGAGGAAATCGCAACTTATCCATAAACTGCAGCAGGTTCTCCTTATTAAGATATTCTCTTCCGCTTTTTACCGCATTGATTTGGATTTTTTGTCTGAGGGTAAATTCGTCGTACTCGGCGATCTCGGAAAGATTTCGAATTCCTGCATGCCACAGGCGAAGCGTTTCTTCTTTACCTTCCCTTAACGAAAATAAATCTCCCGGCGGGGAGTCCGATAGGCAATTGTCCGGATACTGGCAGCTTCGAGGGTGCTCGCAGGATTTTATGTTTGCCCTGGACGGAAGCGAAGTCTCTTCCAAAACCTCCAGCATTCTAAAAGCTCGGTCCCTAGTGCTAGGAAGGGCTGCAAGAGTTTCCTTGCTGACGTCTTTGCGAATAAAGAGAGCGTTTTGATCGACCTCACCTTCTAAATATAAATACTTAGAATTCAAAAATAATACTGTAGTCTGAATTACGCGAAAGCCTGCCTCTTCCATTACCATTCTTAAGAAGGACAATTCTTGAGAATAAGACTTCTTCATCGAAGAGGAAGCCTTGACCACGACGATCTCCCATCCGTTTAGTTTCGGGAGGAGAAAGTCCGCCCTGAAATCGAAAAAATCGGTTTGGAGAGCGGCGCCTCGAACGGCCTCGTTTCTAGCGAGCATCGCTCTCGTCGTACGGTCGTTATATCTGGCGTGAATCGCCTCGGGATAAAATCGATTCGCTATTTCCCGGAGAATCGATTTTTGCTTAGGTGAAATGTATTGATTCTGCGCCTCGGCCGATTTTGCGGTCGGATCTTTGACCTGTATCCAAAGTTTCAGTTCGCAATGAAGTCCGGCTTGGTATGCCGATCTTCCTAAACGAGGAAGACCTTCTTCTCTATACGGAGCTAGAACTTGAAAAAGTAATTTTCTGCGAATCGCATCGGGAAAAAGAAAGGAGAACCGCCTTGCTGCGGTTCTCACAAATCTTGGAAAATTAACCCGGAGGGGGTTCAGGTTCGTAACCTTTCGCCGCGGATTTATCGCGGCGAACTTGACCTAAGCCAAAAGAACCTTAATGTCTTTTGGACTAGAAGCGCTGTAAATTTTGTTTTCGGATGCTTCTAAATTAGCCTGGGTTAATTTCTGAGAAACGACGCTAGGTCCGAAATCTATGCCTACTAATTTAGGGGTCTTTGCAAAAGCGGCCATCGCTTTATTCCAATGTAAAGCTTTGATCAGAACTTCTCTGAACAAAGGAAGAGCTACTTCCGACTCGTTCTGAAAATTTCTTCCGTCAAAAATCGAGAAGACCGGAATTTTCAGATCGGATCCTTTATAAGCAAAACCGATTCTTTCCATATCCTTAGGAACGGAATTTTCAGTAGCTTCCATTAACGGACAATGAAACGGAGCAGTCGTTCTGAGATACACGAATTTGATTTTTCGTTCGTCCATTTCGGCTTTGTACTTTTTGCGAAATAGAAGAAGCTTATCGGGATCGCCTGAAATAATATTGGAATCGGGAGTATTGTAAAGAGAAACGTAAAGTGCTTTCAATCCCGAGAGTCCTAGCTCCGAGTTGATCGATTTGACTCTTTCATCCAATTCGGCTGGGGAATAGCCGATTACTGCAACCATCGGAGCAGGTTGCTTGTCGCCGATTTCTTCGTTACCTTTCAGCAAATCTTCCGTCGGACTGAATATCCCGTATTGTTCTTGTGCACGATATCCGAGATACAGAACAAACTTCAGAAATTTTGAAAATTCTTTGTAAAACTCCGAGCCTTCTTTACCGAGCGCGATCAATACGGCAGGAATGACGCCTTGGCTATGTCCTGTCGCACCGACCGCATTGGATACCAATTCGGATGTGGAAAATCCTTTATGAGTCAAAGAGACGTAATTTCCGACTTGGGTTAGGAAGATTCCGACAATGGAAACGGTGGCGCTGCAAAGGTAACTTTCATCCGGCGCGGATTCCGGATTCTTTAGCCAGGATTCGAAGTCATAGCCTTGCGGAATGTATTTTTTATCTATGTGAGGAAGTTCTTCCGCAAGAGATTTAAAGGCGGTATCGAAGAATTCCTTTAGGGAGGGGTCCGATTCATAGAGCTTGGAGAGCTCTTTTAACCAAGGAGATCCTTGTCCTCCGAATTGGAGGAATAGTCGATTGCCTTGTGCTTTGGCTTCGTTTAGGAAGTTTGCTATTGCCATGGAATGCCTTATACTGTAGTCGTTAAAGGATGCTTTCCTTCCGAGCCTAGGTTTCGCAATTCTTTTTTCCTCGTGTTTTAAATCGGTAGTTATGTGTAAGGAGAACGATCGTTCCAGTCTTCTTACGTACGATTTCAGATTCACCCGACATTCATTCGGAACGGACTATTCTGCGGGAAAATGATTGACCCCCATCCCTCGGTGTGAGGTATTCTTTCCCAAACCGTCCATAAAGAAATTTCTCCAATCACCGGAATTTCCGGAAAAGAAAGCAGTATGATAAAAGTAAGGAACCTTTCCAAATTCTACGGAAAGAAACTGGCAATTGACCGGTTGAACTTCGAACTGAAAGAGGGCGAGATCGTCGGCCTTCTCGGTTTAAACGGAGCCGGAAAAACTACAACCATTCGAATTTTGACCGGATATCTGATCGCGACCGATGGAATCTGCGAGTTAGACGGTTTGAATACCTTTGAACACCCGCTCCAGGTAAAGAGAAAAATCGGTTATCTTCCCGAAACTCCTCCTCTTTATCCCGAGCTGACGGTATCGGAATATCTAATCTTTGCATCGCGAATCAAACAAATCGACGAAGAGAGTGTCCAATCCGAACTCGAAAGGGTCTGTTCGTTAACCGACCTCTCCGGTGTAAAAGATAAGGTGATCGAAACTCTCTCGCTAGGATTTAAAAAGCGCGTGGGTATCGCACAAGCGATCTTGGGAAATCCCGAAGTGATCATTATGGACGAACCGATTTCCGGTTTGGATCCTAGGCAGATCGTTGAGATCCGAAGCTTGATTCAAAACTTGCAGGAAAAACACACGATTTTGCTTTCGAGTCATATTCTTCCGGAAGTCTATAAAACGTGTAATCGGTTTCTATTCCTTCACAATGGAAGAATCGTGTATCAATGCGATCGATCCGAGTTGGAAAAAGAAATGGAAAATCTTTCCGGTTTGGAAGTGACTCTTTCGGGTAAACCTAAAGCGGAGATCGAAGCCTACCTGACCGGGATTTCGAATAAAGTCGGAGCTACGATTCGTTTCGTAGGAGAAGAGCCGCAAGGGATTACGTTTCTGGTTAATACCGGATCGGAAAGAAAATTCAAAGAGGAACTTTATTTCGGAATAAATTCTTCGGGAATCCTGCCGGAATATATACGTAAGCAGGACGTGACCCTGGAACAGATCTTTATGAACAAAGTTTAAGGGACAATATTGATGTTTCGTAATGTTAAATGGATTTTTTGGAAGGAAGTGAGGGTGTTCTTCGGAACCTATCTTGCTCCCTTAGTCTTGGGTGGTACGGCGTTCTTAAATTCCCTTTTTGTCCTGATTCTTAATTTTAATTCCGGGACGAATTATGCGGAGACGACGGTCGTAACTTTCATTTCCTTTATGAGCACGATTTTAATCGCGATGCTTATCGTTTCTATGGGATCGATTACGGAAGAAAGAAATCGAGGCACTCTGGAGTTACTCTTTACCGCTCCCGTGACCGACTTGGAAATCGTAGTCGGAAAATTTTTGTTCGGCGCCTTTGTTTGTTTGATCGTTTCGGTCTTAGTAGACGGTCTCTTTCCGTTATTCTTATATTTCTTTTGGAAAGCGCCTTTGTACATCGTCGCTTCCGGAACAATCGGAGTTTTTTTACTCGGATTGTTTACGTTTGCAGTGGGCTTATTCGGCTCGAGTTTGGGAAAGAATCAGATGATATCCATGCTGATTTCCGTTATGATTCTGCTGACGCTTTGGGTGATCGGGTTCTTCTCGTATCTTTTTGATGCGGTTACGAGAAAAGTTCTATTTCATTTGCACATTTTTTCCCATTTTATCGGGTTTTCGAAAGGAGTGCTTCCTTTGAACAGCATCGTTTTCTTTTTGAGCGGAACGATATTCTTTTTATATTTAACGGTCAAAGTTCTCGAATCTAGGAGGTGGAGAGGATGAAGAACGAATTATTTCGCCGAATTCTTTCCTGGGGATCCATCCTAGGTTTACTCCTCTTCTTTCCGATTTACGATAGCTTGGTTGCAGTCGGCTCTAAATTGGGTTTTTCTTTAGGAATTCTTGCCCTTTTCATCGCAGCAGGAAGTATTTCTTTTTTAATTCCTAAGAAAGATGAAACGGATATGAACCAACTGGTTTCATCCGGATTAGGAATCGGTGCATTAGGAATTTATTTTTTACGATCTTACTTGGAAGACTTCGCTCTCCAAAAGGGAGGTGCGGCTCCCGTTTGGATCTCTTCGGTCCGGGAATTCCTTTTAGTACTTTTGGTCCTTTTCGTTCTCGGAAGCTTTTTTCTGGGCTTATTACGAGAATGGGAAAGGGAATCGTTAGGTGCACAATCCAGCTTAAAGTCTTCGAAGCAGGGGCTGATTCGTGATTTCCTTTTAGGAACGGGAATTTTACTCCTGATCATCATCTTGGCGAACTACGTTTCGAGCATCAGAAATCATAATTTCGATTTAAGTTCCCAGGGACAGTTTTCCTTTTCTTTGGAAGCAAAAAAAATTCTGAAACAACTTCCGGAAGGCGAGCTTGATGTGATAGCCTTCTACCCGAGGCCTTTAGAAAGCTCGCCCGCCTCGGATAAGTCCAATTCGCTTGCTTTAAGAAGAATTCGCCCCGATCTCGAAATCTTGTTGGGTCAGCTTACCTCGATTCACCCAGTGTTTAAAGTTAAGTTCATTAATGCGGATGTGGAATTGGACGAACTCGCGGATTTCGGCCAAGTTTCGAATGGCATCGTGCTAGTGCGCTTTAAGAAAAAAGGCGCGACCGCCGTTGAAAAATTTCCCGAACAAAGAATCAGCGTAAAGGATAAGACCGACCTGGAAGATTTTGAAAGAAAATTCGTTCAAGCGGTCGTTAACGTAACCACAAGCGAAAGAAAGATCTACTTTACGGAATCGAACGGCGAGCGTTATTCCCAGGCATTTCAAAATTTACCGAATGAAAGATTAAATCGTCTCAGTGCAGGCTTGGCGTTTTTGAATTTCAAAGTTTTCGGCTTGGGATTCAAAGACGGATGGCCTCCGAAGGTTCCCGATAATGTGGATCTTTTAGTGATTGCAGGGCCGACGGTACCGTTAGGTCCCGAAGCTAGAGTCGCAGTCTTGGATTATGTTTTGAAACGAAAGGGTAAAGTTCTGATTACGATCGAACCTAAGGGAGGCGAAACTTTCGATTGGCTCCTACAAGAAGTCGGCTATAGTTTTGTTAAAACCGGTTTTTCTCAAATTCCATCCCAGCCGGGAGTTATCGTAACTAAATCCTTTCGTAAGCATCCGATCGAGGAATCTCTTTCCAAGAAAGATCTTGGAGTAGTATTTCCGTATTCCGGTTATTTTGAAGCTAAGGCTACTGCGGGAAATAAAAAAGAATTCGATTCCTATATTCTTTTAGAAAGCGGGGGAGATGCTTATCTCGACCCGAATCAAAACGGCAAACAAGATCCGGGGGAGGAAAAAAAGAATCTTCCGATCGGACTGGTTCTTCAAACGATCCAGAAAACCGAAACTTCTCCTGCGGACGTGATTCCGGGAGCTCCTCCGATCCCTTCCATTCCGAACGATTCCGCCGCTGAGGAGCAAGGAAGAATCGTTATTTATTCCGGAACTTCTTGGTTAACCGATCAATATCTTCCGTTCGCCGCAAACTATGAACTCGCCAGCTCCTCGACCACTTGGATGTATCAGAATTTAAGTCTGCCGGCAATTGCCCCCAAGAAAGAAGAGATACAAACGGTTTCACTTACGGACGGGCAAAAGAGGGCGGTTTGGATTTTGGGAATGTTCGTCTTCCCGGGTCTAATCGCAGGATTAGGTTCGATTTATGTGATTCGAAGAAGAAAAATCGGGAGGAAGGATGAGGACTAAGCTCTACCTTCTTTTCGGTTCGGTCGCTCTTCTCTTCATCGTATTTCTTCTAGTAGAAGATCGAAAGGAAGATCTAACCGAAATTACTTACTGGAAGTTATCGCTGGATAAATTGGAATATCTT
This sequence comes from Leptospira inadai serovar Lyme str. 10, assembly GCF_000243675.2. Lineage (NCBI taxonomy): Bacteria > Pseudomonadati > Spirochaetota > Leptospiria > Leptospirales > Leptospiraceae > Leptospira > Leptospira inadai. Next base: position 298,404 of record NZ_AHMM02000025.1, on the reverse strand, counting down.
CCTCCGAGCAAGGAATGGATGGACGATTCGGGAGAAACTTTCTATAAAACCCCTTTCTCCATCTCTTTGAAAGAAGGCGTCAAAAAAGGCGGACAATTCTTTCTAGTTTCCTCTTTGGATAAGGAAACCGAAAAGAAGATCGAGTATGAAGGCGGGTATAATGCCGAAAACACGTTTCGGGATTTAGGGCAACTTAAGGTAAAAGATTCCGAATCTATCGCCGAAGGTGTTCCGATATCCTCTTCGTTGGATTTGGGAGATGGAGCTCCTAGGTTAATTCTATACTCGGGAAATCGAACCAAGACTCTCCGTTTCGGTAAAAAACACTCGAACGGCTCGACCCGCATCGTACTAGAGGAAGGAACTCCTCGAGTTTTACTTTCGGCCTACTCGTATATTTTCGATCGATTCCAAAAAGGCCCGGATGATTTCCGCCAGAGACAACTTGTCTTTCCGGGAAAGGAATCGGTAAAGGAAATTTATTATTTAGAAGAAGGCGGAAAGCCGGTCCGTATCGATAACCATCCATACCAAGAAAACGGAGCTAAACGGAACTATTGGCGACGGGTTTCAGGAAAAATCATATTATTGGATCCTAACGTAGGCGAAGACTTATATCGAGCTGCGATTAATCTAAGAGTGGAATTATATCCGGACCAGGAAAAAGGAGCAGGCTTTAAAGTCGGCAGTCTACTCGCCCCCGAAGGATCGGACTCCCAATATTCCTTGGCTACAATGAAAATTTTGTTAACCGAAGGAGACGAGATTACGTTTCGTTTTCATAAACCGACGGAAATCGGAGATAAGAAATACGTTCCTACGATTAGAATTTGGAACGGAAGCTTTAGGGAACCCCCTTTTTACGTGACAGAGGAATCCTTTCGTAAAATCAAAGAGAGTGCGGGTCGGATAGAGCTGGCAGCACCGAAAATTTCACCTCCGCCTCCTAAGAAGAAATGATTCCAATATCCCAAATAGAATCGGTATCCGAAGTCGATAAGGCAAAACTTTCCCTCTTAGAGAGGTTATTTCGATCTCCCGAGGAGGCGTTCGATTTATATCTAAGAGAACCGCTATTAGGGCGAAAGGAATTGTTTCGATTGCATTATGCCCTTTGGATTTTGGGGCCGATCGCAAAATTTTCGAGTAACCTAATTCGCATCGCCTTTGAATGGATTTTTGCGGAAGAAGTAAGTACTTCTTTTTTTTCCGGGGTACTCGCTTCGATTGTCGTTTATCCGATCATATTATTCGTAGTATTTCAATTGGACGTTCTTCGGGTATTTTATAGAAAGATAGATCGAACGAAAGGGGAAAGTTTTCCTCCTGCAGACGTTTTAACGATCGCATTCCTTCCATTTTCCGCATCTTCGATTTTTTGGATTCTACCTTCGCCTTTCCACGCATTGTTTATAGGAATCGCCTTCTTATATTCCTATTATCTTTGTTTTGTAGGAATGAGGAGAGTCAGCGGCTCCGAGGCCGGAGAATTCTTAATTTTCTCCTTAACATCCGTCGCATATTTGCTTAGTCTTGCTCTGGTATTTACGATCTTATATAATATCTTTAGGACGCTATTAAATTGAAGATTCATCTAATCGGAATCGGCGGCATTGCAATGGGGAATCTTGCTTCGATGCTTCGGAGTTTAGGCCATGAAGTTTCCGGTTCGGATTCGGGTGTTTATCCGCCTATGTCCGACAAGCTAAAAGAATGGGGAATTCCTTATGCAGAAGGATTCGATCCGTCCCGTCTCAAGGGAAAAGATCTAGTCGTAATCGGTAATGCCATCTCTCGCGGAAATCCCGAAGTAGAGGAAGTTTTAAACGAAGGCTTGGAATATGCATCCATGTCTTCCGCTCTAGAACGCTATATTTTAGCGGGGAAGAAGGTCGTAGTAGTGGCCGGGACTCACGGTAAAACAACTACGACTTTCTTGATACACTATTTGCTCAAGGAGGCGGGATTGAATCCCAGTCTTTTTGTGGGTGGAATTCGTCAGGATGGTTTTCCCGGCTTCGAATATTCAAACGGCGAATATTTTATCATCGAAGGAGACGAGTACGACACGGCGTTCTTCGACAAAGCCTCTAAGTTTCTGCATTATCGACCTTTGTATGCGGTATTAAATGCATTAGATTTTGATCATGCGGACATCTTTAAGGATATCGGAGAAATCGAAACGATGTTTGCCCGCCTACTGCGATTAGTCCCAGGAAAAGGAAAAGTTTACTATTGGGCGGGGGCCGCTAATTTAAAAAAATTATGCAAGGATGCGTCTAAGTTTTTACGTTCGGAAGCGTTCGAATACAATAGAAAGGAATCCGTTCTCTCTTGGAAGAAGGGAAACTTGGTTTCCGGTCATCGAGTTCTTCGTCCCCGTTTTTTCGGGGATCATAATTATAGGAATGCCGAAGTAGCGCTTCGGGTGTGCGAAGAAATCCTAAAAAAGGAAGGTAAATCGGATCCAAGGTCGCTCTTGCTGGATGCGCTGGAAAAATTCCCAGGCGTTAAACGACGTCAAGAGATCTTATTCGAATCATCCAAAACGATAGTGATCGAGGATTTCGCCCACCATCCGGTAGCAGTCCAGGAGACGATTAAATCGGTTAGAAAAGCCTTTCCGGATCATAAGATCATTAGCCTTTTTGAACCTAGGAGTGCGACCTCTCACAGAAATGTTTTTCAAAAGGAATATTCCTTTGCGTTTAACGGTTCAACAGTAACGTTTATTACGGAAATCTTTAATTTAAAAAAGGTATCCAAAGAAAATCGCCTGGACGTAAAAAAATTGATTTTAAAGCTCCCGAAGCATTCGGGAACTTTACCGTTTTACTGTAAGGATCCCAAGGACTTGATTCTAAAATTAAGGAAAATCCTTCCCCAATTCGAAGGGGAGAAAATTCTGATCCTAGCTATGTCCAACGGGGCTTTCGGGGGAATTTACCCTTTACTTAAGGATATTGCGGGATCAAGAAAATGAATTTATCGGAAGAATTGGACAAAATCTATTCGGAGGCAACCGATCTCATATCCTCCTCCGCCGACGAAGCGGAATTGGATCGAAATAAAAACGAATATTTAGGCAAGAAAGGTAAACTTACTTCGGTTCTAAAAAACCTGGCCTCGCTTTCCATCGAAGAAAAGAAGACGATGGGCGGAAAGGCTAACGATCTTTCTCGAAGATTGGAAGATTTCGTCGTTCAAACTCGCGAGAATTTAAAATCGAAAATATTCGACGAACTTGCATCTAAGGAATGGTTCGACGTTCTACGTCCGATCGGCTCGGTCGAACCGGGGACATTGCATCCCATCTCCCATATCCAGTACGAAGTGGAGGATATTTTTACTTCGATGGGATTCGAAATTTGGGACGGTCCTGAAGTGGAAACCGATTTCAATAATTTTAGCGCACTTAACTTTACGGAAGATCATCCGGCGAGAGATATGCAGGATACGTTTTATTTGGACGACGGTAATTTACTTAGGACTCATACATCTCCGATTCAAGTTCGTGCATTACGAAAATTGAAACCTCCATTTCGAATTATCGCTCCCGGTAGGGTTTTTAGATATGAAGAAGTGGACGCTTCTCATGAGACATGTTTTTATCAAATAGAAGGAATGGTCGTCGGAAAGGATATCTCGGCCGGGAACATGATTTATACGATGGACGTTCTACTCTCAAGAATCTTCGAGAGGGAAGTTAAAACGCGTCTTCGTCCCGGCTTTTTCCCGTTTGTCGAGCCGGCTTTCGAACTGGATATTAACTGTCAGGTTTGCGGCGGTGTCGGCTGTTCGGTTTGCAAATATTCGGGTTGGCTGGAACTTATGCCATGCGGTCTCGTGCACCCGAACGTATTTAAATTGAACGGCTTGGACCCGGAAGCTTGGACGGGCTTTGCATTCGGACTCGGCTTGGATCGACTCGTGATGATGAAATATGGAATACATGATATTCGATATCTGCATTCGGGTAATCTCCGCTTCTTGAAGCAATTTTAAGGAACGTTTCGTGCTTATTACTCCGATTCAGACCCGTTGGAATGATTTGGATCCCTTTGCGCACGTAAACAATTCGAGATACGTTTCTTATCTTGAAATCGGGCGAGTCGATTACTGCCAAAGAAAATTCGCCGTCAAAGATATTTACGATGTTCCGTTTCTACTCGCCCGAATAGAGATCGACTTGCTCAAACCCGTGGAATTGCAACACCGAGTCGAGGTCGTCACTTGCGTTTCAAATATTGGAAATAAATCCTGGGAATTTACGTCCATCGTCCGCGAACACGATACGAACGTTCAATTTGCAAAAGCCAAGACTATACAAGTTTCGTACGACCATCGGACGAAGAGTTCCATACCTATTCCCGATTGGATTCGTAAAATATTAAGCGAAGATCTTGATGAGTTCCGCCTCGGGCTTAATTCATAACACCTAGTCTTAGACCTTGCTCGGTCGCTCACTTAAACGAGCATCGGGAAAGTTGACGGTTAGTTCTGCGTTTAAACATTTCGCTTTTCCGCGGATTCCGCTACTCCACGCAGTTTACCAAACATTGACCGCCGGCGGATCGTAGAATTTTCACAATATTCGGATTTTCGAATCTATTTTTTTGTACGGCCCAATCTAAGGGAGTCCATCCGACGTTATCTTTAGCATTAACGTTGGCACCCGCTTGTAAAAGCAACTTAGCGACCTCTCCGCTGCCGCTTTCGGCGACTTTATGTAACGGGGTCCAGCCGTCGTAATTTTTTAAGTTTACGTCGGCTCCGGTTTCCAGCAGTAACTTGGCCATTTTCGGTGCGCTAACCGCTCGGTATAACGGCGTCTCTCCGTCGTTCTTAATCGCATTCACGTCCGAGCCGACGCTAAGCAAAAGCTTAGAGACTTCGATGGAGCCTTGCCCTACCGCTCGGTGCAGAGGAGTTTCTCCGTCGCTATTCTTGGAATTTACCTCGGCCCCAAGCATAAGCAGCAATGCGGAAATATCAGGATAGCCGTAACCCGTCGCTTTATGAAGAGGGGTATTATCTAAAAAATCCTTGGAGTTGGAATCGGCGCCCTTTAGGACAGCTCTAATAATGTCATCGGGTTTTCTCTGAAAGACCGCATTGAACAGGTCCGAATCGGCACTGGGATTAGGCTGAATTTGATTTCTTGCGATTCTGACCGCATCAGGGCTGATTAAGATCTGCTTATTTTCGATTAACCTTTCGATTGCCGTGGTACCGGATCCGTTTTGTCTAGAATTCGGATCGGCACCGATTTTGATGCATGTATCGATTTGTTTTTGAAACTTCTTATCTATCCCTTCGTGAAGTAGTTCGTCCGCTCTACCTTGGTCGAATATAACTTTTCCTGCATACGAATAGGCTTTGCTTCGTAAGGTGTTATAATTCCTGATTAGTTCGTCGGTCGCGAATTCGGATCGCGTCAATGTTTCTAAGCCTAATCTCAGTCCTTCTTTGATTCGCTCAATATATTGCCTTTTTCCCTTTTCGTCGGTCTCCAAACCTTCGGAAATATAATCCTTTTCTAAAGTCTGAAAAATGCCGCCTAACTTGCTATGTAAATAGGATCTTCCGGTCGCCTCCGAGGCGCTGATTTTCTTTTCGATCCGGGTCTTTAGGATCTTGTACGATTGAGTATTAGGCCGTTTGGACGAGAGTTCCGCTCTAACGAAGCGGTAGGAGAGGGTAGCGCTAGTAAAATCGAAATTCGAATACTGGGAATCACCTTCTTTTTCGATGTTACTAAGAATCGCGATATCTAATTTTTCCACTCTATCTTCGATAGCTTTTTCCAAATCTTTTGTCCGATAAATTTCCTTAACCTTGGAATGATAATCGCCGAAAATTTCCCTATATTTATCTAAGAAGGTTTTTAAGTTAGATCCGGGAATAGCGTTGGCTGATTTTAGCTGCGCATCGATAAAGTCCAGTTTGCCTTTGTATATGAATATATAAGAATTGGCGATTCGAGATCGAATTCCCTTTAGGTAGTCTTTTATTTCATTTTTAGACTTTTCCGTGAGACGATCTTCGATCGTTAAAAGAACCGTTTCGTATATCGAAATGGATTTCTCATACTGTTTATTTTTAGCCGCAAGGTCGGCCGCTTCCAACGCTCCCGTCGCGGCTTCTATAAATCCTTGCGCCCCGCTATCCGAGGTCTTGAAATCTAGAACATTTATTTCGGTGCCTTGAGCTGGATCTATTCTTAGCGACGGGAAGTCCACGTTGCTCGGATTTGAGAGAGAGATCTCGGCGATATTCAAGGAGTATTTTGGATCGATTAGTTTTCGTCCTGCCTCCGCCGCATAATAATCTATTTGAAATTCTTGAAATTCAAAATCAAAATTCGTTTTAATCGTATAGGTCAATAATTTAGGATCGCGAGTCTGGCTACGCAAATAAACCTTAAAACCGCGGGGAGAACCGGATATTTCCCCGGAAACAAGTATATCCGCATCGATTGCATCGGCAATTTGAGTCATACAGATTTCGTCGCTGCAATTTTGTTTTTGCTTCAGTTCGGCTTGTCGAAGCAGAGTCGCAATCGAATCATCGTCCGCAATATTATACTTTCCTTCGTAGTTACGCAGGATCGAGTTTATAATTCCGTTCCTTAGACGATTTTCCAGAGCGGATGGAATATTACGCTCCAGTTTGAATTTATGAACGTATATTTTAGGTAAAGGATTCTCGTTGGCTAGGATGCCGGAAAATAAAGAAGGATGGATAAGGAAAAATATCAGTAAAGCAGGAATTGCGATCGAATTTCTATAAAACCGTTCCATGAAACGACGTTTAATCCTTAAATATAAATGAAATGTGTAAATCGTTAAATGCAAGGAATTAGTAAACATGCCGAGCAAATCTTATTCCGATCTTCGAGGATTTAATGCCTTCTCCACTTCGATAACGACGGAATTTCCCTGAATTTCCTTGCTACGAAAGGTAATTCCTAAGCGATCTTTATAGTCGCGTAGATAAGAATAAAGTCGTCCCGCATTAAAGAGAGCTTCGATGTCCAGAAGTATTCTACCTTTGGAATCTCGTCCTCTTTCCGTTACCGAATTAATTCCCCGGATGGAACGAATCGTTTTAGAAATATCCATATCCACAAACGTATCGTAATTCATTCCTTCTATCGTTAGATTGATCGTATATCCTCGTTGCCATTTATTTGCGAGCCGTTGTTTTAAAGAAGGAACGAGTGCGTTTAATATTTGCTCGATGGCTTTTTCCGATCCTACATTTAGATCGATAGCGGGATGACCGCCTCTAACGGTATCCGCGGCTAGAATCCTCTGTGAACGGGTTTCGATAAGTTTATAGTTAAGACTGGCAAACGTACTTAGCATGTCTGAGCCGTCGACTATCGTTCCACCCTGTCTTACTTCATAGAAACCTAATAGGACTAATTCGCAATTTTCGTTTACTGCGGATTCTATCACTTTATTTCGGAATATTTCCGATTCGATCGATTGGGAATAATTTTTGGTTTTAGAGGAAATTTCCGAAATCTTATCCTTATTTAAAAATTCGAATCCGGGAAAAAAGGAAATGAACCTTGCTTCGGCTCTAGTATTTCCCGCTTCGATGGTCTTATTTCCGATCTTCTCGGAAATAAGAACCAAAATGCGAGGTTTCCCTAGAAATTTATACTGCTCATCCAAGGCGTTCCCGATCAATCTTTTGCTGACGTAACCGGAAGCCCTTAGTTTGACGCCGTCTCTTAATTGTGTATCGGATAGAATTTTAAAATTTCGAATTAATCCTTCACGGGAAGATTCTACAAAATAACCTTTCGAAGTGGAATCTATGATGATCGATTGAGATTGCACGAGTTCTCCAAGGATCATGCCGATCATTTCCATTTTAACGTTACGTTCGGCCTCCTCTCGATCGGCTCCTCGGGCCTCGGCTTCGACGTATCCTAACTCGTTCGGAATTTCCTTAGTTTGATAATATATGCATCCGAAATTGAAGTGCAACAGGATAAATAGGAAATTGAATAAGAGGAGATTCTCTTTCACTCGTATCTTCCGTTTTGCTCGATGGCCAAAATCATGCGTCGCCAGTTCTCTTCCGTATATCCGGATCCTGTAAAAAGGATCTTTCTGCTTTTATCAAGAACATAGCTAGTAGGAGTTCCTCGAAATCTAAGATGTTTCATGCTCGTATTTAAGGTATCGTACAGAATTTCTGCCCGTGTGCCTACCTTTAAGGTAGCGGCCGTTTCGATTGCGCTATCGAGAGTGTCTTCCAAAAAAACGATCCACAGCACTAGCCTGGTTCCTTGCTTATTCGAGGAATTCCAATTTTCGACAAAGGATACGAGTCTCGGTACTTCCTCTTTGCAGGGGATACAGGTCGAGCTAGTGAAATTTACGATCAGTAATTCCTTCGGTTTTAATATCGCAAGTTCTTGATAGAGCGTTTTACGTTCTTGAGCGACGGTATATAAGGGAATATTGGAAATCTCTTCCGAGAACGCCTTTCCCGTCGCGAAAAATAGTAGAAGTAGAACGAAGCTGAGGAGAATCTTTATTTTCTGGCTCATACCGGATAGAAAACTAAGACCCGGCTTTCGACGTATTTCCTCCGCAAGAATCTTCGTTTTCCCGCGGATAAGTCGGTTTAATACGTCTCTTCCTCCTCGGAAGAATACGAATAGATCAAGCTAGCCATTAAAATAAGGACGGATTGATAAAAAACCCAGAGCCAAGCGATTTGGGTGGGAATTGCCCTTGTGAGATGCAAAATGGAAAGTATCGGAGCCACGAACGCGGCGACGGAAAATACGAATCCGGCTAAAATTCCGCCAAGAATTCCGACCGGGAGGGCGGCTCTTGCAAACGTGATCATTAGGCCGAGGAAGAATACTTGAATCAGATCGGCTACGATCGGACCTATCCAAAATATTTCCGTGATCGGAACAAAGAAGGATCGAAACAAAGGATCATAATAAAATACGGAAAACAGCAAGGTTCGTAGCGGGACCGACAATACTTCCCAAAACCCGAAAGCAACGAAGAACCTTAGCAGAAAACGATTCCAATCTTTAGAATTACGTAGACCCATTCAATCAAACCCCTTCGTTTGAAATAAAAAAGCCCGGGACACCCGGGCTTTTCCATCCTTTTTTATCGGAATTTATTATTTTCCGAGGATGAACACATAATTGGTGGTTGCCGATCCGCCGATGTTCAACATCAAACCGTTTTTGGCGCCGTCGATTTGGTAATCACCCGCAGTATCGGTAACTTGCTTGTAAAGGTCGAGCATCATTCGAACTCCGGAAGCTCCCACGGGATGTCCCGCTCCGATCAATCCACCGGAGGTGTTAATCGGTTTTTTTCCGTCGAAAGCGATTACGCCGTCTTCGATGGCTTCGTGCTCTTTACCGGGTTGCGTGATTCCAAAAGCCGAAATTGCCGCATACTCGGAGGAGGTAAAACAGTCGTGGGTTTCGAATACGTCGATGTCCTTCGTATTTAATCCTGCCCGATTGTATGCGTCTTTTACCGTCTGGCGGGTCCAAGGCAAAATCCATTTTTCGCCCTTAGATTCCGCAACTTTCGCTTCGAATGTAATCGGGGCAACCCTATGCCCCCATCCTTTAATTTTAGGATAGGCGGAAAGTTTTTTTCCTTTCTTCTTCGCAAACTCTTCCGCGTAGTTTTTGTTGGCAAGAACGACTAACGCAGCCCCGTCGGTGACTTGGGAACAATCGGTGATACAGAGACGACCGCCGACAGCCATATTGAATTCCCCGCCTCTTGCATCCGCATGTTCCCGGTTCATGAACCAAGAGCGTGTTTGCGCCTTCGGATTTCTTTTTGCGTTTGCGTAGTTGATCTTGGAAATTTCCGCGAGCGCTCCCATGAAGCGTTTTTCTTCCAGCTTGTAACGTTCTAGAATCACATCGGCCAATTTTCCGAATAGTTTCGGGAAGGGAAATTGAACTCCCCGAGCTTCTTTTTCATAATAGGCCGCGGTTCCCAAAAAGTCTCCGCCTACCGAAGAGGAAACGGTCTTCATGATTTCCAGGCCGACAACGATCGCTACATCATAGTCTTTCGAACGAAGTTTCGTCTGAGCTGCATCGAGAGCGACAGAGCCAGAAGCGCAGGCCGCTTCATAACGTGCGCTAGGAACTCCGTAAAAGCAAGGATCTACTTCTGTCAGGAATGCGCCCATGTGACCTTGTGTCGCATATTGCTCAGCATCGAAGTTTCCGACAAAAACGCCGATACGATTTTGCTTGTTGAGTTTTTTGATTTCTTCCGGGGTTAGACCGACTTTCTCAAGTCCGTCTTGGATAGCTTCCCGAAACATGGACATAAAAGTCTTTCCTTCTTTCGTCCAGTTGCGTTGGAAGTCCGTCTGCTCCCCGCCGAGTACGTAAACGTTATCCTTCATAAAATCTTTCCTCCCCGATTATCCTTTAAAAAGAGAACGAGCATCCAGGATGTCCTTCAGTTCATAGAAGGGTTTCCCGGCCTTCGCTTTTGCCAAAACATCCGGAACGGGAAGTTTTGCCTTAGTAATTAGACCGATCGCTTCTTTCGGTCCGCCCAAGAAATCTACAAAGGCCGAGGCAGGAGCCCAGTTGAATCCCGTTCCCATCGCCAGATCGGCCATTTCTTTAGAATCCACAACTTCGCCTACGATGGAGAGAGAGTAGCTGATATAGCGTGCGATAAAGTAACGAGCTAAGTCCGCTTCCAATCCTTTGGCTTCTTTCACGATATTCATGGCACCGATATAGTCCGCTTCTCCGATTTTGCGATTCGCTTCCTTAATGAAAGGGATATCGAATTTAGGGACAGGCACATAAAGATCACCCTTAATATCGTAGTAGAGTTTTTCTTTTTTTCCGTCCGGAGTTTTGGCCATCTTGAAAAGACCTTGGCCGGACTTACGTCCGAGATCTCCACGATCGATAAGCTTTTGAAAATAGCCCGGAAGTTTAAACGTGGAATGCGCGGCGTCTTTCGTCATTTCATACAGGTTATCGACGATGGCCTTATGAACGTCTAAGCCTACGAAGTCCGCAGTATCCAAAGGAGCCATTGCACGACCGGTATAACCGCTCATGATCGCGTCTAAAAGTGCGATACCGCCTTTGTCGGAATATTCTTCCGCTTTCTGAGCGACTTCGTTTATCAATTGAAATCCGATTCTGTTTCCGGCAAACGCGGGAGTATCGTTCGTATAAACGACGGCGCGTCCCAAAACCTTTCCTAGATACTCGCCCAATTTTTTGGTGACTTTCTTATCGTTTCCTTTGTGAGTGACAAGCTCGCAAAGAATCATTTTGTAAGGCGGATTGAAGAAGTGGGTTCCGTAATAATGTTTCTTTCCGTCTTCGTCGAAAGCGTCGGCTAAACGGGCGATCGAAAGTCCCGAAGAAACTGTGGACACGATCGTTCCCGGTCTCCGAGCTTTTGCTATTCTCTTATTGATAGGTTCTTTTACTTCGTAGCTTTCTGCGACCAATTCGAACACCCAATCCGATTCGGCTACGGCCTTTTCTAAATCTTGGTCGTAAGAACCGGGGATTAAGCGTGGGCGAATTGTATCCGTTTTGACCGAAGCTACCGCTTTCTCGATTCCTTCTTTAGCTTTGTTAACGTCCCGAGCCAGCATATGGACCTTAGCCTTTCCAAAGGCGGCCACGATCGCGGCGGATCCGGCGCCCATAGTTCCGTTTGCGCCGAGGACGGTTACGGTTTTGATTTCCCTCATGAAATTATACCAACGTCTAGGTTATTTTAAGTATAATCCCTGTTTAAAACAGGCTTTCGAGAGGGAAAGGCTTTTTTCATCTTATAAATGGCTGCTTTAGGCGCTGAGGGACAGAGTTTGTAGAACGGACGTTACGTTCGAAAAAAAAGACGTTCGGTATACGAGTTGATTTTTGAAAAGTAAATTGAAATCACAGGTATTAGATCGTTTATAGGTTCGGCCTTTCTATCGCCTAAGTATCAAAAACGATCCTCTCCCGATTTCGAAAAAAATAAGACCTTCCTTTCGAGCTTGCAAGGTAAAGGAATTCCAGGGTATTCCGATAAACGCGACATTATGTGAATTAGAAATCAAAGATTCGTTTAGTGAGAAGAGGAGCCCAAGATGCCGACCGATAAAAGTTTGCTGGATATTTTATGGATTTTGGTCTGCTCGGGGCTTGTCCTCATCATGCAAGGCGGGTTTTTAGTTCTAGAATCCGGCTTAACGAGGGCTAAGAATTCCATCAATGTTGCGATAAAAAATGTAGCCGATTTTGGAGTAGCCACTCTTCTTTTTTACTCCTTCGGCTTTGGCCTGATGTTCGGGACATCTTGGTACGGATTATCGGGCACATCTCGATTTTTTCCGGATTTTTCGGAAGGACAGGCCTGGGGTTCGACATTTTTCATTTTCCAGCTAGTATTTTGCGGCACTTCGGCGACCATTGTCTCCGGCGCGGTCGCCGAGCGCTTAAAATTTAGTTCGTACATGCTAGCGACGGCTCTCATTTCGGGAATCATCTACCCGATCGTAAATCATTGGTGTTGGGGCGGAGGATCTTTAGAAGAAAAGAACGGTTGGCTTTCGCTTCTCGGATTTCATGATTTTGCGGGATCAACGTTGGTGCATAGCGTGGGGGGATGGGTTTCGCTCGCATTATTATTGGTTGTAGGTCCGAGAATCGGACGATTTCCTAAGGATGCCAAACCACAGCAAGTTACGGGAAGTAATCTACCCATGGCGATGCTAGGAGGGATTCTTCTTTGGTTCGGATGGATGGGATTCAACGGAGGGAGTACGCTTTCGTTTAACGAGAAGGTTCCGGGAATTATTTTAAACACGGTTGTAGCCTCCGGCTTTTCGATGATGGTCGCCATGCTCGCCGCTTGGCTACTCAAAGGTTTTCCGGAAGCCACCGCGCCTCTTAACGGGTCTTTGATCGGGTTGGTCGCGATTACCGCCGGCGCGGACTGTCTCACCCCGATTCAATCGGCGATTGTAGGGACGATCGCCGGTCTCCTGGTATATCCGTCCGAATTTCTTCTAGAAAAATTGAAGATCGACGACGCTGTCGGAGCTGTTCCCGTGCATTTGGTCGGCGGTATTTGGGGAACCTTGGCTGCCGGGATTTTTGGAAATCTCTCGATCATGCAATACGAAACGGGGAGGCTTTCACTCTTAGCAATCCAGTCCTTGGGTATCCTTTTAGTCGGAGCCTTCTCATTCGGAGTCGCGTATTTGGTTTTCCGCCTTTTAAATCGGTTTTATACTCTGAGAGTAGACGGTGATGAAGAGCGAATGGGATTGAACGTATCGGAACATAAGGCTACCACCGAGCTCATCGATCTCTTTTTGGCGATGGATTACCAGAGAAAAACGGGGGACTTGGCAAAAGACGTTCCGGTAGAGCCGTTTACGGAGGTGGGACAAATCGCCGAGAGATACAATCTCGTTCTGGGTAAAGTTCGGAATACCCTGGCGGAAAATGAAAAAGCGAGGCAAGAAATTTTAGAAGCCTACGAAAGAGTCAGTTTCGAACAGGATCGAGCCGAGAAGTTGTTATTAAACGTACTTCCCCCTTCGATCGCAGCCGAATTGAAGCAAAATGCCGGCTTGATCGCCGACAGTTATCCTAATGTTTCGATCTTATTCGCGGATATCGTCGGATTTACGCAGCTTTCTTCGAGTATGAAGCCGGAATTCGTCGTTAAACTTCTAAATCAAATTTTTTCTCATTTCGATATCCTTGCCGAGAAATACCGATTGGAGAAAATTAAGACGATCGGTGACGCGTACATGGCCGTAGGAGGCTTGCCCATTCCGGATAAGGACCATCCTCTACTTGTAGCCCATATGGCCTGGGATATGAAAGCTCTTCTATCTCGATTTAAGTTAAAGAAGCTCGGCACCGGGTTAAGCATGAGGATCGGGATCAATACGGGACCGGTCGTCGCCGGCGTTATAGGAACGAAAAAGTTTATTTATGATATCTGGGGTGACGCGGTAAATCTAGCCAGTCGTATGGAATCGCATGGGATAGCCGGTGAAATTCAGGTTACGGAATCGACTGCGGAAGCTATCCGGTCCGATTTCGAGTTGGCGGAGCGCGGAAGTATAGAAGTTAAAGGAAAAGGGTTTGTGAAAGCCTTTATTGTGAGGCGCCGAATTCGTACTCCGGAGCAAAGTCTTAGTCATTTAAACTTTTCCCTAGGCACAAACTAGAGGTTGTATTAAAGATTCGCGAACCGTTTAGCATGCTTTAACAATTGAAAAGCAAAAAAGGTTTTACTCTTTTTGGTCGAGGTCATAGGAGTGGAAATTTGTTAGTGGAATTACGGAAGGATTTCCAGCGATACAAGGAGTATCTCCCATGGTAGCTAAGAAGAAAGCAAAGAAAAAGGCCGCCCCAAAGAAGAAAGCGGCTAAAAAGAAAGTAGCAAAGAAAAAGCTCGTTAAAGCCCCGAAAAAGAAGGTCGTCAAGAAAGCAGTCAAGAAGGTGGCAAAAAAGAAAGTCGCAGCTAAGAAGCCGACGACCTCTCCTCGTCCTGCCGCTCCCGCACCTGCACCGGAAACTACTCCGGCACCGAACCAAGGTTCTCTTTTTCCTTGGGGAAATTCAGGCAATTCAGGGGAAGGAGAAGGCAACCCGTAAGTTGCCTTCCTCGAGTAAAACCCTAATCCCGTTCCCTACGCTTCGTAGGGACGGGATTCTGGCAATGCTCTTCCTAAATTTCTTCCTCATCTCGATCTCATCTTTATTTGCCCAACCTTCGACTCAGTATGCAAAAGTACTCTGTTTGCGCTCTAGTTCCGGCTGCGAATGCACCAACCCGATTACACAATCTTTAACTCGTCTTTTTCATGGGGAAGCGGTCATCGTCGATTCCTCGCTTACCAGAGAAGAATATGCTTCCGTTCGAAATGCCGACAAACAATGCCTGTTTCCCAGGAATAATCTCAAATTTCTGACGTACAAATCCGGGTTTCAACCCATGGAAACAAAAAAGGATCATTCCCCTAAATCGCTGGAATTTCTATTATCCGGCGCGGATCTGAAAGAGATCGCAAATTTATCTCCGATGAATTTAGGGCGATATTATCCCACCTATTATCATCTAGCGCTGGAAGAAGCGTACCCCGGGACGATTGTTTCCGTCATTTCCCCATCGGGAAAAGAAATCGGGAAGGCCTCGGCCTCTTTTTTGGAGCAAGTCCGTTGGGAAGGGAGCGGTATCGCGACGGATGGGACCAAATATCATTTTGCAGGGGATGGGAGATACGAGACTTACGATTTAGAATGGGGTTGGGGTGCAGGACACGGTTTTCAGGTATTTCCATACCGAACCCTAGCCGTGAGTTTTAAGGACTTATGTGCAAAAATCGGAAATCGAATTCCTAACTGTAATAAATCCAAAGTGATCGGAAGTCTTGCCTTGATTCCGAAAATCAGAGAGAAACGAATTCGTATGTCCAATGGAAAATTTCACGACGGTTTCTTTTGCATTAACGACACAGGTTCTCCCGCGTATATTCGCGGAGATCGGATGGATATTTTCGTAGGAACTCACGGGGGAGGAAGTCCTTACCAACCGAAGGAACTTTCCCGAAATATATTTTTAGACGCCGGAATCCAACCCTTAGTTCCTTGGGATTGGAGATTTTACACTTCCGAGAAGGAACGAGAATGGTGTACCGAGGATAGGCTTCCGGAGGATCCGTTTTCACCCAAGTCCGGAGAATGCGTTTCCGACTACCATGCGAATGCTCCCGAGAAAGGAATGGAATTGCATGTCTTCTTTAGAAAGGACGGAAGTTTGGTTCGTTGTAAGATCTGAAGGAGTCGATCTCCCCGATTTTTCCTCATAGAGGGCCTTAATTATCGAGAGAAAGGCTAATTCAATCTGCCTCGATATCGGTTGGATTTTTTCCATCCGGCATCGGTTTTATATTTAGTGATATAGGCGATCAAATCAGCGCTCGATTTACTCGAGGTGACGGACACTTTCGCATTCGCATCCGATGAGTGCTTCGTATAGTACCAAATTTCATCCTTACCCTTAGCATCATACCTATGTTTAGTTACATAAACTACGATATCCGCGTCCGATTTGGATTTGGTAAAATATACCTTTAAGTCGGGAGATTGCAGATGGCCATCCGTTACATAAATTTCTCCGGAAAATACGGGTAGCGTCAAAAACAATCCGCCTATTAAAATAAGCCGTTTCATAAATCCTCCACGATTCATTACGAAATCTTACTGAATAATCAATACTTCTATTTTTCCTTTTTTATTGTATTTAACGAAAGTATCCCCATTTTCATAATAATCGTGAAATTCGCCTTGTTTCTTATATTTAGATCCAAGGAATTTTTCCACCGTCGGTTTCGTTGCGCCTACCGTGACTCCATTGCCCAAGCCGGGACTGGATTGCCCAAGAACTTTGACCTGAACTACCTGCCCCATATCTAGAACGAACGCAGTGTCTTTAGTATCGTAGATGAAATATTCCATACCGCTGGATTTGTCCGTCTGGATCCGTTTCGGTTTCCCCCAATTTTTCAAAAGATCCTCTAATTTATCGCCCGGGCCGACTCCTCCGACTTTCAAGGTCATTTTGGAATCCTTTGTCTGTGGGGGCAATTCGATGCTCTGAATTTTAGCCAATACCTTTGCCCAGCCGGAAGTCGAATCGTAATTATTCAGATAGTAGCTTGCCAAATTTTTGGATTTGGCATCTTGGCTAGCATATGATTCCATAAGCGCGATATTCAGAATAGGAGTGAAATTTTCATAAATATAATCGGGATCGACCCGCTGTTTCTGAGCCGTCGAATTGACGATCGTCTTTAGGTATTCCGCAACTTGGGGATTCTTGGAACTTTGAGCTAAAAGATTATTAATCTTTTGATCTATCGAAATTGCCAGTCGATTAAAAAGTTCCCGCGCTTCCTCCTTACGGTTGGTCCAGAATAGCACGACTCCCAAATTATTGGCTAGCGGGACGGTCCCCTCTGACTGAAACGCTTTCGTCGCGATATTTACCGCCACATCCAAATCTTTGTCGTCGGCCGAATAGGAAAGTAAAACGGCGTAATTGGATAGAAAATAAGGATCGTCTACTTGTATAATTATTGATTTATAATATTCTAAAGCCTTATTGTAAGCCGCTTCGTTACCGGGCACGGTTCTAAAAACGGAACGTTGTTTCTTTTCTTGGGGAAAAATCATACTGTCCCGAAAGGAAGGCATATCGATCACGGGTTTGACTTTGAGCTCTTCGGTTGAAACCGTGGCCATCCAAATTTTATGCAGGCAAATCGCCAATGCCTTACTTAAATAAATGTTCTCAGGATAGCGCTTAATCGCTTCCTCCAAACTAATTCTGGATTGATCTAGATTTTTGCCTAACTGGATATCGTCGAAAGTTCTCTCCATTGTCGCCAGAAAGGAATATAAATCCTTCTTATCCGTATTTAAACGGGACAGGCGTTCGTTCGGAGAAGGATGGCTGGAAAAATAGTAGGATCCTACTAATTCGGTTCTAGTTTTATCCGCTTTAGACGCCGCTAATGAATCCTTGTACGATTGCTCGACTTCATTCAACGCCTGGAGAGTGACCAACATATACTCTCCACCGTAGCCGGCCCTATCCAATAAAAATAAACCGGTTTGATCCGCGTCAAGTTCCTGCTCTTGAGAAAATTTAGTGTTTTCGAGAAAGGCCTTCCCGGCTTCTTCGTTCTTCAAAGCATAGAATTTTTTTACGCTATTTAAGACATGTTTATTATAAAAATGTGATAATTCGTGGGAGAGCACCCCGGCAATATATCTTTCCCGATGGAAATCGAGGTTACTCGCGGCGTTCGCTTCTCGTTGCGAAATGATCTGATCCAAAGAATCCAAAGCGCCCGAATGAATGCAAAATTGGCCGCCGGCCATGGCAAACGCGTTAAAGGAGGAATCTTTAACGATTTTGTAAATTATCGGAAAGGGAGGATTTCCCGAATTTTGAGATAATCTGGCAAATGCGGAATCGATCGATTTTTTCCAATCTTTGTAATCGGGTAATACCGTCTTAGATTTGATCAGATTCGAAAACTGAACGTTGCTCTGTCGGACTAGCTGGGCGTAAAGTTCCGAATCGAATGAAATTTCCCTTTCTTGCGCCGCTGCCGAAAATGCGGCGCTAAAATAGAATAATGCAAAGAGCAAAAATTTAGACGACTTCAGGATGGATGTTTCTTCGTTTGAAAGACGCATATAACGGTGGCTCCGGGAGGGAAACATACCCGCCGAAATTTCGAATGTCAATCGGAAACTAAGCAGGAAAGCCTGTTTAGAACTAGTTCAATAAATTATTACCAAAGATATCCGCAAGAAAGGTTTAGAAGATTGGGAGGAAATTTCCGAAAAACGACGCGAGAAAATTCGCAATCAGGTAATTGCGTGGTCCACTAAAATTATGATATTAACCAAGAAGAGGTGTACGATGCTAAAAAAGAAAAATCCTCTAGCGAATTTCGGTTCCGGATTCAAAAAGAGCTTAATGGAAAGATAAAGTATCGCCGCACTGAGAAAAATTGCGGAGGCCATGTACAGGACGCCCATACTCGGTTCGGCCCAATAGAACGCGATAACCGAACCGATGTAAAGAACCGTATAAAATAGGATCGACCTTACGGTTTCTTTTACGCCTTTTACGACCGGAAGCATCGGAAAGTTTGCGTCACTATAATCCTCTTTTAGAAAAATGGCCAAGGCCCAAAAATGTACCGGCGTCCAAAGAAAGATCATTAAGAATAGAATCCAGGAAGGTAACGGTAATGAATTGCTGACCGCGGCATATCCGATAAGCGGGCCGACGCAACCTGCGACTCCGCCTATCACGATATTTTGATGCGTTCTCGGTTTCAAAAGTATTGTGTATAAAAAAACATACGCGATTAATGCGGAAAATGCGCAGAGAGCGGTTAACAAATTTGCATAGTAGTAAAGGACGGTGAACGAAAGTCCCATCATTATGAATCCTACCGTTACCGCGGTCAAAGAACTGATTCTTCCGGTCGGGATGGGTCGATTTGCGGTCCGTTTCATTTTCGCGTCGCGATCCTTTTCGATGACTTGATTGAAGATGAAAGACGCCGAAGACATTAGAAACGTTCCGAATAATGTCATAAAAACCAGTAAAGCGGTCGGCGGCGTTTGGGCGCCTAAATATAAACCCGGAACGGCAGTCGCTAAAACCAAGGACGATACTCTTGGTTTAATCATCAGGTTCCAGTCGGAAAAAAAGTGATTCATAACGTTAGGAAACCTGTTCCTTTGTCAATTCCCTTGCACGAAGGATCCACACCGCATAGAGTGCGGAAAGCAAAAGGACTGCAACACCGGTGTGAGTCGCGGTGACCAGTTTCGGCAGTTTATACAGTACATTAAGAATGCCTAATAGGAATTGAAATAGAACCAGCGCAACGGAAAGTCTGATATACTTCTTCACCTTCGGCGAAAAGTCTTTCAAGGTTCCGTAAAGATTGATTACAAGGACGAAGAGTAGAACCAAATAAGCTCCGAAACGATGTTGGACCTGGATGGCGGTTTTTTCTTCATACACGCTAGGAATCCATTCTCCGTTACAAGTAGGGAATTCGGGACAGGCCAAGCCCGCATAATGAGAGCTGACTCTCCCGCCCAAAATAATTTGAAGGAATACGAGTAAGAGGCCGATGAAGATTACGATCTGTTCTTTTTTGAATAAACTTTTAACGGAAATAAATTCGTCGGAAGGTCCGTCCTTCTCGATTTCCAATGCCTTTAAATTCGCCGTAACGATGCAGAGTAAAAATAAAATCGCATTCAAAAGGTGGAGATTTACCGAAATCGGATCTAATAATAAGGTCACCGTCAACCTACCTAAGTTCGCTTGGGATGCGATCAAGAGCAGGCCTAGAATGAAAAATTTCAGAAAAGGACGCCGTAGTTCCTGAGAAGTCGCGGTCCAAACCGTTCCGCCGATCAGTATGAATCCTAAGATCATGGAATAATACCGGTGCCCGACTTCCATAAAAATCCCGAAATCGAAATCCGGGAATACTTTGCCGAAGCAAAGTGGCCAGTCCGGACAGGCTAGGCCGGAGTCCGTGGCTCGCACTAGAGGGCCGTATAGTAAATTCAGAAAAATCAGCACCGAATAGATGATTAAAAAGAGGGTGAATTTGCGAATTTGCGAAGAGCTCGAATTTGCCATTTAGGAATTTCCCGGTTGTGGTCGCCTTCGATTACCATACTCAATGCGGCACATATGGGGGCAAGATATTTGGGACTTACTTTCTGATTCTTCTCTGAGACTGAATCTCATGCAGAATGCGGTGAAGGATAAGGGAATTATTTCGAGAAAAATCCGGAGTCGCCCAAAATCGGTACCGGCCTTTTTCATAACTTTAAGAAAGGAAATTTCAAAATTCATTCTTTTGTTCGAAGTTTCACTTCTTCCATTGCTAAACGGTTGTTTCATCCAGCAACGCATGTCAGGAAGCTGTGAAGATATTTCTCCAAAACAAAAACGCTTCCAAAAAAAACCGCACCCTTTGACACTGGTTGGTGATTCCGCTTCCTGAGGAAGCGTGATTCGTTTTCCTCTTTACCAACTAGGAGTTGTTCCTCAATGAGCCAGAACGACCATTATAACAAAGCTGGATTTTGGACTTTTATTGTGGTGTTAGCCGCAAATGTTCTATACTTCGTTTATCTTTCATTCATGCATCAAGGCGTGAAAGATTACAATCATGTCGCACCGTCTTCGGCTGCTACCCAAGCGAAGTAAGGAAGGAAAAGGCTTTCGCGGGCTTTCCGACTTGCATTCCCGATTTGTTCCAAAATATTTATTTCGCTTAACGGCGATCTTGGCCGTAGCTATCCCTTTTTCCGTCGTTCTTTCGTTTGATACGGAAAAACAGATTGCCCCCCATGTGGTTCCGCCGGAGTTGCAAGGAGTTGGGGTCGTCGAGAAACTCGGTGATTCGATCGATAAGAATCTTGTTTTCGTTAACGAAGAGGGAAAAGAAGTCAAGATAGGAAATTATCTGGAGGATGGAAAACCTCTTCTTTTAACTCTCATTTACTATCGTTGCCCCACACTCTGTAATTTTCATTTAAACGGAATTTCCGACGTTCTAAAGCAGCTGAATTGGCAAGTCGGGAAAGAATTCAAATATGTGGCCGTAAGTTTCGATCCGAAAGAAAAGCCTGAAATAGCGAAACCGAAAAAAGCGGCTTACGTAAAAGATTACGGCCGCGGCGACGGAACTGGCTGGAGTTTCTTAACCGGAAAAGATCCTGAAATCAAGGCTCTGGCTTCTAGTTTAGGCTTTTCCTATAAATGGAATCCGGAAACAGATCAGTGGGTGCATGAATCCGTTGCCTACATCATTACTCCCGACGGTAAGATTTCTCGTTATTTAAAAGGAATTTCTTTCGATGAAAGAACTCTACGTTTATCTCTTGTAGAAGCTAGCAACGGTAAAATCGGTGATTTGAGCGATCGAATCGCCCTTTTTTGCTTCCAATTTGATCCATCCAAAAATAGGTATACATTATACGCTTACAATATCATGCGAATCGGCGCTTTCATAACTATGATCGTCCTCGCAGCGTTCTTATTCCTATTTTGGAAGAAACAAAACTCGACTATCAACACATAAGGAAGGAGTGATTTCGATCCGATGAACTGGTACCATTTTATTACGGCCACGAGCTTTATGCCGGTTCCGGCCTCTGCTGAAGCGGCAGGTGTGGATTATCTCTACGCGTTTCTACTCATTTCCGGCTTGATTTCCTTCGTCATCCTCATCGGAGGAATGACAATCTTTATCATTCGGTACAGAAGACTTTCGGACACTCAAAAAAGTGCTTATATCACTCATAACACTTTAGCGGAGTTTCTATGGTCCTTCATTCCGTTCGTGATTATGATGGTAATCTTCGGCTGGGGATGGGTGGTTTTCGACGATTTGCGTAAAATTGGAGTCAAGGGCGACGTAGAAGTTCACGTCACCGCTCGCCAATGGGCTTGGGCTTTCCAGTACAAAGACGGATTTAAGATCAATAGTCCCACTTCAGACAAGTTAAACCCCGAAATCGCAAATTCTAATCTTTTGAAACCCGGTGTCGTTGTCGTTCCTGTCGGTAAGGTCATTCGATTCATTCTTACTTCCGATGACGTGCTTCACAGCTTCTATGTTCCTGCTTTCCGGAATAAGATCGACGCGGTTCCTGGTCGTAGGACTACGTTTACCTTCACTCCGATCGAGAAAGGAGATTTTACGGTCTTCTGTACCGAATACTGCGGAACATCTCACTCGAATATGATGGCTTTGATTCGAGTCGTGGATTCTGAACAATACGCTGCATGGGTTGATCAACAAAAGGCCGCTGCGTCGAACGCTGGAAACGCGAATCCTGCAGATAAGGGTAAGGCCTTGTATACCGAGTTAGGCTGTAATAGTTGCCACTCTCTCGATGGCTCTCGTATTGTAGGCCCTACCTTTAAGGGACTCTACGGAAATAAGCGAGATTTTGCCGATGGTTCCTCTACGACAGGCAATGATGATTATATTAAGCAATCCATCTTAGTTCCGACTGCCAAAATCGTAGCAGGCTATCCTCCTGCGATGCCTTCCTTCCAAGGGCGGGTAAACGACGAGCAGATTCGTGATATCACCGAATTTATTAAGACGCTTAAATAGGAGCACGGACAATGTCACAGGCCGCCACTAGCGCACACAGTAAACATAACTTCCTGAATCACCAAAAAGGGATCTGGTCCTGGCTCACCACTTTGGATCATAAGCGGATCGGGATCATGTATTTCTTCGCGATCATGAGTTTCTTCCTTTTAGGTGGAATCTTTGCACTTCTAGTTCGTGCTGAGCTTTTTACTCCCGGGAAGACGTTATTTGAAGCGGATATCTATAACCGAATGATGACCTACCACGGAGCCATCATGGTGTTCATGGTAATCGTTCCTGGAATTCCGGCTATCTTCGGAAACTTAGTTCTTCCGATCATGATCGGAGCAAAAGACGTGGCCTTCCCCCGTTTGAACTTAATGAGCTGGTATATGCTCATGATCGGTGCAGCAATCACCGGTTCAACGCTCTTTATGGATCGAGTCGATACTGGATGGACTTTTTATACACCGTACTCCACGATCAAGACGGGAATGGGTGTTATTCCGCTGGTTCTCGGCGTTTTTATCATCGGATTCTCTTCGATTCTAACAGGATTGAACTTCATCGTAACGACCCACAAGCTTAGAGCTCCGGGAATGACGATGACTCGGATTCCTTTGATGGTTTGGGCGCTTTATTCCACTGCTATTTTGCAAGTATTGGCAACCCCGGTTTTAGCGATTACCCTACTATTATTAATTGCAGAAAAAGCGTTAGGAGTCGGAATTTTTGATCCGCAATTAGGCGGGGATCCGGTATTATTCCAACACTTCTTCTGGTTTTATTCTCATCCGGCCGTTTACATCATGATTTTGCCTGCGATGGGTGTTATTTCCGAATTAGTAGCGACGTTCTCTCGTAAGGTCATCTTCGGATATACGGCGATTGCTTATTCGTCGTTAGCGATAGCGGGAGTTTCCTTTCTGGTTTGGGGACATCATATGTTCGTTTCCGGGCAATCGGAATTCGCCGGTTTGCTTTTCTCCGTAATCACGATGCTCGTGGGCGTTCCGACGGCGATCAAGCTGTTCAACTGGATTTCCACGATGTATAAAGGAAGTGTTAGGTTAGATGCGCCGATGCTATTCGCTCTCGGCTTTATGTTCCTCTTTACCATTGGTGGTTTGACGGGCGTGTATCTAGCTTCAACCGGAATGGATATACATTTCCATGATACCTATTTCGTGGTGGCTCACTTCCACTACGTGATGGTTGGTGGGACTCTAATGGCATTGATGGGAGCATTAATTTACTGGTTCCCGAAAGTAACCGGAAAAATGACTAGCGATCTTCTCGGAAGAATCTCCTGGGTGTTTATTTTTTCCGGATTTAACGTTACATTTTACCCGCAGTTCATTTTAGGTGCGATGGGAATGCCTCGTAGATATTACGATTATCTTCCCGCCTTCACCGAATTGAATCAAATGTCGACGGTAGGATCTTGGCTCATCGGAACAGGATTTATCGTCGGACTTGTCGCGGTCATTCATGGATTAATTGCAGGAAAAGAAGCAGGTAACGATCCTTGGGGAGGAAAAACCCTTGAGTGGACGATTCCTTCTCCACCGCCCCACGAAAACTTTGATAAGACCCCAGTAGTTTCAGGAGGACCCTATGAATACCGCTAATCCCGCGGGTTTTCACCACGCTCACCATTTCGATAGCGCGGAACAACAATACCAAACCTCCAAACAAGGAATTTGGCTTTTCTTGGTTACTGAAATTCTCATGTTCGGTGGCCTTTTTGTAGCGTATTCAATTTACCATTCCCTTTACCCGCAGATCTTCCATGCCGGTAGTAAACAGCTCTCCGTATCGATGGGAGCCGTGAACACTGTGGTTCTTTTATTCAGTTCCTTTACGATGGCATTGGGAATCAACTTCGTGCAACGGGGTCTGAGAACCAAAGCAATCATTGCGCTTGCTGTGACGATTCTTTGTGCAGCGATTTTCATGGTCGTAAAATACTTCGAATATACTCATAAATTCCATGTGGGAACAGTTCCTGGAAAATATGCATATACGGACGAAGCGAGAAATACCACTAAAGTGGCGGCATTGGTAAAGCAAGCCGGTGAAGTTTCGGCGGAAGAGCGAGAGCACAAGCTGCACATGGACGAAGAAGAATACAAACATCTTCGCCAATTGAACGAAACCAAAAACTGGCCTCTATTTTTCGGATTTTATTTCGTAATGACCGGAATCCATGGGTTGCACGTTCTTGCCGGAGCTTTCTTAATTTTCTGGGTATTGATGAAAGTCGTCAGAAATAAAGTCGGCCCCGATTACTACACTCCGGTGGAAGGCGTAGGTCTCTTCTGGCACGTAGTCGACTTGATTTGGATTTATCTCTTTCCTCTTCTTTACCTCGTCGGATAAGAATTTCTCCAATTTAGTTTCGGAAAGGCCGGTTTTTTACCGGCCTTTTTATTTCCCTTTCGTTCCGAATCGTATTTTTCCATGCCCAAAATTGGGCCGATGGCCGATACTGAGTAGTAGGAGATCCTCCGCTTTATAGTCGGATCTCCAGTCGGATTGAATCATGCAAAATATCGATTATTCTCGCAGACTGAAACAAACCGGAATAAGAGGAGGGGCCGCCGCTAGACCGCTTGATTCTCAGCCGACGGTCCAAACCATACAGTATGTACGAGGCTCGACCTCGCCTATTCGCTCTTTCCCAAGTTCACGTTCGCTTTTTTTAATTTTAGTTGGAGCGATTTCTCTATTTACCGCGGGTGTCGTAGTTGGCCTGCGTCTGGATCAAAAAGAGCAGGCTTTTGCTCAGAACGAAACTCAATCTTTTTATAATACCGGCAAGTTATCGCGACAAAACCCGGCCGAAACGATCGAGCAACGTGAAAATTCAAACCGGGCGGAAGCGAAACCCGACTCGTCGGAAAAGCCGGAAATTAAAGATTTTGGGCATTCGGAAGAGAGGCCTTCTTCGGAAAATAAAGGTCTAAAATTTCCGGCCCGATCGGATCGCGAGAATTATTTTATTTCCATTCCGACCAGCGATTCTTTAGAGGCGATGGAAGTAGGAAAGAAATTATTGCGAGCCAAGCCGGAATTTCAGGGCCGAATTTTTCGTTCGGGGCAAGGGGAACTTTTCATCGGTTACTTTTATGGAAAAGCCGAAGCGACTCAAGCTTTAGATTCCATCCGGCCGCTCAATGATCCGATTTTTCACGGTTCTCAGATTCACAAAACGAAGAGATAAAATACCCGGAGAATATAAAGAAAATCGGTTAAATTACGGGTAATTTAACAAAACCGTTTTTTTCCTTGACTTATGCCAAAAATTTGCTATGTTTTTGAGCAGAGTTTTAACGGAAGTCTTAATACCTAATTGGCTAGCAAAAAGAAACAATCTGGCTACGAGCATGGCGTAGGCGACTACGTCGTTTATCCGATCCACGGTGTTGGTGAAATCACCGAAATCGCTAAAAAAGTTATCCTGGGTAAGAAAAAAGAATGCTACGTCATGGAAATCCAGGGTAGCAAGATGAAAGTGATGATCCCTGTCGATAAAGCGAAACAGGTCGGAATTAGACCGATCATCGACAAAAAGGATATCAAGAAAGTCATCAATTTACTCAAGAAAGATGAAGTCGATACGGAAGAGGATTGGAAGATCAGGTACCAAAATAACCTGAATAAAATTAAATCCGGTTCGATTTTCGAAGTAGCGGATGTCTGCAGAAATCTATTTCGCAGAGCAAACGGTAAGGAACTATCCATCATGGAGCGGAAGCTCTACGAGAGTGCATACAATCTCGTAAAAATGGAAGTTGCCTTAAGCAAGGGAGTTTCTCAAGAAGAAGCGGGCAACCTTGTCTCTGATGTGTTGGCCAGCTCTTTTGCTGTCGGTGACAAAGTAGCAGTAGTCGTCGACGAAGAATAATTCCGAATAAAACTCGAATCTATATTTGAAGGATTTGAGTTATGGGTTACCTATACAAAGGCCTTACGGCTATCCTCCTTTCCTCTCTGTCGTTTTTTGTAACGCAGAAGCAAACCCAAGATTGGGTTCTCGCTGGTTCTCTTTCCGGACTGGTCCTCGTAGTTTCTCTTGTATTATTATTTGGAGAAGCAAAACTATTTCCTAAATTTCGTGCGGACATTATTTTCTGCGTCGGTGTAGGAGTATTATTAGGATTCGTTGTTGCGTGGTTTTTAGGAACCATCATTCGATTTGAAGAATTGAATCTCGCATTGTATTTGATTTTAGGTCTTTTTGGGGCTAGAGTCGGTAAGGCGTTTGCTAAAGAACCGGGACTTTCCATCTTCGGAGGTGGCGGCGCCGGTGGGCATCAAGGACTAGATCCGTTCGGAGTCGCCGTCATCAACAAAGACGAAGTCAGGGATAAAATTCTGGATACTTCTGTCGTTATCGATGGACGCATCTTAGATATCGCAGACACGCATTTTATCGACGGCCCATTAATACTTCCGAATTTCGTCCTCCGGGAAATCCAATTAATCAGTGATTCTTCGGATCCGATTAAGAGAGCAAGGGGAAGACGAGGTCTCGAAATGCTGAATAAACTTCAGCGAAAAGGGTCCATCGAAGTAAAAATCACGTATAAAGATTATTCCGACACGAGAGAAGTCGACGCTAAGCTGATTAAATTGGCCCGCGATACCGGCGGCAAAATCGTAACGAATGATTTCAATTTGAATAAAGTCGCCGAACTCCAGGGAGTAAAGGTTCTTAATCTAAACACACTTGCGAACGCCTTAAAGCCGGTCGTTTTACCGGGAGAAGAACTTGGAATCCAAGTTATTAAAGAAGGCAAAGACGAAAATCAGGGCATCGGTTATCTCGAGGACGGCACGATGGTCGTTATCGAGAACGGAGGCCATCTCGTCGGCAAGGAAGTGAAAGTTACGGTAACGTCCATTATCCAGACGGCTGCCGGTAAGATGATCTTTACGAAAGCGAATTCTAACGGCGGTGGTCATGAAAAAGGTGATCGCGGCGATCGCGAAAATCGTAATCGTGGTGGCGGCGATCGGAATTTCGATCGAGGCGGAGAGCGCCAAGACCGCGGCCAACAAGAGAAAGGCGAGGAGCGGGGGAATCGCCCCGATCGTTCCGAGCGTAGCGGAAACGACGATCGAAATAATCGGAGAGATTACCAAGACCGCAATCGTAATCGGAATTCGGATCGAGGGGATGATTACGGAAACCGCAAGGATTTCCAGGATCAGCAACAACAGCAATAAGCTTGAGAGGAGAAGATCCGTTTCAGGGTCTTCTCCTCATGAGACAGAATAACGGATTTACCGGACTCTGGAAAGAAATCGGTTCAGGTTCCGAATTGACGCTATCTTGAACCCGAAAATATTTGAAATACGAACAGCAAGGAGCACCAGATGCAGGCCCAGACGCAAGTGAAGGGACTGAAGGAGCTCGGTATAGAGCCCTCCGAAGTCTTCCATAACCTTTCCTACGACGAAATTTTCGAACACGAAAAGAATAACGGCGAAACCGTCATTTCTTCCAACGGTACTATGATGGTAGATACCGGAATATTTACCGGACGTTCTCCCAAAGATAAGTATTTTGTGGATGAACCCTCTTCTAACGGAAATATCTGGTGGGGTCACATCAATTTTAAAGTCTCAGAACAGATTTTCGACGAATTACATGCAAAATGTGTAAATTACCTAAAGGGTAAGAAGTTATATGTCTTCGATGGATACGCAGGCGCCAATCCGGAAACTCGCATGGGTCTCCGTGTCGTTTCCGAAAAGGCCTGGCAGCATCATTTTTGTACTAATATGTTCCTTCGTCCTAGTAAGGAAGAATTAGCCAACCTCCTTCCTGAATTCACCATCATCAATGCTTGCGGCGTTAAAAACGAAAAATACAAAGAACATGGACTTAACTCGGACGTATTCGTAATTTTCCACCTAAGTAAAAAAATCTGCATCATCGGTGGGACCGAATACGGTGGAGAGATGAAGAAAGGTATTTTCTCGGTAATGAACTATAAATTACCTCTCCAAGGAATCCTTTCGATGCATTGTTCCGCCAATATCGGAAACAAAGACGGAGATACGGCTTTGTTTTTCGGGCTTTCCGGAACAGGAAAAACGACTTTATCCACGGATCCTCATCGCAAACTGATCGGCGACGACGAACATGGTTGGGACGATAACGGGATCTTTAATATCGAAGGCGGCTGTTACGCGAAAGTGATTAATTTGGATCCCAAGACGGAACCGGAAATTTACGAAGCGATCCGCCGCGACGCACTTTTGGAAAACGTGGTCTACGATGAGAAGACGAAAGTTGTCGACTATACTTCCGCTGCCAAAACCGAAAACACCCGCGTTTCTTATCCGATCTACCACATTAAAAACATTCAGGTTCCGTCCAAAGGCGATCATCCGAAAGTGATTATTTTCCTTACGTATGACGCTTTCGGAGTATTGCCTCCCGTGTCAAAACTTTCGATCGAGCAAGCGATGTATCATTTCCTTTCCGGATATACCGCTAAGGTTGCCGGAACCGAACGCGGAATTAAAGAACCTACCGCGACTTTCTCGGCTTGTTTCGGTGCCGCGTTCATGACTCTTCACCCGACGGTTTACGCGAAACTCTTGGGTGAAAAAATGCGCAAACATAAAGTTCGCGCATATCTCATGAATACCGGTTTGGTCGGCGGTTCTTACGGGGTGGGTAAAAGAATGAACCTACCTTCGACTCGCAAGATTATCGACGAGATTATGAATGGAAACATCGATAAGGCTCAGTTTTCGAGGCATCCGATTTTCCAAGTCGAATATCCTAAGAGTGTGGAAGGCGTGGATGCTTCGATTCTGGATCCCCGCGAGGCTTGGGCGGACAAATCGGCCTATGACGAAACTTCTAAGAAGTTAGCCGGGATGTTTATCGAAAACTTCAAGAAATACGTAGAAGGATCCAAGGATTACGATTTCACTGCATTCGGCCCGAAACTTTCTTAAGGGAAAAACGATTTTGTGGAAAAAGAGCGGAGAAGTTTCTCCGCTCTTTTTTTTGTCCTGATGTTATGCTAAACTGAAACCCGCTTGACAAAGGATTGTGCGGTGCATAATAATTTTACTACGGAATTCTAAGGAATGGCATGCCTGCGGAAACAGGTAATGAAAAGAGAAAACGGGAAATCCTGGAGTCCGAATTGTAAAGGAATGTAGCAATGGAAAAGGAAATTAAAGAAGCTCTTAATTTTGCCATAGGAGCAGCGAAAACGCTTCGTGAACAGGCAGATAGTATTCTTCTTAAAGTCGAGAAGGAATTCAAAGAGCTTTCTACTAAAGGCGCGCAGGATCAGGGAGAAGTTGCGGTAAATCTTCGCAAGTACATCGAGGACGCGTTACGTTCCGTTGAAGGACTTGCCGGACAAGTTAATTCGAAAGTGGAAGAAGTTAAGAAAACAGCCAGCAAGAAAGGATCGAACGGTACCTCCGGTCAATCGTGATTACGATTCGCCTTCTTCGCGACAAATAGTCGGGATAAGAGTATGATTGAGAGTGCTTATCCCTATTTTTATTCGCCCGAAATAGACCCTGATGAAAATAGCAAATGGTTGGTTGAAATTCCCAGCCAATTTGCGAGTCTTTCCCTATAAGAAATCGGCGGAGGACTTTCCATTTCGAGTTCAAAGGAAGTATTCCAAAGGGAAATTTTGCCTTTGAATTTTTGTTTTAAGAAGCCGATAATCCTGCTTCTCTCCTCAGTAAACCATTCGGTTTCGGAAATGCCTTCTTCCCTTAGATAGCCTTCTATTAGATCGATGGTTCTGTAATCCGAAGCGAGAGAGGAATAGGAAAAGGAATCTTCCGAGAGATCCGCAAATACTCCTTCCCAATCCTGCGAGTACTTCCTTTCCTTATTTCTACAATCATAAGCCTGACAAATGGACGATCCGTAAAACGAATAGTTCTGACTTTTGGGATCGCCGGTGTAGATCGGATGAATCATACAACCGATTCTAGAATATACCTTACCAGTATTCTCCCCTTCGTTCGAAGATGCAGATTCGGTAAGTTTTCCTAGAAAGGGGCAGTTGTATGTTAGGGGGTCTTTTCTTTCGATATCTTTTTCTTTCGCTTCCCTCTGCTTACGAAACTCGGCCATCGTATAGGGTCGGCTAAAGTCCACCGTCTGCCGAAACTCGTTAGTTCGTTCCTCTATTAAGGTTCTTAATTTATCCGGAGAAGTTTGTAAGTTAAAGAGACCGCAGCACGCTCCGCAAGAAAAAGGGACGTTTCGATCCGGTTGGCATAAGCCCACGAATTAGACACCGCCGTGAGGTAAATTTCCGTGAGAAGAGGAGAGAAATCCCGGGAAAGCCAATTCTAACGCTTTCGTCTCGGAGTTTTCGATAATATTACAGGCTAACGGAAAAATCTGAAGACGTTCTTCGTGGAAGACGATGACTCTCCCTCGATATTTTTCGATTTGCTCGCCGACAAAGTCCTGCTTGATCATCGGCGCTGCGACCAGGGAAGATTCAGGTTTTAAGCCCCGGAAAAAGAGATGATTGTTCGAGTTCGTCGAAACCAAAAAGATACTGACTCGCTCCAGCTCTTCAAGTTCTGTGAGCAGATTTTCAAAATAATACTGAAATGTTATCAGATATCCGTCGGCAGATTCGGGTTGAATCAACCCCTTAGAATACAGATCGATCCATTGAATCATTTTCTGTATGGTATCTCTGTTTGCAAAAAGTATCTCGGCCAAATCGGTCACGACAGGGGTGATTTCCAACTTTCTAAAATCGTGCAAACATTGGAACATAAGGTCCCACCATCTTGCGATACTATAGGCGTCGTCCGGATTATTCGGGATAAACTTTCCCAGTGCATGATTTTGGTGGTCGCTAAACAGAATTCCTCCCATCACCTTACTGAACTCTTCGAAGGCGACGATTAGGTTTTCCATCAATTCGTAGGAAGCAAGAGATTCGGCCTTTTGCCTCTCCGTAAACGTGTAATAAGAGGAGGCGATCGGAGTCGGATAAAACTTATAAATCAGGGAAGGATTTACGATCTTATGAGCCGTCCGGCCTTTTGTCGGATCCGACGTCACCCGCATGTTCGGCTGTCCGTGTAGACTGTAATTGGTCCAAGTTAGATCGCTCGAATCGTAATTTCGACGAGCCTGCTCTTTTGCTAAATAGAGAGACTCGCCTACGCTCTTATCCGCAAATAAATTCGAATAGAATTGAATCGTAAAATCGATCGTGTTTTGATTGTCCGCTATTTCCCAATTTGTTCCTATGAAGCTTTTGATTCCCGACATCAAAAACGAACCGGCAAAATTATTCATTAAATCGGAATTCAGATTTCTAGTAGTACTCTTGTTGGATTGGCAGGAATTCGAAAATACCATATCGGTGTTAAAACCCGAGTTTTTGATCTCTCGAGCTTTCAAAATTTTTCCTTCCGAAATGAGCCATCCATTTTCCAACGGATCGTCCGAGAAGAAAAGATGGCCTGAATAGTGAATAATATTCTTGCCTTTAATCAAGGACAGAAGTTTTAGTTTGGTGACTTGACGTCCGCCGATGAACTCTATTTCGAGGCGGGAAGATGGAACTTTCTCACTCAGTACTCTAAATAACTGTTCGCCTTCCTTCTGTGCCCATTCCAAATCCTCGGTCGGGTCGGCTATGATGAGCATTCGGAGTTTTTCTTTTTCCTTAAAGGCTCCGCTATGCGCTTCTCCACGCACCGTTTTTCCGATGAAGAATTTATCGGAAAGGAAACAGGTCCCATCGTGCAGTAGTTCCCAAGGAATCACTCCCAATTTAGGATCAATATTAAAGTGTAAGTATTTTTCCGTGGTTAAGCGTAGCTTTTCCTGGATGGGCACCGGAAAAAATTGGTCATAGAACGTTTCCCCTAGAATTTTTAATTCGTGAAGAATGTCCGTTTCGAGAGTAGGGTGTCTTGAGGATTTCTGGTGGATGGCTACGGAAACCCGGACTAAGTTTTCAATTTCCTTAATGTACTCGAGAATTAAATCCTCGTCCATCGTCGATTGTAAGTGGGATTCGGAACCGCTTCCGGAACTGTCTAGTATGTTAAAGACGTTAACTGCGCCGACTCTGTCTATGATTAGATTGAGCATTGGTTCCGGTCAAGATCGGCCTGCACCGTTCCCCAGCCGAGACATAAGCTCGAAAGGGGAATTTTATAAAACAGATCTCTTTAATCTAAGAGAATAAAGAGATCTATCGATTTCGACAAGTCTTTTCCCTGGAATTCCACTGTGTACTTTCCTTCTCTCAATCCGGCGAAATTCGTAATTCCATCCGAATTGAATTGATTGGAAAGTATAAACCTTCCATCTTTAGAAAGATTCACCCTTTGAAAATCTTCAGGGCGTGGGCAATCGATTTTGACGCTAAGATAAGCGGTCTCTTCCGTTTCTTGAACGACCTGGTAGGTGAATTTACAGTCGTCTTCGACTTTTTCTTCAAATACTATAAATTCCGAAGCGGCCGGTGTGTTGGCAGTTGTGGAACGCATCGCAGGAGCATAATCCACTCTGGTGTTGATTTGTAGAGTTTGAATTAAGCTATCAAAGAGCTGCGCTCCTGATTTTCCCAGTTTTACGACGATCGATTCTCGACTTTGTTCCTTACGGGACAACTCCATCTCGACATAGCGTTTTAGGTATTCGGGAAAAGCTTTTATTTGCCAGCCTTCAGTCAATTCGGCTTTGCTTACATCTAAATCTTCTTGAAAAGCTGTGTAAGCATGACTACGGGCAGCCGATTCGAAATAGGATTCTTCGGCAGCCTTTAGGCCTGCCTGAAGAGATTCCTCCATCCGAATGAGTTCATTCTGAAGCTCGGGATTTTTATCGATTCCTGAAAGTACATCCTCTTTCCCATCAAAGAGAAATTGGTTAAGTTCCGATTCCGAGCCTGGTTCGCGTTTGGATTCCATTTGCGTGTGACGCTCCAATAAG
Organism: Leptospira inadai serovar Lyme str. 10; assembly: GCF_000243675.2. NCBI lineage: Bacteria > Pseudomonadati > Spirochaetota > Leptospiria > Leptospirales > Leptospiraceae > Leptospira > Leptospira inadai. Next base: position 264,671 of record NZ_AHMM02000025.1, on the reverse strand, counting down.
GTTTAAGACGATTCGTTTTACTCGGACAATTCCGAAAATTTGAGTTTTTTTTGTATTTTTTCGATCAGACGTAGCAAAGTGACACTAACATTTCCCTCGGTAATCCCTAAAAGATCGGCAACCTCCCTATAAGGGGTGCGCGCTAAAAAATGCCCTTTTTTTCGCTTTTCTAAGAGTTTCTTACGCTGTTCGTATTTCTTTTTTAGTGCTTGAGATGTTTTATCGATTTCCTGAGGAAGAATCGGAGCTTTCTTTATGGTCGCATTCTGCTTTTCTTTCAATTCGAGGATGTTTAAATACAAGGATGTAATTTTATCCTCCATCCGGATATTTTCCTCTTCCCGGTTGGATAAGTCGGTCCGTAACGACATAATTTTTTTCTTTAGATCGTCTACGGAGAGTTGCGTTTTAGAAACTAGGAATTTGATTTCTTCCTCATCTAAATTCAGATAATAAATATAAGAGAGTTTGAAAATTACGCGTTTTTCGGTTCCGATTTCCCCCAAGACTTGATGAAAAAGACGGGTAATTTCCTGGGCTTCCTCGAGAAGATCGGACCTTAGATCGGGTTCGTCTTCGATCGTCGCGTATTCTTTTCCTTCCTTGTTGATTTTTCCTAAATTGGTCATTTTCAGCTCGCGCTTTGTACGCTGCCAATCGATGAGCATATTTCGGAGAACGGAATAGAACCACGTGCGAAAACTAGATTTACCCTTAAAGCTGGAAAATCTTGCTCCGGTTTTTAAGCGTTCAAATGCGTAGAGAAAAAAGTCTCCCGCATCGTCCTCGCTTAAATGAAAGATCTTCATCGGGAAGTTATAAATGTCTTCCGAGTATGCCTCAAAAAACAATTTTAGCGCTTCTTCATCGCCCTCGCCGCAACGGGTAACGAGGTCCAGGGTTTTATCCTTTGACAAATTCATTCTTAGTATAACCTTGCACCAGGGGGCCGACCCGGAAATGAGACTTTTCCCAATCCTAGGCCTAATCTTGGCCGCGTTCCATCTAAGCACCTTTGCGGAAAACGATAAAGTAATAAATTTTCTCCTCCCTGTGAAAACGGACGGAATTGAAAATAAGGTTAGTTCCGTTTTTGGAGAATCCAGGGGAGATCACTTCCATAACGGTATGGACATTTCTTCGAATGGCGAATCGGTCCTGGCTATGGGCGAAGGAAAAATTCTTTATACTCGGTTTGGCGAGGATGATCCGTACGGCGAGGAATTCGGAACCGGAAATTCGGTTTGGCTGGATCATGGAAACGGCGTTTATACGTCCTATTATCACCTAAAAGATGGTCGGCTGACCGGATTTTTGCAGGATCGCCTAATCGGCAGAGGCGAAAAAATCGGAATGTCCGGAAATACGGGGCATTCCAGCGGTGCCCACTTACATTTCGTCGTTCTTCAGGATTTTGGAAAAACGATTTTAGATCCAATGAAATTTCTCCCTCCGATCGAAGACGAAGTTCCCCCTCAGATCGGAAACCTACTCGTGCACGTTGGAGACAAATATACGCAGATAAACGACGGTGAAAATATTAACGTTTCTCGACCTTTTCCGGTTACGGTCGGCGCTTTGGACGCGGGGAAGAAGCCCGGCCAGCGAAGAGGAATAGCGCAGATTCAGGCGTTTTTAAACGGCGAACCCTTGAAGAAGGCGGGGTTTTCCTCTTTAACCTATGATCATGGAGAATGGAAAAATCCGGAAGGGTTTCGGTTCTCCGATCTGTATTTCAGAGACCAATATTATCTCGGAAACTTGGATTTCAGAAATGGGGAAAATACGATTAAAATTCTCGCCTGGGATTTTCGAGGGAACCTAAACGAAAAAAGTTTCACTTTCTATGTGACTCGGATTCGATAAGGCTCGAAGTTTACTCGATCGAATTATAAAAACTAAAATAAACGTTTTCTTTTTGCAATTGTACTGAATTATCTTTTCTCTTAACAGACCTTAAAGAGTTATCTCCATGCGACAGGTTTATGGCGTCCTTCTTGTTCTTTCCTTTCTTTCGAGTTCGGATATTTTTGCCGAAGATTGGGTATTCGTAAAGGAAGAGCAAAACGTAAAGATTTTCAAAAAAAACACGGAAACATCTTTCGATGCTTTCAAAGTAAGTACTTTAATTTCAAAACCGTTGTTCGAAGTAAGAAATATCTTCTTAAATATTCCGGGGCATATTGATTGGATCGCAAATTGCAAAGAATCCAGAGTGATCGGCGGCAAAGTACCCGAAAAATTTAGACATTACTATTTGATCAGTGCGCCTTGGCCAGTTAAGGACCGGGAAATGGTTTTGGAAACCGAATCGCATTTCGATCCTAAGAATAAAAGGTTCAACATCTTTACGAAAGCTTTAAATGATTTAACCGTACCTGCAAAAAAAGACGCGTTTCGAATCGTGAATTCCAAAATTCAATGGATTCTCGAGGAGATTTCTCCGACATCCACGTTAGTCACGTATATCAACCAGACCGATCCGGGAGGAGATGTTCCTTCTTATCTATCGAATTGGTCGTCTTCGGATGCTCCGATCGAAACCATCTTAGGACTAAAAAGGATTATTGAAAAATAATCCGATCGAAATCCTCCATTCCGATATCATTTTACTTTTTTGTATAATGCGTGCTTGCTGAGACGATGGTTTATCGGAAGATTCGGATGATGAAATTCGTCTACGAATTCCATCCCGATTTTCTGCATCACGGATTTTGAACGTTCGTTGAGGACGCTAGTGAAGGAAACGATTTCAGTCATGTTCAATTCCTGAAAACCGAATCGAAGCGTCGAGAGCGCCGCTTCGGTCGCATATCCCTTTCCCCAAAAATCCGGAAGTAGTCGCCAGCAGATTTCCACATTCGGTGTAAAGAAACAATCAAAGTCGACATGAACCATTCCTACAAAACCGATAAACGATTTTTCATTCAGGTCCTCGACCGCGAACAAACCGAAGCCATATCGATTCCAATGGTTTTGAATCCTGTCGAAAGCTCCGTTACTTTCTTTTAACGATAAGAGTTTGGGAAAAAATTCCATAACTTTAGGATCGGAATTTAATTTGAATAAGGAATCTCTATCTCCAATATTCCAAGTTCGAAGTAAAAGATGCTCGGTTTGAACGGCACTAGGAAAGGGCATAACGAATATCCCTCAAAATGAAATATGCGAAATCGGCTTACACGGATCTTTCTTAAACTAGAATCAGCGTTTGATTCCTGCAGTTTCCTTGGGACTGTAAGCTTTGACGTTTTCTCCGAAGCTGTAATAAACCGTTTCCTTACCTAGAAGTCCGACCAGCCTACTCATTAATTCGTCGTTGGGCTGTACCGAATAATGATTATGAGCGCGAATTACTTTTTTCTCTTCGGCTCCCGAGATTAAATGGAAATAGACATGCGAATTTCCTTGGTAAGCCGCGAGAAGAGTGTGCAATTTACCTATGATATCGGGCATTTTGCGGTGGCGGTCCTCGAGTCTTATGTGTAAGGCTTTTTCCATCTTGTCTTCGATGGTTGTTTGATTCAATATTTCAAAGTTGTTTACTTTGATTTGACCTCGTAGCTCCGACTCTCCCGCTTCGATCCTATCCAAATCGCCTTTGATAAATACGGCTTCGTCTTCCTTGATCAATTCCTTAAATTTTTGGTATACTTTCGGAAAAGCGACGCACTCGATTTCCCCGGTTCTATCTTCTAATTTGAAATTTACGAATTCTTCTTTTTTCTTAGTGAACTTGACTTTAAGCGAGGTCACGATACCGGCGATTTCAACTTTAGCGCCTGCTTTAATATCATCCAGCTTTTCTATCGGAATGCTATGCAAGCTGAGTAAATGAGCTTCGTACCTATCTAAAGGGTGGCCGGAAAGAAACAAGCCGGTTACCGATTTTTCCCTCCGTAACCGCTCTTCCGATTCCCATTCATCGGCGTCTTTAGGAAGTTTTAGTTCATACGATAGAGTAGATTCGCCGAAAAGAGAGAATTGCCCTTGGGCGGATCTTTCCTGTTCCTTTTGCGCGTAAGACACGAGACTGTCAAGCGACTCAAAGAGACATTTTCGAGTATATCCGAACGAATCCATCGCTCCGCCTTGGACTAGCGCTTCCATAATCTTCTTATTTAAGATTCGAGTGTCGACTTCGAGTATAAAGTCTTTGATATCTTTAAAGCCTCCGGTTTTTTTCCGGGCCTGGATGATATTTTCGGCAGCTCCTTCCCCGACTCCTTTCATGGCCGAAATCCCGAAACGAATCGTCTCTTCGTCGATAACGGAAAAAGAAACGTCGGATTCGTTAAGATCCGGAGTGAGAACATGTATACCCATTTCGCGGGCGTTATTGATATATTTAACGATATCGGTCGTTTTAGAATGATCTCCCGCGAGCAAAGCAGCCATATATTCGGTCGGATAATTCGCTTTCATATACGCGGTTTGGTACGTTACGAGAGCATAAGCGACCGAATGCGATTTGTTAAAGCCGTATCCGCCGAATTTTTCCAATTGGTCGAACAATTCTTCAGAAAACTTTTTAGCGTGTCCTTTTGCCTGAGCACCCTCTATGAATTTGATTCGCAGAGGATCCATGAGTTCCTTCTTCTTTTTGGCCATGGCCTTGCGCAGCATATCGGATTCGCCCATCGTAAAGCCGCCGACAAGACGGGAGATACTCATCACCTGTTCTTGATAAACGGTTAACCCGAAAGTTTCTTTTAAAATCGCTTCGCAGGATTCGTGCGGATAAGAAACCGGCTTTCTTCCGCTTTTACGTTCCAAATATTCTTCCAACATTCCGGATTCCATAGGGCCCGGACGATATAAGGCGATAAGAGCTACGATTTCCTCGAAACTGGAGACTTGGCTTCTTGCAACCAAATCGGTGATTCCGCTGGATTCCAACTGGAAGATCCCTAACGTATTCGCTTTGCGAAGAAGCGCATATGTATTAGAATCATCTAATGGAATTTTATCTAAATCTAGCTCTACCCCTCTTCTCTCCTTTACCAACTTAACCGCATAGTTTAAGGTCGTGAGGTTTTTGAGGCCGAGGATATCCATTTTGATAAGGCCGACGGCTTCTAAGTTATTCTTTTCGTACTGGGTAACGATCGAACGAACTCCAGGACGTTCTTTCTCCGCGACTGTTGAGAGCGGAACCACTTCGTCTAACGGATACGGGGAAATGACGACGCCTGCTGCGTGGCGACCCGGCTGCCTATAATTTCCCTCTAGACGTTTGGCGATCGAGAATATCTTTTTGTGAAGTTCGTCTTTTTCACTCGCTTGTTTTAGGTCCGAAGAAATTTCGATCGCCTCATCCAAAGTAATTCCGGGTTTATTGGGACAATAGCTAGTGAGTCTATTTGCCTCATCATAGGGAAGATTCATGACTCGGCCCACGTCCTTTAAAGCCGCCTTAGCCGCTAGAGACCCGAAAGTGATGATCTGGCCTACTCGATCTTCTCCGTATTTATGCCGGATATAGTTGATTACTTCTTCCCGCCTTTCGACGCAGAAATCCGTATCGATATCGGGCATATCCTTTCGGTCCGGGTTGAGAAAACGCTCGAACAGGAGATTAAAGCGAAGGGGTTCGACGTTCGTAATTCCTAATGCATAAGCGACGATGGACCCGGCGGCGGACCCGCGCCCCGGTCCCACCGGGATTCCGCTCCTCTTCGCATAATTGATATAATCTTGAACGATTAAAAAATATCCGGCAAAGCGCATATTCTTAATCGTTCCAAGTTCGAATTCCGTTCTTTCTTTGATTTCCGGAGTTATACTTGAATATCGATGGCGAATTCCGTCCCATACTAGTTTTTCCATAAATCCGTATTCGTCGTAACCGTCGGGAACGGAAAATTCGGGAAGAAGATAATTACCGAACTTTAATTGAAGATTTATCTTATCTCTGATCTCAAGTGTGGAATAGTATGCTTGCGGGAGTTCCGGGAAGAGAAGTTTCATCTCTGCAGGGCTTTTTACATAGAAGTGCTGATTAAAGCCGAATTCCATTTCGTCTTCGATCGTTTTACGCATTCCGATTCTTAAAAGAATATCCTGTGCTTCCTTGTCGTCCTTTCTCAGGAAGTGGGAATCGTTGGTGACCACTAGTTTAATCCCCGTTCTTTGCGAAAAATCATAGGCGCCTTTGGCCGCGATCTCCTGCTCAGGAATACCATGGTTTTGAATTTCTAGGTAAAAATCCTCTTTTCGGAAAATTTCGTTCAGTTTGCCAGCGAGCTGAAAGGATTCGGGAATTTTGCCTTCCAGTATCTTACGGTTTACTTCTCCTGCCAAACAAGCCGTAAGGCATACCAACCCTTCGCTGTGCTTATCCAAAAGATCATAGTCGATACGCGCCTTTTTATAAAAGCCTTCCGTATAAGATTTGCTCGCTAACTTTATTAGATTTTTGTAACCTATTTCGTCCTTAGCGAGGAGTATTAAATGATAGGCATTTCCGTCGGCGATTCTCATCTCCTCCATTTCGGCTTTCCGATTGGGGGAAACGTAGAATTCGCAGCCTATGATCGGTTTTACGCCGTTTTTGACCGCCTCGTTATAAAATTCAATCGCTCCGAACATGTTTCCATGGTCGGTCATTGCAACGGAACTCATTCCTAGCTCTTTAACGTGTTTCATCAACTCCTTGATGCGGATCGCGCCGTCGAGCATGGAGTACGTAGTATGAAGATGTAGGTGGGCGAAATCTTCCATTCCAAGGGACATAATAGAAATTCGGACCGGGATCCGTCAAGCGGAGTGAACTCCAACCTTTCGTTCTATCATAAAAGCTAGGCGATTTTAAATCCTTATTTTTTTGAAAAAAGGCTTTTCCGAAAAATCATACCAAATTGAAGAGAATTTTTCGTATTTTCCTTCTTACCTTCTTTGGGTTTTTATCGAGCTATAATTCGCTCTTGCGGCCCAAAAATAGGCGCTTCTATATAGGAAATTCTATCGGGATCGATACGCGGGCCTTTCTTAACTTGTTCCCAAGGGCTTTTGGCTAATGATGCCGGGCGAATCCATTCTCTAAATCGATAAAGCTTTACAGCCCTCTGGATTTGGTTGGGGGAACGTTTTGCATTCCGAGGTATAGTTTGGAAGGAAAGATTCCTCCGAAATTACCGGAATAAAGCATTGCGATTTTGGGCTCATTAAATAGAATGCGAATCTTCGCCATTCTTGAGGCAGGAACCGATACGGGTTCTTTCGGATCGAACCCGGTCCCGGGAAGCAATCGGTTTTTTGAAAGAATGATGCTACGGTAAATAACGGTTATAGTAGTTATTTATTTAAAATGAAAACATAATAAAGGTAGCAATGGCCAAAATAGAAATCACTCTGCGCGTCGCCAGCCGATCCGATTTGGAAGAGCTGACGGAATTATTCGAATTGTATCGGTCATTCTATGGATTGAAATCGGATTCCGCGAATACCAAACGATTTTTGGAGGATCGCCTTTTGCATAAAGATTCGATATTGCTCGTCGCCGAAGATTCGAACGAGCTTAAAGGCTTTGCGCAGATTTATCCTACGTTTTCCTCGTTACAAATGAGGAAGGACTTTATTCTAAACGATTTATACGTTCGGGAGTCCGTCAGAAGAAACGGAATCGCAAAAAAACTCCTGGAAGAAGCCGCCTCGACGATCCGCAAATTGGGTGGAAAAGGAATGAGTTTGGAAATTTCTCCGGACAATCGGGCAGCCAGGAAATTATATGAAAGTTTTGGATTTCGTTTAAGCGAAGAATATCTGCATTACTACTGGCCTGTATCGGTCGAAAAATAGTCAAAATTTCAGCAATCTCTCCCGAGAATGTTGAGAAAGATTGTCAAAATTTATTATTAATGATCAAAATCCGATCTAAAATAAAAATCAGTTTCATCCTTTTAACCTATCTTTATATTTAGCCGGTTCGGAGTTCAAGGCTAGGTTCGAATCGTCAGCGGGAAAGAATTTTCCGGACTGCGTTGTTTTTCCGATCAAATGGCAATATGGATATTCCCTTTTCTTTTGCTTCGAACGAAATTTCCGATATAAGTCAGCGAGTCTTAATCGCTGCAACCGAGGTGTCGGTAATATCGACCGATCTAAACGGAGTAATTCTTTCCTTTAATCCGGGTTCCGAGATCATGCTGGGCTATTCCGCCGAGGAAGTAGTCGGGAAATTTACCCCTGAAATTTTCCATGACGAAGCCGAAATCGAGGAAAGAGGTAGCGAACTATATAAAAAATATAACCGGAAAATTTCCGGTTTTGAAGTCTTGGTGGAAGATGCTCGAAATGGAAACTTCGAGGCAAGGGATTGGACGTACGTTCGCAAGGATGGAGTCCGTCTTACCGTTCGACTCATCGTCACTCCGATGCGGGAATCTAACGGCGAACTAATAGGGTTTATGGGGATCGCTAGGGACGTTAGCGAACAAAAGAAACAGGAAGAACAACTCCTTTTTCAAAAACGCTTAGGCGAGATAATAACCCGATCGTTGTCCGAATATATTTTAGAATTCGACTCCGGATCGACTTTTTCGAAGTTGCTGCATGCGATTTTAGATCTTACGAAAAGCGAATACGGTTTTATTGCGGAAGTGATTTTGGATTCGGAAGGGTCCTCTTATATCAAAACGAGAGCAATTGCGCAAATTTCCTCGGAAGAAGATATACAAAAATTCGTGAGTGCGAATTCCGCCAAAGGGCTGGAATTTAGAAAGTTAAACAGCATATTCGGTTCCGTCGCTCTTTCTCAAAATCCGATCATCATTAACGACTCCAAACAGGCCGAAGCGGTTCCGGAGGGACATCCGAAACTAGGAACTTTCTTAGGTGTTCCGTTTGAAATTAAGGGCAGAATGCTCGGCATTCTAGTGATCGCTAATTGTCATAGCGGATATGATGAAAGACTTTGCGAAGATCTACAACCGCTTCTTAAAACCATCGCTCATATTATCGAAGCGATCCGCAATGAAGAGAGGAGACGGGAAACGGAACAAGCGCTTAAGAAAAGCGAGGAAAGAAGCCAAAAGTTGGTTAACGCGCTCCCTGATTTGCTTTTTATCATGGATAAAGACTCCAGGATCATAAGTTATCATGCCCCTAAATTAGAGGACCTTTATGTTTCACCGAACGAATTTCTCGGTAAAAAAATGTCGGAACTTCTTCCGCGGGAATTGGCGCAAAATATTACTCAAAAGCTGAGTCAAGTCTTGGCTTTCGGCGTCGGCGAATCTTTAAAATATTCCCTCTGGTTTCCCGAAGGTCAGAAATTCTTCGAGGCCCGAATATTCCCTTATGATTCGGAGACCGCGATTTTTATGATCAGGAATATAACCGAACAAAAGGAGGCGGAAGAGGAACTAAGAAGAAGCGAATTATTTTTAGCGAGAACACAGAGTCTCGGGAAAATCGGAGGCTGGAATTACAATTTCAAAACTCAGAAACGATCCTGGACAAAAGAAATATATAATATATTAGAAATTAATAAAGATACGGACCCTAATCTCATTCAAGTTATCGACCTTTACGTAAAGGCGGATAGAATCAAGATAATTTCCGCTTTCGAAGAAATCAAAGAAGGCAAAAGTTTCGATTTGGAATTGCAGATTATTACCTCATCGGGAACGGTTAAGTGGGTTCGAGGAGTCGGTTCTCCGATTTGGGATTCGGAATTGCGGGAGGTCGTCGGTTTAAACGGATCGCTGCAGGACGTTACCGATAAAGTGCTGGCCAGAAAGGAATTGGAAAGTGCAAAGGAAGCTGCGGAATCCGCGCTAAGAGCTAAAAGCGATTTCTTAGCGAATATGAGTCATGAAATCAGAACTCCTATGAACGGAATTTTAGGTTTGACGGACTTGTTGCTAGCAAACGATCCGAACGGAGTAAATCGCCATTATTTGGAAACATTACGGTATTCTGCCAATTCTCTTTTGGACGTATTGAATGATATATTGGATTTTTCTAAAATTGAATCCGGAAAATTGTCGGTAGATTATTCGGAATTTTCTCCCGGAGAATTATTCGGACCTTCCTTAAGAATATTTGCGGATAAGCTAACGGAAAAGAAAGTTAAGCTAATCTACTCCGAAAAAAATATGCCTTTGCGAGTCGAAAGCGATCCGGTTAAATTGAGACAAATCTTAATCAATCTACTCTCAAATGCGGCCAAGTTTACTCATAGCGGAAAGATCGAAGTTCGCTTGGAGATGGAGCCTTCTCCAATAGGAAAAGAAGACCCCTGCATCTTGAAATTAACGGTATCGGATACCGGAATAGGAATTTCATCGGAAAAATTGGACAAAATTTTCGAAAGCTTTACCCAAGCTGACGGTTCTACTTCTCGGAAATACGGAGGAACGGGTCTAGGATTGAGCATCTGTAAAAGTCTAGCCTCGCTTTTGGAAGGCGAAATTCACGTCGAGAGTCGTGAGGGGACGGGAAGTTCTTTTCAGCTCCGGATTCCTGCGCGAGCGGTGAGAAAAGAAGAAACCGATTCTCTTAAAGCGATTCCGGCAACTCGAATTCTTATTTTTGGCGAGGACCTGGAGTCTCTGGAAATTCTGCGTGAGTTATTGAAAGTTAATGGAGCGGAGACGTTCCTAATAACCGACGAATCCGACTTATTTGATTTCTTGAAATCTACGAGTTCTTCGTTCGACGTGATAATACTGGAAAATCATCTCCCTCTTTTAAAAGGAATTAGCATCGCTAACGATATTCGCAATCGTTCTGAATATTCTCATTTACCGATTTATTTACTTACGTTTTCTTCCGAGCTGGGTTTGATCGACGAAGCAGGAAAGGATCTGGAAATCGCCGGATATTTAGTGAAACCCGTTGTGCCTTCGGAAATACGAGCATTCCTTTCGAAGAAAGAAAATGTAGTATTAGGTTTTCTCTCGGAACAGAAAGGTTTTTCCAATAACGAAGATTCGCTGGTACTCAGGAAAAATTCAAGAATACTAATCGCGGAAGACAACGAGGTAAATCGTCTAGTCTTACAGCGTAATTTACAGAAACTGGGAGCCGAAGTGATTTCGGCAGAAAATGGGAAAGTCGCGCTCGATTTCTTTTTTAAAGAACGAATCGATTTGATTCTTTTGGACATCCAAATGCCTGTGATGGACGGATTTGAATTGGCGACTCGAATTAGAACCTGGGAAAGCGAAAATCCGAGCACCCGCATACCTTTGATTGCGGTATCTGCCGGAACGGTAAGCGGCGAACGGGAAAAATGTCTTTCGCTCGGGATCGACAGATTTGTAGCAAAACCGTATAGGATCGAAGAGATCAGTGAGGCGGTTTTAAGCCTACTACACGATTAAGTGAATTTTAATATTCGCCTAGCTTTTAGGAGGAAGCGGGCCTAACTTATCTAAAAGCATTTGATTCACTAGATTCGGATCCGCTTTACCCTTGGAAACTTTCATTATGTAACCGACAATGGCTCCTAAAGCCCTATCCTTTCCGGATTTGTATTTCTGCACCGCATCTTCATTCGCTGCAATCGCTTCGTCTACGATTCTCTCTATCTCCTTATCGTCGCGTACTACGATAAGGTTCTTTTCGGTAACGATTATTTCCGGATCTTTCTCGCTTGAAAGCATTTCCTCAAAAACGGTTTTTCCGATCTTTCCCGAAATTTTACCGTCCGCGATTAATTTAACCAATCGTCCGATTCGCTTCGGTCCGACACTAAATTCTGAAATAGTAATGCTTTCCTTATTCACGATTCCAAGAACCTCGTCTTTTACCCAATTGGAGGTCCGTTTGGGATCGCCGGAAACTTGTAAAGCTTCTTCGTAATAGTCCGCGATTTCCCGTTCTGCCGTAAGCACTTCCGCGTCGTATTTAGGGAGTCCAAGTTTTTCGATAAACCGACTCCTTCTCGCATCCGGTAATTCCGGCAACGTTTTACGGATATTCTCCACGGTTTCCTTGGTCAGTATTATGGAAGGAAGATCGGGATCGGGAAAATATCTATAATCGTGACTCATCTCTTTGGTTCGCATCGTCACGGTAATATTGGCCGCGGAGTCCCAAAGTTTGGTTTGTTGCTGGAATGTTTTTCCTTGGGAGAGCATTTCCGTCTGCCATTCGATTTCATAATCGATGGCAGCCTTGACCGCTTTAAACGAATTCAGGTTCTTGATTTCCACCCGCGTTCCGAATTTATCCGAACCTGTAGGGCGAATGGAGACGTTTGCATCGCAGCGAAGAGATCCTTCCTCCATATTGCAATCGGAAACGCGAATATATCTGAGAATGGACTTAAGGGAAAGAAGGTAATGATATGCCTCGTCCGAGGAGCGGAGCTCCGGCTCGGAAACGATTTCGATCAAAGGAGTTCCCGCGCGATTCAAATCAACGTACGACTGGTGAACATTTTGATCCGCAGAGTGGATGAGTTTTCCCGCGTCTTCTTCGATGTGGATTCGTGTAAGATGAACGTATTTCGGTTTTTCCTCTCCCTTAACGGTAAAGGAAACTCCGCCGCCTTGGCAAATCGGACGGTCAAATTGAGAAATTTGATACCCTTTGGGCAAATCCGGATAAAAATAATTCTTTCGATCAAATTTAGTATGGAGAGTAATGTCGGAACCGAAGGCTAAGCCGGCCATAATCGCTTTATTTAAAGCTTCTTCGTTTAGCACAGGGAGTGATCCCGGTAAACCGAGGCAAACAGCCGAGACTTGCGAATTAGGCGGGGCTCCGAATTTTGTAGGACTAGAGGAGAAAACTTTGGATTCCGTATTGAGCTGTGCGTGGACTTCCAGACCGATCACTACTTCGTATTGCACGTAGGTTCTCCTTTTTTTCGCCCCACTCGGCTTGTCCGGGTTTTTTCCTTGTCCCCGGCTTATTGTGGGCTTATGGAGTTATTCTGTGAATAGGATACGAGCAGGCAACGGATTTTTTAAGTGAAGCAGGTCCTTTGTATAGCGAACCAAAAAGGCGGGGTAGGGAAAACCACCACGGCCGTTCATCTTGCTGCCGGCCTAGCCTTAAAAGGCGAAAAAGTCCTGCTATTGGACCTAGACGCCCAGAGCAATGCAACCTCCGTTTTTCCGGAAATCCAACCGGAACCCGGAAAAGATGCATTCTTAATCTTTAGCGACGATGCTCCCATAAAAGAATTGTATCTTCCGACGCGTATTGAAGGCCTTAGTCTCGTACCTTCTTCCGGAAAGCTTTCACAGGTTGATGTTTTACTCGCCGGTAAGCTCGACGGATTTTTTGCTTTAAAAGAAGGGTTGGGATCGGTCCAAGAAGATTTTGATCGCGTAGTCATCGATTGCCCTCCTAGTTTATCGTTAATCACGATGAACGCATTTGTGGCTGCAACCGGACTGATCGTACCGCTTCAAGTATCTAAATTTTCGTTGGACGGAATCGAAGCTATTCTGGAAGCCAAATCCGCTACGGTAAAACGGTATAACCCGTCTCTTCAAATTCTGGGCGCTCTTTTAACTCTTTATCAATCAAGAACTACGATGTCTCAAACGGTCGTTCCGATGATTGAAGAACATCTTCGGTTATTCGAAGCGAAAATTCCTCCGTCGGTCGCAATCGAAGAGGCGCATCTTCTGAATCGGACGCTTTACGAATATCAATCTAAAAATAAGGCCGCAAAAGAATATGTCCGATTCACGGACGAGGTGTATGCTCTTGGCTAAAAAGTCCGATTCGAAGAAAGATCTATTACGGAAAGCGGCCGGAGAAGCGGTCCGAAAAACCTTAGGTGGAGAAATATCTCCGGTTAAACGAGACCATCCGAACCGAAAGAGCCAAGAGGATACGGGACCCTTGCAGTCGGGAAATTCTCGACAAGATTTAGGAGAATTAAACGAAGAAACCGTTCCAACCTCCGAATCGGACAACGAAGACGGACGGGAAAAACAATTGCCCAAAAAGGACACCCGCTTCAGGATAAACAACGGTATGAGGATCGACGAATATACGCAGACCCCGTCTTCGGAAGCGAACGGGAATAAAAAATGGCTTCGGATTTTGGGGATCGTTTTTGTCGTTCTTTTGGTTTGGTGGCTTTGGCCGTCAAAGCATGAGATCTACATGGATGTGGATAAAATGACTCCCGATAAGGTCGCGGGAATGAGTTCCGAAAAGGAATATCATTTTGCTCACGGACAAGATTTCTTTATCTACTATAAACGCGGGGGATGGTTTTCTCCCAAAAAAATAAAGGTATCGATTTACAAATTGGATGACAACCGCGCCGAGATAAGCGTTCAAGAGAAGGAATTCAAAAAGAGAATCGAGAAATTCCAAACCTATTACGACGATTCTTTCTTCGACGACGAAGGTTCCTACGAAGTCGAAGTGAAAGACGAAGACGAAGAGATTCTTGTCACAAAAAAATTCACGATCGATTGAATGAATCGCTTCTACGTAATAGTCCCCTTATTCTTCATCTCGGCTTACTGCAACGAAACGACTCTGCCCGAAGAAATTCCTGTCGGAGCAAAATACGATAAGGCTCGAAACGTTTATTATCTAGATGAACCGAATCGGCAGAGATTGTATTATGAAAGTGGAAAATTATATTCCGATTGTCCGGTGGACGAAGCTAAACAGTTTCACGGCTTTTGCAGAACTTATGCCAGGTCGGAGGATCGGACCGCTTCCGAAGGGAAATACGAACACGGGGCAAAAGTCGGGGACTGGGTCTGGTATTTTCCGGACGGAAAGATCTACGTAAAACAAAAATTCGGAACTCGCCCTCGCCGCCCTGATTCCATATGGTTGGGAGAGGAAGGAAATGAGGAAGGTCCGTATCTGAGGTATTACTCGGATGGAAGCTTGGAGTTGCAGGGATTTTATAAAGACGGTCAAAAATCCGAGCTTTGGCAGAAGTTTTTTAAAGACGGGGAACTGGAATATTCCGGTTATTATGCACAAGGAAAAAAAGTCCGAACTTGGTTCTATTATTTTCCGAATCGAGCGAAAGAAGCGGTGGAAGTTTTCGATAATGACGGAAAGTTTCTCTCTCGTTCGATCTATTCTCCCGATGGGAAGAAGATCTGCGAAGTCGATTCCAAAGGCGCATCTTGCGGTTAAATTACGTTCTCGGCGCCCTCGCGATTAATTAGGAAATTCTAATATGCTTGGACAAGCTTTCCAATGGGAAAAAATAGCGGGTTGGTCTTTCTTTTTCCTAACGGTCTATCTAAGCTTCTACCTAACGATCGCACATCGAGGAAGCGAAGCTTTGTTGATTAGTCTAACGCTTATTCATTTCGGGATCTATTTTTCGTTTCGCAGAAATTTAAACAAAAAGGCCTTTCTCGTTTTGTGTTCGTTTCATCTTGTTACCGTATACTTTTTCGGGAGGTATACGTTAGAGATTTTGTCCGCCATCGATGGCTGGAAACAGGCTTTCTAGGATTCCGATATTCATAATTAAAAGGGAGAAGATAAACACGATGAATAGCACGACTAAGATAAGACCGAAAGTCCCGAAGAGAATATTCCGCACAAAGCGCAATTGTAGATAACTGATTCCGATCGCAAGGTTTTGAAATTTGCCCAAGTCCCCGCTTTTACCGAGTCGGAGATAATTTCGGATATAAAATCCGGAAAGTATCAAAAGCGCGATCAGGAGTAAAACTCCGAATTGGCTCGCATAATTCCTTTGTAAAAGGAACAGAGGAATATAAACAAGATTTCCGACCATCGTTCCCAAGACGATGATCCCTAAAAAATGAAGGATCGAATTTACGAACGTTTCACTTTCCGCCTTGCTGCCGGTTCTAAACTCGGCCTCGTCCTCCTTTAAATTTCTTAACGAAGAAAAGCGATCGGCCTCGACGCTCGAGAATACCTGGTCTATCGTCAGCGCCATATAGATCAAAAATACGATCCATCCTAATGTTAAGAGAATGGCCGGGACCCCCCAAAAATTCGTTCCTGCAGTTCTTACCGCCGCTCCGATTAATGTAGGAAGAATTGAAAACGCGTAGATGATACCGAACACATACAATATTCGATTCATGAAAGTATAAAAGAAGGTCCTGTATCGAAGGGAAACGAAAGAGGAAACGGCTAGTAACGCCAAGAAACAATAAAAGAAAATTTGAATCCTTTGTCCCAGCAGGATCCTTCCCATTCGATCAATCGTATCTTCCGGTTGAGAATCCGTCGGGATCCCGCTATCGCCTAATTCCGCCAAAATCTTTTGCGTTAAGAGCATTTGCGAAATCGCGCCGCCTTGAAAATAAAAACCGGACATGGGTTCTCGACCCGTCCCGTCTAACATGGCTTCCATAGTCGTCGTGTCATTGGCGTCAAGAAATGTCGGCTGCAGAAAAAGCTGGAAAAGACAGACAAATAGCAGGATAAAGGGGATTATATAGGCGAGATGGAGGCGGGAAAATTTTTTCATCGAGTGATTCTTTTTTAAAAAGTTAGCTTAGAATAAAAATACAAAAACCGCAACCATTCCGATTCCGACGACACCTAAAGCGATTAGAACCGTCAAGAGCAGACTCGATTCGCCGGCCTCGATACTGGAGGAAGCTTCGTAAGAAGCGGAGCTTTTTTTCGCCGGGATTTTTTCGCCGGTATACGGTCTTACTTTTACGCTATTTTCTTCTTCATAAACTTTCCCGAAAACATCGACTCCGATTCTGACTACGGTTTCGCTTTCGGTCCCTTTATTTTCAGTCGCAACGATTGTGGCGGGCACCGGGCGAATGGACCCGTCTTCCATTTTTAATTTCATGGTATCGATTACGCTTAGCGTAGTTGGATCACCCGGGTTTAATTGAACTACAATTTGGTCCCCCGGTTTTAATTGATTTACGGGAATTCCGGAAACGGGAGAGAGAATAAATTTGAACTGAATTCTCGTTGCATTCTGCGGAATGGCTGAGTCGATACCGGTTGCAACTACGTTACCCGATCCAGGAGTCGTAGATTCGTCTAGCGAGGGAGCTCCATCCCCTTCCGCCGAATCTAAATTCTCGATAGACTGACGGTTGCCGCCGATATCGTCGATTTTGTCCCGGTCGATGAGCGAATACCAAAGAGTAATATCGGGCTTTGAATTCCCGATCGCCTGGTTTGCGACTTGATTGATCAGATATCTGATTTTCTCATCTTCCTTTTTATTCATATAATGGAGTAATTGCTCCATAAAATCGTCGGATCTACCGGAAGATTGAAATAGTTCGCCAAGCTTATTCGTTAGGTTTTTAAGTTGTTTTCCTTCGTATTTTATCTTTTGACAGATATTCGAAATGTCTTTGAAAGTCGCTCCCGAAAGCGGGACGTTAATCAGTTCGCTACTTCCCACGGCTACCACGTCCAGTCGATCGATACGACTGCTTATGGGGTCGACAATCCCTCCGAATAGTACGTACAAAGAAGAAGAGGTATCCCGGGATTGAAAAAAGAAGGAGTAAACTTGGTCGGAGGCCATATATCTTTCGAATGAAATCGAACTATCTCCGATTACCAAGACGGAGTCGACTTTATTTTGACATCCTGCTTCGGAATCGTAGAATTGTCAAACTAAGCAATTTTGCCATTCTAGGGAATTTTGCCTGCTTTTAATCATGAACTTCCTTTTTTCTCGAACTCCTTTGGTCCTTTTACTTACTTCCCGATACATTCGCGGTTCCCGGGCCGCAGGTTTATTATCCTTAAAATCCAGAGTTTCTTTCGTGGTAATGGCGGTAGGGGTTTCTCTTTTGATCGTTGTGCTTTCCATTTTCAACGGATTTCAAAGACAGGTGAAGGAATCTTTGTGGCAGGGCGGATCACACATTACAATCGAGAGTAATTCGGGAGCCGGCGAAATTACCGATTATCAAAAAATTATTTCTTGGATAGAAAAGACCCCCGAATTGAAACAAAGAATCGTTTCCGTGGAAGGCGGGATTCAAAGCCACGGATTGATTCAGAACTATAATACTTTTTATCCGGTCATCATCCGAGCGGTTCCCGTATCCAACGTGGACGATCTACTTTTGACAAGGCTGCCTAATTTTCCGAGAGTCGTTCATTACAATCGCGACGAATTGGCTCAAATGAATCGGGAAAATTATATCGTCATCGGAAAGGAAATGGAAGGCTTATATAATTTTTCCTTAGGGAGACAACTGACTCTCGCAGTTCCCGGCGGCAGATTTTCTTTAGGGAAAGGCGTGGAAGTCAGCGTGGAGAACTTTCGCGTTTCAGGTTTTTTTAAAACGGGTAATTATCAATTCGATTCCCGGTATGTCTACATGTCTCTACCGATCGCCCAAAGATTTTTTAAATTACGCAATTCGGTTAACCAAATTACGTTAAAAGTAAAGTCCCTCGACGACTTAAGTTATTGTAAACGTAAGCTTTTACGCTTATTTGGCGAACCCGATTTTGAAAGAGAAGTGGAGGTTTCCTCGTCGTTATCGGTCAGGACCATTGCGGAGGAGCAGGAGAATTTTCTAGCCGCTCTTAAATTAGAAAAAACGATTATCTCGATTATCGTTTTCTTATTTATCATCCTTGCGGCATTGGGAATGGTCGCTTCGGTTTATTCGTTAGTCCGCGCCAAACGTAAATCGATAGGCGTTTTAAAGGCGTTAGGATTGCCTTCCTCCGATATATTATTGATTTTTACTTTAAATGCGATGTTGGTCGGCATCTTGGCATCTTTGATCGGAGGAGTAACAGGTATCTTTCTCGCAAATTCCCTAGAAAACATTATTAATGGAATAGAGGAAATCATGAATATGCTAGGACCCGATATATCGGTTTTATTCGGAGCCGAGTGGAGTCCGGTGGAGTTGGTGCCGAAACGCATCTATTATTTCGACAAAATACCCGTCGATATCGACATCGCCTTCATCTTTATGGTCACGACTGCCGCTACCATTTTATCCGGAATTGCGGGATACTTTCCGGCTCGTTGGGCCGCTAGCCTTAATCCGGTAGACACGATAAGGAACGACTAACGTGAGTCTTATTAAGATCAGAAACTTAGTCAAAACGTACCATGTATTGGAAAAGGAATTCACCATCTTGGATCGTTTGGACATGGACGTGGAAGAGGGTCAGATTTTTTCCATTGAAGGAAAATCCGGAATCGGCAAATCGACTCTTCTGAATATACTCGGCGCAATGGACGGATTCGATTCCGGTCAAGTCGAGGTCTGCGGAATTTCTCTCGGTAACCTGGATGAAAAAGGAAAGGAGGCATTTCGAGCGGAGAAAATCGCATTCATTTTTCAGCATCATCTTCTTTTACCCGATTTTTCCGCGTTGGAAAACGTTGCGATTCCTCTGCTAATTCGAGGCGTATCTCCCGCCAAGGCGCAGGAAGATGCCATGGCAATGTTAGATAAGGTGGGATTGAAAGAAAGATATGAGAGCTTCCCATCCCAACTTTCCGGAGGAGAAAGCGCTCGTGTCGGGGTCGCAAGAGCGCTCGTAGCCGGAAAAAAATTGATTCTAGCGGATGAACCAACCGGAAATCTAGACCGGGAGAACTCGCGAAATTTAATGGGCCTGATTCAGGAACTGCAAAAAGATTTGAGATTCGGACTGATTTTAGTCACTCATGATATGGAACTCGCCGCACTCGCGCATAAACGAAATCAAATTTATCAAGGGAAATTGCATCCGGCGCATATTCCTCAGACTGTCTAAAACGGTGCGTTATGAAAGATTGCGTCTATTGCGGCATTTCCTACGAAGACTGGAAAGAACGCGGTAGAATAGGCTGCTCAAATTGCATTTCCCTTATTGGTGACGAATATTCGACTTTCATTCCCCGCCAAAGCGAGTCGGACTGGGAGCCTCCGCTCGGCTTCCCGCTACGCGACGAGTGGTTTCAATTTAATGCTTCTCCCTTTTCAGAGAAGATGAGGAAAATAGACTCCTATTCTCTTCCCTTTTCTTATCGGTTTCGAGTTGCGAGAAATCCGAAGCGGTCCGTCTACCCCCTTCGATCTAAAATACTGCCGTCAGTATTTTTAGAAGAATGGTTTTCTTCCCAAAATATTCAAATCCAACCGAATCTAAACTTTTTTTCCGAGACGCAATTCGCAAAAAACAGGTCAGATAATACGAACTGTGTGAGAATTTCCTGGAATGGCGGGACTTTACTCATGGGAGACGAGGATCATCTTCGTTGGGAGTATGTAACCGATTCTCTTAACGATTTGGCAATGATTCTAGAGTCGCCCTTTTTAAAAGCATTTTGGGATCCGGAGCGGTTCGATTATAGAGATGGAATAGGATTTTTAACGTCCTGCCCTACAAATGCCGGGGAGGGAGACAAACTTTCCGTCGCTTTGCCCGATTTGTTTACGCAAACAGGAGCGTTAGAGGGTTTCCGATTACCCACGGATTGGGGGTTTTATCGGGAAGATCTACGGAATCGGTTGATCATTTTCCGGAAAAATTTCGGGCTAAAACGAAAAAATTCCTTTTTCAATTTAGTTTCATATTTAGCCTTACTAGTAATATTAGGAAAAGAGGCAGGAAAAGCTTCGTTTCCCCCGTAATCCTTTTTAAACGACCAATCCGATATGTTTCTTATAGGGAAAAAGACTCCCGTAGGAAATTTGATGCGAAACCAGTCTAATTGATAGAATCCCTGGGGAAGGCCGCAATTATGTTAGAATTTACAAAAAGAGCCAAACGAGTAATTAACGAGATCGCGCAAGACGAGGCTAAACGTCTCGGCAGCGAATTTATCGGCCCCGAGCATATTCTATTGGGATTGCTTAAGGAAGAGGATTCGGTCGCGATCAAAATCCTGAACAACCTGAATATCAATCTAAACGAGCTCCGAAAGGAAGTAGAGAGACGCACGCGAGAAAGTTCCGCGACTCTGCTCATGGATATGGCGCAAGGCCAAGATCGATATCAAAAAATTATAGAGCTTTCCAAAGAAGAAGCAAAACGTCTTAAACATAACTATGTCGGGACCGAACATATTCTGCTAGCTTTGTTACGTGATAATAATAATATCGCCGGTGGCGCTTTATATTCTTTCAGCGTTAACTATAACGTAATTAAGGGAGAAATTTTACGGTTACTAGGAGCTCCTCCAACAAGTACTGTCGGCGTATCGAGTCAACCTTCCGCGCAACCGGGTACACCTCGTACGGAAAAGACTAAAACTCCGATTCTAGATGAGTTTGCGAGAGACCTAACCCAACTCGCTAGGGATAAAAAATTGGATCCTGTCGTCGGTCGTGCGAACGAAATTCAACGAGTGATTCAAATTCTCTCCAGAAAAACGAAAAATAATCCCGTACTGGTGGGAGAATCCGGAGTCGGAAAAACCGCGATCGTCGAGGGTTTAGCGCTCGCCATCGTGGAGAAGAATGTTCCGGATCTACTCTTCGACAAAAGAGTTCTTTCGCTGGATCTTGCAAGTCTAATCGCCGGGACCAAGTATCGCGGTGAATTCGAAGAAAGGCTGAAGAAGATAATGAAAGAGATCTCTTCCTCTAATAATATCATTATCTTTATCGATGAGTTGCATACTTTGATCGGCGCCGGCGCTGCGGAAGGCGCGGTCGATGCTGCGAATATTTTGAAACCGGCATTAGCGCGGGGTGAATTGCAGTGTATCGGCGCAACGACAAGCACCGAATACAGAAAATACATCGAGCGAGACTCCGCTTTAGAAAGAAGGTTTCAAGTCGTAAAAGTCGCCGAACCTTCGGTCGACGATGCGATCCTAATTCT
The DNA here is from genome assembly GCF_000243675.2 of Leptospira inadai serovar Lyme str. 10. NCBI lineage: Bacteria > Pseudomonadati > Spirochaetota > Leptospiria > Leptospirales > Leptospiraceae > Leptospira > Leptospira inadai. Next base: position 242,957 of record NZ_AHMM02000025.1, on the reverse strand, counting down.
GACAGGATTGAAGAAAGCATACGAAGCTCACCATAAAGTAAGATACTCTGACCGTGCGTTGGAACAATCCGTCAAGCTTTCTCACCGGTATATCAATGACAGATATCTTCCTGATAAGGCGATCGATATCATCGACGAGGCGGGAGCAAAAGCGCGCTTAGCGAACTGTGCAAGACCCCAGGCAATCAAAGACTTGGAAGAAGAAATCAAATCTCTTTCTCAAAAGAAGGAAGATCTGGTCCGCGCCCAGGAATACGAGAAGGCGGCAGGCGTTCGGGACGAAGTAAATCGTAAAAAGCAATTATTGGAAGAGAAGATCCGTGCATGGCAGGAGAAGATGGACGACTTTGCTGTCTCCATCGACGAAGACGATATTCTTTCCGTCATTTCGCAATGGACCGGTATTCCTCTCCAAAGAATGGAAGAAAGCGAATCCGAAAGATTGCTGCGATTGGAAGACGAACTGAAACTTCGCGTAGTCGGCCAAGACGATGCGATCGAAAAAATTGCAAAAGCCGTCAGGAGAGCCCGTACCGGATTTAAAGCCGAGCGTCGCCCGACAGGATCGTTTATTTTCCTGGGTCCGACAGGTGTGGGAAAAACCGAGTTAGCGAAAGCTCTTGCGGACTTCTTGTTCGGAGACCAGGACGCCATGCTTCGGGTGGATATGTCCGAATACATGGAACCGCATGCGGTCAGCCGCCTGATAGGAGCTCCACCAGGTTATGTGGGTTACGACGACGGGGGTCAGCTGACCGAATTCGTACGTAAAAAACCCTATTCGATCATTCTTTTGGATGAGATAGAAAAGGCTCATCATGATATCTTTAATATTCTTCTCCAGGTAATGGAGGAAGGAAACCTGACGGATACCAAGGGTCGCAAAGTGAATTTCCGAGATACGATTATCATTATGACTTCGAATATCGGAGCTAAGGAAATTTCAAGTAGCGTTCGTCTCGGGTTCGAGGATCGTTCCGGCGAAGAGGATAAATATAAATCCGATCAAGCAAGGGAACAGCTCAAGAAACACTTTAATCCCGAGTTCCTAAACAGGGTAGACGAAGTCGTTTACTTCCGTCCGCTTAAGAAGGAAGATATCATGAAGATCATGGATATCATGGCCGCCGATACCAACAAGCGCCTCTTGGATAAGAAAATCAAGATCGAGCTTACTCAAGCGGCCAAGGACCACTTTATGGATATCGGATACGATGAAAAATTCGGGGCCCGTCCGTTACGAAGAGTGTTTCAGCGAGATCTGGAGGACTATATGGCCGTCCAAACTCTCAAAGGTTCCTATAAAGAACCTACCAAGATCACTGTTTCTTTCAAAGAAGGAAAGTTGGACTTTATTGAAGAACCTTGGACCGATTATAAACCGGCGGACCAAGGTTCGGGCGGGGACAATTCCCCTAATAACCCCGAAAGATCGGAAGAAGCGGCTCTCGTTTAAGAGAGAAAGTTAAAGGTTGCCCTCGGGCAACCGGCTCCCGACGGGGAAAAGGACTATAAGGACAGAGGGAAACCTATGCCGTACCTGATCCCAGTCATCTTCGTAGTGTCTTACTTGCTGGTTCGGAAAGTTTGGTTTCATCTCAGAAAGATACGTACCGTTGCGGGAATCGAAAAAATTTCTCTCTGCGTTTTTCAGCCGGATTTATTTCTTCCCGAGGTACGCGTCCTTTACAAATACTACTTTCAGGGCGGGGTCTATTACGGATCCGGATACATACTTCTTACGGATTTCCTCGACAACGAGGAATACGAAGTTTATCGGAATCCCGACGGATTGCCGGTTTTAGAAGTAGGGGAAATTTCTATCATTTCCGAAGAAAAGATCGAGCATTTTCTCGCGATGAGATATCCGAGCATCATTGTCTTCATTGACCCGGTGGAACCCTTTTATTCCCTGATAGACTGTCTGAATGCAAAGTCCATGGGAGTTCCTACTTAAGGAGATTCTACCTATTGAGCTGGAAAGAGAGATAGAGATGGCTACGAAGAAACATATCACCATCCTTTTATTGGCACTGCTGCCGACCGTATTCGCCGGGAATGCGTTCGGGCAGGAACAAGCGGATTATTCGAAAGCGCTTGCCGAATTCCAAAGCGGAAATTCGGAAAAGGCGCTCGAAATTATTAGAGAACTGCACGAGCAGGGAAAGCGTAGTTACGAGACCCATTATTTGGCTGCATTCTGTCATTATAATGCGGGAAGGATGAAATCCGCAGGAACTCATTGGTCCGAGGCTTTAAAATTGAAACCCGGCGACCCGGCGGTCAGCACTGATTTTGCTCGGTACCTTCTTCAAGTTGGTCGGAACGACGACGCTTTGGAGATCATATCCAGATCCTACGAGATCAATCCTAAAAATCGGGAAGTCAGATTGTTATTTGCGACCGCACTTTTGTATAATGCAAAAGCCCGCGATGCTTTGCACGTGATCGAGAAATTAAAATCGGAAGATCCGAACGACTACCATCCTCTCGTTTTAGAGGCTCAAGTTTATTATTATTTGGGAAGCGCCGAAAAGGCGGAGGTCAGTTTAAAGTGGGCGCAATCACTCGTTCCGAATAACCCCAATGTCTTGAATAATCTAGCTTTGGTGTATGAAAAAGGCGGAAATCAGGAAGCGAAGCGCGGAAATTTGAAGAAAGCATTAGATCAATTGAAGAATGCAAAAGAACAAATCGAAGCCGCATTAAAGATAAAACCGGAAGATGAAAAGTTTCGGGGAAATCTACAAAGAATCGAGGCGAGAATTAATGCCCTCTCACAAGGCTGAAAAGAAAGTTCTTTTTCATACATTGGGATGCAGGCTTAATTTTTTCGAATCGGACGGCCTCTTTTCTTCTTTGAGTCGCCACGGTTATAGGACTGTCATCGAAGACGAAATTCCGGATGTAGTCGTAGTAAATACCTGTACCGTTACGAACAAAGCGGATTCCAGAAACCGGAACATTATTCGAAACGCCGTAAAGCGGTACCCCGGAGCTCAAGTCTGGGTGACGGGTTGTTATGCGCAGACGGATCGTCAATCGATCGAGGCCATTCCCGGCATTGCCGGTGTTGTCGGTAACGAGGATAAATCCCGTCTTCCGGCGCTGATATTGGAAAGAGAAGGCGCTGCGAGTTCCGACCAGTCGATTCGATCGGATCGATTTTCTTACTCCGACGTTTTGCCTAACGGACATACGAGGGCTTATTTAAAAATCCAAGACGGGTGTGATCGGACTTGCTCCTATTGTAAGATACCGCAAGCCCGCGGACAAGGTGTCAGTCGCGAATGGACCGATATCCTGGATCAGGTTTCTTTTTTACAAGATAACGGAGTAGGCGAGATCATGCTTACCGGAGTAAACTTGGGTTGGTTTAGGAACTCCGAAGGCCGAAAAGCCTTTCCGAAGTTATTGGAATCGATTTTAAATAAATTGGAATATTCCCGTCTTCGCCTATCCTCCATCGAGCCGCCTGATGTCGGAGTAGAGTTGCTAGAACTGTTGACCCATCCGAGATTTTGTCCTTTTTTACACGTTCCTTTGCAAAGCGGAAGCAAACATATTCTGAAAAAAATGAAACGGAGCTATACTCCCGAAACCTTCCGAAAACGAATCGAATTAGCGAAATCTAAAATACCTGATCTTTTCTTAGGGACCGACGTGATCGTGGGATTTCCCGGCGAAACCCAAGAGGATTTTCTCGATTCGGTAAACGTTCTTCGAGATTTGGAATTTGCGAAGATTCATGCCTTTCCTTTTTCCGTCCGTCGAAATACCGCCGCGGAAGAATTTCCGGAAACTGTGACCAAGGAAGGTAAGAAAGAAAGAGTCCATGCTCTCATGTCGCTTTCTCGAGATTTACATTCTTCCTACGCGGCTTCCCAGTTCGGAAAAAAAAGGGAAGCAATTCTGGAGAAAGACGGAGTCGCAGTGACGGATAATTATTTAAAAGTAATATTACCGACCAAGGACCTTCAAGCTCTAAGTCCCGGACAGTTTCTTACCGTCGAGGTCGGAGAATATTTACCTGCTCCCGAAAAAGAAGGAAAGGTATCCGGTCGAATTTTGGCTGCCGTAGGTTAATTCCCATTTTTCTACGATCGGATCAATTCTTCCGAATACATTTCTTCCTCTTTTAGGTCATAATAACCGTACTCGAAGTCGGATCCAGCTTGTATCTCTAACCCGTAAACATTTTCGCTGATTCGCACGCTCTTTATCACGTCCAGCTTATATTGCTCGGCGAGAAATTTCATTTTATCCAAAGAGATCTTGTCATTGATCTTCGGGCCGACGGCGAATTCATTCTTAACCCAATCGAGAACGATAAGTTTTCCTCCTTTCTTCATCGAACGAATGAGCCCGTCCATCGCTTGTCCCGGATCCGGGAAAGTCGAAAGTACAAGAGAAGCAAAGACTACGTCCGGAACGGGAATCCATTCCGGAAGAAGAGGGCGATCCGCCTTTTCCATATAAAAGGGAGTAAGGCGCTCGATTTCTTCACGATTTTTCCAATGAAGAACTTCATCTAGGAGATCCTGATTACATTCTGCACCCCAAATCCATCCTTCCTTATGGATCATTTTTAATAAGTGCTCGGTCCAGAAACCCAACCCCATACCGAAATCCACCAAGTTCATAACGTCTTTGAGTGGAAAATGCTTAAAGACCACTTCCGGAGGAGTGATGTCCCTTCGCTTGCTCGAAAGAAGGAAATTCTGATAATCTAAATCGTAGTAATATTCCAGGTCGCTCATGTTTTTTAAATCCGGTATTATGTCTGATTTTCGGGAGTTATCGTCAATCGGAATCCTAGAACCTTCCCTTTTTCGAGGAAATACCCTTTACAATCCGAAGACATACCTTTATTTTTATTTTCCGCCTATTCTATGAAAAACCGAAGTAAAAAAACGGTTTCTTAGTTCCGATATGTATATACGGAACCCTATTCCCAAATGAAGACCCATGTACGGATATTATTTTTCCTTTGTTTGCTCGCGGTCGCAGGTATGGCGGACGCTCAACAAGCGCAACAACAGGAACTCATACGTACTACGGATACCGACCAGTTCGGGGTTGCCGGATCGATTAATGTGGAAGTCCTTAAGGATGGAAAGTCAGTCAGAATTACTTGGGAGCCTCCTCGTGAGACCGGAGAAATCATCATCGCGCGAAGCCCGAGCGTCATCGATACTCCGGAAAAATGTTATATTTCGGACTCTTTAGGAAAATTCCCGAGCGGGATTGCCAACGGAGTAAATCAAATATACGATTACAATCTTCGACCGGGAACATACTACTATGCCGTCGTCCTATCCCACCATGTTCGAAAAAAGGATTTAAAACTAGTTCCTAACCGAAATTTCACCACCATCCCCGTGGTTATAGAGCAGTCTTCTAATCAACCGACTTCCAATCTGAATCCGGACGACGAGAAAAAGAAGATCCTCTCCGATGACGCAAGAGTTACCGACATCGCCGTTAAGCGAGAAGGAAAATATCTTCGCGTTTCTTGGGAACCGTATCGATTGGGTATTCCGGGAGAAACGATTTATTCCATCTATCGATCGGCCGAGCCGCTTTCCAGTTTAAGCCTGATGCGTAAGGCCGAAAAACTCGCGGAAGTATCGCATCCTGAAAACTCGTTTCTGGATCAGGACTTAAATAAGTCTCAAACGATTTATTACGGCGTAACGGTTAAGCAAGGACTGAAAGAAGTCATACCTCTAATTCAGAATCAGTCATTTATCCGACAATTTTACGTTTATGACCAGGATAAGCGTAAACAACCTAATGAAGATAGTATTACTAAATCTGAATATTCCTTCGATGAAATGCATGTAAAGGACCTGAGTTCCAAGCCGGTGGAAGAGGGAGTCCGTCTGGATTGGAAGGCTCCCGAAAATCCGGATGAGAATACCGTTTATTCCGTTTATCAAGCCTCAAAGCCGCTTTCCGGAGGAGTAGCAACGTTCTTAGGCGGCAATGTTCGGAAGTTAGGCGAAGTGACCCATCCTGAAACCAATGTGATGGTTAGAATGAAACCGTCTAAGAATACGGTTTATTTCGGAGTTACCGTTAAGCGGGGCGACAAGGAAGATTTTGCTCTTACGCAAGATCAGTCTTACGTTGCAGTCGAGGGCTCTTCGAACACTGTCCAAGATCAGGCTCCGAAGGAAAACCAGCCTGCGATCCAGAAAGATGAAAATAAGGTCGTTGCATCCGACGAAGAACTAAATAAAATTCTTAAATCTACATACTGGAAGAAGGATTATTCTGAGGCGATTCGCCAGCTCGCTCCCTTTGAGCAATCGGATAATCCGGACATTCGTGGCAAGGCGAAATTCTTTACGGGGCTTTCTTATTATCGAAATGGGGATTTCAGAAAAGCGTTAAAGTATTTCGTACAAAAAGAAGTAAAATCATACAATCCAGATCGAACCGAATTTTGGACAAAGCATTGTCTGGCTAAGATTAGCGGAGGAAGGCATTGAACCGTTCCATTATACTAGTAACCGGTTTTTTATTCATATGCGCAGGTTTGCTAACCGGAATTTATACCGCCGTTATTCAGGATAACGAGGGAAATAATCGGGAAGTCCTGGAAAAAATCCGAGAGGGGGAAGAATTCCTAAAGCATTCCAATCCTAAGTCCGCCGAAAAAGCTTTGGATATTTTTTCGGAACTATCCGCCAAGGAAGTTTCGACTCAACTTGCATTTCGAATCAAATACGATCTCGGGAAGGCGCTCGAGAAGAGTAACGATAAGATGCTGGCTCTCGGTATTTATCGCGAATTGAATCAGAAAGACGGACTTTCCCGGGAAGAACGTGCTAAAGTCGCATACGGTCTCGGCAATTTGCTTTTAATGCTTAATCGGGACGAGGAAGGAAAAGGACACTTAGAAGAGGTGCTCAGAACCTCGAACGATAATAAACTTCGCTCGAATGCGTTGTCGGCTATTGCCGACTATTATATGAAGAAGGGGAATTACGACCAATCGCGAAAAAACTACGTCTTGGCGTTACAGGAAGATCCTGAAAACGTTAAAGCAAGGGTACGGTGGGGAAAATCATTACGAAAAATGGGTAAGGATTGGTCTGCCTACGACGTATACGAAGATTACGTGCAATCGGACGCCTATTTTGATCGGGATAAAATTTCGGTGGATTCGGAATTTCGCTCCGGGTTGCTGGAAAAAGGCAGGCAATTATATTTTAGAAAACAATATTACGGGGCAATCGAGTCCTTTAAAAAAGCGTTGGATCTCGGCGTAAGCGAAAAAGCCAGAGAGCAGGCATGGTATTTCATCGCGGAAAGTTACGATTCGATCGGTAAACCGGATTCGGCCCTACAGTATTTAAATAAGATTTTGGAAAATGCCGATTCAGCTATGGACCAAGCGGCTCTTTTTCGCAAAGGGACTATTTATTTTAGAAGCGGAAATTACGAAAAGGCCGCTTCCTCTTTCCAGGAAGCCAACGATCGAAACCACGATAACGCGCTCGGCCGCAAAGCAGCCGCTTGGAAAAAAGAATCCTTGGATCAGATTGAAGACAACCTGAATTACCAGGACGGAAACAAGGCAAAAGCAAAACCTTCGGATGACGGCGCCTCGAATGCGGACGACTGGAAATACTAGGGTTAGTCTCGGTTAACGATAATCGTTAACCGGCGGTCTGAATAAACTCTTCTTCCGACATTTCTATTCGGAATCCTAGACAGTCATAAATCGCATGAGGAATATCTTTTAAGGATTTGATACTATCTTTCATTCTTTCGGTATACTTCCCGAAAAGAATCGTCGGAACCGGATTTGTCGTATGCACATCTACGGTTAAATCTTCCAAATTTCCGTGATCCGAGGTGACGATTAATTGATCTTCATCCGGATTCATTGCTTCGATTACACCTAGCAAAAATCCTTCCAAATCTTGGATGCAACGATCCGCTCCACTCCAGTTCATTTTATGGCCGACCTTATCGGTCAAAAAATATTCGTATATGCAGAGCGTGTAATCTTTCACTTTCGGAACGATCGATTTCCCGGTTTCATACGGATCTTGCTTTTCCAAAACGGGGTCGCCCTTCTCGATATAATCTCGACCGAATTTTCGCAGGAATTCCCTACTGATATCCATATAGAGACCTTTACCGGCTCTAAGATCCTCCATTCCTTTCAGCGGTTTATTTCCGGCCATTTGAATTAATGTCGAAGCGGAGACCTGCCTCGGATTTTTTTTTACGTGATCCGAAAAACCCGGAGTATAACAATTTAGTAAGTCGGCTTTATATCCTCGTTCCTCCAATATGCGGATAATGGAATATTTCGCGATAATTCGTTTTAAGGTAAATGTCGGAAATCCGCTCATATGTCGATTTAGGACCTGACAGGCGTTGATTCCTGTCCAGAGAGACGTTTGACCGGTGGCACTCTGGGGTAATCCCTTGATGCCCATGCTCGCATCGGTCTTAATATAAACTAGGTCTCGTAAGCGGGGCGGAGAGTTTTTAGGGATTTCCTTTCCGGCCAGAGGAAGGAATACCCCAGTAGAGAATCGAGAAAACGGGTTTTTTTCTGGATCATTCTCGCCAAAGCCGATTCCGTCGATAAATACGTAAAAAATCATCTTACTTTTTGCCCGCTCGGTAAGCGGAGATCCTTAACATTTAGACTGATTCGAACGAGTAAATCAGCCGATACTAGAAAAGTGAACCCACGTTCTCACAGTAGGCGGATTCGAATTTTCTCTCTGATCCTCCTATGTCCTCTGCTTCTTTCCATCCCTTTTTTCCCGTCTGCATGGAGAGAGTCCGTTTTCTTTGCTCCGGTACAGATCTTGAGCACCACTTTCCACTTTCGCAGGGCAAAACTTGCGAAAGAGCTAATGACTCGCTTCGACGATACGTATTACGATTTAGGTCTTCGAATCGAATATATTATCAGAAAGAACCCGGATCCGAACTCGGAAAGCCAAGGAAAAGTACTCGGAAAAGATCTGCTTTCCTCGGGAGATTTTACCTTTGTTAGAATATACGAAAGTTCGTACAGACTCATTTATTCCTCCGATTCGGAGAAGCTAGTATTTCATCCTGATCTTAGATTGGGAGGATTGGAAATTGCTCCGGGGCATTGGGCGGAAGATTCGCAGAAAGACCTACTGTACAGAAATGCCGAAGGAAGACTTTATTTTCAAATTTCAAAAGAAGATGCCGATAGAGTGATCGCCGCTTCCGCTGGAGTTCGCAAATCGTATCTTCCGCAAGATGCTTACCGAGGTTTTTTATACATAGCATTCCAAAGGAAAGGGCAGGAGTTGGAAGTATTGGAAACGAATTTATCGCCCGATACGCCCTTGCTTCCTTCGGATGGGCCGGGTTCGAAATTCATATCCGATTCGAAAAAGGGCGGGGTCGAAATGTACTCCTTGTTAACCGAATCATCAAAGAAAAAGGATTTTTTCCATCGACCTACTTGGGAAAAAATTGCGAATGAGCGGACTGAATTATTTCTCAGCTATCCCCAAAATTCACGAGTTAGAGAATTGTTCCTGATGACGGCGGCTTTGGGCGTTTCCTTCCTAGTCTTGTTCGGGGGCCTATTGGCGAGCAGTTTATTTTATTCGATCAGGACCGAAGCAAGATTCGTTGAACGAGAAAATTGGCTGAAATTAAAGTTGGAATTGTTAGGTTTATTCTCTAAAGTTCGGGATGGAAATCGATGATCGGAACTAAATTACGCTTCCTTCTTGCATTCGCTCTTTTATTTTCTTTTTTGATACTTTGGTTAGAACCTTATTTTCCGGACGGGGTATTTTACCGCTCGAAACTCGAAACCGCATTCGCCTTCTTTAATAAAAATATAATTAACTTAGAAGACCAAATTCGTTCCACCGATCCTAGTTTGCTCGATACGAAGAATGTACCTCTTCCCGTAAGAAGTTTCGCTATTTGGGACGCTTCGGATCAGACAATCACTTCCCCGGAACTCGATACGAATGCCTCAAAGCAGTTGCTCGTTCAGGCTTGGGAAGGAAACACGAGTAGGTTGCTTCCGTTAGGAAACGAACCCGTTTTCTTCGTTCCTTTATACGAAAAACAAATTGCGGTATTGGCACTATTGGACAAAGAAAAGTTCTTTTTCGATTTCGACGGCAAGAAAGAATATTTCGTTCCCGAGTTGAAGGTAGGATCGTTCCGGGATTGGATTTTCGAGAGCGAAAAGACGGATCCAAGAAGAATTGTCGAAGAGATTTTATATTCTTTGAAGGAAACGGGCGCGGATTTTAAATCGATCGATATCGGAGACAGGGAGTATCGGGCATATTACGCGCATTTTCCCGAGGATAAATCGGGATTTATTCAAGGTTTCTTTCTTCTTATTCCCGCAGTACATTCCGAATTTATTATTTTATTTCCGCTTTTCTTCGGACTACTATTTCTGCTGGATATTTCGATTTTATTTTTACGGAAACAGTCGATTAAATTCTCCCCTAAGCGTGCCGACGTTTCCCAACTTAGCCAACTCCTTGCGGAAAGAATCAAAGACGAGACTTTAAAGAAAATCGAGGCGATTAAAAAGCTTTCGGAGTCGAACGAGACAGGCTCTCCCGTTTTTGAAACGAAACCGCTTGCAAGCGGGACTTTTTACGTTTTGCCGTTTGATCTTCCCGAAGATTCGTTTCTGACTCCGAAGTTTTTGCGAGATCCTAAACCGCTTTCTGTTACTCATATGCGGTCTTCGATTGGGATTCGCGACGTAACCACAGTCGCGGAATCGGATTTGAATTTGTCGGAATCGATTCAAAGAAAACGCGATTCTATCTTTACGGACGAGTTGGCCAAATTGGTCGATAAAGTCCGATCTACGGGAGTTCCCGCTTCCATAGAGATAGAAGAGAAAGCGAAGGAGACCGGTCTTTTAGCGAAAGCGCTACGCGTAACCGGATTGGCCGAGGTGGGCCTAAAAGCGGCGAGAGGCATCGCTCCTCAACATAAATCCAGATTTTTCTTATGGGCAAGAGCGTGGTGGGGGATTCGTAAAACGGATCCGAACGAGGAAATGCCCTTGTCGGATAGATTCCGCACATGGTTGGATCGACAACCTATTCGAGAAAAACGTAAGATACTTGAAGTACTGGATGAGATTCACCAAGGCCTGGATACTTCCGTTTCTTCTCTTTTAAAATATTACCTTACGATCTTTTCCTCTTTGCATGTGAAGTCGTTTAGCATTCATTTTTATGATCGAAGAAGAGGCGCATATCAGCCGGCAGTTACGTACGGAATGCAGCCATATACCCGCCAGAATATGATTTTTCTTTATGGAGATCAATTTTTAGGTCAGGAGAATAACGAGGTCTCGATTATCGACGTGACGGAAGAAAGGCGAAACGATCATTTCTTCATAAAAAAATTCGATCCCGCGGATCTAGACGGAGTGATCAGGATTATTTCCTTTCCCTTATTTAGATCCGGCTTGGATTTCAGGTTCTTTTTATTATTTCCCGATCCGCCGAACGCCGAACTCACCGAGCAGATTCGAGACTCCGTGGAAAAATCGATCGATCCGGTCGAGGACGCGTTTCTGCAGCTCGAAATCGAACAAGCGTCTCATGCCATCCAGGACAAACGGGATCTCGTCCAAATTCAATTTTTACTCTTACGCTGGGCGACTCACGGCGAGAGAAGTCGTTGCAATTTATTTAAAATACGATTGAAGGGACATCAGGATTACGATCTTACGGAGGATTGGAGAAGGAAAATTCTCGCAGAAGTTCAACCTTTATTAGGAACGGAAGACTATGCATTCGGGATCTCTGCGAGCGAGATATTCGTCTTATCCAGGGAAAACATGAATGACGATTTGCGGAATATCCTGCAAACGATCGGCCTACCTTTCGAAATCATTCATTTGCCGTATCCGGAGAACGGTAAAAATCTTTATACTTACATTTAAGGTACTAATGAATCTTTCGGTCGGGAAGTTCTTCATTATATGCATATTATTTCTTTTCTCATCGCGCTTCTTGGTCGCTCAGGAAGAGAATCGTCGAGAATGGAATAAAGCGGCTAAACAGAAAATTTTAAATCTTCAACAGAACGGGCAGGAAGCGCAAAGTCTACCGTTTTTGGAAGAATACGTTCGGAAGAATCCGGCGGAACTGATGTATCGATTGTATTTAGCGAGAGCTTTATTTTGGCGATCCGATCTCGAACTTCCTAAGCACGACGAGGATGTTTTTTCAAGAATGGAAAAAATCAAGAAAATCAGGGATAATTATCTGAGATCGGCCTCCATTTTCGAGGAAGCATTAGGACATCTATCTAAGATCGCGCCGAGAGACCCGGATCTAGGCAAATGGTTTTTTTTATGGGCGCTGAGCGAATGGTATGCAGGTAGGGAAGATCGGGCGATACAGCTTTTTAGGAAATCATTTAAGTATGATTTTAGATTGAATCAGGCCAATTATAATATCGGAGCGATTTACGAAAGCTTAGGACAGTTGAAAGATTCGCAAATTTATTATGGAACCTACTTGAAAAACGAAAAGGAATTGAAAGAAGAGGAGTAAATGGCTCGAATTGAACGCAGATTTCAGATGCTCCTAACGGACGAGGAGTTCGACCTTCTAAAGCAAGAGGCGGATAAGCGGGATATGTCCGCGTCCGAGTTGCTCAGAACCTGTTTCCGTAACGAAATATTCAGCTCGGATTCCTATCAAAGGTTGGAAGCGTTAAAAGAGCTTGCTAACTTATATTCCGGAACCGTCAGTTGAAACTATTACTTAGCCACGACTCGTTTCATGAACTGATCCTAGGCACGGAAAGTTCCAAAAAAGGGATTCGCGGCGCATTGGAAGCTCTTACAAAGAAAAACGTCCTATTTTATTTATCTCTTTCCGCCCTGGAAGGAATTCTCGCGAGCGAATCGGATTCGGTTAAGAAAGAAATACTTTGGACTCAATCTAAGAGTTTCTTTGCGGATCTATTGCCTTTGAGAAAAGAGGAAATTTCGCTCGCCCTAAAATTATCTATTTCTAAAGAACTGGATTGGAAGAACTGGACCGACATAGCCTTAGCTTCCTTGCTGGATTTGGACGGAGTATTGGCGAAAGATCCTATCTATAGAAAGCAGAGTCTGATAAAAGTTTTACTCGCTCAGGAAATAGACCTCGACGGCTTCGCTTAACGGACTTATCTGATCGAATCCGGTGACGGGATCATAGAAGGAATTATAAGCGCCTACTTTAAAATAGAAAGTTAAACCTTTTTGCAAGAAGAGTAATTTCTTATCATAAGGATCTCGAGAAGCCTTCTTTTTTTTAGACTTTCCGGTAGGCTTCGCTTCTTCCTGATTTTCATCCGGAGACTCGGCGTTAAGACTGATGAGACGATTGTCTATGCATTGGCAGAGTCTTTGACTGCCGTTTTCCGTCTGTTTGGGGCAGGACGAGTCGTCGCCTATAATAGGATCCAAGTATTCGCTCACCGGGTGTTTTTCGCGGCCCTTGATCGAAAGAACGGGCGCTTTCCCTTGCGCCAAATCCTTGTGCGTGCCTTTTATAATTCCGACCATCCGATTCGGCCCGACGCCGTAATGAATAACGTAACCGCCGGACTTCCCGCGGACTTCCCGTTCAGGGTTCGGAATCCAACTCAAGCAGACTCTCGGCCCGTTAGCTTCCGGATAATCATCGTCGGAATATGCAACCTTTAAGCCCATAGGTTTGACCGGGGGCAAAGTTTCCTTGTAAGTGAATATTATACCTTCAAGTTCCGGACTTATTTTACCGTCAGCATCGGCCTTAAATTTAGCTTTAGTCTGATAGTATTTAAAGGAAGGGATTTTTCCGTTCCAGATTTTATCTAAAGGAATTCTATAAGTAAAGAATCTAGGATGTGCGGTTTCTTCCTCCATGCCTTCTCTCGATAGATCTTCTTCTTTATATTCTTCTAATTTACGCAAATCGATCGTTTTCCAGGAAGGAGAATCCGCGGATCTTGCGAAGATTTGGGGAGAAGATCGAAAATAAAATTCGAGAACGGAGGATTTGGGAACTTTCGCTTTCAGGATAAGCGTTTCGGGAGTCGAATTCGTATAGCGCGTTTTGTATATCGGAGATATTGCCGTTCCGAATTTCGTTTCGGCCGTAAAGGACGAATTATCATACATTTGGCCTTCGTAAGGAGTGGAGAGCGCATCCAAATCCGGAGATCCTTTCGCGACGAGAAAATCGTCGAGCCAACCGTAGAAGTTTTCTCCGATAACGAAAGGAGTCGTGTCTTCCGGATGAAACCCGATTCGCGTAATCGACTCCTTTAACGGAACTCCGATTCGTTCGGCTTCTTTTCCATTGATATAAAGAATAACCTCTCGTTGAACCGGTCTAAAATGAACCACGAGGTGATTCCACTTGGATCTGGAAATTCTTTGCCGACCGACGAGCTTCAATGAAGTAAAAGATTTATCCTCTTTTTGGAAAAAATTAGAAAGTTCTAATATAGGAATTTCATCCTTAATTTTCAGATCCCAGCCGAATTTTTTTCCTCTCGTGTATAAGCTCCTAGTTAGTAGGACCGCTTCCTTATCCAAAGTTCCGGGGAGCAGAAACAACGAAATATAAAATTCTTCCTTAAGTTCATGGCTTGTTAGCATGCCTTTCGTTCTGCCGGAGATCTTTATTCCGGATCTCTTACCTGCAAAACGCGCCGAGCGTTTGCCGGTATGAGCCCTCGTAGGATCGACTAGATAGGATGAAGAAAGGACTCTGTATCCGCCGGTTTTATCCTGTAGATCGGAAGCTTCCTCCTCCTCGAAATCGAAAAATAATTCCGCACCTTGCTTACGGTCTCTAGGGGAAAGTTCTATAAAGTTATTACCGCTTTCCGACTTTTGTAATCTCAAGTCTTTTAATAGGAAAGAGCTGAGAGAAAAGGAATTGGTCTCGGATTGAAGAACGGTAAACCCGAAAAGAAAAAAAAGGCTTAAAAGAGAGAATTTACTATATGATCTAGTTATCTTTCGCATCCAGGCTCTCTCTTCCGGAAGTAATTCTAGCTAATCGAGTCGAGCTGGTTTACGCGTCTTTCATGACGGCCAGCTTCAAATGTAGTGGAGAGCCATTTTTGGCAAATCCGAATCGCCAGTTCCTTTCCAAGAACTCGGCCCCCGAGCACCAAAACGTTCGCGTTATTATGACGACGGGACATTTCCGCAGTAAATTCGTCGTGGCAAAGTGCGGCCCGAATTCCCTTAAATCTGTTTGCCGTTATCGAGGCCCCGATCCCGGTTCCGCAGAGAGCGATTAAGCCGTCGACTTCTCCCGTGAGGACTTTTTTGCAGGCCTCACCGATAACGATCGGATAATCTACGGAAGATTCGTCTTTGGTTCCGTAATCTACTATTTCTATCGAATTTCCTAATTCCTGTCTTAGGTATTCTTTTAGCTCGAAACCTCCGTGATCGGAGGCAATGCCTATCTTTTTCATGTCCTAATGTAAACGTACTTCGGGATTTTAAGGGTTCAAGCAAATTCCGAATAAAGTCGGATTTTCTGATTTCATTCGTTCAGACTTTCTTTAAGAAATTCGGGTGCCGTTTGGAAGAACTCCCAATGCTGGAGGAGAAGGGCCAAATACAAATTCGCGAAAGTCTCAACAGGAAGAGGTTTTTCCGAAAGGGAGGTCCTTTCGGCTTCGTACAATCGGCTCAGTAATTCCTTTTTTGCCGAAAGAAAATTCTTTACCGACTTTTCTTCGAAGGCGGAAAATCGAAGAGTTCTTTCCTCGGAGAGGAGATGATTTTCGTAATAGGAAAATAAAAGTTCCCTGGTTTCCTGATGTCTTTGATGATCCTCTAAAAGTTGAAATTTCTCTTCCTTCGATAATTTAAGTCGATAAACGCAATCCAAGCTTTGCCATAGAGATTTTGCTTCCTGTGAAGAAAGGCGCTCGATCCAAATCTCCTTTTCTTCCGGTGGAAGCTTGGAGGTATAAAAATTTTTGATTTCCTTGGTCGGACCTCCCGGAGAAAAGCAGGAAGCAGCTCGAGTAGAAGTCCGAAAATAAAGCGGCGCCGAATCCAAAACGGTCGAAACCAGTAGCAATATTCCCGATGCTAAGATTCGTCGGGCGGCTTTATTAACCGGCATGACGGCTTAGGCGTTAGCTTCGAATTCTTTCATGAATTCTACCAAGGCCAAGATTCCTTCTTTAGGCATGGAATTGTATATGGAAGCTCGAAATCCGCCTACAAGACGATGCCCTTCGAGACCGTGCAATCCGCGGTCGTCAGCCTGCTCTATGAACTTCGATTCTAACGATTTATCTTTTAACGCAAATACGACATTCATCGTAGATCGGTAGGCTTTTTTTACCGGTACCGTGTATAAGGAAGTCGAATCCAGATAATCGTAAAGCAGTTTCGCTTTGTCTTCGTTTTCCTTCTCGATAATATCCAAGCCCCCTTTATCCTTTAACCACTCGAAAACCAACTTGGCTATATAGATGGAATAGGTCGGTGGAGTGTTGTACATAGACTTATTCTTTACGGTTAAACCGTAATCCATTAATACGGGGATCGTCCGTTTAGAACGACCGAGTAAGTCCTTTCGGATGATCACGACGCTTAAACCTGCCGGGCCGATATTCTTTTGAGCACCTGCAAAGATTACGCCGAATTTCCGAATATCAATTTTTCTTGATAGTATTTCGGAAGTCATATCCGCGACGAGGGGTACCTTCGTGATCGTAGGAATGGTCGGATAGCGGGACCCGAACAAAGTATTATTCGAAGTGATGTAAAGGTAGGCGGCTCCATCACTCACGTTTGCATCCGTTAGATCCGGGATCGTAGTATAATGGTGGGAATCGCCGTCATAAATTTTTTGAACGGGATTAAATCGCTGGGCTTCCTCCATCGCCTTTTTAGCGAAAATTCCGGTGACGCAATAGTCTGCGCTTTCACCGTCCTTTAATAGGTTCCAGGGAATCGCGGAAAAATGAAGGGTGGCCCCGCCCGAAAAGAAAGCGATTTCAAATTCGTCCGGGATCGACAATAATTCGCGTAGGAGAGCTAACGCTTCGTCCAACACTTGATCGAATAATTTGCCCCTATGGCTGACCTCCATAATGGACATTCCGGAATTCCTGAAATTCAAAAATTCTCCGGCTGCCTTTTCCATTACGGAAGTGGGAAGCATGGCCGGACCGGCACAGAAATTATAGATTCTCCGTCGAAATTCGCGCATGCGACTAGGGTAAAATTCGCTCGCGAAGGGGCAACTTTCTTCCTATTAAGTAAGTAGTCATTCGGGAAAAATCCTTGGCAGGCTGGTCCGAAACATCGTAGGATAGCCCTCACGCAGTTTATGCGTAACAGCAGATTTGCAGTTCTAAGGAGTTCCCACATGTCACGGATTCGACTGACCGTTCTCGCGATCGTTCTCGGAAGTTTTGCGACTTCCCATTATGCACAGTCCGGTCCCCGGTTAGGGGAAACCGAGGTCCGCTCTTCCGGGAGGGTCAATTTTATAAACCGTTCCGCCGCTAGGGCCGATGAGGAAACGAAAGGAAGTAATTCTAAAACGGGTACGGCGCTTGCCGAGTCTCTTAAGAAAGACGCAAAAAGTAAGGCGAGTGAAGATGGGGTTAGCGCGATACGTATCCTTCCCGAAGATAAAAAATTCGGAGCAGACATTATCAGTCTCGGTAAGGAGACCGAATTCGGGCATATTAATTCCATTCAAAGAATTTTAACGGGTTATGTTAAAACGAACTTCGGTTACTCGGAGCAGAATTCCGAAACGCTTGCGACTTACATTCTTTATTATAATGCGATTCATAGAAAAGGCGTCGCGTATGTTAAACGTAAATATGGAGACGAAGTAGTTAAGAATTTAACTCCCGATAAAATAGGTATCGCAAGGCGATATAATGAGTGGCCCGATAAAACGCAGATCGTCATTCCTATAGTCGGCAATATTCTTTCCGAAGACGGGAAAGATGTTCATACGGACGAGCTTGAGACCGAAGTAAACAAGGATCTGGATAAGAAGAAGGAGGGGCAGGATGATAAGAAAAAAATGGACGACCTCCAACGTAATAAGATCGAAGACGAGAAACGAAAGTTAGAAGAAAAGAAAGACGAAAATAAAAAGCAGCAACAGCAAGCTGCCGAAAAAGAGAGAAAAGTCGAAAAAGAACTTCAGGAATTAAATAAGGATCCGGTTAAGAACAAGAAGCAGATCGTTCAGAAGCAGGAAGAAAAAAAGCAGGTTCAGCAGCAGCAACAGCAGGCCAAAAAGGAAGAGCAACAATTAAAGGAGAAAGAGACGGAAATCGCCAAGAAAGAAGAAGCGCGAAAATCGGATTCAAAATCCTCATCGGCCGATTCGTCCAAGCCCGACTCTAAAAAGGATTCTTCCACTGCCTCCAGCGATTCTAAGAAGGACGAAGCAAAACCGGACGAGAAAAAGAGTAAGGAAGAACTTCAAAAGGAACTGAAGGATACCAAGAAGGAACTGGAGACAGTCAAAGAAGAGCAGAAGAAAAAAGAAGAATTTGATAAGAATGTAGTCGGAGGCAGGATTCTATTCTTAAAAACCCTTAAATACCTTTCTGACGGACACTATAGTAATGAGCTCCACGCTTTGGATCCGGCGAATGACGACGAGATCTCCAAAGGAGAATTTAATAAGATATGCGGTAGAACTTTCGAAGTTGTCGACGGAAAGGCCCTCGTTGTCGGATATGAGTCCGATCACTCTGCAGAACATAAGCTAATTCTTATAGACCAAGAGACGCTCAAACCGACGGTCTGGTCTAAAGATTCGGTTTTCTGGCGTTCACCGATGATTCTTAAAGGTGAAGAAGTATACGCCTTCGAAGAAAGAAACGGAAAGTATTTCCTGGCCCGATTCGATAAATCTTTAAAGAAAATGGCCGGAACCGAGGAAGAGATTAGTCCGAATTCGAACGTTACTTTCTTCGGTGACAAGATTTATGTTACCGGTAAAGAAGAAGGTGCCGGGTCTACCCAGATCACCGTCTTTAACAAAGCGGATTTAAAGTTGATTAAAATGATTAAGCCTTAGCAGAGGACAGAGGACAGAGGACAGAGGACAGAGGACAGAGGACAGAGGACAGAGGACAGAGAATTATTCCTATTACTCTGACAACAATTTTTTTAAAAACGAATTATGTTGGAGCTCCTGTGCGATAGATCTTTCCTCTACCTTAGCTGCCTTTCCAACATTGAGCAGCTTCTGTCTAGCGTGAGCAAAGCGAACGCGTCTGCCTTCTGACCTCTGTCCTCTGAAAACGAATTATGCTGGAGAGAGGTGCTACTGGATTTTCGATGTGTCGGGGGGTGTCAGCAATTTTGTGTTAATGACGATTTTTAAAAAGGTTCCAATTTTAATCGATCTCCGAAAATAATCGAAAACTGATTCAACGCTTTCCCCCATTCTATAACCTTTCGACATCGAGCGCGTCTGTCTTCTGTTCTCTGTACGGAACCCTCGATTCGATTTCTTTCCGTACCGAATATTATAAATTACAAAAAAAGAATTATCTCATAGAAGTGAGATCGCGGTAGGCCCGAACTACTCCGTCCGCTAATGTTTTCGTGAACGTCAGGGAAACTCTGGCTTTTTCGGACGCTATCATGACTTCGTGAGCGTCCACGCTGTTCGGATCATAGACCATCTTTTGAGTGAGTTCGTCGGCTTCGACTTGAAGATCGTTAACCGACTTGAATGCGTTTCTCATCGCTTCCGAAAAGCTTTCGGCCACGTAATCGGGAGAAACCGATTCTTTAACGTCTTTATAATGCCGTTCGTCTTCCGCCTTAACGTTTACTTTGTCTCCTTTCGGAGAAAGCGGAAAGCGAGATTCGGAATAACCCGAATTATATGTGTACCAGAGTTTGGAATTAAAATCTACTTGCATGGTTTTCTCCTATGACAGGCCTTTTATGCCCTTCCGATTTCCAGCGCCTTATTAAACATCGCTTTAGAACCGGTGATCATTTGAACGTTCGCTTCGTAAGAACGGGATGCCGAGATCATATCAGTCATTTCAGTTACTATGTTAACGTTCGGCATTTCCACATATCCTTTTTTAGGACCGATCTGTATGGAATCCGGGTGCGTGGGATCATAAACCAATCGTAAAGGAGACATGTCCTTTTCGATTTTCATTACTTTCACACCTTTGCCTTCTCCCGGCGCGATGCCGAACGGATAGACGGGGCTTTTCCAACGCGTCCGGAGGTTAACCGGCGTCAGTACGACTCTATCTCTTCGAAACGGGCCGTCACCGTTGGTATTACGAGTCGTAGTCGCGTTAGCGATATTGTTTCCGATTACGTCCATACGCAATCTTTGGGCTGAAAGGCCGGTTGCCGAAATGTTAATCGAAGTAAACAGTCCCATTTTCCTTCCTCTATTATTCAGCTATGTCCCATCTGCGGGAATTAAGCTAGCCTCATTACGTTCTTTAAATCACGATAATTTGCATTAAGGCGATCTGCCATGAGCATGTACTGCATTTGCGAATTGGAAGCGTCGACGACTTCCTTTTCCGGATCGACGTTGTTTCCGTCCGCCCTCATCGTCGTGAGATAATCTATACTCGATTTCGGCTGCACTTGGCGGTAATCCAGCGGAGTGAAGAAAGAAATATGCCTTTCGTCTTCGATTCGCGTAGGAATCCCCTTGGAAGCTTCGATTTTCTCCGATTCCAGAGCCCGCTTAATCATGGATTCGAAAAGCACTTCGCTTCTCTTAAAATGCGGAACATCCGCGTTCGCGATATTATCCGAGATGACTTTGCGCTTCAATGTTGCAGCGTTCATCCCTCTTTCCAGTAGATCCTGGGTTTTCATGAAATGTGTTTTTTCAAACATAGCGCTTTCCCAACTAAAATTTCGGTTGAATTCGGGATTTCCAAAAGATAAAAAAAGTATCCGGCGGAAATTTTCGGCGGAGAAATGGCAAAAAAAGGGAAATAATGAAAGATGCGCGACAATTCCGAGGTTATCGAGATCAAGCCGGAGCTAACGGCTCTCTTTAACGATTATTATGCCTTCCGGAACCAGCTGATGGACGCAATAGCAAAAAAACCGAAACGAATTGTGCTAAATTTGGGAAAAATCCCCGTTATGAATTCCATTTCCATCAGTTCGTTAGTTTGGTTCTGCAAAAATGCCAAGTCCGACGGGATCGAGATCCAAATCCAAGAGATACACCCGGATCTGATGAAAACGTTCGAAGTCTTGAAAATCGACGAATACTTTCAGCAAATTTGAGAAATCAAACATCAATTCCCTATGATAATTTTCCGTTAATTCGGAAAGACAGGTTCCGGAGAAATGATGCATTCAATCTCCCTTCCGTTCGGGATTTTAATTGGCTATAACGACTCGCAGTTTTGAAGGAAGTCCGTTGCGAGGAAATTCCCTCGACAAGGGATTCTACGTAAGTAGCCTGGACCCGATGAAAAAATTTCTCCTTCTGCTTACGGTACATCTAGCTTTGTGGAATTGTCATAAGGCTCTCCCGGAACAGATTTTGGGAATTTGGGAAAATACGAAGACTTGCACGTCCGAGGGTAGTTGCAAATTTCCGACCACAGCTTCCGGCGCGAAACTTACGATTTTGCGAAACGGACTGGCTCTCTACGGTGATCCCGAAT
Source organism: Leptospira inadai serovar Lyme str. 10 (assembly GCF_000243675.2). NCBI lineage: Bacteria > Pseudomonadati > Spirochaetota > Leptospiria > Leptospirales > Leptospiraceae > Leptospira > Leptospira inadai. The sequence continues at coordinate 221,255 of NZ_AHMM02000025.1, read as the reverse complement.
TACAGGGAACCGAAAAAGGAAAGGAATTTCATATCGAATATGTTCTTCATGAAGAAGGGACTAAATCTAAATCTCCCGAATTAGCGTTTCGATTTTTAGATTTAGGTTTTGAAATCCGGTACGTGATTTCGAAGGTCGGCGATGTTGAAATGGAACTTTTTAATCCGGAAAAGAATAATACGGAAACCTATAAAAGGGTAGGCGTAAAATAAGAATGCATCTTTCTTTTCGGAAGACGGTTCTATTCGTAGTCGTTTTTGGATTTTTTTTCGGGTTAGATCCGCTCCGAGCGGAAGCAAGTGTGGAAGAATCTCCTTCGGTAATTCCCGCTTCCCCCGAAGGAGAATTACCTCCTCCACCGCCTCCGACGGATCAATCCGAAATCTCCCGTCGTAAATACCAAATCCTCGCTCTTAACACCGAGACTATCAATTTACTTAGAAGTAATAATCTAGTCCGCTCGCTGGCAAATATCGAAAAAATTAAGAAACTCGATCCGGATTGTTTGGAGTATTACTATCTAAACGGGGCATACTTATATGCGATCGGTCGTTATCCTCAATCTAAGAAATCCCTGTTGAAGGCGGTGGAGATAAATCCTAGCCATGATCCGTCTTATTATCTGCTCGGCATGATTTTCGTGCGCAGGAATAAATGGGAATCGTCCGTTCAATACTTTCAAAAAGCGGTCGAATTAGCGAATTATAATCCTTTCTATCGATTGAATATGGCCATGGCGTACTTTGAAACGGGTCAGTACCTTCGTGCAAAGGCCGAAGCGGAAAAGGCGGTGGAGCTGAAGCCTAATTTTCGAAATGCGAAACTCATTTTACTTAAATCCGATTTTCTGCTCGGGAATAAAGCGAATGCTTTGGCTTTATGCAAAGAATTCGCAAAAGAAGGCTTTCTTACAAAAGAATTCGCTTATATTTACGCTCGGTTAGCCATGGATATCGATAAGAATTTCCGTAAAGCGATTAAGTTATACAACCAATTTCCGGAGTTGCCGTTCAATGAAAAACGGTTTCTGGCTCACGCATACTATCACACGGATAATTTTCGGGCTTCTGCAAACGTTTATTCGACGATTCTTGGAACGAGAATATTAAGCGAAGAAGATAAAGTGAATTATTTGCGTTCACTCGTCTTTATCAAAGATTATCGAAGACTAGAAACTTTCGTCTCGGCCTGGATGCACGAAGAACCGGACAAAAAAGTAAAGATCCAAGAGGCATTGGATATTGCGGAGCTATTAAGAGATAATGATCCGAAAGTTTACCATATGTTACCTTCCCGGTCCCCTTACTAATTCGGTGTTTCTTTCTTCTTTGTAGGGAAACGTAATAGGTACGCGATGACAATCAACCCGATCACTCCCATTCCGATTCGAACGGCGAGTACAGGAAGAAATATCGCGCTGAGTCCCATGGTCAGGATAATAGTCGAGATTGCTATTACTTTGGCCCGCAAAGGAATAGCCTTATGAATTCTCCAATCTCTAATGAATGATCCGAAATATCTATTATTCATTAACCAATTGTAAAATCTTTCGGAAGCCTTGGCATAGCAGGCGGCTGCCAGGAGAAGAAAGGGCGTCGTGGGAAGTCCCGGTACGAATATTCCTAAAATTCCTAACGCGACGCAGACCGTTCCAAATATGATTAGTAGTATTCGAATCAATTTGGATTTATGAGGTTGCACCTCATGGCTATAATCTTTGTATTCTTTTTGCATCGGGACCTCCTCTATTTTTCTTCGAAGAAATCAGTTTGAATTAATTTTTAAAAATATTTTCGCATCGTTCAAGAGACGTTTTCCGGATGAATGGAAATCCACTAAAGATCATCTTCCTTTCTTCTTTTTCCCGGATCTATCACTTTTGAGAATAAAACAAAAATGGGAGGATTTCTCCTCCCATTTTAAAACCAAGAACAAAAACTTGTTATCCGATTGTTACATGTCTTTCAGGGCCGTTACGATTTCTTGAGTGGCTTTCTTACCATCTTGGAAATACATGAGAGCGTTTTCTTGGATGAACAGAGGGTTCGGAACTCCGGCAAAGCCCGGGCTTAAAGAACGTTTGATTACGATGATCGTTTTTGCTTTTTCTACGTCCAAAATAGGCATCCCCGCAATCGGAGAATTCGGATCGGTCTTGGCTAAAGGATTTACCACGTCGTTCGCACCGTTGATAATCACTACATCGACCGTATCGAAGGTCGGGTTGATCTCATCCATTTCCTTCATCTTATCGTAAGGGATATCGGCTTCGGCCAGCAGGACGTTCATGTGACCAGGCATCCTTCCCGCAACAGGATGGATTGCAAACTCCACTTCGATTCCGCGATCCGTAAGTTGGTTATAAAGGTCTCGAACAGCGTGCTGAGCCTGCGCGACTGCCATTCCATAGCCTGGAACGATAACGACACGCTGTGCCATATCCAAAAGCATCGCGACTTCTTCGGCGGAAGTGCTTTTCGTTTTTCCGGCATAAATATCGCCGGAATCGGTCGTCGCGACTGCCCCGCCTAATCCGCCGAAAAGAACATTCGGAAGCGATCGGTTCATCGCTTTGCACATAATTTGAGTCAGAATTACGCCGGAGGCTCCGACTAAAGATCCCGCGATGATCAATACGTTATTTCCCAACACGAATCCGGTTGCGGAAGCCGCGATTCCGGAATAAGAGTTTAATAATGCGATTACTACCGGCATATCGGCGCCACCGATCGGCATTACCAAAAGCACTCCGAGGACGGAGCCTACAATTACGACATACCAATACCATTCGATGGCTCTCGGTTGGGTAACGTTCAAGTAACCGAGATATAAGGATCCGGCAAAGAATAATATTTTTACGATTTGATCACCTAGATATCGAACCGATTTTTCGGAAACTAATCCTTGCAGTTTTCCGAATGCGATTACACTCCCGGTAAAAGTCACTGCACCGATGATTCCGGTTGCAGCAGTTGAAATAGTAAACTGGTAATTCGTAAGTAATTCTGCGTTTTTACCCGTCTCCAATATTTCCATGAGGGAATTTCCGCCGACTAAGAAGGAGGCTAAACCGCCAAAGCCGTTCAGTAATGCGACGAGTTGCGGCATTCCGGTCATTTCTACTTTAAGCGCGATATACGTTCCGATGACGGTTCCGACAAGAATGCCGGAAGCGATCCAAATGATATCCTCTTGTCCGATTTTTCCGTACTCGATGAATACTCCGACTACCGCGAGGAACATACCGATCGCACCGATAAAGTTACCGCGAACGGCGGTTTTGGGGTGAGATAAGTATTTCAACCCGATGATAAATAGGATGCTTGAGATTAAGTATAGAAGGTTGATAAACGCTTTTTCCATTTTTTAAATCTTAGTCCTTTTTCTTGAACATTCCGAGCATTCGATGAGTTACTACGAAACCGCCGACAACGTTGATGGTAGCTCCGACTATGGCGATAAACCCAAGAATCTTAACCAAGGGACTATTAACGGAGTGAAGAGTTAAAATCGCTCCAATAATCGTGATTCCGGAAATCGCGTTGGAGCCGGACATTAAGGGAGTGTGTAAAAGGGGAGGAATACGGGTGATGACTTCGAATCCTACGAACACTGCGAGGAGGAAAATCGTCAGGTAGCCTACGAATTGTTCCATATTAGCTTCCTTGGGTAGGGCTGCCGGCAGGAAATTAGAAAAAGACCGGGGCCCGGAAAATCTGTTCGTTCACTTTTCCGGGATGCCTGCTTCCTGAAAACCCTTTTTTCGAAGCAAGCAGGAGTCGCATATTCCGCAAGGTCTTCCGTTGATCGGGTCGTAACAGGAATGAGTCATCGAAAAGGGAACTCCTAGCTTGGCTCCCAATAGCACAATTTCCTTTTTTCCCAAGTATTGAAGGGGAGCGGCGATTTCCAAAGGATGCCCTTCCGAGCCTGCCTTTGTACCGATTCGAATCGCTTCGGAATAAGCCTTCAAGAATTCCGGGCGACAATCAGGATATCCGGAATAGTCGAGAGCATTAACGCCGATATAAAGTCGTTTCGCGTGAATTCCTTCCGCTAGGGAAACGCCAAAGGATAAAAAAAGAATATTCCGACCGGGTACATACGTATTCGGAATACCCGATTTACCCAGGCTATTCTTTGGGACTTTTATTTTTTTTTCGGTAAGCGATGAACCTAAAAAAAACTTCGGTTGAAGCTTTTGGATCAAATGAGGGATTCCCAATCGGTTCGCAATTTTTTTAGCGGATTTCAGCTCCACTTTATGGCGTTGATCATAATCGAAAGAAAGGGCAATCGGCGAGTAGCCGTCTTCAATCGCTTGGTAAAGGCAGGTTGTCGAGTCTAGTCCGCCCGAAAACAACACGACCGCTTTAGGCTTATCGGGGGAGAAATTTCTCCGAACGGCGTTTGATTCTTTTTTAGTAGCCATTCCTTATTTAGAGGCAACGTGTCTCGGACCTTCATAGATACATGCGCTTGTACAGGTTTCATGAAGGGTAATTTTGCGTAATAGAGGTAGCTGGGGTTTTAATTTTTCCCAAAGCCAGATGCAGATATTTTCGCTCGTTGGATTTTCCAAGCCTTCTATTTCGTTTAATAAATAATGATCTAGATAGTTGTCCAGCAAAGGCTTCACAAACTTGCTGACTTCCGCAAAATCCATTAGCCATCCGGTAACAGGGTCGATGGTACCCTTTAAATGCAATTTAAAGCGGAAACTATGACCGTGCATTCTTCTGCACTTATGACCTTGGGGGACGTTCGGGAGAAAATGTGCCGCGTCAAAGCGAAATTCTTTAGTTAATTCAATTTCTTCCATCAGTATGGCCTACGAAGCTTTATAAGGAAGGGATTTTGAGCAAATGAACCGATGGAGAATTCCCGATCAGTTCGAAGCTCCGAAGGTCGATGAGAAAAAAAGGAAGGACAGAAAGTTTCCCTTTATTTCACCAATTCCTTTAGAATTTCCTGGCGTTTTGCGTCTTTTTGTTGTTGGTTTAACACCAACCACTCGCGTTTAATTTGCTTTTCGCTGATACCCTTGGCTTCGGCGTATTTTTTGATGAGCTTTGCAGTCTTTTGGTTCATACCAGACCAAAATCTCGGGATCTGGCTGCCTGTCAAGAAGTGTGGAAGGGTTTATTTGGTCTTATTCGAATCTTTCCAATTATGTCTAGCATAAAATGACGTTCTGAAATTTCGATTCCGGTCTCAGCATTCTTCGTACGGACAATCGACGCCGATCGGTTCGACTTCGACGGTAGCATGCGGAATTCGAAACTCTTTCGTAATCTTTCGGATTCTCTCCTTCAGTTTTTGAGCGTGCGAAATGGAAGTCCCGGTGACTCCTACGTGCAGTGTCAACACATGATAGTTTCCGTCCATAGACCAAAGATGCAGATCGTGAACGGATTCAACGCCTCTCAGACTGAGAATGCGTTTTTCGAGTTCTTTCGTATCGATACCTTCGGGTGTCGATTGGAGATGTAAAAGTAATATCTTTCTTAAATTACGGAAAGATTGTACTCCGACCCATAACGAAATTAAGATAGATAGGAGAGGATCCACCCAACTCCATCCAAATAATAAAAGTGTAATGCTCCCTATCGAAACGGCAATCCAGCCTAAAACATCCTCGAGTAAATGTAGGACCACCGTTTTGCCGTTAATCCCGTCCACGGTTTTCATTTTTAGCAACGCGGCTCCGTTTACGACGATTCCTAAAACCGATAGGCCTAGCATCCCCCAACCGTTCGGGTTTGCGGGATTTTGAAGTCTGGGAAATGCAAATGCTATGATTGCGACGGATCCACCTAAGAGCACGATCGAATTTACCAAGGCGGCAGAGAGACCTAACCGTTTATAACCGAATGTGAACGTTTGGGTTCTTGGCCTCGCCGCAATTTTTTGGAAGATCCAGGCCAGCGCGAGGAACCCGCTATCTCCTAAGTCGTGCAAGGCGTCGGACAGAATCGCCAAACTGTCGGAAATGTAACCGCCGATCAACTCGATGATTGCGAAGCCGAAGTTTAAAATGAAAGCGTAGAAAAAAGCCTTGGAACCGTCCGGCGCGAGACCATGAGAATGCCCGGTATGCTCATCGTGATGATCCGGTCCGTGGTTTTCGTGATGATGATGGCCGTGCATAACTTCAAAGATAGATCACACGTTTATTTTCCGCCAACTCCTTTTTCGGAAAGTAGTTGCACGATAACGGGAACTCCGTATCGATTAAGAGTCCGATGAATACGATAGAGAAAGCCGAACAACTTAAATTGATCGCCGAAGAAGTTTCTAAATGTGTGAAATGCAAGCTGCATAATACGCGAACCCAAACGGTATTTGGGGAGGGAAATCCGTCGGCGGAAATCATGTTTATCGGAGAAGGCCCCGGTAAGCAAGAGGATTTGACCGGGCGCCCATTTGTGGGCAAAGCCGGAGAGCTACTAACTAGGATCATCGAAAAAGGGATTGGGGTTCCGAGAGAAAGCGTTTTTATAGCAAACATCACGAAATGCCGTCCTACTGTTGATTTAAAATTCGAAAAGGATCGCCCCCCGGACGAGGAAGAAACGATAGCGTGTTCACCTTATCTACTGCGCCAGATCACGATAATCCAACCCAAGGTAATCATTACGTTAGGAAACCCTTCGACTCGATTTATCCTTAGAACTCAGGAGGGAATTACTAAACTCAGGGGAAAATGGGGGGATTTTCACGGGATTCCCGTGATGCCGACCTATCATCCCAGCTATGTGATTAGAAACGGCGGAGAAAATAGTCCTTTAAAACGGGACGTCTGGGAGGATATTAAGGCGGTTTTGGAAAAGTTAGGTTGGAAACGCTAGGAGGATCGGTTGGAAAATCATAGGAATATTCGACTCAAATTTGACGGGAAAGGCGGGGATCTTCTCGGTATTTATCTTTTCAATGCCCTCGCGACGATTGCTACATTAGGTATTTATTATTTTTGGGCAACGGTTCGTGCCAGAAAATACTTGAATCGACATCTTGTCTTCATGGATCAGCGATTTGACTTTCATGCCACCGGTAAGGAGAAATTTATCGGGTTCCTAAAAGCGGCATTATTATTTGCGATGGCGGCGCTCGTTTATTATGCCTGGAAAACGCTGCTCGGGTTTTTTATTCCGGCCGAGTGGGCATTTATCTTTTCTATCATACCGATTTATTTAGTGATTTTGCTCCTTTTACCGTTCGTAATAGTCGGGAGCTTTCGATTCTTCTTAAGTAGGACCTCCTATAACAATATACGATTCCATTTTTCCGGTCATCCGATCGAGTTGATCAAGATATTCGTTCCGGGTGTAATTTTTTCCGTACTGAGTTTCGGATTTTATATTCCCTGGTTTTTAATCAGATTACGGACATTTTATACCGATAATTCGTATTACGGAAGCGCCGGTTTTAAGTTCAACGGTAAGGGTTCCGAATTGTTTTGGATTTATTTTAAAGGAATTCTACTATTCATACCGACTTTAGGTTTCTATTATTCATGGCTTAAGGCCAACGTGCAAAATTATTACTGGAATCACACGACATTTAACGGCATCAAAATAGATTCGAACTTGAAAGGAGAGGATGTATTAATCTATATCCTACTTTCCTATTTTTTAATAATCATAACTTTAGGGATCGCTTTTCCTTGGGTATCGGTAATCTGGATAAAGCTTTATATGGAGGCGATTTCATTGGAAGTAGAACCCGATTTAAGCGCAATTCGTCCCGAATTCGACTCGGGTGCATCGCCCATTGCCGATGGTATGGAGAGTATTGCTAGCATAGCCGATTCTATTTCCAGTTTTCTAGGATAGCGGCGGATTTTAATCCGCTAAATTTAGGATAACCCGAGGAATCGAATCGGCGATGGAAGATCTATTTTACGACGGAGAAACTCCGCTTCCGAAAAAAGGAATTCTGAACGTTAAGCAGAATGACCTATGCTTCGTTACTGATCGGAAAGAATACCGATTTTCGGGTCAGGATATCGTTGGCGTGGAAAAATTCGCTTCGGAATATAGATTAGAAATAAGAAATTTAAATTCTCCTAATGCTACTGTGATAATAGTTTTTTATTCCGAAATTACCTACGATAATCTGATCGATATCGTCAAACAAGGTAAAGGCGACATCGTCTCCGGAATATGGATGAGCACCGGGATTTGGCAGAAAATCGGAGCGCTTACGATTGCCGCTTTTATCGTTATATTCGGATACAATTCCGCTCTATCTTATTTGTATCATGTTGTTCCGTTGAGCTACGATAAGACCAGAGCGACTTTATTATCGCCTAAAATTCGGGAATTTTTGTATGTTTGTTCCGCTCCGGAAATAAATCGTATGGTCGATACTATCGGAAAAAGATTAAAGGATCCGGCCGATCCGTTTACTTACGATATTGTCGTCGTTCAGGATAATATCACGAATGCGTTTGCATTGCCCGGTGGAAATATTATTATTTTTACGAATTTACTTTCCACGATGGAAAGTCCGGAAGAATTGGCCGGCGTGATCGCTCACGAAATGGCTCATGTACGTAGACGACACGGGACAAGGAATGAGATTCGGTATCTGGGTAATTTTTTATTCTTATCATTAGCGATCGGATCCGGTTTCGAAGGCGTAGAGTTCATTGAAAATATGGATACGTTCTATGAATTAACGAGTGCTGCCTTGTTCAGTCAAAAGTTTTCGCGAGAGTTCGAGATGGAAGCCGATCTGGAAGCTTTAGAGAATCTTAAGAAATCGAATATTACCGTGGAAGGATTGCTACATTGGTTCGAAAGACTTAAGATTACTCTGGCAAGAAAAGAAAAGGAAGAGAGTTCGATGAATATTCCGGATTTTCTAAGCTCTCATCCGCCGACGGATGAGCGAATCGATGCGATTCGGCGCGAGATCGCGAAACGAGGGAACTCCAGCGGAAAGCTCGGGATCTCCCGATCAAGATGGATTCGAATTCGAAATCAATGCGGCCCGAGGGTGACCGCATCGATAAAATAGGAGTTTTAGATCGATTTTTATTCTCCTTTCTTTTTCTTTAACCAATCCGCGATTCGCTGGTATATTTCCGGGCCGGCGTCTTCATGCGCAAATAGAGACAGATGATCGTAATCGATGCTTCCGCGATTATCCCTACCGATCTCGAAAAACTGACTGGACCCTTTCTTTCTTCTATACACCGGGTGTATCGATTCAGCGGGAGAAACACTGTCGATTTTTCCGGCGATAAAGAGAGTCGGAAAATCCAACGATTCGAATTCCGCCCAGTTCTTAGGATTTTCCTCCAACGGCGGGAGATAATTCCAAAGATTTCCATAAGTGAAAAGAGTCGTCGGATCGTCCTCGTCGTACGAAATGAATCTAGAGCAGAAAGAGTCTTTGTTTTTGCAGGAATTCGTCAAATCCGTTCCGAATCGTTTTTCTTTCTTCATATCTTCCAGGAAGCTATCGTTGAATTTGTAATCCATTCCTGTTCCTAAAAAGAAGCTTTTATAGATTCCGAGATCTTTTTTTCCGTGAAGATAATGCAGGATCGTTTGGCCACCGAGGGAAACACCTCCCAGAATATAATCTTTTCGATTCGCAGATTTCTGAATTTGTGATACGGCTTGGGGAAGGATTTTTTCCCCGATATCTTTCAAATTGATTCCTGAATAGGAGTCGAAATGTAAAAGCCAAACCGTAAAGCCGTTTCCGTTCAAAACTCCGATGAGTCCCGAATAATCTCCGATATACAGGGATTTCTTATTCACCAAAATCGGATCTAGAATTAAAATAGGAGGATATTCGGAATCGGGTTGGTTAAACGTAGTGAGGTAGACGTTTGGGCCAAAATCAGCCGTCTGTTTTGTAAATACTTCCTCAGTAATCCGAACGTATCGAGTACAGGAAATGAGAAATGCGAATAAAACGAAAGATAGAGTAACGATAAAGATATTTTTTATTTTCATAATAGATTCCGGTTCAGTTTCTTTTATTCAACCAACGTACTAGAACAGGAAATACGTCTTCGTCCGCTTTTTTGCCCACCAATAAATCCGTGTGTCCGTAATCGTCCGAATGGCCTTTTCCTTTGGAGGCAATGAATAGAGTTTTATCAGCAGTACCGATATTGTCATAAACGTAGCGCAAGGAATACGTAAACCCTAGTTTATCTCGCCTTCCTCCTATGATTAATGTAGGAATTTTAATATTGGCGATGCCGTCCGCGTAATTTTGCTGCCCGTCCTCGGTTCTGAATGAACCCGTTTCTATGACTTTTTCCATTTGCCTTGCTTCCCTTTTAGTTACGGAAGCGATGGACGTAGTGAACACTCCGCTTACGATCTTCGGATCTATATTCTTTTCATGCCAAAAGAGTTCTTCGAAATTCTTTTTAGGTAAGAATGGGATGCCGGTTCCACCGCGAATTCCGGACCAGGTTTCCGTCGGAACCACCGGCCATAGATAGAGTCCCCAAGTAAAATTGGTCCATAGCTGCAGGGCTCTAGACGGCGGGTCCATGATTATAGGTGAACCGATCGTGATTAAATTCGCGACCCTGTTTTCTCCCAAAGTCCCCAAGCGAGCATATAATAACATACCGCCCATACTATGCCCGATCCAGTTGACTTTTTCCTTACCGGTCGCGTTGAGCACATGCTTAATTGCGGCATCGACGTCCTGCTTAATATAATCGTCGATCGAATAGTCGAATGTTTTTTCCCCAAAGAATAGGGATGGAGAACCTGCATCTTGTCTTCCTCGCAGATCAAGCAACCATACATCATAGCCTTCCTTCTGTAGACTCGCCACTAAAGATGACTTTTCGTTGATCTTAAAATATTTCCGATTTGCGATGAAGCCATGGCAAATAATAGCGGGGAATTTTTTGAGAGCCGTTCCTGCGATCGGAGGAAAGTGTTCGATTGATAGATTCCAATTATCTGCGGTTTTCGGATGAGAAATTTCTCCATTTAACGCTATATTTGCCGAACAGGATGCAAATAGCGAAAGTAGGACGAAACTGAGGAGTGCTTTTCGGATCATACCCATCGACACTCTTTTTTCCAGGAAGAGAATCAAGGAAAAATTGATAATTTTGAATCTTTCGGGTTTTTGAATTTTTCTTCGAATGTTCCGATTCTCTCTTATAAAATGTGGTACAAACAGAAGACAGAGGACTGAAGACAGACGCGTTCGCTCTGCTCACGCTAGACAGAAGCTGCTATAGGTTGGAAAAGTAATGGGGGTAGAGGACCGATCTACTATAACGAAAGAATCTTTCTCTAGAACATGGAAACCCGGCTTACCAATGTTCTGTCTCCCAGAAGACAGAGGACTGAAGACAGACGCGTTCACTCTGCTCACGCTAGACAGAAGCTGCTATAGGTTGGAAAAGTAATGGAGGTAGAGGACCGATCTACTATAACGAAAGAATCTTTCTCTAGAGCATGGAAACCCGGCTCGCCAATGTTCTGTCTCCCAGAAGACAGAAGACAGAGGACAGACGACTGAAGCTGCTCGAAGTTGGAAAAGTTGCAGAAGTAGAGGAAAGATCCCCTGTAACTCAGGAATCTTTCTCCAGAACATGGAAACCCGGCTTACCAATGTCTGTCCTCAGTCTTCTGTCCTCCGTAACGCGACTACACTTAACATTTCTAATAAGCGGTGAATTCGGAAAGGTGCTGGAAATATCGTTTTGAATGCGCTCATCTTCGATTAATGAGATACCTTTGCCATTACTACGGAAATTTCAAGATTTTTTGACCGTTCCTTGATTCTTAGTAACGCTTATCCTAATCAATTTCTATAAAGTGATAAAAAGTTTCGAAGAAATTCCGTTATGAAAAGAAAATTTTTTATTTCGTCAAATCAAGCTTTTCTTTCTCCTTATGCGACGGGCATATGGAATGCCCGATACCCGTTTTGATTATGAATCGAATACTCGAGTTTTTACGGCCACCGGTTTTTTCCGACGCTCAAAAAGATGCATCTGTTCGGCTACTTTACGGTTTAATGGGCGTTTGCTTGGGCGTAATGGTCGTATTTCGGATCTTGCATCCTATTTTATCCGAAAAACCTAAGTCGACATACCTTTCCGTATATTTGATTCCTTTGGCGGTCCTCATTAGCCATATTCTGGCAAAAAAAGGAAAACTAAAAGCGGCCGCACATTTTTTGGTCGGTCTTCAGTGGCTACTTTTGTTTTTCATAATGCTTCGAGAAGGGGGAGTTCAATCGATCGCGTTTTCTTTCTGCATGGTCTTGATCGTCTTCTCCGCTTTAGTTCTCGGGAATATCGCCGCGATGACCTATATGGTATTGTCCATTCTTGCGGGCTCATTAAGCATTTATCTGAATGAGAATAACATTATAGAGCCGGTTTTTCGAGCGAATTCGAATAAAGCAGTACTTCTCGGCGTATCCATCGGCTTTTTCATGGTAGCAATACTTATGCGATTTGCTCTTATCGGATTCCGCAAGATGAGGGAGGAGCTGTCGGAGGTCCAGCTTTACGCGAAAGTCGGCGGTTGGACGCTTAATACCGAAACGTTAGAGCTGACTTTGACTAAGGAATATTTAATTCTTCTCGGCAAGGAAGATGCCCGCGAATCGAAGACGTTATCGTTCGATTCGTTTTTAGAATCGCATGTCGTGGCAGAAGACCGCGATAAACTACGCGATATCTTGAAGGAAAGTTTAGAAAATAAGAATGATCCTACATTCTCCGTTGATTTCGTTTATCAAGCTATCCGGTTTGACGGTAATCCACGATTCATTCAGGTAAAGGGAAAATTTAGGGATTCGATCGTAGGCTTCGGTACGGGTCAGGATATAACGGACAAATACCTTTCCCAGGAAAAGTTAAGGACGAGTCAGGAACTTTTTGCAAAAATATTTCAATTGAGCCCGTATGCTATTTCGATTTCCCGAGTTTCAGACGGGAAATACTTCGATATCAACGAAGGATTTACTCGTCTCTTCGGTTTTACAAGGGAGGAAGTCATCGGGAGAACCGCTTTCGATATTCGACTCTGGGTAAATCCGACGGATCGGGTCGGATTTACGGAAACGATAAAGAGAGACGGAATTCTCTTAAATGCGGAGACGTTGTTTCGAACCAAGAAAGGGCAGATCGTGCATTCGGTATTTTCAACAAGACTTGTCGTTATCGACGGTGAACCGAGCATGATCAACGTCGTTCAAGATACTGCGGAAAGAAAGGAAGCCGAAGATCTTCGAATTTTAAACCGTGAGATTTCGGAGCAGAATAAGCTTATCGAAGAGCAGAAAAAAGAATTAGAAGAAACGTTACAAAATTTAAAAAGAACGCAAAACCAATTGGTTCTATCCGAAAAAATGGCGGCCTTAGGCCAATTGGTGGCGGGAATTGCGCATGAAATTAATAATCCGATCGGCGTCATCAGCGCTTCTAACGAAACGATCCGGAGTTATTTTTCTCGGTCTATGCAACGTATGGAAGAGGCATTCGTAATCCTACAGGGCTTACAGGAAAAGGCTAGGGATGACTTGTATTCCCTTTTACGTAAAGGTCATTATAACCAGGAGTTATTATCTCCGAAGGAGGCGCGGGAAAGAACCAAGGTTTTGGAAGCCAATTTAAAGGAATTAGGAATCGAAGGAGCTAGGTCTCTTGCCGAAGAATTGGTGGAGGCGGGCCTTGAAAACGCTCTTTCGGATTTTCCTCGCTTGTTTACCGGAAGACATTCTAGGGAATTGTTGATGTATGCGCTAGATGAAATTCAAGCCGCTAGAAGCTGTCGGTTAATCGAAATGTCTGTCGATCGAACGTCGAAGATCGTATATGCGCTTAAGAATTTTTCCCATTTCCGTTCCGGAGGAATTAAAACTGCGGTGCATCTTTACGAAAGCCTGGATACGGTTTTAACGATTTATCATAATCAACTTAAGACAGGCGTCGAAATCAAAAAAGATTATAGCGCTATTCCTCCTATCCAAGCGTATCCGGATGATTTGCTTCATGTTTGGACGAACTTAATTTATAATGCAGCGCAAGCGATGAACTTTAAAGGAGTTTTAAAACTTGAAATTTATAGAATAGGCGATTACGAAGCTGAAGTAAGAATTTCCGATTCCGGTCCCGGGATTGCGGATTCAATCGCCGATCGCATTTTCGAACCTTTCTTTACTACGAAATCCCAGGGCGAAGGGTCCGGTTTAGGGTTGGATATCGCTCGGCGTATCGTCGAGAATCATAACGGTTCGATTCGTTTCGAGTCCTCTTCGGAAGGTACTACTTTCTATGTTCGCTTACCTATAAATTCGTCCGGCGATTTCGTTTAGAGATTCCTTTCATGTTCCGCTAACCGATATTTTTCTCCCTATTCTAACCCTTTCTTTTTTAGAAATTTTTCAATTTTAGGCCGAATTACATAATGGCAATAAGGCTGATTAGGATTCGTGCGAAAATAATTTTGATGGTAGTTTTCAGCGGGAAAAAACTTTTCCATCGAGATGATTTCGGTTACTATCGGATCTTTGAAATGCGACTGGGCCTTTTTCCTAGATTCCTCGGCGATTTTTTTCTGCTCCGGAGTTTCAAAGAGAATGATACTTCGATATTGAGTACCTTCGTCATTTCCTTGGCGGTTTCTCGTAGTCGGATCGTGGGCTTCCCAAAAAACGCTCAGTATATCGGAAAATGAAATTCGCTCGGGATCAAAACCGATGCGAATCACTTCCGCGTGTCCCGTGAGCCCTGTACATACGGATTTGTAATTCGGCAAAGGGTCCGAGCCTCCCGCATAACCGGAAACGATCGATTCCACGCCGTCGATTAGCTGATAAACCGCTTCGACACACCAAAAGCAACCGCCTCCTATCGTAGCATATTCCAGTTTTTTTTCCTCGGTCATTCTAACCCTCCGGATTCTTACTTATATTAGATTTCGCGACAATTGTGAAAAATAAAAAAGACTTCGTATTCGTTTCAATTCGGTGCCGTTTTTCGAAAAAGATAGCTTTGGTAGGATGAAAAAATACGACCGACGGGAGAGTTCCGATCCACGTATATGATTATGAAACTGAAATTAATCTACGAAAACAAGAAAGCGATTCCGAAAGTCGTTTCGCTTCGAGCAAAGTCTTCTCGCGGGGAGTTCCCGCATTGTACGCTCCTAATTTCGGAGGAGCTATGCGATCGGTTTCGGAAAAAATGGAAAGGGGAGCGGTCACTAGCGCGTTGTTTAAACGAACTTCTTACGATTTACGGCGCCCATTTGGAGAAGGCTGATAAATTGAATTCGGGTTCGTTTATGCTCCTCTATCAGCGAAAACGCCACGAATCGGGCGCAGGTTGGAATCGCATCAATTTTCGACCGGACGGAAGCGATTGGACGAGGCTCGGAAATTTAGCGCGTTGGCACGGAGTATCTAGATGCTTTTTATTTAGTTATTTGCTGGAACTCCATTTAAAAAGGAAGGTGCAATCAAAAGCACTCGCTCCCGCTACAAGAAAGAAAATCGCTTAGAAAATTCTCCCCGAGAGGGATCAAACGTCCACTCTCGGTTTGATTTCTTCCAAGTTAATCGAAGAGAGGGAACTTAACTTACCGATCTCTTCCTCGACGGAAACCAATCTCTCGATCATAGTACTTAGCAGTATTGAAAAGAATTTCGGATTTGTCTGTCCGATTTTATGAAACATATCCTTATCGAGACTTCCGATCTTTGCCTTTTCCGAAATGACCGTCGCGCCGGCAGTTCTGGGAATTTTGCTGATCAACGCCATTTCGCCGAAAAAGGAGCCGGCAGTCAGTTTGCGAATGACCCTCGCTTCGCCGTCGTATGTTTTGCGGATCTCTAATTCTCCATAAAACAGAAAATACATCATGCCCGTCGAGATATCCTTCTCTTCGAATACGTTTTCTCCGGCTAAATAAGTCTTAATGGAAATATTATTAATGAATTCTAATATGTTTATGCTCATGCGACGCTCTCTTTTTCGGATTTCGTATTAATCGCTGCAACGCTCGGCTTCGGCTTGGAAGTGTTCTCTTCTTTCTTCCCGGACAGTTCTTCGGACGGAATTTCCTCCCGGGGGAGTTCCGAACTCGGCGCAGACGTTTCTTCTACGCGTTGTTCCTCATTTCGCCGATGTATCTCGGAATACAGCGATTCGAGTTTTCCTTCGGCCCGGTTTAGTTTTTCGATCGTGTTCTTGAGCAGCAGAAGCAAAAATTGCGGATTGGTTTGTTCCAACTTATTGAAAACCGCTTTATTCAATATTCCCACTTTCGCAGTCGGTGAAATTACTTGTACCGACATGGTTCTTTGTTTGCCGGAGATCAGGGATATCTCGCCGAAGAATTCGCCGGGGGACAGATTTTTAATGGGATGTTCCTGATTCAGGTCGCGTCTTTTTGAAACTCTTAACTGACCCTGAAAAAGAAAATACATGTTTCCGTTCGGTAGGTCCCCTTCTCGAAAGATATAGGAACCTCTTTCATACGTTATCGGAGTGACGCTTTGTAAGTGATCGGCCGCCGTCATATAATGGAATTCGACGAGGGAAAGTAAGCGAATCCAATGGCTCGAATAAAAATTAGAACCTGAAATACGTTCCAATTTTTTACGGAAGGCTAAATCGAGGGTCCGTTCGAAGAATTTAGTTGGATTTAAAACGAAAACATTCGGACTTACTATCCCTTGGGTGATGATAGAATGTTCCGGATTCCATCATCAAAAAGTCCAAAGATAGAGCTTGCGGAAGGGATTATGTTTTTTTTAAATATATTAAATAAGATGAATTCTCTTTTAATGAAAACTGCGATCGGAGAAGAATTTTTTCCGTAAATAGGAATTCGTTTATCATTCACTCGACTTTATTTATTAAGAGATTTTTAATTTTTAATTGCATTGTAATAATTATGAATCTATAATTCGGTAATATACTTCCTCTTTAAATTTTCGTTAAGCGGGAATTATATAACCGTAAAACGTGTTCGGCCAATTGATCGGAAATGTCGTTGATAAAAGTTCGGCCGAAAATGCGGAAATCATTTTAAGAATCCCGATTATTTGTGACAAGATCGCAGCCGCGGCGAGGATTTCCGGCCACGATCGGTCCGGATTTTTTATCGAATCCAGCTTGGGCGGTGCTCGTCTTGCGACGGTATTCGAAAGGAGGTTTTTTTATGAGAACTTTTTATCTCATTTTCGGGCTTTGGGTTTTGTGGCTCTATTCTTCTCGGGAGTACGTAACGCTAGGAACCTATAGTTCTTTCCAAGAATGTAATTCGGCAAAAACTTCCGATCAGTCGGGGATCATGCTTTGGAAAACGGAGTGTAAGGAATCAACGAAATAGTAAAGTGCCGATCCTTTTTCGGGGGTTTTCACGGGAAGGCGAAAGAGTTAGTCAGAAATTGAATTTAGAATCGAAACGAATCAAGTAGATTCGTTTTTTTTTAAATAGGAAAAATTATTTCGACAAAATTCGTCGTCTTCGATTCAGAATTTCCAGGCGTAGGCCAGCTCGGTATTCCAGCCCAATGCATTTCCACCCGAGGAGAAGGGACGATAGGCGGGACTTATGCTGAAGCGAATTCCGTCCGGATGTTGATCTCCGGCTAATAGCTTCTCCTTTTGAACTCCTAAATAATAGGAATATAATATCTGCAATCCATACGCGACTCCGAAAGCGAGGAGGGCATCGTTGGAGAGAGTACTCGCGCTTTGGTAATGTTTAAATGCACCGCCTGAATATGCCGAGCCTACTAAAACTCGAACGAGAGTTGCCGAGGGTGGATTTAAGTTTGGATCGTTTTGCGAAATGACTAGATATTCGTATACTTTGTTTTGATAGGCGGATTTGGCCGAATGAAACTCGCCGTTCGTTTTCGTACTATAATAAGCCAGACCGAGTACCGCGGCAAAGGTGGCCACTCCTTGCCATTTCTTATCCGCTTTCCATAGGCCCCATCCGGGCACCGCCGCCGAACTTAAAGGATAATTCCAGCGAGGTTTTTGCCACCATCTTTGCTTTCCCGGTTGGATCGGCTCTTCCTTGACCTGCGCTTGTTCTACGGTTTTAGGAATTTCTACCTTCTTGGGCTCTTGTTTAGGTTCGTCTTTTAAACGAAGTTCTTGTATTTCCGTTTTTGGGATGGTGAGAACTTTCCCCCCGACTTCCATCTGCACATCCGTCCGCGTTTGGTTTATCACTTTTCCTTGGAGAACTTTCCCGTTTTTAAGCGTTAAAGTCGCACTGAAGATCGTGCTAGACGACAGAAAGATAAGGAAGAATAGAATAATCCGACGCAGGAGCGTAAAGCGAGCGGTATGATTACCCGGAAATAATCCTTCCGATAGGTTAAAACTCATCGATTCGAGATTTTCTAGGCAATATCTTTCTTCAAGAAAAAACCTAATTTACTTGAAAAAACGGAACCAGGAAAAAACTTTCATTCTACCGTGTCGGAACCCTTATTTTTCGAAAAATTATACAATAAGAATAAGGATCATTTGTTCTCCTTTATTCGGCGCTCGGTGAGGGATGAGTCGACAGCCTTAGACCTTTTGCAAGACACGTTTTTGAACTTCTTTAAGCATTATTCCGGTAAGGTTCTTCCCGAGGAACAGATCGCTCGGATGATTCTTTTTAGAATTGCCCGAAATTTAATGATTAACCATGGCAAATCTTACTATCAAAAGAACGTTTCTTTGGTCGGAGAAGAGACGGGGACGGTTTTCGACTCGAAAACCCAAGGTCCGGAAGGCCAGGTTTTGGATGAAATGGCTGCCCAGGATCTGGCAAATATGCTTTCCATCCTTTTTGAGATTTTACCGGAGGACCAGAAAACTGCGTTAGACCTCCGTTATTCGCAGGGGTGCAAGCTGGAAGAGATCGCTCAGGTTCTGGAACTTTCGGTATCCGGCGTTTCCCGGTTGCTGGAAAGGGCGGAAAAAGCGATATTGCAAGAAGGGAAACGGAGGGGATTTCAACCTGAATCCTTCTTAAAAAATTGAGAAACGGTCTTTTTAGATTTTCGCACAAGTGATTAATTTCGTCAGAAAAGAGCATGATCCTAAAAAAACGAGCAACGAAATTCTCTCCAGTTTGTTGGTCCAACTGAAAGCGGGAGAAACGCTCGAAGAGCGGGAACCTGAAGATAGAAACGGAGAAAGAGGATGAATGGGATGACACCTGAATTCGAACCCTATGCCGAGTTCCTCAAAAGGACTCGTGCCGTTTCTAAACTCCCCGACTTCGATCCTTCGTGGATTGGAAAGTCTCCCCGCTTTGAAGTGGAGGCAGTCGTTGTGGAAACCTCAAATAAGAGTAATATAGTGGAACTTCCTAAATCGAGTCGTCGCGTCTTTTGGATCGCAGCGGCAGCAGTTCTCTTAGTTGGTATTGGTATAGGCGGATATTTCAAATTTTCCAAATCACAAGCACCGGTCGTAGAAGGAGCAATTCTGAAAGCCGCAGTGGTGTTTGTAAAAGGGGATGCGAAAGTCGTTCGTGATGTAGAAGCTCCGATTCATCTGGGCGATATTTTGACCGAAGGGGATCGAATCGTTACGGGTTCGGGAGGATCGGTAGATATAGGACTCACCGATTCTAGTATCATTCGCCTTAAGGAAAAATCGACTTTATTGTTAAAAGGAATGCGTGAGACGGAAGCTTCTCAAGTAAAACTCTCCCTTCTGTCGGGTAGAATTTTGAGCTTGGTGGAGAAAGAAAAGAAGAATGCAAACTTCGTAGTCGACACCCCGACTGTCGTAGCGGCCGTTCGTGGTACGTCGTTTGAAGTAGATGCAAATTCCGAAGAATCTTCCGTTTACGTTGCTGACGGAGCCGTCGAAGTCACACCTTTGGTAAACGATGAAGCGCAGAAAGTCTTGAACGTCGGCGGGTTAGTGGTTGTCACGGTTCAGAAAGCCACCTATTATGAAGACACGGATCGCAGTAAGAAAGTTCTTCCGGAATACACTGAAATGCGTAAGAACCTAAATGCATTAGACAAAGAAGTTATGGAGACTACGAGAAATCTCAAGTCTGCTAAGACCGAAGCGGAGTTGAGCCAAATGTATGATAAGAATATCGAGCAAATCATTTTGAAAGATGGACGTGAACTCCGCGGAGTGGTCGTTTCTCAGAAAAAAGGTAAGCTGATTATCCAAACCCTAAAAGGATCTTACATACTAGACGAAGCCGTGGTGGAAACGATTCGGTACTAATATAGATTTTTCCCGTTCTTTAGCGGAGTAAGACCCGGATGCGGAAACGCTTCCGGGTTTTTTTGCGGTAACGGCTTCCGGTTTGAAAAAATTTTGGTCCAAAAGACGAACTCGTTTTCAAACGATTATAGCAGCTGGTGCGCAATGGGTCTGTCGATAGAATAGGAACCCCCGCCGCTTATGACTAAGGAAAAGGCCATCGAAGCTGCAAGGATATGATACTCGAATCCCTCGCCTCCTTTATCTCCGAACCAATTCATAAAAAAACCGTGATCCATATGGGTCAGTCCTGCGACACTCAATGTTATGCCGATTCCTAGAGCCCAAAGACGAGTGAGAAAGCCCACGCTAATACAGATCGAACCGGTAAATTCGAATACGATCGCCAGCACACCCATGAAATAAGGAAATCCCAGGGTATTCGTAAAGTAATCCATCGCTACTTCGAAGCCGGAACCTTCAAACCAGCCCACGGCCTTTTGGGCTCCATGAGGGAAGATGCAGATGGCCAGACCCATTCTTATCAGTAAGGGGCCGATTCCGGGTTTAGTAGCGAAGAATGAGTAAACCATATATTCCAGGGAGTATCGTAGTGACTGCAAACGGCTTCTACCCATTTTTGCGGGAGGCAACCGAATCAGAGACGGATTGTTCCAAGTAAAAGAGGTTGTCGAAGCGGCCTATTCTGAAAATTTTGGTATTACGAACGCATCGGAAGGTACCTATGTCTGAAGAGACTGCCGAAAAAAAGAACAAAAAGATCAACAAGATGTCCGTTCAGGAGCTTGACCAAGCTCTTAAGGACGCCGTCGAGAAGATGAATGGGGAAACGAGCAAGTACGTACAACATCTTAAAGCGAGAAAAGAAGAATTACTCGCCAAAAAGAAGTAAGCACTACTAGTCTTGAACCTAAAGGCTTCCGTCTAAAAGACGGAAGCCTTCTCCTCCCTGCCTTACGTAAGAACCATGCTACAGTTTATAGATATCAAGCACAGGTTCGGTAGTTCTACCCTCTTTGATAAATTTTCCTGGCATATTAAACCCGGTTCCAAGGTCGCTCTTGTCGGACCGAACGGTTCCGGAAAATCCACTTTGTTCCGTATGGCGGAAGGCGATCTTATTCCCGAAGAAGGAATCGTAAGCAGATCCAAGCATACCGAAATTTCCCTTTTCCAGCAAATCCCGGATTTCGATTTCGAAGTATCCGTCATCGAAACGGCGTTAACGCGCCATAAACATTATAACGAATATGTAATCCGTTCCCGCGATATTCATTCCCGTATGGACTCTACGGATCATGACTCTCCCGAATTTAATAATCTATTAGAAGAGCAAAGCTCCCTGGAAGAATACGCATTTACGTACGGGGTTCATGAGTTGGAAGCTAGGGCCCGCAAAATCATAGGTGGATTAGGCTTTTCTAACGAACAAATGGAACGCAAGGTGCGAGAGTTCTCTCCCGGCTATCAACATAGACTCGGATTGGCGATCGCGATTCTAAACCCCGGAAACCTTCTTCTTTTGGACGAACCGACGAACCATTTGGATCATGCGTCCAAGGAATGGCTGGGAGAATATCTTAGAACCACGAATCGATCCTTCGTTCTGGTTACCCACGATCCCGAATTTTTAAACGCGACCACGGATACGATTGCGGAGTTAAATCCTTCGGGTGTGCTCGAATTTAAGGGGACTTTGGAAGATTACTTCGAGCATAAAAACGAACTTTTAGAAAAGCTCCGCGTGCAATTCCAAAAAGAAGAAGCTTATCTAAAAAAAAGAACCGAATGGGTCGAAAGGTTTCGTGCGAAAGCCACCAAGGCAAGGGCGGTTCAAAGCGTTATTAAGAAGCTTGAAAAAAGGGAGAAGGTGGAAGCTCCCGAAGATTCCTTTTGGAATTCGAAAACGGATTATACTTTCAATTATATTCCTTGCGGCAACATGGCATTTCGAGTCGAGGATGCCGATTTTTCTTACGACGGTAAGAGGCCCTATATTTTCGAGGGAGCCGAGCTGCACGTATCCACCGGGGATAAGATCGCGGTTATCGGACCGAATGGCGCCGGGAAATCCACTTTTTTGAGATGCATATTAGGGATTCATAAATTATCCGACGGCACCATAACCTTTGGCCCAAAGACCAAAATCGGATATTTTTCCCAAAACCATCATGAGGATTTGGATCCGGATAAATCGCTTTTGGAAACCGTCCTTTCCGTCTATCCGGATATGTCCGAAGTAGAGGCTAGAAGTCTATTAGGGTATTTTTCTTTTTCGGACGATCGGGTTTATAAGAAAGTCGGCTTACTTTCCGGGGGTGAACAGAGTCGACTGAGATTAGCCTTGCTGGTAAAGTTCGGATCTAATTGTCTCTTTTTGGACGAGCCGACGAATCATTTGGATTTGGTCGTTAGAGATAACTTGAAGCGAGCCTTGCAGGCTTATCCAGGCGCAGTGCTCGTAATCTCGCATGACCCCGAATTTTTAAAAGATCTCTGCAACCGTACGATTTCCGTTTCGGGCGGTAAAATTCGGGATCTGAATACTAGTTTTGCGGATTATCTCAGATTCCCGCCCGAAGACTTACAGTCGGAGGGCGGGATCAACAAACCGCAAGAATCTTCGCTATCGAACGAATCGAAGGATAAAACCCGCTCGCAGAGAAACGCGGATAAAAATCGGGTTAAAAAAATTCAGAAAGAAATCGAACAAATCGAATCAAAAATAGCTTTATTAGAAAAAAATAAATCTAATTCCGAGGAACTATTAGCCGATCCTCAATTTTATAAAAATCGTAGTTACCAATTGGAATTAGACACTTATAATCAAACGAAACTCGAAATCGGTCGTTTAACCGAACAATGGGAAAGCTTGCAATTGGAATTGGAAGAGCTTTCCGCAATCGCATAATCTTTTTCGAATTTAGGAGCAAATGCAATGATTCCAAAAGAGCTGAAAACAAGACTAGATGCCCGCAAATCGGGAGACGATGATTTTTATCTTTTGGATGTGCGTAATCCGAACGAACAGGAAATATGCCTGATCGAAGGAACGGATTTATTGATTCCGGTAACCGATCTCCCGGCTCATATAGCGGAGCTAGAACCATGGAAGCAATCCGGGAAAGATATCATTGTGTATTGCCGATCGGGCGGACGGTCCGGAAGTGCCTGCGCGTTTTTGAAATCGGCAGGCTATGCAAAGGTTTTTAATCTGGAAGGCGGGATTCTGAGATATTCCGATGATGTCGATTCTACCTTAGCTAAGTATTAAGCTAAGAACTAAATTTTTCGAATAACTCGATTGGAAACGCATCTCTCTACCCAGAAAAGCGTAATTTATTTCTTACTTTGAAAGAAAGCTTATCAATTCCGGAAAAACGATTTCCGGACGCTCGATATGCGGAAGATGACCTGATTTAGGCACTAATAAGAAAGTGGGTTTTAGTAGCTCTTTCACGTAAGAACCGGTGGCAAGAGGAGTCGTTCGATCTTCTTCCCCCCAAATCAACAATACCGGTTTTTTTGTTTCGGCCAAACGTTCATAAACGGGTTTCGGGTCGATAGAAAGAAGATTCCTAAGCGTGGATAGGATTGCGGACCCGAAACCTTTGAATTTCATTTGTTCCTGATACTTCTTTTTCCAGCCTTCGGGAATTCTTTCGGGGTTGAAAAAATCTCCGGTTAAACGTTCGGGTAGGGCGGGGATGAAAATCGAAGCGGATACGTATTCCCCGATCCCACGGAGGTTTAAGGGAAAAATTTTCGCCTTTTCGGAGAAAGGATCTATTAGTACGACTTTTCTAACACGCTCGGAATTTTTACTCACGAAACTCGCGCAAATGGGTCCTCCCATAGAAAGACCGATTATATCGAACGGATCGGAAATCTTTAATGCGGATAGGAGTTCCTCTAACTGGGTTTGAAACAGTGGAATATCGTAGATTGTGTTCGGTCGATCCGAGTAACCTCTCCCGTATAGATCGAATCGAAGAACCCTGTAACCGGCCCGTTCCAACGCGTCCGTCGTCGAGTCCCAAATAAAATACGGCGTTGTAAATCCGTGAACTAAAACTACCAATTTACCGTTTTCCGAACCGGAAATCCGATAATGAGTCAGCCCCTTAGAGAGGCGCACGAACTTTCCTTCCACTTTACTTCTGATTTCGGAAGTTAATTCTTCCGTTTCTACGGATCTAAGATATGGGGCTGAAGCAAGCGCCAACAGTACTAGGACGGAAGCGAATAGAAATACTTTCTTTTTCATTTCAGTTATTTTTCGAAACGGATATTTAGAGATCTAAAAATAAGATCCAAAAGAACTTTAAATCGTCAAATTTTTTCGGAACGAATTATATCTCGTCGCCTAAAAGAATTTTGCGGAAGAATAAAAATCCTTCATCCAGAGGGTCACCCATACCGCGCTTCTTAAGCATACCGGTCATATCTAAAACGATTATACCGTACATCCAGGAATACATTGTTCGAGCCAGCGAAGGATATTCCTCTTCGGTGATGATAAATTCGCCTGAACGACAACCCTCTCGGATCGTTTCGAGAAATACCCGATAACTCGTGGGCAATTTCGGAAATGCTTTACGATGCATGTGACCGTGAACGGTATTGAACATGACTTTGTGAAGCTCTTGGTTATTTCCGGAAAATTCATAGTAAGTGCGCGCAATTCGAGTTAATTTCTCATACGCGTTTTTACCCTGTAATTTCGCTTCTCTCAAAGTTTCCGTAAGCTGGGCTTCACCCTGGGAGATTAAAATCTTGATGATATCCTGCTGGCTTTTAAAATGTGAGTAAGGACTCGCAACGCTGCAATCTAATTTCTCAGCGATTCTTCGCATGGATAATCCGTCGATCCCATCTTCGGTAAGAATTTCCATCGCAGCTTGCACGATGGTCTGCTTATTAAGGCTGTTTCTGGTACGCCGTTTCGGGCGAGTAGCTACTAGGGTCATGGACTGCCTTCCGGACAGAGTCTAGAGGACGATTGTCCTCCGATAATGTTCTGTTCTATTCCAGTTATCCTGAAAATAGGCAGAACATTCAAGAGTTTCCTTTCCAAATTCGGGGTTTTTCGGAGGATGGGTTCATAAAAAAGAAACGGATAACCGGATGAAAATAAAGGAAAAAAGCCCAACAAAACCTAAAAAGAAGGCATCCGAAACCTCTTCCGCGCGTTCCAAAGGCGGTACTGTGGCTTCCCAAGCCAAAAAGGCAGTAGCGAGTACCCCGACTAAAAAACGGTTTTCGGCACCTTGGCATCTCAACGGAAAAGGATTTATCTTTCCGCTATTGGCCAATCGGTCCTATAACGTAGACAGAGGCTTTTTCGACGAAGAAGATCGCAAGAGCTACCGTGGTGGTCTTGGCTCGCTTATATTCGCGAATTACGAGTCGTCGGACGTGGGACCTTATTGCGAGATCCTTTATATTCCGGGTAATTTCGAATATAAAAATCGAAACTATAAGCGAATCACGCGGATTTTCGTATCGAGTCAGGATGCGTCGGAAGGAGGGATTCGCAATTGGGCGATTCCGAAAGAACGTGCGGATTTCCTTTGGCAAAAAGAAGGATCTATTACGAAAATTGAAATTTCTCGGAATGGAAAAATTTTTTTAAGAGCGATGGTTAAAACTTTAGGTTTTAATTTTCCGGTGAACACCTCGCCGTTGGATATTTCTTTCTTACAAAAAAAGGGCGAGGGTGAATATTTAGAAACTGCCTTTATCGGAAAGGGGAAAGGGAAACTCGCTCGATTGGAAAGTTTTTGGGTGGATGATAGCTTCTTCCCGAATTTTTTAAACGGAGGCGGATTCAAGACCGGGGTGGGAATCGATCCGTTCGATCTGGAATTTCCCGTCGCGAATAAACTAAGTTGAAGAATCATAAAAATATAATATTTATTGGAGGAACGAAGTAAATGGAAGAAGCGGTTATTTTAGACGGGATCAGGACTCCTTTCGGTAATTTTGGGGGGACCTTAAAAGATATTAGTGCGGTGGACTTGGGCGTTCATGTATCGAAGACTCTTTTAGAAAGAACTAAAATAAATCCCGAAGACATCGCCGAATCGATTTTCGGAAACGTTATACCTACCGGAAAAGAGGCCATCTACCTGGCAAGGCATATCGGATTAAAAACCGGTTTACCGTTAAGCGTTCCCGCCCTTACTCTAAATCGCCTTTGCGGTTCCGGAATGGAGGCGATTATTCAAGCGGCAAAGAAGATTTACTTAGGTGATGCGGAGGCGGTTCTTGCAGGCGGTTCCGAGTCTATGAGCAACGCGCCGTACGTCGTTCGTAATGCGCGTTGGGGCGTCCGTTACGGTTCCTCCGAGTTCGAAGACAGTCTCGA
Organism: Leptospira inadai serovar Lyme str. 10; assembly: GCF_000243675.2. Lineage (NCBI taxonomy): Bacteria > Pseudomonadati > Spirochaetota > Leptospiria > Leptospirales > Leptospiraceae > Leptospira > Leptospira inadai. The sequence continues at coordinate 194,655 of NZ_AHMM02000025.1, read as the reverse complement.
ACAAGGACTAACGGATCAATATGTAGGATTGATTATGGGAGCCACGGCGGAAAATCTTGCGGACCAGTACAAAATCAGTCGTAAAGAGCAAGACGACTGGGCGGGAATTTCCCAATCGAGGGCGGAGAAAGCGACCTTGGAAGGTCGACTGAAGGAAGAGATCATATCCGTTACCGTCGGCGGGAAAAAACCGATTACCTTGGAAAAGGATGAATTCATTAAAGGCGCTGCTTCGATCGAGAAACTTGGCGGTCTAAAGCCGGCATTCAGGGACGGTGGAACCGTTACTGCCGGAAATGCCTCGGGTTTAAATGACGGCGCCGCCGCGACGATCGTTACGTCGGCTTCCTATGCTAAGCGAATCGGCAGGAAACCGTTGGCCATTATTCGCGGATACGGACATGCAGGTTGTGATCCGGCCAAAATGGGTATCGGGCCGGCCATTGCAATTCCTGCCGCACTCAAAAAAGCGGGATTAAAGCTTTCGGATATGAGTTTAGTCGAGGTAAACGAGGCCTTTGCGGCACAGTACCTTGCCGTTCAAAAAGAACTGGGGTTGAATCCGGATATTACGAATGTCAATGGGGGTGCGGTCGCTATTGGTCACCCGTTGGGAGCTAGTGGAGCGCGGGTTACGATTACTCTCGCTTACGAGTTGAGACGTCGCAAAGCTAAATACGGCGTGGCTTCCTTATGCATCGGGGGCGGTCAAGGAATCGCTCTAGTGTTAGAAAATCCGGAGGTTTAAATCCGGAAACCTGTTATAAGCAGGAAAGAGAAAGAGCCGATCCAAATTGATGGATTCTCGATTGGATCGGCGGTTTGATTCCTTTTCTAAAATTTCATTCCGGCCCTAAGAATCATTTTTCTAGTTCGAATGCCTCCGCTAAGAGTTGATAGGATCGCAGCCGGTCGCCGAAATCATGGGTAATCGTAGTGACTACGATTTCGTCGACTTGGTATTCTTTAGCTAATTGCAAGAGCTTTACTTTAACTTGATCGGGTGTTCCGGTTACCATTCGCCCTCGGTTATAGGCAATACGATATTCCTCGGCGTCCGCGTATCTTTGGGATTTTATTTCATCGTAAGAAACGATCCCTTCGCTGATTCCTTTCTCGATATTCAGTAGTTGTCGATCCATAACCGCACGAAGTTCGTTGGCTTTTTCTTCGGTATCCGAACAAAGCACGAAAATCCCCACGCTTCCTTTCGGATTCTTTAGAGCTTCCGATTGCTGAAATTTTTCTCGGTAGGCATGCATCGCCTGCCGCCCTCCGTTCGGATTGATGAAATGAGCAAAGGACAATGCCATTCCAAAATGAGCCGCTAAAAGGCCGCTTTCTCCGCTGGACGTTAAGATCCATAACTCGGGGACGGTTTCCGCAATCGGGATCGCCCTCACTTTCGCCTGTATGGAATCAGGCTCTATCGTGTCGGTAAGGAAATGTTTCAGATCTATAAGTTGTTGTACAAAATCGTTTTGGATAAAACTGTTTCCCGGATTCAGAATTGCAGCGGTTAATCGGTCTCCCCCGGGCGCTCGTCCTACGCCCAAGTCGATTCTTCCCGGAAAAAGGGTCTCCAACATTCTAAAATTTTCCGCGACTTTAAGAGAACTATGATTCGGAAGCATGACTCCTCCCGAACCGACTCGAATTCTATTCGTTTCGCCGGCTAAATGTGCGATTAATACTTCAGGGCTTGATCCGGCTAACCCTAGTATATTATGATGTTCTGATACCCAAAAACGATGATATCCTAAACGATCCACGAAGCGTATCAGCTCGATCGTTTCCCGGATCGCTTGCTTTGCGGTGCCACCCTTTCGTATCGGAGATTGATCTAAGACGCTTAGTTTCAGCATTAAAATGTCGACTTCACGACCCCGAAGTCCCCTCGTAATGCGGCGCCGTCCACTTTTGAATTCGGCAGAACTTTCCTTATCGATACCGGCACTTTGTCCACAAAATTCTTCGTCCTACCGTTTATGAAGACGGTCGTACCTTCGTTTAACAATTGTATAGTGATCGCCGATCCGATTCCTACAGTCGATCCGGTGATCAACGCGATTTTTTCCTTTAAGTGCATTTCCATCGATTCATTTAGCTCCAAAGCAAGCTCTGATGTTTAGACAGGATTCAAATGTTGGATTACGGATTCGCGACGGTTTACGAAACGGTTTTTCGGAGTAAACCGACCGGGGAATATCGAGTGGTATTTTCTTAGATTCGGAATCGGGATATAGTGTTCCGGATTTTGGCCGGATTCCAAATCCGGTGAACACTCTTTGTCGATTGCCAAGGATCGGAAAGGAAAGGTTCGAGCCGATTTATTTAACTCTGAGTCCTCGATGGATAACTGCGAGAATACTTCCGGGAAACGTGACATTTTCGAAAGGAGACCATCCGCTTTTGCTTTTGATATCCTCTTTCCGGAAGGTTGTAGGTTTATGAAAATTCAGGACGGTAAAACTCGCACAGTATCCCGGTTCCAATTTTCCGAATCCTTTACCGTATTCTTTCGGAAGAAATTCGTTCACGAATTCTCCGGGATTTTCCGAGCAAATTGCGGCGATTTTTTCCAACGATATTTGTCCCTCACGATGGAGCCACGTAACGAAGAGAGCGTAGGTGTCCAGTTGAGAGATTCCTGATGTTCCCCTTTTTTTTTCTTCTACGGAATGGGGGGCATGGTCCGTGGCTAGATAATCGATCCAACCGTCTCGAATACCTTGGAGAAGCGCGGTTTTATCTTCGGGCCCGCGTAAGGGGGGATTCATTTGAAACCAATGTCGATTCTCATCCGTAAGCATGGTTCGATCGAAATAGAGATGGGTCGGAGTTACTTCGCAAGTTACCGAAATTCCTCTTCGCTTAGCATTGATTATTCTCTGCAATCCTTCCCCAGTGGAATAATGACAGAGCTTACCTTTCAGTTTATATTTTTCGATCAGGTAAAGAGCGAAATCGGTGGCCAAAGTCTCGGCTTCCGGTGGTCTTCGATCCTCATGCAGGAATTCACCTTGTTTTTTTTCCAAAACTTCGGGATCTTCGCAATGAAAACTAACGTTTTTTCCTTCATATTGCCTTATCGTATCTTCCAACTGTTCGTTGGAATGAAAGAATAATTCCCCTACGGACGGACCCATAAAAGCTTTATAAGGAACATGTAATGTTAAGGGTTTGGTTTTCGGCCCGATCCCTGCATAGAGGGTGATCCGAATCGGAGATCGATCCGCTAATTCTTGCTTTCGCAGATAGGTTTCATCGTTAACCGGCGGGCTCGGATTATTGGGCATATCGGCGATATGTATTACGCCTCCGTTGATCGCAGCCAATCCGGCAGAGTGAAAATCCTCTTTGTAAATATGCTTTTTTGTTTCGTCTTCTCGAGCGTGAACATGAATGTCCCCGAATCCGGAAAAGATCACGGACTGATCGGGATCGAAGGATAAATCCCCTTGCTCCGGCGATCGAAGGAGAGAATCCCGATGAATCGCGGAAATAAGCCCAGTATTCGGATCTATTTCCAGGACGGCCTCAAAGGAACCGCTTGAAGTTTGAAATCTGCCCGATATTCTGCGAATGATTCCTTCCATTTAACCCAGATTGGATTCAGCTCCCTTTTTTTTCTATCGCATTCATGAGTTTTGTAAGCGTGGGAGAAACTCCTTCGTCCGTTTGAATTTCCACGGCGATATCCTGAGCTTCGGCTAAGCGTCCTTCTAAGAAATATAGTTCGGCAAGATGAAGCCGATTTTGAGAATGTCTCGGATTCTCCGAACGTACTTTCTCCGCCAAGCGGATAGCTTCCTTTCGATTTCCGAGTTTTTTTAAACAATAGGAAGTTAAAAAAACGACTTCCGAATCGTTCGTTCCTAAGGTGCGGATCTCCTCCGCAGCCAAGTAAGCCCGTTGGTAATCCTTTGCTTTCAGCGCGGCTTTCAAAATAAGTTTGGAACGGTTCTGATCCGAAGAAGGTAAGCTCTCTAGCTCCGAAAGAATTTGTCCCAACTCTTTCGGAGAACGGGCTAGTTTAATTCTCTGCAAACTTTCCTTCCAAGAGCCGATTTTGACGTCGGAGTGATGGCCGGAGATTCCAACGCCGTTTACGGGTGTGGAACGAATCGATTGAATCATTCGATTGAACTGGTCAGCTAGGCTTCCGATTTCGTCCCAGGCCTCCGCACGAAGTTCCCGTTCTAGATCGCCTTCGGTCGCTAGTTCCAATCCTGAATATAATCTTTCCAACGGATGGAATATGATAAACGACAGAAACGCATGGATTCCGATTCCGAATAGAAAAAGACAGAGTAGAAAGGCGAGCAAAGGTTTGGCCAAAAGTTTTGTTTCGAACGCGAGGTAATCCTTATACGGAATTCCCGTTTCTTTGGCCTGAGTTTTTCCGGGAGATTTTTGAATTAAGGAATAATAATATTTTTCTTCCGTTCCGGGAATTTTTCGGAATCTAGGTTCTCCGTCGGGAATAAGCTCTCGTGATTGATCTAATACCAGTTCCCTTAACGATTCGCCTTCCGCAGAGGAATTTTTTACGATTCCCGAAAGGACTTTTAAGTAAAGAGCAAGAGATTCGTTTCTCCCTTCAGGATTCAATATTGCGAGTGTTTCCTCTTTGAATTCTTTTTCGGGAAGGTTTTTGATTTTTTTTCGGATCTTCTCCAAATCTTTCGAAAGTCCGATTAATTTTTCCGAATATTCCGGATTTCCGATCCAATGTTTTCCGACTTCCGAATAAGCCGGAAATTCCAGGGCGAGCAGCGGCGGATTTTCCCAAATGAAAGAAAGGATCAAGTCCCGTTTCGTTTGTGCGAATAAAGACGGGTCCAGACCTCCCGTAACTCCGGAGCTAAAGTCGCTTGTATCCTGAACCGTGAATGTATAGGATTTAGGAGAAAGATCCTCCGCTTTTTGTCGTTCGCTTACCGTTTCTTTAAGCGAATCCAGCCCAGGTTGTAGAAATAGCCAGCTGCTTCCCTGAAAAACGAAGAGGAGTAGCAATACGATTCCCAGTAATAAAGGGTTTCGAACGCTGAACGCTTCTCCGGAGGCTCTTAAGTGAACGAGCCAAGCGATGAATAAAGCGGTAAGAAAAAGCGGATTCCAAAAAGATAAGGCCATCGCGCGATCTATGGGTACGGCTATCTCCTTCGTATGAAAGAGCAACGTGGTTCCGAACAAGAGAAGAAACGGAACCCATAAAGAGACGGCCATTAATTTTATGTCGGCTCTCGGAGCCTGGAAGGCTCGAACCCCGCCTAAAATCAGTGCGGCTCCTAAATAGGAAGATAAGGTCCAGGCTAAAATTCTTTCATCGCCGACTCGAATTACGTCAAAAACGTTTCCGGAGAAATCGTAACTAGGAGCATAGGGAACCGTTCGCAAAACGTGTAAGATTAAGGAACCCAAAGCTAAGAGAAAACCTCCGGTCAATAAACTTCTCCCGACTTTATGAGAGCTTTGAGGATTTAAGAAATAGAAGTATGAGAGAAGATGCGTGCAGGCCAAAATCGAACTCGGAATGGAAACCCAGCGATGCAAAAAAGAAATGGGATAAAAGAAGGAAGTCCCTACCAAAAAGGCGAGCTGCATCAGGGCGAAGTATAGAAAGACCCAACCTAAATGAACCGTGGACTCCAATTTTTCTTTGGGTGAGAGTAAAAAAAACGCGCAAAGTCCCGAGACGATAAATCCCGTGAGATAGCATACACTAACGAAGGTAAGGACCGTCATTCCATTCTCCCGGATAGGTTCCGATCCCCCGAACGATTGCCGGTCCGATCGGAGGAGTTTGTCGTCCCGATGTTAGGATTCCACCTAAACCAAGGAAAGTCTTATTTCACGCAAATTGCTGCGAATTTTGCGGTGGTCGGGCTTGAATTCGATTCGCCAGAATTTAGATTCACGATTTGGAAATTCCCTTTGTCTCCTTCCGGAGTGGTGGACCAAAAGTATCCGAGGGATTTCAGTTTCTTTTCCGCTCGCTTGGAGAATATCCTTAATTCTTCTTTATCCGGGAGCCGTTTTCTTCTTCCGGAGCAGTACTCCACGGCTTCTTCCCAAGTGGCCGGTTGTCCCGCGACGTCATCCCAACCGTGTTTACCGTATACCGGAGTTTTATCCAGATACTCCATTAAGATGAAATACCCGAAGAAAAGAATAAGCGAAATGGCTACAAATCCTGTCAGCTTTACTAAGAAAGACGAGGAGCGAGTTTCCTTTGCCGAGGGTAACTCTTTCATTGTTTGGCTGATTTTATTTGCGACTGTTTGCTGCTGACGATTACTGGGTTTTCCTGGATCCGGTCTGCGTTTCGTTTGATTGCCGGTTTGGTGCCCCCTATTTCCGCCTGGTTTATGGGGAGAATCCTGTTTTTTTTGGTGAGAGGATTTACGTGGAGGCTTGCGACGATTCGCCATTGAGGAGGTATCCTTTATCTTTCGAGTTTCAGGCGTTCCTTCGAGAATGGGTTATCGAAGAGGAGTCGCCGCTTCCGACGGGTTCCGAAAGCCGCCGTAAAAAAGAATCTCTACCACGAGGACCGCATTTCGTAAAGAAAAAACCTCTCTCCTATTCGGAAAGGCTACAAACCGTTTCGGAAAAAGGTCGAACGAATCCTTATAAACGAAAGGATTGTCCAAGAATGGAAACGATTCATATCGGCATGATCGGTGCCGGAACTGTAGGTTCGGGTGTTTTAAAGATTCTTCGGGAAGAAACCCGTAAAATCGAAAAGGATTTCGGATTATCAATCGTACTTCATTCGGTATGTACGCGAACGCCGGGTAAGGTCCTTCCGATTCTTAAGGAATTTCCGAATACGATTCTCACCGACGATATCTTAAAGGTCGCCGGAAATCCCGAAATCGATATTATTCTCGAATTAATCGGAGGGACGACCACATCGGAAGAGATCGTCGTTCGATCCTTGCAGGCCAAGCAAACAGTCATTACCGCAAACAAGGCTTTGCTTTCCGAAAAAGGAGATTCATTATTTAAAATTGCGGAAGAAAATCATTCCGAAATCGGTTACGAGGCCGCGGTTGGTGGCGCAATACCTGTAGTAAGAGCGATTCGTACTTGTTTGGCCGGGGATCGATTTCTCGGATTATACGGAATCTTAAACGGCACGACTAATTTTATTCTTTCCAAGATGGAAAAGGAGAATTTGAACTACGCGGAGGCATTACGTTTGGCTCAAGAGAAAGGATTTGCGGAAGCGGATCCCTCTTTCGATGTGGAGGGAATCGATACTGCTCATAAAATCAGTATCCTAGGTTCTCTCGCGTTCGGGGAGAAAATTCCTTTACAGAGCATAACGACGGAGGGGATAACAAAGATTACGCGATTGGATATTCAATTCGCTTCCGATTTAGGTTATAGAATTAAATTATTGGGTTTGGTTCGTAAGTTGGACGGTAAAATCGAAGCTCGCGTTCAGCCGGTAATGATCCCGGTTCAACATGCCTTTGCAAGCGTGATGAACGAAACAAATGCAGTATATTATAAAACTGCGTATGCTGGATCGGGCCTTTTAGTGGGAAAAGGGGCGGGCGCTCTTCCTACCGCTTCCGCGGTGATTGCGGATTTAATTTATTACGCGTTTCGTCGTAAAAAAAACCTCACGTTGGAGCGAAATCGGTTTCATAGGGCCAGCATTTCCGAAGCAAACCAGACGGAAGCCAGATATTATTTACGATTTAATTCAGTTGATCAACCGGGCGTTTTGGCTGAAATTGCTAAAGTTCTGGGAACAAACGGGGTTTCGATATCTTCCGTGCGTCAAAACGAATCCGATCAGGAGCCTGTCGAAGTTGTGGTTGTCACGCATCCTTGCATTGAGGCTTCGATTTTGGCCTCTCTCGGAAGAATCGATTCGCTGGATGTGATTTTGGAGCCTTCGATTGCCATCCGATTGGAGGACAAATTGTAATTCATGGACGAATTCCCGTTCACAATTTCTCTTCACGGAGGTTACGGGGAGGAACATTTAGATTTATTTTTGGATTTAGACGGAATTTCTCGTCTAATGACGTTCGGAGCACAAGTATCTTATTGGGAAAACTTGCGCCAAGGGGGGACGGTCACTTTTCGTAGGAAGGAAGACCACCGAAGAATTTACCTCGATTTTGAGGGAGAAGTCGACGGAAAGGGGTGGATACGAATTCTAACTCAAGGGACTGCCCAGGTGGAATCAAAGCTGAAAAACATCAAGGGAAGCAAGGAAATCCAAGCCTCCCTTAAAGATGGCAAACTGCTGTTATAGCACGGATCAGGAAGAAATGGCAAGAACGGAATTCGAAGGGCTGTTTATAGAAACAAAACGTACTCCCGTAAAGGAGAGAGAAGTTCTCGTCGTGACGATGAACGGAAAGGTGACAAATTCGAACGCTTTTGAAATTTCGCGTAAGATCAACTTCGTTTTCGACGAAGGAATTTTCGAGATTATCTTGGATCTCTCCGCTCTGGAATATATCAACAGCGTGGGCGTTGCTACTCTTCTTACGTTAATCAAAACGGTGGATCAGCATAACGGTAAAATAGTTATCGGCGGACTGAATCACTTTTTAGAAAATGTAATTCGTTTAATGGAATTACCTAAAAAAGTAGCGATCTACCATACGTTGGAAGAAGCTAAAACGGCCTTTGCATAATCCGCGCGGTTGCATCGCTATACGGATTGACCGTCCGTTTCTCCGAGTTTCTTTCGTTTAACAGTTTCAGAAAATAGAATATGTTAGTTATCGCCGTCGCTCCGCTCCGGCGAATTTTGCCGTACGGAATAAATTTAACGGAAGAGTTAAATTTCCCGTCGATTCCGGAAACGAGAATAGAATCTTACAAATCACAAGATTCTCCAGCGAATCCGTGCAAGGTTACGCCACGGGAACATACATCATTTTCGGCGCGAAAATTTCGTTCGTCCTAATTTTATAAAGCAGGCCGATTAAAAAGCAAAAACTGAATCTGGGAGGAAATCGGAAGCAAATTAAATAGGTGCCAGTCTCTTTTTAAGGAATCGGGATAGGCTCGTCTTCTCGTTCTTCTTCCTCAAACTGCTCGTTGAATCCCTGAAGTAGTCTTTGTTCCCGCAATTTAGCCGCTGCTTCGGAATAGATGCGTTCTTCGATTCTACGCAAGAGAAGATCCAATCCGATTTTCTTGAACGCCGAAGCGTAGACGGTATCGATGTCGGCTTCTCGTATCAGTTCGGCCCTGGCTTCTTCCGGTAAACTATCGATCTTATTATAAACTAGGATTCTGGGGATTTCTGCCAACCCCAAATCTTCCAGGATGGATTCCACCGCTTCCATATGCAGATGATGCTCGGGATTGGATATATCCACAACGTGTAATAGTAAATCCGAATCTCCTAATTCTTCCAGAGTTGCCTTGAACGCATTGGACAGTTCCGGCGGAAGATCATGAATAAATCCTACGGTGTCCGAAATAATGATCTCCCTTTCCTCCGGAAATCTAAGTCGTCTTGAAGTCGGATCCAAGGTCGCAAAAAGTTTATCTTCGGACAATACTTCCGAGTTCGTGAGCATATTCAAAAGAGTGGATTTGCCTGCGTTGGTATATCCGACGATTCCACAAACCGGGATCTCATTCTTTTTACGTCTGCGCCTCGCGATCTCCCTTCTTTTCTTTAGGGATTTTAATTCCTGTTCCAGCCGGGAAATTCTTTCTTCCACTCTACGTTTGCCGATTTCCAGTTTCGTTTCCCCCGGGCCCCTTCCTCCGATTCCTCCGGTCAGCCTGGACATATTGTCGTCAAGCTCCGTTAGTCGCCCTTTGAGATACTTTAATTGGGCCAATTCCACCTGGAGTTTACCGTCGCGGCTTTTGGCATTCCGCGCAAAAATATCCAGGATGAGTTGTGTTCTATCGATTACTTTTAAGTCCGCGTAATCGGAAATTTTCTTAGCCTGGGAAGGAGTTAATTCCAAATCGAACACGAGTAGCTCGACTTGTTTTTGGATCGCTTTGAGAACGATTTCCTCCAACTTTCCTTTTCCTAAAACGGTTGCAGGATCGAGTCGGTTCTTTTTTTGAATGAAGGAATCGACTACGTGAACGCCGGCGGTTCTACAGAGTTCTTTTAGTTCCTCTATCGACTGACTAGGAGTTCTACCTCTTTGGTGTTCCGGATAAACTCCCACTAAGAACGCCCGGTTTTCTTTTTGAGCCCCTTTGAAATTGCGTCTATACCGAGCCATTCGAGTTTCTATATCTAGAATCTCTTCGAGTATGCCTTCCTCTAGCTGGCCCGGACTCTTACGCGATAGTATCGTCCAAGGCTCGCCTTCTTCATCCTCGGGATTTACGTATGCGGAATAATAGGCTTTGGGAAGGCCGCTTTCGGCTACGGTAATTGCGGTGATATAGTCCAGTCGAAGTAACGCCAAGTCCGTCAAATCTTCTTGGTTTAAGGACTCGTCTTTGAGGTGTGTATGCACAAGTCGTAAACCTCGCAATCTCGCTTCCGACATGCGGATTCGATCCAGCCACGGGATATCGATCGAGCTATCGGAGCCGACGATTACGTGGGTAACATAGCCTGTTCTATCGATTAATATCCCGACCTGACGGCCGATTTCGTGGGAAAGTTCGGTGAGAGTTCTTGCGACTTCCGGGGTGATGATTACATTTTCCCGGATTCTTCTTTCTGAAAGTTTCTTCAGACGTTGCACTTGGTTGGATTTAAGTCCGGAAAGGTTACCGCTGAGCTTACTAATAAAAAGACTCCTTTTGTAGTAGAGTAACAGCTTTCAAAACGTTCGTCAAGCAGTTCCAAATCTAACTATACTACATTATTGGACTACCGATGACCGACAAAAATCAGGTCGGTTTTTTGGTTCAGGAAAGAAATTATTCTGTAAAAATAAGGAATGCCGAGCGTACTTATGCATTAAGCGGAAAAAAAGGTCATCGCCGACTCGTGATCGGTCGAAAAAAAGAATAGAGGCTTGAGGAGGGGATTGTTTCCTGGAACCGATGTCCTCTTTTTTATTTAAAATGCAGACCAGCACTAATTTCCGTATTTTCGTTCTTCTCCTGGTCCTTGGAGCGTCGGTTATTCCCGGACTCGAATCCGGCTTTGCTCAGAGTAACTCGAGTCAACCCCCTGCAAATTCGGATCCTTCCTCTCCCGGACCGCAAGAAGACGGGCCTGGCGTGGGTCCCGCTCAAAATCCCGACGATTCCTCAGATCCTGCAAATTCTGAATTTCCGCAAGACGGGAAGGAAATCAAAAAGTATAACGATCAGTTTAAGCGCGGACTTCTGTCCGTTTTTCAAGCCGAGGCAAATCATAATATTAAAAAACTGAGTCGGCACGGATTGACCAACCCGATTCCGAGAGTAAGAGCCGCGGCGGCATTTGCATTGGGTCGATTGGGTTCCAAGGCCGGCGTCAAGACCCTGCACAAGATGATCGATCATGACGGAGAGACCGTTAGGCAGGCCGCCTATTTCGGCTTAGCCGATATAGGCGCTCGTGCTTCATTGGAATATTTTTACGCGGGTGCAAAATCCAGTGATAAGGAAATTCGAGTTTCTAGTTTTCGAGGAATGGGAAAAACGGCCGATCCCAGCGCTCGGGAAGTGCTGCTTCGCAAAGGAATCACGTCCGACGATAAGGATATAGTCAAAGCTTCCATTCTCGGTTTGGGATATTATCAGGCGCCGGAAGATATCCGAATTTTTATCGATTATCTTAACTCCCCCGATGAGGAATTGCAGAAAGCTGCGGTCGAAGCGCTGGGTCGTCACAAGACTCGAACATCGATGAATATCCTGGAGGACGCGTTTCGAGACAAGGGGAATCTTAGAGCGCAAATTCTGGATACTCTGACTGCTCAAAAAAATTCCTTCGCCGTTTTTGCTCTATTACGAATTTTGAATAATTTTCCGGATTCCGACGTAATCGCTAAGGAAATCGGTGTCCGATTGTATAAGTTAAAAGTGTCCGGCAAGTTCATGACCGTTACTTCGGAGAAAGTGCCTTTACTCAAAGAACCGTTTGTCGGTTCTCCAACGCTTAGAGATTTAGACGGTGGAGAAGTGGGAAAAGTCCTGCAAAAAAGTCCGAAGCGCTATATCCTGGATATCAACGGACAACGAATCGAAAATTTCTATTATAAAGTATTAGTAAATACTAAATTTAAAGACGCATTTACCGAGACTGCCACCGGCTGGGTATTCGGATCCTATATTAAAATCCGAACCGTGTCCCTTCCGAAATCCTCCAAGAAAAAGAAACGCCCTTCGATACTGGACGAAGAAGATCCTGCACCGAATCCGCAAACGCAGCCGACACCTCCCGGAGAAGAAGGTGGAACTCCCGCAACGGACGGTCCATGATCTAAATGCCGATTCGCTCCGATCTACTTCCCCTCTTCGAATCGATTAGCAGGGAAGCGGGAGAAAAGATTCTAAACTATTTCGATGGAAAATCGGAATATAGCTTAAAGGATCCGATGCAGGTACTGACGGATGCCGACATCGCTTCCCATGAAGTTTTGTTCGAATCGTTGCATCGAGAGTTTTCCGGAATTCCGATTGTTTTAGAAGAACAGGAAAATTCGGAACCCTTACCGACTTCCTATATAGTATGCGACGAACTTGACGGAACGGCACTGTTTTCCAGGGGGATGTCGGAGTTTAGCGTGATTATGGCTTACGTTGAAGACGGAAAACCGGTCGCGGGATGCATTTATTTTCCCGCAATGGCATCGATCGTGCTTTCCGAACGGGGAAAAGGTACGACGGTGGACGACCACAAGATCGTTTTTCGCGAGAAATCGGATTTATCTCACAGCGTGGTTTCTTTAGAAATCAATAATACTCTTACTAATGAGGATTTCTCATGGATTGCCAATGTGGTAAAGAATTCCTTGGCGTCCAGATCTCTTGCTGCAACGGGCGCCGGGTTTCGAGAACTCCTGCTCGGAAAGACCGATCTATTTTTAAACTTTAACGGAGCAAAAGTCTGGGACTTCGCGGCCGGGGCGGTCGCAATCGAGGAGGCCGGCGGTATCCTATTGAATAAGGAAGGTAAGCCTTTAGAATGGGATAAGATTCGAATGTCCGGGGTTATATGTAAGGACAGTAGTTTAGCGTCTTCGGTCTTTCGATTAAAACCGGGAGGAAGTTGAGAATTTTTCTTTTTTGAATTTCATTAAAAGCTTTTAACCCGACTAGAATTCTGTAAAAATTAAAGGGCAAGGAGATGTGATGCAGGATTTTTTCAACTTACTCGATTCGAAGCAGATCGACGCGTTTACCGTCACGGTGAGAATTTTCTTGATTATTCTTTTTGCCGGTCTTATCGGCTGGAACCGGGAACAAAAAAATCATGGGGCAGGGTTTAGGACTCACATTTTGATCGGACTAGGATCGACGATCTTGATGCTCTTGTCGATTTTCGTCCCGACATACTATACCGGAGGAATGGCGGATCCGACTCGTATCGCCGCACAGGTCGTTTCGGGAGTCGGTTTTCTTTGCGCGGGTGCGATCATCAAATCCGGGATGAATATCAAGGGATTGAATACTGCAGCCTCTATCTGGGTCGTTTCTTCGATCGGGCTTTTAGTGGGGGCGGGTTTATATTTTGCCTCCCTCTTGACGACCGGAGTCACACTGATGATACTCGTAGTATTCGATTTGGTCGAATCGAAGTACTTCGGTAAATACGAATATAAAGTTTTGATTTTGGACTTAAAACAAAAGAAGTTTCATCGAAAAGGGTTTCGCGATCTGCTGGCGAAAAATAATCTTAAATTGGTTTCGGAATCCTTTATGCAGGATTTCCTTTCTAAGAGCGCACAGATCAAACTTACCATCGCCGTGCCGCGCGGTTTTGACGTTTTGAATATCGTAGACGACGTAAAAGGACTCGCGGACGTCACCAAGATCAGCATAGAATCCGCTTGAATTTTCGTTTATTTTATCGAAGTAATACGTATAACAGCTAAGTTTTTGCGAAATTGAAATTTTTCCTCTACCTCTGCTGTCTTTCAGAGGACGGAGGACAGAACATTGGTGAGCCGGGTTTCCATTGTTCTAGGGGAAGATTTGTGTGTTATAGTAGATCTTTCCTCCACCTCTATTACCTTTCCAACTTTCAGAGGACGGAAGACAGAGGACTGAGGACAGAACATTGATGAGCGGAGTTTCCATGTTCTAGGGGAAGATTCTTGCGTTATATTAGATCTTTCCTCTGACCTCTGCGCGGGAGCTCCACCACGAATTTCAAAATGAAAAATGCTTGTGTTCTCGCGTTTTTTGTGAAATAAGGCAATTCCACCGCTTCGCTCCGGCCCCCAGAGTCTGTTGAAAAAGAGGTGCAAATTTTACGAATGTACTAGATTTGCCGAATGGCAAAGTTCAAGAATACGGACCCTAAACAGCTGCGGATGTATGTTTTAAACTTTCAGGAGTTATTTGGAGAAGGACATCCTATTCATAGCTTTAAGAAAGTCATCGATCGCTTAGATTTTGAGGATTTCGAGAAGAATTACCAGAATGATGAAACAGGGCGACCCGCGATCTCGCCCAAGAAAGTAATTTCGGCCCTTTTTTATTCGATACTAATAGGCAACCTCTCGATGAGAGAACTTTGTAGACTTTCAAAACTGAGAGCCGAATTGATTTATCTATTGGATGGAGAAGAGTTAGATCATACGTTTATTTCAAAGTTTAGAAAGACCCACAAAAATGAAATTGAGGACTTATTCTCTCAAACGGTATTTCTCGGTTATGAAAGCGGTTATATAGATTTTGAAACGGTTTCAATCGATGGAACAAAGATAAAGGCCAATGCGAATTCCGATGATATGGGGGATTTAGAGAAATTCGAGACTCGGTTGAAGCAAATAGAAAAAGTCAGTAAGATAAAACTAAGGGAGTGGGAACGGTCGGCAGATTTAGAACAGACTAAACTTTCGAAAAAAACGAAAGATTTGGAACGAAAAGCAGGCAAGTTAAAAGAGGCTGTAGAATTCTTAAAAAAGCACAAAGACCGCCGCAGGATCCATCTCTATGAGAGAAATTGCGATCTACAGAAAAAGGGAAACGCCTTTATCGTAGGTTACAATGCTCAGGCGGCGGTCGATAGCAAATCTAACATGATTGTTTCCCAATCTGTGGAAACGGGGCAAGCAGATACGAAGTTTACGGAAAAGATGATTCGAAAAGTCGAATATTGTCACCTTTCCCTGAAATCAAGAGACAATGATTTCAGAAAAATTCAATATATCTTGGATGCGGGTTACGCGAGTGAAGCCAACTTTCGGAGTTTAAAGGATTTCGATATTTATTGCCCCGATCAAAAAGTCACAAGGCCATTCCAAGCTGGACGGATACCGAAGGTTCCCGATTCTGCTAAACGAAGACCTCAGTTTATAAAGTTCGCTTACGAAAGAAAATCCAACCGATTCACCTGTCCATCAGGTAGAGAACTTAAATTTAAAGCTGAAAGATTTCTTCGTGGAGACAATCGTTATTTAGATTACAGATCAACGAATTGCAATGGTTGTAAGTTAAAGCACTTCTGCACAAAAGATCGCTCTAAAGCCATTTTGGTGAATTCTAATAATTTAAAAACAACTATGTTCATTTGAGTCCAAGTAAGAATTACCAACCAAACGAGATGGACAATTTCTACACGATGGAAATGCGTAAAAAGTTAAGACATCCGCAATCGCGGAAAATTTACTCTAAGAGATTCCCCTCGATCGAAGGTGTCTTTGGTGCAATAAAAGGATCTCGTCGCGGATATAGATTTATGACGAAGGGAATAGAAAAAGTATCTTTGGAATGGTCCGAGAGATGCTCCGCTCATAATATAGCAAAACTTTGCGGATTTCGGTATGTTTAAACGATCCGCCAAAAGTTAACTGAAAGCCTTTATAACAATTAAACATAATGATCCCAATTACGAGAAAAATACCGACTAACCTCGCTAACTTTTTCAACAGACTCCCCGCCCAAAAGGGCGGGGAATTTTACAGATCATTCTGTACAGGAGATCCGGAGGAAGATCGTCGCTTCGGCCGGATAGACCCGGAATTCTGTTGGAACTCGCTAAGAGGATAAAACATTGATGAGTCCAATTTCCGCCATCTAAAGAAAGATTCTTGTGTTACAATAGATCTTTCTTCCGTCCTCTGCAGCATTTCCAACCTCGAGCAGCTTCTGTCTAGCGTGAGCAAAGCGAGCGCGTCTGTCTTCTGACCTCTGACCTCTGTCCTCTGTAGGGGTAAGGTTATGCTTTTTTACTTGCTATTCTTTTCCCGATTGGATATGACTCTCCCGTTTAATACAACAGGAGAAGGCTGTGAAAATTAAATTAACATTATTAGCCGTCGGAATTTCGTCTTGCCTGATAGGCATCGCGTCGATTTTCGCTCAACCGAGAGAAACTGCCGCACAATGTTCAACGTTAAAGGAAGAGCATAAAATGCGCGAATGTATAGCCTGCATGGAAAGACCCGTCAAGCATATCTATCATCCCCATCTTCCCGATGGAGAACGTTGCAAACGTTTGTAAATTTCGATCGGTTCCTGCCGGGTTCGAACGTGTTCGAACCCTTTTTTCTTCCCGAATATGTCCCGAAATCCTTATTTTTCGGTTCAAGATCGATCTAGGAATTTGCTATACGTTTTCTCCATTTTTAGGAAATTTTGCCATTCCATATGGAAGATTTTCAAGGAACAAGGTTCCGAAATCTTCTAGAATTCGGAGTCGAATCGATCCTAAAAGATCCATTTCCAGATGTCAGAAAAAAGAATTTCAATCCCACCGGATCTTGCGCAAGAACTCGTAAAAGCAATTCGTTTACTCGCGTTATCCGGCAAAAAGAATTTTAAAAAATATTTATTCGAGCCTCTGGTCTATGCCGGATGGGAAAGAGAGAAATCGGTCTCGGCTCTAGCTTCCAGTAGGATGATCGATAAAATTCAGGAAGATTCGCGTGATCCTGCCTATCTCCATACGATTCCTCACCAATGCAAGAGACTGGTTTCCCAGGCCTTAGCCGAAAATCTTTCCGCATTGGGGGACTCTTGTATTTTCTTTTTAGAGAAAATACAGGATGATCCTAAAATCGCAATTTCAGGCGAGGCTCTGGAATTTATAGGTTTGCTAGAAAAACCTTTGAACGAATTCGCGCAGCTTACTAGAAACAATAATGAAAAATTGTTCGAGGATTCGATTCGCAATTTCTCTCAGGAGGAGTTGAAGTCCGCGTTCGAACCGGTTAAATTGGACGGCACACGACAAAAGGTATATCTTGAAGCGGAAATCCATACTTTATACCAGCAGATACTTGCGGCTACGAAAGCGAATAATCTGGTGCGCTGTAAAAGATTATTATCCAGATATATAATCAATTATAGCGACTCGGAAGTATATAGTCAGCCCGAAGTGGAAAATCTTCTGGCGGCTCTCGATAAACGAGAAAAAGGATTTAAACAAAACTTAATGGATTCGATCGCTATCGAACTCTATTATTCCATTACGAAAGGAATTTTGGAAGGGAACGCAAAGAAAGCGATACAGGGCATACGAAAATACGCGCACACATTCGAAGGGGATCCGAATATAAAGTATTATTACGAAATAGATACTCTAGAACGTAAATTATATTCCATTATTCAGACCAAGGATTTGATGAAGGATTTAAAGAAAGGTATTTAAAATGGCAAATTTAACTTTTAACGAAAAACTAGAGGGAAGCCGACTCATTCTTAAAGTAGCCGGCGAAATCGACGCGAAGACCGCACCCGACCTCAAGTTGAAATTGGAATCGGCGGTTGGTAACGGAGTAAAAACCATCGTTTGCGACTGTACCGCTCTAACGTACATCGCGTCCGCAGGGATCGGTGTTTTGAATTCGATTCAGAAATTTCTAAAGGAAAAATCGGGTGAAATCGTGTTTTGTAGTCTTAAGAAAGAAGTGAAGGATACGATGGAGCTGATGTATTTTACCAAGAAAGTTAGAATATTCCCGAATTTAGAAGAAGCCCTCTCGATCGTATAAGAATCGAGAATGAATTCCCACAAGGAAAAGGTTTATCTATTCCGCAACGACTTTGACGAGTTGGCCAAAGTCAGGAATGAAATACGTTCTTTTTTGGGGGAAGATTGTCCCGATCTGATAAAGGGGCGAATCGTATTTTGTCTGGACGAAGCGGTCACGAACGTTATCGAGCACGGATTGCCGGAAAACGAAAAATCCACGATCGAATTGAAAATGAGAAAGAATAAGGGTAGTTGGCGATTTTCGGTCACCGACGAAGGCATTTTCTTCGATCCGACAAAAGTGAAAAGCGAATCTTGGAAGGAACTCTACGAGAGCGGAGCAGACGGAGGGTTCGGTCTACGTTCAATCAAAAAAATTATGATCGTCAGATACCAACGTCTAAAGAATCCGCCCCGAAACAGACTTACCCTAATTCATACGAGAGAAAGAAATGATTAAGAATAAGATTTTAAGAAAGATACTTCCGGGAATTAGAGCAAAGCTTTCGTTTTTCACGGCTATTTTAGTCATTTCTATACTGGCATTCACTTCCGCTGTTCATTATTCTCAGCAAAAAAAAGCCCTCGAAGAGAAGCTTAATTCGGAACTAAAAGCTCCATTAGAATATGTGAATACTGTAGTTTTGGATCTTGAAAATCTAAGCCGGAGCATGATTTTAATCGAGGAATTCAAAATTCGCGTTAAAGAAAAGAAAAAAGAACTGAGTAAATTCAAAAGAACCGTCGTTCAAAAGGAGGCGGGTTTTTTAGGGGCGCTCAAATCGTTCGGGCAGTCTATCGGATTGAACGTCAAACGAGGAAACGTATATCGATCGGTCGATACTTACTTTACGAGATATTTATCCGAAAAGGAAATTAAGGAATTCGAGACGAATGTTCGTAATGAACTGCGGAAAGAAACCGGAGCGCCGATCGACGCTCCGGTTTACGATAAAATACGTTCCGTTGCGGAGAAGACCGCTCTCGCAAGACTCTCTGCGGAAAATGCCCGTTCGCGAATCGACGAAATCGAAGATGAGATTAAGAATATCGAGGTCGAATTATTAAAGCCGGATTTAGATCCGAAGAAAAAGAAAACATTCTCGTCCGATAAGGAAAAACTGGAGAAGGAGCGCAAGACTGCGGAACGATCCATCCCGGACTCGGAAAAAAAAGCGGCCGCCGGGGAAACTAGTTTAGCGAAGGCATTGCAGAACTTTTTTCGAGGATCTTATAAAGACGGAATTTCTTCCCTCGGTTTGTTGCCGGATAAGATTCGCATCCTAGCTTACGATAGAGTCGGCAAACAAACTTTGGATACCGGGTTGTTATTTTTACAATCATCAGGTACGGCTAAAAAACTTTTAAGTTTGCCCGAATTCGAACAAAGTCGTGCCTCGCTATTCGGCGAAACCGACGTATTGGAAACGATTCGAAATAAATCGGAACCGGAAGCATACGAAGTCGGCGGACGCCAATACGAGGTGGTGTTTCGCCCAGTATTCAGAAATCCTAATACAGCAGAGAGGTCTCGCGCCCTTGCAGAAGAGGTTGCAAACCGTGCAAGTCAGTGGCGCGAGTATTTGGAAGAGGATCGTAAACTTTCTTCGGAATTCGCGGAGCTGGCGCAAAAATTAAAAACCCGTATTACGGAATTACGTAAGGACGGGAAGGCGAAACCGGCAGCCGATTCGGAATTTCGAACTCTAACGGCTAATTACCGAAAGCTTTTGAAAAAAAGGGAAACCAAGTTGGAGGAGCTCCAACCGTACGTAACGACATTTCAGAAAGCGCAGAAGCGATGGAGAGAAGAGAAGAAATCCCTGGAAGAGAAGGCCGCCGCAACTTCAAAAGAAATCCTAGAGTGGGAAAAGAAGCTGAAACTTCCTTTAAAGCAGGGAGATATTAAAGAATCACCGGAAGAAATTCAGGAAAACGTACGACAATTGGAGGCGCAGGCCGAGGAGGTTAGAGATTCCCTAATTCGTCTGGAATCGAGTAAGGACGATTGGAGTCTTGCCGAAGATCATCGTTCGGAAGACGCTTTTTACGGATTGCGGGAAGCGGCTCTGGATGATTTTACGTTTCTTCCCTTTAAAGCCGGGTCCGCCGCTATCCGGCGATATTATAAGGATCCGGAAGAACGCAAGAATGTCCGTGCAAAATGGAAACTGTTGCGGGAATGGATTTTGGCAGGAAGTTCGGAGACGGAATTACCGAATGCCTCCAGAAACAAAGCTTCCGTAGCCGATTCCGGAATTTTAATAAGGAGTCGAAGCGAAGCGGAGGAGGTCATGTGGGCCTTGGATTCCTCTCCTCTAGTCGCCTCCAAGGAAAGCGCAGGAAAAGGGGTCGTCTATGACTTATTAAGAAAGAATTTATTAGGATATAATCTAATTTTAATAGATAGGACTGAAGGAGCTAGACAGATTAGGGATAATCGGGACGAGCTTATCCGATATACGGCGATCATCGGAGCGATCGCCATTTTATTGGCGTATGGACTTGCGTGGTTCGTAGTCAGACGTATTCGGATCATTAGTCGAAAAGCGGAGGAAATCGGCGAAGGAAATTTAAAAGTCGAATTTCCACCGGCCGGATATGATGAAATCGGAATATTAAGCGAATCGCTCAACGATATGGTTCACGGTCTGGAAGAGCGAGAGGAAATGAGAGGCGAACTTCTCGCCGGGGAAGAAATCCAGAAACGCCTTTTGCCCGAGAAATTGCCGACTAGTTTGAACGACTTCGTGGAATTCGGAGCCTTCTATAAGGCGATGGCCGGTGTCGGTGGAGATTATTACGATTTTATCGAGCTTGGTCAGAATAAAATAGCGTTTTGTATCGGCGACGTTTCGAATCATGGAGTCGGTCCGGCGATCGTTATGGCTCTCTTTAGGGCGCAAATTCGTTCGATTCTCCGACGCGGCGAGCGCGATTTAAAGAAAATACTTCTTGAAATGAACTCTCAGTTGTATGACGACACTCCGGATCATATTTTCGTTACCTTCTTTTTGGGTTTTTTCGATTCGACGTCTTCTAAGGTGGAATATATATCCGCCGGCCATGTTAAACCGTTATTTTATGACGCGTCCGAAAAAAAACTCCACGAACTTCCGGCAGGCGGATTGCCGATCGGCATGGATGAGAATTCATTCTTTGAAACTACGATCGAGAGGAGAGTTTTGACGTTGGATTCGGGAGATATATTCTTCGAATATACCGACGGCTTGGATGAGGCTAGAAATCCGGAAGGTTCTATGTATGGACGGGAACGTTTAGCAAAATTGTTATTTACAAACGGAGAAAAAAGACCGGCAGAATTGATCAAAGTCGTCGTCGGAGATTTGGAAGTCCATACGAAACAGGAATTAGGAAAACCGGGAATTTCGCAACTTTCGGACGACATTGCGATGATTGCCGTCCGAAAGCGTTAGAGATTTATTTATTAAAAAAATATGTTTCGTTTTACGGAAGTATCAAATCCTTCCAATCGTCCGTATTGTCGTGGGAACCGTAGACATTTCCGGTCGCGTAGTGGTCTTGGATTTTCTTTTTCCACTCACTGGTCTTTAGCTGAGCTTCCGCTAATCCTTGCAGGAAAACGTTTCTAAGATCTTCGATAGAAGTGAACGTATCGTCCAAGACTCCCGATTTTTTTGCGTCTTCGGCCGCTCTAGATTTTATTCTAAAGGATTCCAGAAATTCGCGACGGACCGATTCTATCTCGTCGATTTTTCCTTCTTTTTTCAGCGCTTCGACTTTGGCTCCCTGGAATAAATCGAAGGCGGACGAGGCTCCCATGACCGCTAAAACCGCATCGGAAAAAGCGTAATAGGCGATTCCAGGTCTAAGAAACCCGCTGAACGCGTGGATCTGTCTTCCTCCGTAGTTTTGTCTGAGAACGACCGACACGACCGGTACCTGCGAAAGTACGTTCACGTCTAAAGATTCCCCGCCGATTTGTTGTATTCTTAATCGTTCCTGTTTTGTTCCGGGAACGAAACCCGGTGCATCCGAAATCATCAGCAACGGAATCTTATGCTTGTTTACGAATTCTGCAAATACTCGGAACTTTTCCGTTCCAGGAGCATCCGGCGCGCCTCCGTCTTTCGGCTGGTCGGCAATGATTGCGACGGTCTTTCCGGCAAGTCTGCCTAGCCCGGTTATTAAACTTGTACCGGGATTCGCCTCATAGAACTCAAGGAAAGAATCCGCGTCCAAAATTTTGGAGACGACTTTCTCCTTCATATCGTAGGATGCGGAAGTATCCGCAGGCAATTCAACCTTTCTAATGTCGGAAGTTTCCGAAACAATCTCTCTGGATCGTAATAAAGAAAAGAATTTTCTAATCTTATCATATGCTTCGGCTTCGGAGGTCGCGATGAAAGTCGCCCATCGTTTTGCATCGGATAGTTCTTTCTTCATCGCTCTATCCCTGGAAACGGAAGAGTCGTCCAATAATAGCCACGCATCTCCCGCCGAGGTGAGTTCCGGTATTCGGATTCCTTCCGGATGTTTCAGCAAGTGTAGGCAAGCTCCTTGAAAGTCTTGAAGCGATTTTTGAAAATCTCGCCTTGGCCGTAACGAATCCGAATCGTCCCAATGAGAGCTTCGAAACCATCGACTACCGTAAATTAGTAAAAGATCCGCGCCGGTCTTTTGCGCGATTCGAACCGATTCTTTGGCTTTTATTATGCAAGAGAGGGAATGAAATCCGTAGCTAGTTCGCGGACCGAGAGTAAGAACCGGGCCGCCCCCTAATCGGACAAACCCGGAAACAAGCGATCCCGATCCGGAGTAATTCTCTTTTACGTTTAAGAGGAAATTAGTTTCGGAATTTCTAATTAATTCGTTCTCATCTAGAACGACCCATTCTTCTTTGGAAAATGGTGCCCCGATCGATCGTTGCGAAGCGGACTCATTTTTACCGATTAATACTTCCTGAATTCGATGCAAATACCAAAGAAGCTGAAGCTTATCGCTCGCCACAAAATCGACGGTACCGGTGGCCTGGCCCATAATTCTGGCTCCGCCGATTTCGTAATTGCTGAACTTTTCGCCCGTGACCGATTCGATAACTGCCGATCCGGTTAATACGCGGTAGGATTCCTCTTCGTTTAATAGAAGTTGTAAAGAGGCTTGAGAAGATCCATACACGTCTAATCCGGTCGAGGAGCCGACTCCTATCGCGATTAAAAAGCAACGTTTAGGTTTTTCGCTCGCTATATAAGGCCGAAAATCCGAAGCGTACGTCTGCTCCATCTTGTCGCATATTTCCCGTAGAATAGGATCTTTATGAGATTCGATCGCTCCTCGAAACTCTGCGGCGGTCACCCTTGCGGTAAGAAGTGAATTCATAAAAAATCCTTCCGCTGCCCTATTTAAGGAAACCATCCCCTCGCGAATATTCGCACCGGCTCCGTCGTTCCAGACATACAATGGAATATCGCTTCGATACGCGTAGTAAGTCGAAGCGATATATTTTCTTCCTTCGATATCGCCGGTAGCTCCACCTGCAACCCTTGAGTCTTTAAAGAAAAATACGGCGTCTTTGCCGCCCATTTTTCCTACGAAGATTTTTGCGCCCGGGGTATATTCTTCCGACAGGCCGGTCTTAGGATTCACCCTGTTGATCCCGTCGGCGATCGGGACCGATATTTCGCGTATCGTATTCGGATCGAAGGTTTCGTTTACCCAATGTTCCAGAGGCCATTTTCCTTTACGAAATAGTGCCGCGTCTTTCGCATCCGGCGCCAAAGTGTAAGGGAATCTAGGATCGTTCGGATGAACGATATCCATTCTAAGTTTGCCTTCTTTAAAAAAGAGCGAGAAGGTCCTAATTTTGCCGGCGAAAGAATCGAATATTTCCAGAGTAAATTGACTATACAATCCGTGTAAAAAGAAACGAACTACCGAATTTGCGGAGTCTATTATATTTTCATAATTTAGTACTCGATCTTCATCGGACGATAGGTTGAAAGGGACCGGGACATCCGTAGTGACGATTTCCAATCTGAAAAGATCGACTCTATTCAAGGATTGCGCTCCTTCCAGAATACAAGCCGCGTTTTTGGCTGCGGTCTCTAAAGCGGATCGGAAGAGGTCTAACCTCGGATCGGGAGTAATTGCGGAAAAAAGAATATATTCCTTTTCTCTTCCGTAATCGATCAAGTAAAGGTATTGGCCTTTCTCGGGGGAAAAAAGGCGGGTCAGATTTCCTTTGGATTTCCAAAACTCTATTTTCCTTGTGAATCTTTCGGCTAAATGCGGGGAAAGATCCGTCGGTAATAAGGGAAGCGGAGTTTTAAAAGATTGTTTAAAATGGATTTCCAGTTTTTCTCCGCTTTCTTCCGAAACTAAAGACCAAGGGTTCTTTAAAAATCTAATATAATCGAAAACATGCCTTCTGGAAATCGTGGTATTTCCGCCTCGAAATTTTTGCGGACGATTGCCTCGCAATGCAAGAATTCGTCTTGCTGTCTTTTCAAGAGTAGGTTCCTTTTCTCTTTCTTCTAGATAAATGACTGCATGAAGAGCCAACTCCACGGACCTTGTCGACGGAGCGAATACGGAAAATTTCTCCAGAATTTTGACGAAGATTTCCTTCCCCTCGCGCAAATTTGCGTATGCTCGAACAAGATATAGAAAGGCCTCTTTCTGTTCCTTTGTTCGTCGGACCGGACTCCAATTTTGGATTCCATAGGAATGAAAAGCTCCCGACAGTAGTTTTCTAGTGGATTTGGAAGGATTATATCCTTCGGTCTCCCATTGAGAAAGAAGTCTATGTATTTCGCCGAAATGGGAAAATTTCGTACCCGGATCGGAGGAGAATAACCGGCGAACCAGAACATGAAATTTTAGGATATCAAGATAAAAGGTTTCCCATCGCTTGACTTCGATTTCCGGTTCTTTTTGAATTTTAAATGCGGAAAGAATATATGCAATTTTTGGAATAAACTCTTCCTCTCTAAAGGTTCCCGAAACCCAAGATATTAATAACTTTCTAAGTTCGGCTCCTTTATACGAAATCGGCGGAATGAGTAAATGTCCGTTGGATGGTTCCGAATTCGCGGGGATTTTTTCCCAGTTCTCCCAGAGGGAATCGAGGGAGCTTTCGGTTTCATTTTCTTCGAAAATCGAACTCTCGGTTTCCTTTCGCGTTTCAATTTTAGCTAATATTTCTCCTTCGGCGAATCCTTTTCCCAAAATCATTCCGGAGGCGGTGGCTCCTCGAATTAATCTGGAAAGGTCTCCGTGTTCGGCAAGATACGTTAACTCTCCTCCGATCGGAGCCTTAAGAATCGTTTCCATTTTCATCGCGGAGATAACGATAAGGGGGTCACCTTCCTGAACGGAATCCCCTTCTTTCCAAGCTTTACCTGACGACGGATTGTCGGCGATTTTAACGAAAGTCCCTTGAAAAGGGGAGCGTAGATTTCCCGGATTATCTTTCGGATTTTTACTGCTCTTAACGCGGACGGTGAAGCGTAAAAAACGTAACTTTCCTTCCTTATCGGAAAAACGAACCGAATGGAACGAGGATCTACGATCCACGCGGACTGGGATAATTCGACCGCGAAATTCCACAGTAAATTCTTCTCCCGAATTTCCTCCGGCAGTCAATCCGATGCGCCCAAAATACTTTCCGTTCAGCAAAGCTTCGAAAGTATTAAAGCCGACTTGAAAAAGCCTGAATTGCAGATTTCGATCACCCGATCGTAAATCGAATTTATGGGCGAAATATTCGGATTCTTCCGAATTGAGTAATCTGGGAAGGTCGCCGTCCTTGAAGGCGTCCGTTAAGGCTCTTTCGGAAGTAAGATTTCTTTCCGCGATGCAGCAAAACAATGCTCCTTCTTCTCGATCGGTGAAGTCCTGTTCGGTAAGTTCGGGATTTTCGTTTAGAATTCGATTATCGTAATTCCCGTTGCGAAAAGAATCGTGACGCAGCAATTTTAGCAATTGCTCATGGTTGGTGGTTAATCCTTTTACGTAAAGCTCGCTAAGAGCTCTCTCCATTCGCATCAACGCTTCGTCTCTGCTCGTTCCAAAAGCGATAAGTTTGCCGATCATCGGATCGTAATCGCCTAAAATTTTATCTCCTTTTCTAAATCCGAAATCGCATCTAACTCCGTTAAACGTAGGTAATTCTAGTTCGGTGATTCGACCGGGGGCAGGTGAATAATTTTGAAAGGGATCTTCCGCATAAATTCTGCATTGTATGGAATGATTTCTTGCCGAGAATCTCCTTCTCACGACCGATTCGAACGGAATTTCCGATTCTCTTCCGTCAAAGAAAAGAATTTGCCATTTTGCAAGGTCGATTCCTAAGGACTGATCGGTTACGGGATATTCTACCTGAAGTCTGGTATTCATTTCCAGAAAACCGAAATTCCCGGTTTTTCCGTCCAACAAAAACTCGACTGTCCCTGCGCCGCATCCGTCCGAATAGCCGGAAATATGAGCGATTCGCTCAGCAGAGGATAATAACTGAAGTAAGGTCCGATCGTCTAGAAAAGTTTCTCCGCTTTCTTCTACGACTTTTTGGTTTCTGCGTTGAACGGCGCATTTGCGAACTCCGACCGCGGTAGAGTTAAAGATCTGAACTTCGAAATGCGACGGGTGCTCCACGAACTTCTCTAAAAAATAAGTTCCATTTCCGTAAGCTTGACGACCGATACGCTCCGCGCTTTCAACTGCTCCTTTCAATTCTTCGGAATTATAAGCGACGACCATTCCCTTCCCGCCGCCGCCGGCATCGAGTTTGACCATGACAGGATAACCGATTCGTTCCGCTTCTTTAATTGCCTCAAGTTCTCCTTGAGTTATCGGTCCGCTTCCGTCAAATAAGGGGATTCCGTTTTCCCGTGCGAGAGTTCTCGCATCCAGTTTATTTCCGACCTTACGCATCACGAAGGCTTTAGGTCCCATGAAAATTATATTTTTCTTATATATTTTGGATGCCGCCTCTAAGGTTTCCACAAAACGAAAATCTTCCGAAAGAAATCCGTATCCCGGGTAAATCGCATCCGCATCGGATAGCAGAATTGCGGCTATTACGGTCTGTATATTCGAGTATCTATCCGGATCTCCGATATATAAAATTTCGTCGGCAGGTTCGTACCAGGATTGTCCTTTATCCGGATCGGTTACTATTGCGACCGATCGGATTCCCTCTTCTCTTAACGCTAAGAAAAATCTTTTTGCGATTTCGCCCCTATTGGCGACTAACACTTTTCGTAATTTTCCCTGTCTTGCAGGAAGCGGTTCCGAAATTTCGGAACGGTTCGGGTTAAGGGATTTCAACTCCCGCATAAGGGCTTCTATTTGGGGTAGGCTAACCGTTCCTTCTATTATGGAATCCGGTTCGGGTTTTCGCGTTGGTATCATTTCAATTTCCTAAAGTGCAAGGAGAACTTCCGAAAATGCGTAGTCTCCTGCGTGAGTTATGCTGATTCGAATACAGGAAGATTTTATTTTTTCCATATAATCGGAAAGAATCCCGTAGAACCGAAAATAGGGGCGACCGTAGTTATCATTGCGCACTTCGATCTCGATATAATTGGGTCGAAACGCAGGATCTAAATGAAGACGAGGTCCGTCTAACGCTTTGATC
Source organism: Leptospira inadai serovar Lyme str. 10 (assembly GCF_000243675.2). Lineage (NCBI taxonomy): Bacteria > Pseudomonadati > Spirochaetota > Leptospiria > Leptospirales > Leptospiraceae > Leptospira > Leptospira inadai. The sequence goes on along the minus strand of NZ_AHMM02000025.1, from coordinate 166,984 downwards.
AAGGCTTCTTTTGCGGCGTATCTGCCCGCGTAGTATGTCGCACGTTGCGGAGCCGGTTTCGCATCCGCTTTTGCTCTTTCCCAATGGGTAAAAGTTTCTTTAAAGAAAACGGTGCCCGGTTCCTTCAGGGCTTCCCTAAATTCCGGAATGAAAACCAGATCGACTCCTACCGAAATACCGGGAGAGATAGGCTGACATATTTCGGAAATTTCCCTATCCAATTCCGAAGTCATTTTGGCGGTACCGAAGATTTGGCTTTTCTGAAAGAAGAATCCAGTAAAAGCGATACTTCCTCTTCTTCGAAATAGGATTTCGTTTTCCGTTCGTACATCGGCTTTCCGATTCCCATTCGAATTTCATGATATCGATTTCTTCCCGCAATTTCTCGTTCATTTCGAATAGAAAGATAATTCTGTCTTTGCTCGGGACTCAAAGCCGCTAGGAAGAAGTCGGAATGCACTAAGAGACACAATGCGCCTACATGTCCGAAACCTAAAGTAGTTAGTATTCCCGCCTTGAGTTTATGCTTTCCGTAACGAATCGATTCGTCGGTAAAGGTCAAGAAAGGGAATGTGTTCATGTCCGGATCGACCTCTTCCAAGTTTCGATTTCCTGCCACGATACCTTCCTCCAAAGTTTGGAGTACTCCGACGGTTTGCCATGCGGCGGCTCCTCCTTTAGAGTGTCCGGTTAACGATTTTTGTGAAACGATCGGAAGTAAATTTCCCTGTGTCCTACCTAATTTGCTGAGAAGAGAATACAAAAGTTTGTTCTCATTCTTGTCGTTCGCTTTCGTCGAAGTATCATGTTTGTATGCAACTCCGATATCGTCAGCGGTGAGGCCGAAGACCGCCAATGCGGATCGAATGGGGGAGATCCCGTCTCTGCCTGGTTGGAATTTGCCCGATAGTAAAGTTTGAACCTCTTCGAATAGTTCCTGACCGCCTTCGCCAAAGGAAGAGATCATTCTTTCCTTTTCCTGATTCCAGCTTGCTATCGCTTTTTTTCTTTCCTCGACGTTCCAGACTCGGGAGTTGCCTTTAGATTCGGCGCCTAACGAAAGTAAGCCGAGTCCGGGAGCAGGGATGGAGGCTTGAATTCCGTCCGTTTTAGAACCGGCATACGCAAGTATTCCATAAACCGGGAGACCGGCTTGCAATGCTAAATCGCCTCGCGCTAAGAGGACGACTCCGCCTCCGTGAGCTTCCACGAATCCGTTTCGGCGAATATCATTCGGTCTGCATATTCCGGAGGCCGCTATGCCCGAGGCTTCCATCTCGACGCTATCTGCTGTAGCTTGCATGTCTCCGAATCCGATCAGACCTTCTTCGGAGAAGTCGTCAAAAGCACCTGCCAACATGAATCTCGCTTTTCCGTCGCGAATGATGTTCATTGCCATTTCCAGGGAAACTCCGGCAGTGGCGCATGCCGCAACCGGAGTTTGAACCGGACCATACGCGCCTACGTATGAAGTTAAGGCCCATGCGGCCGTAACGTTTATTAAGGATTCTTGAAGTGCATCGTGCTGCCTTTCTTGTCCTAAAAGAAAATCTTGAAACATACGCTTCATCTTGCTCATGCCGCCCATTCCGGAACCCACGGTCGAGCCGACTAAGCCTGGATGAAGATACGCATAAAGTTCCAGAGGTTCCATACCCGAGCGCAAGAAGGCCTCGCAAGTACAGTATAGATTGTATAAAGTGATCTCATCGACCTGTTTCGTTAAGTCTTTCGGTAATCCGTATCTGATCGGATCCCATCCTTTTGGAATCTGGCCGGCAACCTTGCGATTTACTCCCAAGGCTTTTTTCACTTTGATTAGGCTCCCTTTTTTCCTTTTGATGAACCATTTGTCTTTTTCGGAATCAAAATATACTTCGGTGGAGTCGGGCTCGGCTCGGTGAAAATCTTCCGCTTCCGAACCGTTGGAAACGGGAAGGAAAAAATCCTCCTGCAAAACGACGTCTACGAAGGAAATAAGGGAATTCGGGTCGAATCCGCGAGAAGAAGCATCGATGAATCGAATACCGGTATTTTCTAATATTGTTTTTTCGTATCTACTCTTTGCTTCCCACTCTTGGATCGCTTCTCCGGTTTGGGCATCCGTCCAGGATCTTCCTTTATCGGAAGCTTGGTATTTTACCAGTCCCATCGTCCACGCGAGTTCTAATGCTCCTTCCAGAGATAGTATCCCGCTTTTTTCCAACTCCCAGCGACTGACCGAATTTCCTCCGGGTCCTATTTCCGCGAATCCGACTACACAGATTAGATTTGCCGGGTCTAAATGAGTCAGATCTCCATAAGACTTCAATTCGAGATCCGTCGGCACCGATGGAAAAGAAAAAACTTCCTTGGGTAACGGGTGAATTCGTTTTGTTTCGTTTTTTTGCGGAAGTATTTGTGAGAATAACTGGCTAGACTCTCGTTTATTCTTGGCGTCTAATATGATATTGGATCTTATTTTCGCCAGTGTCGCGCCTAGATTCGGTTGGGACTCAAGGCCTCCAGTAAAATAGGCTTTAAGAATATCTATTTTACCATTATTGAACGTATAATAAGCCAATCCCGAAATAAGAGTGCCCATTTCCCGTTTGGAGAAAGTGAAAACGTCCGTTTCCCTTTCCAAGGCTTCCGCGACCAGATCGTTGGCTTCCATTAAACCCGTGCCTCTGACCCAACCTATCACGCATCCGATGATTCGAGTGTTCTTACCCCAGTCTTCCGATTCCGAAAATTTCTTTCTAAAGAGGGCTTCCAGACCTAGTTTCGTTTCGGCATACAATCCGTCCTTTCCGAAGATTCCATGATTCGGAGACAAAGGAAGAATCACGTTTAAAGGAGAAGCGTCGGAACCTAACGAGCGACGAGAACGTCCTAATACGCCGATCAATTTTTCGACTCCTAATAACATGACTTGCAAGGAAACTAGGGAAGAAGAATCCAATTGCGAAGCCGCATTTTCCTCGCCGATAGCGCCGAAGGGTAGAAGCAAATCCGGTTCCCAATTTTTTGCCGTAAGCCATTCCGATAAGAAGCGAATGTCATCCAAGGAACCTTGCGAAAACGGTACGATTTGCAGAGAAGCGCCGGGAGAACCGTACTCTTGAAAGATCCGTTTATACAGGCTGACCTTTTGCGGCGAGTAGGAAGTAGTCGTAAGAACAACGTCCGCTCCTCCTGCCAACAATCCCTGGACGGTTTCGAGAGCGATTGAATTAGGACCGGCCCCCGTTACTAAGACTTTCCTTCCGGTAAAGCTGATTCCTTCCGAAACGACAGAACTTAAAACCTCTTCGAAAGAATTCGTGAAAGACGTATTTAAATCGAAGTTGTTTCCGAAATCGGGACTCGTTTTTAACGAGATTTTGGATTTTAAGAATTCTTTAATGTTTACCTGTTGTTCTTCCTCCGAGTAATTCCATCCGCCGTCGTCGGCGATTTCCAAACGAGGTCGAAGAATCGTGGATTCTACTTTAAAGATCGGTAAAGAAGGCGATGTTTTGCCTTTTTCCTGCAAGGATCGTTCGAGGGAATTTCTTACTTCCTTCGTTTGAATTTTAGAAAATTCCTCCGACTGACTCCAATATTCATACACTTCGGAAAGTAAAGTCGATCGATGATTGGAAAGATAGGTCTCCTCTTTCAACGTTATATGAGTTCGTCTTCCGTCGGCGATTTCGGTTAACAGTTGGAGAAGTTTTTTCTTGGCCCATTGATTTGAGTTTCGGAAAGCGACGATCTTTTTTTCGTCGAAAATCGAAGGTATCTCGCTTTGCACGGAATTCCGTTCTCTTGCATTCTTAAGAAGATCTAAATCGCGTATTAAGTACTGCGCGAACGGATCTTCGCCTAAAAGCCTGCTTCTAAGATCTCGGATATTCTTGCCGAATACGCCTTCGGCGCCGAAATATTTTCGCTCCAATTCTTCCAGAGCTGCCGCATCGATTTTAGCGGCCCCATGGCCTCTTTTTGCGGAAGAAGCTTTATGGATTCTGATTCCCTTGCTCTGAGCGAAAATGTCGACGGCTTTGTCCAACCATCGAGCGGCTTCTTTTGCGCTACCGATGCGGGATGGTATCGCTATAGAACTTAAAGGACCTTTGCGAATCGATTCCCCGTCCCTAACGAATAAAGGTAAGAAGACGCTAATTGCGAATATTCCGGATTCTGAAAGTCCTCTTTCTTCCTTCAAATGACGGAAGACTTCGGTCCTTCCGAAGTCGGGAGGAAAATGCTTTTTGAGGGTCTCTTCGAATGCGGTTCGCAAATACGGACCCGGCTGAGTGTATTGGGACTGTTCGCTTAACAGACGATTTAGTTCCCGAATCGGTTTTTCATGCCCTCCGTCCAAACTAGGCGTCCTAAATTCCGCGCCTAAATCGGCCATGACTTGATTTCTCTTCGACGAGTTACCGCCAAATAGCGAATCGACGGTTTCTTCTTCCGAAATCTCGTCGGGTCGAACCCCGGCCTTTAGGGAGAGCAACGATAATAAGGCGTCTTTTCTATCCAAACTCACGGAAGCCTCGTCGCCACCCGCTGAATCCATTTCTTGTGAAGGCTGATCCGCCTCGGACTCGACGACGCTCGCCACTACATGTCGGGGCTTATCCGATGTCGGCGATGCAGTCTCCATCTTCGACTGAATAGGTTGCTGGACTGGACTCCAGATTGCCTGCGAGACATCCTCGGATTCATAAAAGACCGAATTTCTATTTTCTTCCACATGCAGGATTTCGTAGGTAGAATGATCCGACACTTCTCGGATCGTCTGACGCGCCATCCCTGCGAGATCGCCACGAGCTCCCAAGTCTATCAATCGTCGCACTTTTAATTGGTCGAATAATACGTCCTGCGTTTTGATCCACTGAACCGGCATTGCAAATTGATAAGCAAGTAATTCGATCAAAAGCAGGCGACGAAGTTCCGAATCGGATATTGCCTTGCCTGAGTTTATTAAGATTTCGGAAAGTATCGGGCTGCCGGACGTTTCCGAAACGAGTCTGAGAAACTCTTTCTGAATGGAGAACGGTTTTGCGACTAAGTTCGGTATGTACGTTCCGTCCAATTCGGAGAAGTCCGAGCTGGAAGGAACGTTCGACTCTAACGTGTGCCTGAATTCGGCGACGCCGGAAACTAAAACTCTGGAATGAAACGGGACGTCGATTCCTTCCAATCGAATCGTCGTCTTTTTGCCCCTTACGATTTCCTTAAATTTTGCCTCCATTTCGGATAAGGCCTTTAGATCTCCGGTGACAGAATATTGCTTATCTCGAATATTCAAATTTACTACTTCAAGATGCAGCCCCGTGCTTAGGCGAATCTGCTCGACCACCTCGAGGATCCTTTCCTCCGTTAATCCGACATGGCGATTTCCGAGAACTACGCTCATTCCGTAAGGACTTCTACCTTCCGAATCGCGAGGAACCAGCTCCTGCATGGTAAGTCCACGGCCATAAACGATTCGTATAACGTTCTCTAATCCGAGAAATCCTCTCGCCGAAAGGGAGGAGAATTCTCCCAGGGAATGTCCGGCAAACGGCGCGCTCGGTACTAGATATCCTCTACCTTTAAGGATCTCCCAATCCGCCATGGATTTGGTAACTAACGCTACTTGGGTAAATTGAGTAAGATGCAAAACACCCTTTGGATGCGTCCAGGTTTTACCTCCGACTCGTAACGAAATCGGGTTATCTCTTACGATTTCCAGCAGGGAAAACCCTAATTCGTCGGTTACCGTTTTCTCCGCCCGCTCCCAGATTTTTCGCGCTTCGGAAAATTCCTCCATAAGCTTGAGGCCCATTCCCTGTGATTGGGAACCTTGGCCCGTAAAAACGTAACCGGTCTTTGGCGGAGCGATCGTTGCTCTTGCGGACAGTTTACTTTCTCCATTACGATTCTCGACTTTTATTTCAAGAATCATATTTCCGTTAAGTTGGGAGATATGAAAGGCCTCGACGCGCAATTCTTCTTGAAGGTACACGGGAGCTTCGAAGGATTCATCCAGAGAGAGTAATCTAGCGGGATCTCCTCCGCATACGTCCCGAGTTAATAATTTCAATACTTGCGAGGATGTCCATAGCCCGTGAACGATCCGTCGATCCCACCCACCGATTCGAGCAAAGTCGTTATCGGTATGAATCGGATTCGTGTCTCCGGATGCAGCCGAATAGTCGCCCATATCCGAAGGCGCTATGACTATATCCGAGAGGATTCGATACGATTTCAGCAATGGAACTTCCGACTCGGCTTCCGCAAAAGATAAAAAGAATCGATCCAAAGACGAGGTCTGATCGGAAGTAAGCCGTTCGTCCAATTTGAAGGTTCCCCACGGTTCAAAACCCGTCGAGGTTCGCTTCTCGATCTTTCCTTCGACAAAGTAAGTCGTCGTCCGAAAATCCGTTTCCATTCTAAGCTTTTCTTCGCTTGAAAATCGCAAAATGGAGCCCATTTCGAGTTCTTTAGAAAATTGTAATTTAGTAATCCATGGTAGGGATAGAACCACATTTCCCTGCGCGATCGATTTGATTTCGACGGTTTTTCGGATCGGTAAAGAGTCGAAATAGGGGATGGATCCGAACGATCCGCGAATCAGGAATCCGGTTTCGAACGAACAGATAAATTGCTCTTCTCGATAAACGGTTCCGGTGACGAGCAGTTCCGTTCCGACGGGAGATTTACTTGCTTTTGCTAAACGAACTGAGGAGCGGATTCGGTCCCCCGGTTTTAATTCGCCGGCGATTCTGCCCCATTTGAAGGATTGGGAAAGATGCAGAAGTTTAAAAAGGTTAACGTCCTTAAATGCAAATAAAGGAGCCATTAGAATCTTCCAAGCGAATGTTACGCCCATTCCTAAGGAAGGTACCGGCTCCGCGCGAAGATCGATTCTTCGCAATTCGCCTGTCGCTTTTCTGAAATTCAGAATGCTATTGCGATCGAGGACGGTTTCGGAATTTAATTCGGGAAAGTCGGAGGTATTCTTAAGAATAGAGTGATCGATTTTCCACGACTTGGAATAGAAATCCAATATCGATTTATTTCGAAATTCCATGTCCTCGTTAATAAAGGATTCCCGGTCGGCGGAAAGATAGAAACGTCTCTTAAACGGAATTGATAAGTTATCGCCCGGGCGTGAGAAGAATATTTCTAGTTGGGCTGAAATCGGATCTATCAACCGCAATTCTATTTTAAGATTTTCGCCTTCATAAACCCTAAGTAAAATCAATTCTTTGGAGGGACTGATTTCCCAAGAATATGTCCTTGCGGCTTTTGCTTCGAAAAAGAGAGGCAGATCCGTCATTTCCCTTCCTAGTCTAGGCGAGCTTAACACTCCGGAGAGAAATCCTTTACCAAGCCTAGCAAGCCATCGTATCCAATCTCGAGAGTTAACATCGAATTCTTGAGGAATTCTTAAACTTCCGCCGAGACCGGAATCCGAATCGTTAAATTCTAGATTTCTCGGAGTAAAATCATTATTGTCGAATAAATCGGACCAATCGATTTTTCTAGTTTTACTTTCAGGTTGAATTCCGTTTATAAAATCGGAAAATATGGAAGCCACAGGTTGATTCGATATTCGGATTCCTGAAACTGCTTTGGGTCCCGGTATCCACGCGCATGCGTCGGGATCCATTCCTATACAATGGGAATACCAGAGAGAGTCGGAGCGAATCCATTTTACGAGATCCTCATCCAAAACAGGGATGAAGTTAACCGGCTTACCCGGGCGCTTACAGACATCTAGAAAGAAAATTCGGTCCTCGGGTAGGAGAAGCTTTTTGCTTCCGTTCGGATATATAACTTTCCATTTATTTAATATATCTTCCGGCTTTTTCAGCTCTTCAGAATTAGTTAATATGGAATAATGGACTTTTTCGTCGAAGGTCAGAATTCTCTCTTCGAAACGATGGAGTATTTCCTCCAATCTTGATCTAAAGCTGCGATCTATAAAAGGGTGATCCGGCCACTCACCTTCGGGAGAAACGAGTCTTTCCCCGGGACATGTAAGTTCGATATACCTACTCAGTACGTCGGTATACGTCATTTTTTCCAGATCACCGAAATACGGTTTTGCGGTGGAGTCGATGAGTGAAATAAGTTCTTCTTTGCGGCTAAGAACGTTCTGTCTGGCTTCTTCGGGTTCTTTGCCCTTCGTCAACTCTTCAGCCAACGCGGATACTTTTGTCCAGGTATTATGCGCGTAATAGATATCGGCGCCCAATCCGGATCTTCCCGATAACACGCCTCCTGCGATTTTTCCGTCTTTCGTGGTTTGCCATTCGATAGAGCCCGATAGGTCCACTAATGATTGTTTGATTTTATCCGAAGTCGCGCATTCCTTTGCGGACATTAACCTTGTTCCAAGAAATACCGCATCGACGGGCATGATTCGTTGTTTTGCCCAAGTTCCGAATAACCAGCGTCTCGCGTCTTCCGGTTCGGCTATTCCGCCTCCGACGGAGAGAATCAAATTTTGAGTGTTCCGTATTTCCGCATACATGGAACCGACCAGTTCTTCCAAATCCTCCCAACTATGGTGACCACCGGCGGCGCCGCCTTCTATCTGCATTAAAATCGTCGATTCGGGAATTTTTTTTGCGATGGAAATGACTTGTTGTATCTGGGTTTTAGTTCCCGGTTTGAAGGAATTCAGCCAAATTCCATGGGATTCAAAATCCTTAATAATTCGAATCGCCTCATCAGTATCGGGAATCCCTGCCGAGATTGTGACTCCTTCGATGGGAGCTCCCTCGGATTTTAATTTCTTTACTAACGGAACTTGCAGGTTCCAAAGATACGCGTCCAGATAGAGAAGATTGATGACGATTTTCTTTCCGGCCGGTAATTCGTTCCGAAACCTCTCCATTCTGCTCCGAAAAATTTCTTCGGTGACTTGGCCGCCCCCGGCCCATTCCACCAGGTATCCTTCCTTCGCAGCGGCGATTACGATGTCCGGTTCTACCGTAGAAGGAGTCATACCTCCGCCGAATACGGGAGGATGTTCCGCCCATACGGAATATGCGTTACGTAGAAATTCTTTTCCTTCGGGTAACCTTACGATTTCCGGGGCAAATTCTTCCCAAGATTTAGGAAAACTTAATGAACTCGATTTTTGAAAGGAACGAAACGATTCGTCTCTCTCTAAATTCTCTATCAGGAAGGATTTACCCCGGAAATTCGAAGCACAAATCTTATCGATTCCCGTGCCCGGACCGAAGGAAAGAAGAAGAACCTTCTCCTTGCCGGATTGAAACTCTTTCGTACAAGCCTTCCAATCCAAAGGGTCGGCAACCACCATTCTGGCCAGAGATAAGGCTATACCGGTCTCTTCTTTTAGATTTTTTCCGTCTCGAGTATCGTATAAAGGGATCTCTAAATCTTCCGGCTTCGGATCGAATCCGATCCGTTTTAAATCCTCTTCCAGGAGAACAGGAACTCTTCGCAATAGCTGGCAGTGAAAGGGCGCCGAAATATTCAGGAATATCCAAGAATCTAAATCGGGAAAACTAGAGTGGGATAGAATCTCCCGAAATTCCAATAACGATTCCGCAGACCCGCATAAGACGACTGAACGCTCCGAATTTTGAAGACCCAGATAGACCGTATCCTCGGCAGTCCTTTCAGAATTAAATTTTTCTAAAATAGGAACAAGATGATTTACTTCGGCCTGGAGGGCCGCCATCGGCGACGGATGTTCGCCTGATTTAATGAATCTTTTATAGGAAGCGTCGACTTCCAGGAGCGGAAATTCTTCCTGCGAACGTATCGCTAAGTGTAGTATGGCTCTGAGTATAAGAGAAAGGTTCTTAAGGAACGACTCCCTATTTTTGGAAACGGAAAGCAGAAGCCCTGCATAAACTCCCTGTGAATGACCGCAAATTCCGGAAACATTCGATCTGAATAGCTCCCAGTGTCCTTCCTCTTTTAGAAATCGGAATAAACCTGCGGCTTGGGTGATGAATATTAAGGGTACGCTATAGGAGCAAAGAGATAATTGGGACGAAGTCGGAGTGAGTTCCGGCTGCTTTAACCAATCGGATAAATGAAATCCGTGGGGAAGGCAGGCATTGGCCCTATCCTTGGTTAAGGCGGCGAACTCCTCCTCTAATGTTATAAAAACGGCATCGAAAAAATCCTTATGGAAATTTCCTTCCTCGTAAAACGATCGAAGTTCGGGTAATGCATCCGAACCTTGTCCGCCGAAGATCGAAAATACTTTAGATTTATTTAAAGATAGAAATTTGAAGATCGATAGCGGTTCTTCGATAAAGGCATGCGTACTAGTATAATTCGCTTTCATTTTAACATCCATGGATGCTGAATTCGTTTTAAAATTCAACCATCCAAGTTTAGTGGTCTTTCGTTAGAGCGAATTTCAAGAAAAAAATGAATTTCTGTCGTTAAAAATTAAATACGAAGAATTGAACACCGTTCTCGGCGATTTAGCGACTGCTACAACTCAATGTTTTTCTTAATTTCTAATTTGTTTGTACACAATTTAAGCTAGCGAACGATAGTTAGTTAACATAGGTTAGTTAACTATCGTTCGTTAAATTAAAAAATAGAAATAAATAAACCGTAATATAATCTCCTTTTCGCTGTCTATATGAGTGCGAATTGAGCGAATATTCATATTTCGGAAGAATTACGAAATTATAAAATAATTGTTTTCTTTCGTTTGGAGAGAGGTGTCATGATTCCGTTCTTCTTTTGCTTTTGCAGAATTCAGAAGACAGAGGCCAGAGGACTGAAGACAGAAGCTACTCGAGGTTGGAAGTGTTACAGAGAAGAGGAAAAAATCCACTGATAAGGTAAGAATCTTTCTCTAGAACACGGAAATTCTGCTCGCCAATGTTCTGTCTTCCGTGCTCACTCTTCCTTCTTCTGGTGGGGTTAATGACGGGTCGGGCCGGAGGATTTATTTGCGGATCGAGAGTTCGAAGGTTTCTTGAATCAAGCCGGTAGGAAGCATTAAGACTTTTCCGACTTTTAAAGGAACTTTCGGAATCATGAAACCGATTCCGGCGAAGGTCGGTAATAATAATCGACTTACCGTCATGACTCCAAAAACGTCAAAGCCCGTCGTTGCGATTACCTTAACTCCTTTAAAACCGTCTTTGTGAATCCGTCGGATTAGCCATAAGCCCGACGTTTGGGTCTCCATGGTAATATCGGTGATCACAGCGGAGAGTTTGTCCTTATTCTTCGTATAATATTCCCATCCTTGCGCCGCGTCGACTGCGCGAAGAACGTCGCAGTTCAGATTTTCCAGATATGTCTTTAGATTATCGGCGTATCGATCGTTATCGTCGACTACAAGTATTAAAGGCTTCAAGGCAAAATTCCCGCCCCTGCAAATTGGTTATCGGTAAGTTTACGATAAATTCCGTTTTGATCCATGAGCGAAACGTGATTTCCCTCTTCGACGATGCGCCCATTGTCCATGACTATGATTCTGGGTATGTCCTTGATCGTAGATAAACGATGAGCGATTACGAATGTGGTTCGATTCGCGAATAACCGACGGAGTGCGTCGCTTACCAAACGTTCCGACTCCACGTCTAGCGCTGAAGTCGCTTCGTCTAAAATCATAATTTCAGGATTTCGTAATAAGGCTCTCGCTATTACGAGACGTTGGCGTTGTCCTCCCGATAAGTTTAAACCTCTGACGCCTAGAATGCTGTCGTATCCTCGATCCATTTTTTTGATAAAATCGTGGGCGTGAGCCAATCGAGCGGCTCGAATCACGTCTTTGCGATTCGCTCCGGGTCTTCCATAGGAAATATTATCCATCACGGTTCCGTGAAAAAGAAAGATGTCTTGGGTTACGATTCCGATTTTTTTACGTAAATCGGATAAGGAAAGATCTTTGATATTGCAGCCGTCGAATTCTATAAAGCCGGAGCTAGGATCGAAAAATCTAGGAATCAAGTCCATTAAGGTGGACTTTCCGCAGCCGCTGGCTCCTACGATTGCGATCGTTTCCCCGACCTTAACATTCAAATTAATGTCCTTTAAAACTTCGGTACTCGTTCCCGGATACGCGAAGGTTACATTTTTAAACCGAATGGAATCCCGTAATGTAAACGAATCCACTTTCGCGATTTCGCTATGGTCTTCCGTTTCTAAATCGACGATTTCGAAGATGCGGCGTCCTGCCGAAATGGATTGCGATACTTTTCCAACCATTTGAGAAAGCTGAGTCAGGGGTCTGAGTAGGAACAGCAACGTTAAAAGGAAGGCCATAAAGTCGCCGGTAGAAAAGCGCGACGCTCCTGTTCCCGAAAAGATGAACTTAGCTCCTAATGCAAAGAAGCCGAGGACGACTAACGAAGAGGTAAGTTCGACTAGATTAGGAGCGACTTGAAGATAATATTGTCCTTTAAAATTACGTCTGTAAACGTTTTGATTTATTTTTTTGAACTTTTCCTTCTCGAATTCTTCCGTATGAAAAATGCGAATCACTTTAATTCCGGAAATCATTTCCTGCAAATTGGCGTTCAGGTCCGCCATTTTCTCTTGAAGCCTTTCCGTCGACTTAGTGATTTTTTTTGTGAATAAGGTGACGGGAAGAATGATTACCGGGACTGCGGCGCACGCGATCAATAAAAGTTCCGTATTAAGATACAATAGAACGATCAAATGCGTGACTACATAAAAGAAATTGATAGTAGCATCCCGAAAATTCGACGAGATGACCGCGGCAATGACTTCGACATCGTTGATGATTCGACTCATTAAGAGCCCGGTTTTTTCCTTAAAGAAAAACGTTAAGGGAAGGATTTGATTCTTTTCGAAAAGTTCTTGGCGAAGATCTCGGACGGCCCTATAACCCGCCGTCGCCAGACAAAAGACGGAAGCAAGATAGGAGATCAATTTCAAACCGTAGACCGGAAGTATGAGCAAGCATACCGCCCAAACGACTTCCTTAGGCTCCATATACTTGGTTCTGCCGTTCGACCACTGCTTCGCGTCGATTAGAATTTTCTTAACTCGCTCCACGGCATCTAAACTATCGTAACCCTGGTAACGTTCCTTTAAAAGGATATCCTGCTCCGGTTTGGTCAGCTCGAATTGAAAACGGATATTGGGGTCCGCTCCCATCGTATCGAAAAGCGGTATGACTGCAGTCAGGGAGACGGCGTTTAGGATAGCCGTGATTAGGGCAAAAAGAATGCCCAGCGTAAATCGATACTTATAACGTACCGAATAGGCCATTAAACGGAAAAATATTTTCATCGACTTAGGTTTCGGCGACGATCCTGGAGAAATTTCTAACGATATCCAATCCGTTCTGTGTCATGATCGATTCCGGGTGAAATTGTACTCCGAAAAGATTCGCTTTCGTTTTATGCCGAACTCCCATGATCACCCCGTCCTGAGTCTTCGAAGCGATTTCTAATTCCTTGGGAAGACTTTCCGGTTGGATCACTAAGGAATGATATCGAGTCGCTAAAAACGGAGAAGGAATTCCGTTATAAATATCCAAACCGTCGTGCTCGATTAGGCTGACTTTACCGTGCATAATACTAGGAGCATTGACGATTTTACCCCCGCAGACTAGTCCGATCGCCTGGTGGCCCAGACACACGCCTAATATCGGAAGCGTTCCGCTCAATTCTTTTAGGATATCCAAGCACACTCGGGAATCTTCGGGCCGTCCGGGACCCGGGCTTAGTACGATTCCTTTCGGATTCAGTTCCGAAATGCGGTTTAAATCTATTTTATCGTTTCGAAAGACTTCGACCTGATTTCCAATTTGGCAAAAATACTGGTACAAATTATAGGTGAAGGAGTCGTAGTTATCGATGAGTACTATCATCTATTCCATTCTCCTTTGAGTCCGTTACGTGCAAAATCGACCGCGCGTAAAAGGGCCGCCATTTTATTCTTTGTTTCTTCCAGCTCGCCTTCGGGAGAAGAATCATAAACCACTCCTCCCCCGGCTTGAATGAAAGCTTTTTCTCCGTAAAACGAAATGGTTCGAATGACGATTGCCATATCCGTGTCGCCCGCATAGGAGACGTATCCTAATGCTCCCGAATAAATGCCACGCCGAGTCCTCTCCAGTTCATCGATGATCTCCATGGCGCGAATTTTAGGAGCTCCCGAAACGGTGCCTGCCGGCAGAGTCGCCCGCAAAAGGTCATACACGGTTTTATTCTCGTTCAATACTCCGTAGCATTGACTTACGATATGCATTACATGCGAATATCGCTCGATGATTTTGAAATCTTCCACGCGAACGGATCCCGGTTCGCAAACTCTTCCCAAATCGTTTCTTCCTAAATCGACCAGCATAATGTGCTCGGCGATTTCCTTGGGATCGGAAAGAAGATTCTCTTCCAAGGCCTTGTCCAGCTCCGGAGTAGCGCCGCGGGGGCGGGTTCCGGCAATCGGTCTCAGATACGTTTTCCTATCTTTGCATTTGACCATGATTTCCGGAGAAGATCCCACGATCGAAATATCGTCCAGCTTCAAAAAATACATGTAAGGACTCGGATTCACCGTCCTCAGCCCGCGATATACCTGGAAAGGAGGAACTCCCGGACGAAACTCCAATTTTCTGGACGGGACTACCTGAAAAATATCGCCTGCATAAATGTATTCTTTCGCTTTTTGAACGGCTTTCTTGTAATCTTCGTCGGGAATATTCGGGCGATATTCTAAAGTCTCCCTCGTTTCCGGAGGATGCTTTACCCAACCAGGAACCTCTCCTTCTCGGAGATCTTTTTCGATCGCATCGATTCTTGCGAGAGTGGCTTCGTAACAAGCCTTCGTATCTTCAAAATCGGAAAGTCTGGCATTGACCACGATTCTTAGTAATCGATCCACATGATCCACTACCAAAACTTCGTCGTACAATGCAAAATAGGCGTCGGGCGACGGCTCGTCTTCCGGTTTCGTATCCGGTAAATTTTCATAATAACGAACACAGGAATAGGAGAGAAATCCTACAGCTCCGCCCTGGAAGGAGGGAAGTCGATGATCCGGTACATACACGTCGTCCCCCATGGAATATTCCAAAAGAAACAGGGGATCGTACGTGATGATCTCGGTCTCCGGTTCCTTCCGTTTCGAGATATAAAAAAGGCCGTTCTTTCCGTAAATGAGGCGGTACGGTTCTTTCCCCAAAAAGGAATTGCGACCTACGTTTTCGCCCCCTTCAACGGATTCGAGAAGAAAGGAATGTTTAGCCTCCGTTCCTCCCCATTTTGCAAATAGGGAGACCGGAGTTTCCAGATCCAGAAACACTTGCTTAAAGATCGGAATTAAATTTCCGATCTGAGTTCGTTTCAGAAACTCGTCGTATGTAAGGGAGAATTCCTTCAGAGGTTCGGTCCTTCGATTCCCTTTCCTTCGGACAGGTACCGGGAAATGATCAAACGTTGAATTTGGGAGGTTCCTTCGTAAATCTGGAAAATCTTAGCATCTCGCATCAGTTTTTCCACTGGATATTCCGAATTAAATCCGTATCCGCCTAAAACCTGGACCGCGTCTGTCGTAATTCTCATACAAGAATCCGCGCAGAATACCTTGGCGATAGATGCCTGATAGGTATTCCTAAATCCTTGATCAATCAACCATGCCGCTTGGTAACAAAGAAGTCTCCCGGCTTCGATATCGCGAGCCATCTCTGCGATCATAAATGAAATGGATTGGTTCTCAATAATCGGTTTCCCGAATGCCGCGCGAGTTTTAGCGTATTCCAGAGCATGTTCCATAGCAGCTCTGGCCACACCGACTGCTCCGATTGCGACTCCAGGGCGGGTATGGTCAAAGGCTCCCATGGCGATTTTGAATCCGTCGCCTTCGCCTCCGATCATCTGGCTTTTATGAACCTTCACTTCCTCGAACGTGATTCCGCGGGTGTCGGAACATTTTTGTCCCATATTCAACTCTTTCTTACCGACGATTACCCCGGGAGTTTTCGAACTAACGATAAACCCGGTAATCCCTTTATGCCCCGCCGCAGGATCCGTTTTGGTTAATACGAAAAACCAATCCGCATAACCCGCGTTGGTAATCCACATTTTGGAACCGTTAATAATGTATTCGTCGCCTACTTTTCTTGCCGTGGTTCTAATTCCGGCTACGTCGGAACCCGCGCCGGGTTCGGTCACGGCGTAGGCACAAAGTTGGAATTGCTCGGTCATCGGTTGGACCCATTTTTTGAGAACCTCGTCACTGGCTCCGATTAAAACGGGAGCCAAAGCCAGATTATTCGCTAAAATGGCCGTCGCCATAGCCGAACAACCCCAGAAAAGTTCCTCTCCTATGATTACATCATCCAGCTCTTTCATTCCGGCCCCGTTGTATTGTTCGGGGATATGAATATTCATGAGGCCGATTTCCCAGGCCTTTTTTAAAATTTGTAAGGGGTACTCCCCCGTCTTATCATGATGCTCGGCTTTGGGGCGAATTTCATTTTTAGAAAAGTCGCGGGCTAGATCCCGAAGAGCTCTCTGATCGTCCGACAGTGCAAAATCCATTCTCGATAACCTTATATGGGATGTTCGGGCCTCCGGGAACGGACGGATAAATTGGCTTTTTTCATCCCATCCCGAACGGACCCAATTTGGCCGTTCGCACGAGTCGGCGGAAATTGGAGCAGAATTACGATTAGGCGCCTCGCTAAGCGAGACGGGATAGGCGGAACTTCCCTAAGGAACCCTAAGTTAACAGGTTCTAGCCGGAAGGCTCCGAAGTCAAGAACGTACATTCTGCGGTTTTGAGACGAGATCTTCGTAAACTGGCATTATTTGCCGAAATTCGGGCGATCTAAAAGGGTTTTCGGTTCGGAAATTTATTTCCAGGTCCCGGGATTTTGGAGACAAAATAAATTTCGCGCTAGGACCTTTTTAGGGATTCGTTTCGTTCCACTGGAAAGTTTTTTTTTCGTTTTTTTTTTGCCGATTCGGGCCGGAAAACCGGATATTCAATTTAGCATTTTTTTATATAGGATAGTGAATTTTGATTGTTGTCGTTAGGTTTCATAAGAAATTATCATATCCCATGCCGACTTAGAACGATCTAAATTGGCTAATTAAAAAAGGAAGAACACAATGAAAAAACTTCTACTCGCCATTACGGCACTCTCTCTTGTTGCAGCTTTTGCTCTCAGCGCGGAAGAAAAAAAAGAAGCTCCTAAAAAAGAAGAAGCTAAAAAAGAACACCACGACAAAGAGCACCACAAAAAAGAGCACCACAAAAAAGAGGAAAAGAAGTAATCCGTTAAACGGACTTCAGCCCTTCGCGCTTGATTTAAGTGTGAAGCGACAACTGGGCTGCCCGAAAGGGCGGCCCTTTTTATTTCAAGAAAGGCTTTCGGACTCGCAGTGGATCGAAAAACGTCGCTAAAACTGAGTGGGTAAAAAAAAGCCGGTCTAACGAAATAACTACGTTAGCACCGGACTTAAGTGTGAAGCGACGATAGGACCCCAAAAAAATTGGGCCCTAATTTGTATAAATGACCCCGTTTTGCAACCTGTCAGCTATTTTTTCCCGAAAACGATTTCTTTAGAGAATGACCGGAACACCGATTCCGCCTGACGCGTCATAGCTGGGAGACGAATGTTTAAAGCAACTCCGAATGAAATTTTCTTTCTCCTTTCCTTCAAAATTATATTCGAAATTAGTATAAGAATTTTCGGCCGATTTTTACTTCGTAACGGTCGAACTTGGCCCTTGATTTTTAGGTTCGAAAAAAAGCCTCCGTCCTAAGAAACCCGGAATGCATTCAAGGGATTCTGTCCAAAACAAAATCTAATAACCTGGATAAATTCACGAAAATTGGAAAATTTAGCGGATTTTTTCTGTTAAAGCGATTATATACTTAATATAACAGAAAAAAAAATTGTAAAATCTGACTCGAAACGGAAACGTTTAAAATCACCGAGGAGGAGTTTACTCACTCATCGGAACTAAGATTTAAGGAAGAACACAATGAAACGACTAGTACTCACTCTAACTGCACTCTCTTTGCTTGCAACGTTTGCGATTCACGCGCAAGAAAAGAAAGAAGCCCCAAAAAAAGAAGAAGCTAAGAAAGAAACTCACAAAGCGGAACACAATAAGAAAGAGCACAAGAAGTGATTCGGAAAGAGAATATTCTCTCTATCGATTGGATGTAAGGAAGGAATTGGATCATCCGACGCGCGGTTGGATGGTCCTTTCTATTTTGTTCCTTGACTCGATAAAATAGAGTCTTTATGGGAATGAGCGGATCGTCTTCCTAATTCCAAAGCTAATCGACCTTCCTTCATTTTGTTCGGATGAAGATAGGGTGTTTTCGTGATGACTCGAATGATTTTTTTTCCGTACTTTCGGGCAATTAGGTCCTTTAATTCCCGGGTTTCGCTGCTGATGACGCTGACGGAAGCATCGAAGGCCCGAAGCAAAGGCTGACTCGAGCTAGGTTTCCCGTTGTCGATTTCGTGAGTAATAATTCGCTTTATACTTGGATCTAAGATTAGTTCTTTAATCGGTTCAGCGTCGACTACGCCTCCGTCCAAAAACTCATCTCCGTCGATAACCGGAATTTCGAATAGTAACGGAAACGTCATCGAAGCTAAAATTAGGTCGATCGCATTCCCCTCCGTCCTGAGTTCCCGGATCCCTTTGGTTAAGTTCGAAACCGCTAAGCCTATCGGAGTAGGGAAGTCCCTCAGGTTTTTTCCCCCTATATAAGGTTCCAAAAGGTCCCGGATTCGCTTCCCGCTTAAAAACCCGGAATATTTTTTCAAACCCTTTCTAAACGGTTTTATAAATTGAGAAAATAGATTCCCCTCCCAGAAGTCCTTTTTCTTTAAAGTGAGGATAAACCGGGTGATTTCTTCCGGTGGAATTCCTGCAGCGATTAACGAACCGATCAAGGCTCCCGAGCTTGATCCGGTTATTTTTGCCGGTTTAAAGCCGATTTCCTTTAAGCCGAGGACAAAACCGGAATGGGCAAAAAAACCGAAAAACGCCGAATTCAAGGATAAAGCATCAAAGGATTTTTTGACGAGGATCGTAGGGGACTTGGCCATGGGAATGTGGTAGAAGCATGCCGTTTGCCTGTCCATATTTTATCCCCGCCGTTTTAATCGCCTATTCCGGAATTTTGAAAGACAAGAGCGATAGAAAACGACTTTTCCTCTTAGAGAAAGGGCGTAGTGATAGCGCATGGAATTTCGGACGATTTATATCACCACTAAAAACGAAGATGAGGCATTGGAAATCGGAGAGACTCTCGTAGAGGAAAGACTCGTCGCATGCGCGAATATAATCCCAAAAATCAGGTCCATTTATAGATGGCAGGGAAATATAGAAAAGGACGAGGAATCCGTATTACTCTTAAAAACCCGATCAGACTTATCCGCCAAAGTGATTTCAAGAGTTAAATCGATGCATAGTTATACCGTTCCCTGCATCGTAAGTTGGAAAATACAGGAAGGAAACGAAGAGTATTTAGAATGGATTCGGACGGAAACGATAAAATAATAGTTTCCTTTTTATCGGATTTCTTTAAACATTTGGATCGTCTCGAAGAATAAATACGATTTTCATTATATTCTTTGTGCTTAAAGGTATTCTCGGAAGGAGCGAAAAATGAACGATGCAGCGGAAAAATTTTGGCAATGGTTCGCAAAAGAACATTCTGCATATTCTAAAATAGATCGGATCGACGACGAGGATCGGGACAGACTCTTTGATGAATTGATGGATAGACTCCAGGAAGTGAACGAGGAGTTCTATTTTGAAATCGCCGGCGAGGAGAGCGGCCCCCAGGAGTTGACCATAATTACCGCCGGGGATGAGTCGCTTTACGCAGAAGCGGAGAGATTCGTCGATCTGGCTCCTCAAATTCCGGGCTGGGAAATATTCTCCTCGGACCATTCTCAATCCGAAGGATTTACGTTAAGTTACGAAGGGATCGAATTCGACTCGGAAGAAATTTGGTTTTTACCCCTCGAAAATCCCCAACAGCCCGAATCGTTCGGTTTAAAAGTATGCGTACCCGATTATGAACCCATCGCGGATCATCCAGGTTTAAGAACGGCCGTTACTATTCTTTTGGAAACGGTCCTGGGAGAGGAGGAATTCCCGAAAGAAATCCAGCATTTCGAAATAGGACCGATTCCTGACGATCCCGATGAGGAGGGTTGCATCGAATTAGCGGAACTTCCCGATTATCTAGAGTGGCGGAAAGAAAGGGAAAATGCATGAAGCTAGTTTATGCATTATTCGCCTGTTCGATCATCGTCGTTTCGTGTAAAAAAGCGAAGATCCCTGTTCTTACGGAAACGTATTCCCGGGAAGGAATTCAGTTCTCGTATCCGAAAGGCTGGCAGGTTAGTTCCGATGAGACATTTCAGGAAGGAAAAACCAGGACCCGTTTAATCAATTTGGACATGTTGAATGGAGAAGCCATCTTTCAAGTGATCGTTCTCTATTCCGAAACCGACGAATCGTTTTTTCTTTCTACGATAGATAGCATGAGAGGAAAGAAGAAAGAATTTTTTACCAGGAACAATCCGGAAACGAAAGTGATCGAGGATGGAATCGAGGCCTTGAACGAAAATCTTCCTAAGGGAGTCGTTTTAGCGGCAAGGGAAAAATACACGGTCGATTATAAAGCGGGGAAATTCACCTACTTGAATCGTTTTTATTTTTCGCAGCCTAAGGGAGTTTCCATTTTCTTTACGACTCAAACAAGCGATACTAAGGACGAGGATGACGAACCGATTTTTAGGGCCATTCTGGAGTCATTCGTCGTCGGCGCAAAGAAGAACGCAGGCTCGGTGTAAGAGCCTGCGAAGAGTTTAGTTCTAACGGAGAATCACTCCGATTGAATCACCAGAGTCGATTGTTGACTAGCGCTATGTTTTACGTTCAGAGCATAGATAAGCAAGGTCGGAACCGAATACAGCGGATCATACGTGTCCATCGCGATCGCTATTTTGTGACCTGCAGGCAAATCATAAGCTACCGCGTTTAGATCGACCGATAAATTGCGAGTTTCTCCCGGGGCCGCATCGAAGATCGTCGCCGTTCCATGCGTAATCAAAGTTCCGATTCCGGAAGTGTCTAGGTCATAAAAATAAACGTTTATATTCGCTTTTCCTAATGAAGAAGAAACAATTCCGTTCCAAAAAATCTTACCGCGAATTTTTATCGTACTGGTCAACGTATCCGACTGATAAACGATACCGTTGATTCGACTGATTAAGCCGATCGGAACCGTGACCGGTACGTCAAGATGAGCGGCTAGAATATCCGAAATGATCGGAACTCCGCTCGTCGCCAGGGTATCGGCTCCGGAGAGAATTCCGGTATTCGCGTTCGAAGTATTTTGAGTCGTTGAGATTTGTCCGTCCGTAAAAAAACCTCTCGGCTTTAAGTAGTACGTTCTTTGACTCACGGTTGGCGAAGGCCAGGAAGGAAAGGTGACCCGATCCCCGTTAAATTTCTTCTGGAAACTCACCTGAGGCTTGCTCATGATCCCGTTATTGACTCCTTTGAGCCAATAATCGAACCAATCATAGGCATTGCTCCAAACGTAGTTGGACAATCCAAGTATTCCCGGGATTTCGGCGGATGCATGAATTCCTTCGTTCAGATCCAATTTCTTAGGAACCGTTAGTTGAGAGTAGTAATCCAGAATCTCATTCGGGTTAAAGAGATCATCCTCGAAATTATTGGACATATAAACCGGTTTTCCCGCGGCATTCAGCTGTGCGATGAAATTGTCCGGAGATCTGTCCTGAGCCCAAGCGGTTACTGCGGCAATATTCGTTTGAGAGAGTAGGTTCTGGAAGTATTGGGCAATGATCGGATCCATATGCCCAAGGAAATATCCGGAACCTATGAGTAGCAGTCCCCAAACGATACGTGGAGTACTGTTTCCATAAAGGGAACGTTTTAGATCTCCCCAGCCACTCATCGCCACCGCGGTTTTGATACGAGGCTCCTGGCTTACACCGATGAGAGAAATCCCCGCACCGTAAGAGATTCCTCCGATTCCGATGTTTGCCGCATCGACGGGTGCATTCGCCAAAAGCCAATCCAAAATCGAGCTTAAATCCTGGCGATCTAAGGGACCTGCCGTATTGATTAGTCCTCCGGAAGTTCCAAATCCTCTCGTATTGTAGCTGAGGACAACGTAACCTTTTTTGGCGAGTACTGCGGCCGGAACAAGATACTCGTACTTATTTAACGCCCAACTATTTACAAAAACCACAGCAGGGTATTTTACTCCGGCGGGAGGATTCACAGGTTTAAAGATATTCGCCGTGAGAACTACTCCATCCTGTGCCGTAACTTTTATGGAATCGTCGAAAGTAAAACTTCCGTCGTTCTGTTGAGCAAAAGCCGCATTGATTTGGGAAGCAGTGTCACTGGCGCTAAACGAAGAGGGTGTAATTCCGTTAACGGAGGCCCCGTTTTGAGTCTGCTGAGAGACGCCCGGAATCAGTCCTGCCAGGAACGCTGCATTTTGTCCCGATGAATTTCCCGACTCATTTTTGCAGGAAGAAAAACCCGCAATACAAGTAAGGGAAGCTATGCAGATTCGCATAACTAATGTTCGATATCCAATTCTCATTTTCTCTTTCTCCTTAAGCTTTTTGGCCTAGGCCATTTTGATTCGCTTAATGCTGAAGGAGTATAACAGGGAAAAAATTCCGATCGTCTGAGATTTTTATTTTAGACGAATAAAAGGTCTTAATTAAGGATTTAAGACCTTTTATTAGAATTCTCTAAACGGATATGGTTTGATATAAAATAATATGCAGAGGAGAGAGGGCAGAGAGCAGAGGACTGAAGACGGAGGACAGAAGACAGAACATTGGTGAGCCGGGTTTCCATTGTTCTAGGGGAAGATTCGTGTGTTATAGTAGATCTTTCCTCAGCCTCTATTACCTTTCCAACTTTCAGAAGACAGAGGACAAAACATTGATGAACGGAGTTTCCATGTTCTAAAGAAAGATTCTTGTGTTACAGTAGATCGGTCCTCTACCTCAGCTGCTTTCCAAACCTCAAGCAGCTTCTGTCTAGCGTGAGCAAAGCGAACGCGTCTGTCCTCAGTCCTCTGTCTTCTGAGTGGGAGCTCCTACTAAATTCTTTCTGGAAAAGTTCTTGTCAGGAGGATCGTTTTGTGGTAGAGGAATTTTTCCACCGCTTCGCTCCGGCCCCCACCCAAAGGGCGGGGTTTTTTAAGTAAATTCTACTCTCCGGGGCCATGAGGTTCCCACAGATTAGGAGTTAGGAGAGGGCAGATCTCCTATCCCATGATCCTGCTGGAACTCCGAAAAAATTCACTGCATCTAAGGCCTAATACCTAAACTCTAACCACGTTTACTTGTCTTCTGTCCTCTCGTTCGAATATAGTCCCTAGGCGAAACGCCTGTGACGGATTTGAAGGCAAGATTGAATGTCGCTTTGGAATTAAAGCCCGAACGATATGCGACGGAAAGGATATTGGCTCCATTTTCCCGCTTTAAGAGTAGGATGGCTTCCTCCACACGATATCCGTTTACAAAGCGGGAAAAATTGGTTTTCCGGTGTTGGTTTAAATATTCCGATAATTGATATGGCTTGACATCTAATTTAATGGAGAGAGAGGCGAGGCTTAAATCCTCATCCAGATAAAGTTTTTCACGATTCATTAGATCGGATAAGCGAGTCCCTAAATCCTGTAGGTCCATTCCTTCCAATCTAGAATTCCTGTACGCCTCGCGAACGGATGGTCCGATTTCATGGAAAATTTGAGGAAAGCTCAATTGCGCCAGGTATCCGACTACCGCGTAGAATATAGTACTAACGGTCGCGATAAATAAAAGATCCAAATCCCGGATAATATAGGATGTGATAAGGATAGTCGTTATACTTCCGCTCCCTAGGATAATATACAGTAAAATTCTCGCACCCGCCTCCGTTTTCAAGTGTTCGAGCCGAAATAAGGTGCGGGTTTTCCACACCACAATTAAATAATATACTAAGTTAACTATATAGGCAAGAATTAGTAGGATATCCAACCAACTAGGATTTCCTTTTGCAAAGTAATCGATCGGTCTTGGCGTAAATAGCTCCGGCGATATTAGGTAAAGGAAAGGGAATCCTAGTAAAAGTAGAATGCCAGGGAGATAAAAACGGATTTCGGATCTAGACGAAGTGTATTCTTGGACCGTTACGGAGAATAAGCTATACATTCCGGGTCCTAAAACCCACGCGAAAGGAATATGCAGATGATTTAAAAACGAAGGTTCGAAATAAATCTCCTTCAGAAGAAAATATACGTAGAAAAATTGCACCGAGACACTGAAAGAAAGTAAAAAAAGAATTTTGAAAGTAACGGTTCGTTCGGGTCGAAGCAAGGCGCCTATTCCAAGAAGTAGGCAAAAGATTGCTCCGAAGAAAACTATTTCCTGGAGTAAAGGAATCACTTGTTTAGGAGATTTCTGAAATGGATAGGATGTCAACTTCTTTCAGTGTGTTTATGGATTTCCTTGTTTTTTAGAAATTCACCCTAAGTTTCTTTCAGGAAGCATCGACATTAATAATATGGCTTCCTTGCTTCGCAGTTTATTACCGTTACTGATAATGGTTCCTGTTTCCATTTTTTCGGAGGAAGCGACTCTTTTCCGATGGAAGCTTAAAACCGGGGACGACTTGGAACTAAACGAGTATCATAAAGTTCAGGCTCGCCAAGGTACTAGAATTATTCGGCGCGAAGATAAGAACAGAATCGTCTTGAGAGCCGAGAAATGCGATTCGGAAGGTTGCGAATTAGCGGGAATTTTCGATACTTATACTAAGTTTCCGCAGGTAGACCCGGCATTCTACAAGGATAGAACGTACAAAAGCAGGTTTCTTATAACGGATCTCGGCGAATACAAGGTTCCGGCAAAATATGCTATGCCGAATCTACGCTCGCTTCCTAGTTTTTCCGAGACTGCGGTCGAAAAAGGAAGCGAATGGATCAAACCGGCGACCGAGAGCTTTCAATTTTCGCAATCGAGGATAGAAATTCCGGTTCAAGCTAAGTACTCCTTTAAGGGAACCCAGGACTGGACTTACGCGAGCGAAAAAGGCCGAGCTCAGTTGATAGAATACACGTATTCGCTCTTACATGATTCGGAAGTTTCCGCGCCCGGAGTCCCTTATAAGATTTACGGATTTGCAAAGGGGCAGGTCTATTTCGACGCCGATGCGGGAATTCCCCAGTACAAGCACATTCAATTAGTTTATACCTTTCTCTATCCGAATGGGATCTCCCAGGAAATGTCTTTCGACGTTCATGGACTTTATTCAAAGCAAAGAAGTTTGAGCGAACCGGATAAGGATCAAATTGCCGAAGAAGTGAAAAAGATATTGGGACCGATCCGGGGAAAATCCTCGCAACCGGCGGGAAAGAAACCGGCTTCTAACGGAAACGGACTGCACTGGCCCGAATGGGAAGAAGGACCGGCTAAAGATCAACCGGCAAATCGCCCCCCTGTCGAAGTACGAAAATCCGAAGAGGGCGTTACGCTATCGTTGGATAATCTTTTATTCGATACGAATCGCTCCGATCTTCAGGAATCTTCCAAGGAAATAATCTCTAAGATCGCGAGCGCACTTAAAAAATATCCCGACAAGGAAATTCGCATCAGCGGTCACACGGACGATCGAGGGAGCCAGGAATATAATTTAAAACTTTCTCAAGAAAGAGCTCTTTCGGTACTACAGGAACTTCGGGATGTTCACGGTATTGAGCAGACTCGAATGTCTTATCGCGGATACGGGAAATCCAAACCGATTTCGGATAACTCATCCGAAGAAGCTAGAGCTAAGAATCGAAGGGTAGACATTACCATCGTTTTAGATTAGCGAGTAAGTATGACCGGGAAGTCGATTAACGATTTCGTATAAACGATACGAAGATTCGCTTTTTTGCAAGCGATTCGATCGGTTCTCGAATTCGATTTATTCGTGAATATATCCCCAACTTTCCAGAACTTTCCGGACTTCTTTTCCTAAAGCCGCTTGGTCGGGGGAATCGGAATTTCCGGATAGTCCGGCGTCGTTATAGATGTAAGGAACCGTCGAAGAGCGAAATTCGTACGGAAGTTTAGAAGACGCGACCGTCTCGGGGGAGGTTGCATAAACCCGATTTCCCGCCTCGGGCGAAAATCCCCATTTTCCGGATTTGTAATCCTCGAATCTGCCGTCTTTCCATAAGGAAAGTCTAAATCGAAACGTCGGCTCAACCGTATCTATTCTCAAAACGACCTCTTTTCCCGGCGGCTGAGTCACTTTTAAGGAAAGATTTCGATGCTCGGCTCGAACGGTTTCAAAAGGAGAATCGGAATAATAACGATAAATTCCGCCTTCTATAAAAAGATCGATTTTACGAACGATCGCTTTCTCCGAGGCGGGTAATTTTAGGACAAATGAATTCTTTTTCAAACTATTGGAAGCCAGAAGAGCTCTCGCTTTTTCCAGTAACGGAGATTTTTCCGGAGCGAGATTCTTCATCTCATGAGGATCCGCGGTAAGATCGTAAAGTTCTTCCGGCATAGAATGGGGAGCTCCTTCTCTCGTTCGACGAACGGTATCGTAGCCCGGATATCTGCGTATTAGTTTTAATTCATTCGTTCGGATCGATTCCGAAAATCGTCCTTCCGTATAAACGACTTCTTCGAAGTCCGCTCCCTTCTCTCCGAACATCGCCGAAGAATAATCGGTACCGGAGCAGGAACTTTCGGGACAGGGAAATCCCATTGCGCCCACTAACGTCGGGAATAAGGAGAGTAGAGAGACCTGTTTTTCGAATTTCCACTTCTTGATACGAGACTTATACGATTCGGGAGGATGTAAAATCCAGGGAACACGTATTTCCTCTTCGTAATGACTTTCTCCATGGGCATGAAGATTTTCGGCTACGAAATGATGGTGATAATAATGTTCCATCTCCTGTAGTTCTCCGTGATCCGCGACGACGGCGATCCAGGTCTTATCATAAACGCCGTTTCTCTTGGCTTCGTCTAGAATCTTACCGATTACTTCGTCAGTATATAATATTTCTGCCATGTATTTTCGAACGAAAGGATCGTAACGTTTCCAGACTTCGGCAGGAACGGATTTTTCCAATGCTTCCAGATATTTTCGCTCCGGTAAATACGGATAATGCGGGGTGTTAATATTTATGTGAAGAAAAAATCTCCGATTCCTATTCTCTCTCAAGAACTTTATGGATTCGTTAAGTATTAGTTCCGTATCCGCCCTATCTTTTCCGGGTTGAAACAGTCTATGAAAGCCTAAATCCACTCCGACGCCGGTATAGTCTAGTAGGAAAACATTATTCATTAAACTTGCGGTTACAAAGCCGACGTTTCTGAGGCGGTTTACGAGCGTCTCCGGATTCTTGGAATAAAAAATCTTCCTATGTAAATTCGTGGAATAGAACCAAGCGTTTCCCATTCCGAGTTCCGAAGCGATCTTGGAAGCAAAAAAGGATAACATGGACGGTTTCGTCCAATTTCCGTTGGCAAAAGCTTTTTCGAATACGATCGATTGAGATGCGAGACGATCCAACACGGGGCTAGTGGGAACAGGCGAACCTCCGAAACCGAGGCGATCCGGGCGCAAGGCGTCTACGACAATCAGGATGAGATTCTCCTTAGGGCCCCAGTCCTCGGGCGAAAGTACTTTCGAAAATAAAAGCGGTTCTCCGATAAAAACGAAGGAATCTTTTTCGGTGGGAATCCAACGAAAGCTCCAATCCGGTTTCCTCTCCGAGGTTAGTAATTTTGCGGCATTTCCTGTTAACGGAATTTTAAATTCTTTCCAAGAATCTCCTTGTCCCGAAATCGTTTCGCTAAAAACGATTTCGTTTCCGAATTTGACTTCTAATCTTCCCGAAGAGCGAATCCTTTCTCCTTTTGCCGAGAGTATAGTCGCGGAAAAGGAGAATATAATGTCGTTTTCTGATGCGAGTCTCGCTTCTTTTTTTGTAAACTCGGAAGAGATGGTACAATCTCCGCCTTCGAACAGAAAGAGGCTATCTCTGGAATCGTTCAGTAGATTTTCTTTATCTAATAATATCGTAAATTGAAGATTTCTCCATCGGTCTCGGCTCGACAGATCGGAATAACGCGCAGGATTTTTCTTATAATGAAAGGCGATCTTTTTAATTTCTTTTTCCGCATCGCCTTTGCATGCGCTTCCGGTTTTGGAGAGCGATCTCAATCCGTCCCAGACCGGTAGGTTTACACTCTCTTCTCCGAAAGATCGTGAAATGATTTTTCGACAGTTCGGAACACAAAGTAAAATTCCTAGTAGGAAAAAAACGAAACGTTGATAATATTTATTTGGAATCATGATCGGAAAACAGGTACACGATTCGCTAACCTCCTTGTCTTACAACTCGAAACCGATCGGACGAACAGTATTCGGTGAACGTTTGTTCTGAGTGGCCGGACCTTAGAAAAGAAAAAGCAATAGACCGGAAAGACTCCGAGGAAAAAATTAGGGCGGTTAAGCACCACCTCCTCTTATAGGAGGATTACGATCCAAATTAGGAAAGGATTATGGCAGAAAAAGGCATATCAAAAGACCTGATCGGCACAAAACTGGACCGCTACGAATTCGACGTAGAGCGCGGAAAAATCCGCGAATTTTGCCAGGCGATCGGAGAAACGAATCCAATTTATTTCAATGTAGAGGCCGCAAAAAAGGCCGGGTACGAAGACATTCCGGCTCCGCCGACGTACCCTACCGTAATTCAATTTTGGGGTTACCCTAAAATTTGGCAGGATATGGAAAGTATGGGAGTGGACACGTCCCGTATTCTCCATCTAAAGGAAAAATACACGTATCTCAAAACTCTCTATCCGGGTAAGGTCTCTTCACAGGGCGAATGCGTTAATGTGACCGTCGGTAAAATGGATACGATGACTTTCAAGACGACGATCCGCGATTCTAAGGGCGACGCGGTAGTCGAAGCCGAGATGTCCATTTTCATTCGTAAGCCCGAGCATTGATTGGAGGAAATCTATGAGCAAAATAGAATTTGATAAATTCGAAATCGGGCAGGAACTTCCTCCCTTAACAACGGACGTTATTACTCATGCAAATCTTGTCCGCTATGCCGGTGCAAGCGGGGACTTTAATCCGATTCATAATGATCCGGACTTTGCACGTAAGACCGGACTCGACGGAACTATCGCGCATGGGATGTTTGTTATGGCGCAAATCGGACGACTTTGCACCGCTTGGGCAGACCAGAAGCAAATCAAGGAGTTCGGCGTAACGTTTAAAGCGATGACCAAGCCGGGACAAAGATTGACATGCAGCGGTAAAATAAAACGTAAAAAAGAAGAAAACGGCGAAAAGCTATTAGTCGTGGCTGTAGAAGCGGCGGATGATTCCGGCGAAGTAAAAGCGTCCGGAGAAATGATCGTAGCCTGTTAGCAGAAGACGGAAGACAGAGGTCAGAGGGCTGAAGACAGTAGCTGCTCGAAGTCGGAAAAGTATCAGAGGTAGAGGACCGATCCACTGTAACACAAGAATCTTTCTCTAGTACGTGGAAACCTCGCTGACCAATGTTCTGTCCTCAGTCCTCAGTCCTCAGTCCTCAGTCTTCTGTCTTCTGTTTACAACTCGATCCTGAGTCGATTCGATTGCGATAATCGTAATATCATCATATCTTTGTTCATCTCCGCGAGAACGTTCCTCCATCACCACCAATTCCTCTAAAAGTTCCTGTAAATTAGAAGAGGCCATGGACGTGGCTTTGATCGCTATAGAATCCACCGTGCTCCAGCGATTTTCCTTTCTCCGATTTTCTATAAGCCCGTCCGAGAAAAGAAGAAGACGACTACCGACCGGAAACGGGAACGTATTGAACTGAATTTCCAAATCATCGAATAATCCGAGAATCGGACCGGTCTTATGTAGGAGTTCGTAGGTCCCGTCGGGTTTGATCAGAACTTGATCGGGATGTCCTGCGGATGCGTAAAGAAGTTCGTTCTTTTCCAAAAAGATATCCGCGACAAAGCAGGGAAAGATACTTTCGAGCGTATCGAACTTTCGTAAAAATCTTCCGTTCAATTCCTTCAGGACCTGCGTTGGGCAATCCAATTTCTTGAGTTCCTCATACTCGGTCTTCAGTGCCATGGTCATTAAGCTGGCCTGCACCCCGTGGCCTACCGCATCTGCCAGTAGAACCCTAATTTTTCCCGGCTTAACTTCGGAAATGTCGAGAAAGTCCCCGCCGACTTTCTCCAAAGGTTTATATACGTATTCGAAACGAATTCCCGAGATCTCCCGATCAGGCGGGGTGAGAATCTTTCTTTGAACGTTTTGCGCGATCTCTAGTTCGCGATTGATTTGTTGGAGGGTATCGTTAAGAGTTTTTGTTCTGTCTTCGACCTTTTGAACGAGTTTTTCCTTCATCTCGAATAATTCCAAGTTCATCGTCTGAAGGTCTTCGGTCAGGACTTTAGCTTCCTTATACTTGGATGATCTGTCCGACGCGATTACTAAGGATTGCAAGAAAACGAAGAATACTAGCGCGAAATGCGAAACTTCGTACGAAGAGACCTTTAACACGTAAGTATAAAATAAATCGATACCGATTCCTAAAAATAGTAGACCGGTTCCGTAAAGAATGTACGCCGAGTTGCTTTCCTTATCGAAATCGATCGTATAAATCACATACAAAACGTATAATATGGTAAATCCCATAAATATATGGAAATACATTATCTTTTCGCTGTTAAACGCCAAGGATCCGAAGAGAGTCGCGACGGTAAAGATTGCGGAAATCGCGATCGAGACCCTGACGAATGTTTTCGAAACGTAAGGTTCGAAGGTCGTCCAAAAGAACAATAAATAAAAAGGAACGCTTACGATTAAAGGAATCTGATCCAGCATTTGAATCGCAGGCTGCGGTAGGGAGGGAAAAAATTCCATTAGAAGTTTCGCATTCGTTACTAAGGTTCGTATACTGATAACCAAACTCATAAAACCGAAATAAAGAGGGGCCGTACTGGATCGCAAATAGAGATATAGGGAAATATGATAAAGTCCCATGATTAAGAGGCTAGCGAATGCGAATATATCGGAAAAAATCGTTCGAGTTCGATAGCCTTGCATGACTTCCGACGGACCGATACGAACGGGAGATATGATCCCTCCTTGTCTGGAATAATTATTGGAAACGAAAATTTCCAGGGAAACTACGTTAGAGGGAGGAATGAACGAAAAAAACTTGGGCTGAACTCTAGGTATCGTCTCTTTTGGGGAAGGCGAGGGAGTTCCCGATTCTCCCAGGATATTTCCGTCGATATAAAGTCTATAAGAGGTCAGGATGGAACCGAGTCCGATCGTCAAAACTTTCCCGACCCATACGTCCGGGATTAAAATTCGCAGCCGATAGGTTCCGTATCCCAGTTTTTCATAAGAAGAATGAATTTCCGTTTCGCGATTCCAGGCACCTGGTACGGTAATCTTGCTACGGAATGTCTCCAAAACCTTCCCAGCTTCCTGGCTCCAAAAAAATTCCCATTCGCCGGAAAGATCGACAGGGCCGGAAGATGCATCATGGATACCTCGGAGATCGATACTGCCCTGGTATGCACGTATATTTTCTTCCTTATGCGACGGAGTCAGCGTAAGAAGAAAAATTAGGAATCCGACCGGCCCTAATAAAAAGAATAAATACTTAGATATGTGCATGAGGTATGAGTACCCAGAGCCATCCTCTGTTTCCTATCGAGAATGAGTCAACCTTTCTCCACCTAACATGGATATAGGCTCGCTCTCGAAAGGAAAGAAATTATTGCTAAATCCTATTTTTATACAAAGATCTTGAGAATCTTTTACATCCGGAATTTTATGAATTTTATTTTCAATTGAGTGTCTGATCCAAGTTTAATAGACGGAGGTATAAGACACTTTGTCGTTCGCAAAGTTTCACTAAGAGAGGAGACGTTTTTTTTTAGAGTTTTAATACTATAAATTATGGAAAAAACCGTGGAAAGATGACACCGTATGATAGTTTTCGGAGAGATTTGAGGCAGAATGGGAAATAACGTAAAACGAAAAATTGGACTAGCGCTCGGAAGCGGTTCCGCTCGGGGTTGGTCGCATATCGGAGTGATACAGGAGCTTGAAAATCTCGGAATTCGGCCGGATATCATCTGTGGGACCTCCATCGGTTCACTGGTCGGTGCGTTCTATTCTGCGGGAAAGCTCCCTGCCCTCGAAAGTTGGGTCGAAAGCCTGGAATGGAAGGATATCCTGGGTTTTATGGATTGGACATTCGGTGGTGGATTAATTCGAGGAAAGAAACTCTTCGATTTTTTTGCCCAGGAATTCCGCGATGCAGAGATTCATGAATTGACTCTTCCCTATGGTGCCGTTGCGGCAGATCTTGATACCGGAATTGAGGTTTGGATTCGAGACGGTTCCATCTTCGAAGCCGTTCGGGCCTCGATTTCTTTACCCGGTATTTTTACCCCGGTGCTAAAAGACGGACGCTGGCTCGTAGACGGGGGCCTAGTAAATCCCGTTCCAGTTTCTCTCTGCAGAGCAATGGGGGCCGATTATGTCATTGCCGTTGATTTAAATCAGGATCTTTTGGAAAAGAGAGAAGAAGAAGATAAAAAAGAAATTTCTACCGACCAGATGTCTCGTTGGCGATCCTGGACTTCTAAATTTTGGGGAAGCGATTTGGACGAGCGCCTCAAAGATGAAAAGGATGAAAAACCCGGGATTATGGAAGTGGTATCCAAAAGCATAAACATCATGCAAATCCGCATTACTCGGAGTCGGATGGCCGGGGATCCCCCCGATATTTTGCTCGCCCCTCGTTTGCGTTATATCGGATTGATGGAATTTCATAGAGGAAAGGAAGCGATCGCCGAGGGACGGGACATCGTCAGAAAAATGGCTCCAGCTTTAATCATTCCGAAATGAAGTTCGCGATTTAGGGATTGCCACAGAAACCGGGAAGAATAGAATCTCAGATGAACTCCAATCCATTCGATGCCGAAACGAATCAAGACGATACTAATACGACTTTCATGAACAAGTTACCAATAATCTCTCTCCTTTGCTTATGGTTTCTTTTTTCGACTTGTACGGATAAAGAGGATCCCCCAATTCTAGAAATCAGGGATTTATTGGACTCCGCACATATAGGAGAATCGATCGAAAAGGCTAAGGTGCATGCGGAGCGGTCCGGAAAGACGGATCAAATACATTATCTTCGCGGTTGGATTCAGTATTTAAGAAAAGACGACGATCAGGCTGAAAAAGAATATAAGCTTTGTCTAAAGGAAAATCCGGATTCCTACGACTGCCTTCGGGGGATAGGATTGATTCTGCAACAACGGAAACAGTATGCTAAGGCGGAATCGAGTTTTCAAAAAGCATTAAGTGCCGCCGAAGAGCAAAAAGATTTCGAAGCGGCATCCATCTTACGAGTGGATTCCGGAAACCTATTACTTCGGCAAAATCGACGTTCCGAAGCGATACTAGAATATAAAAAATCATTGGAAGCGAAGCGGGATGGTTCCGCTTATTTCGGTCTTGGATTGACCGCTCTTTTACAGGGTGATCGAAGATCGTCCAAAGATTATCTGGAGAAGGGTTTAAAGACTCCTTATAGAGACCTCATACTAAAAGCGGAAACGTATTATTTATTGGCGAAATTGCAATTTGAATGGGAAAAAAATCCGGGAGCAGCGGCTGTATCGGCAAAGAAAGCCTTCGAATTGTTTCCCGCGAAGAAAGAATATGCAAAGGCGTGGGAGCAATACTCGAAAGCAGCTTCCAAGCTCCCATAACGTAGGAAAATAATGAAATATTTAGCCGCATTGGCGCGAATCGTACATAAACAAATTATACTTCCCTTTCAAGAGTCTCACGCTCCTGTCAGTGAGGTCAGCCTTGGAACTTCAATCGGTTTAATTTGGTCTATGACTCCTCTGATCGGGATCCAAATGTATCTGGGTTTTGCGACCTGGGTTATTTTACGGATTTTTCGAATTCGTTTTTATTTACCGATTGCAATCGCGATGATTTGGATCACGAACCCGGTGACTCTTCCTTTTTTTTATTATATATTTTATATATTAGGCAAATACTCTCTGATGGCATTCGGAATCGCGTCCGTCGAACTGGATTTTAATGTTATATACGAAGTGATGGCCAAATCCGAATCTATGGACTTCCTTTCCGGTTTATGGTATTGGTCGATATTTCTGTTGGATAGGATGGGACTCCCTATGTTTGTGGGCGGTTTCGTGGTGGGCCTGCCTTCTGCGATTATCGGATATCCTCTTACGTACCGACTCTTGAACTCGTATCGTTCGACACTTGCGGAAAAAGAAGGAATCACACTCAGGGAATGGGAAGAACGTCACGTAAGAAAGGACATCGGCCTTTTTTCCGCTAGACCGTCCTTGAATCAGAAAGAAGGGATTTAATTTTTTTTTAAAATTTTAATCCTAGTCTTGCGATCAGAGTTTCGGGAGTGTATTGCAAGGATTTCGGATTTTTTTCGGCCTCGCGAACGAGAGCGACGATAGCCCTATTAATCGGAGCACCGTGACCGACTTTATCCGCCAACCTTAATATCTCTCCGTTTAACGTATCGATTTCGGTTGGTCGTCCTTGATTTAGATCTTCCCACATGGAAGAGCGAGCTTCGGGATCTATTTTTACCAAACTGGAAGCGGCTCTGAAAAAAAGCCAATCAGGTAATTTTAATATTATCGGAGCGAGCTGAGGTATCATTTTTCCCGCTCTGCTCGGTCTTATTCCTGCGAGTTTCAGGACTTCAAAACCTTCGGAAATCATTGCGGCAAGAATCCTGCGATATCCGCGTAAAGAAAGTTCCTCCCGTAGCGGAATCCCGGAAAGTGCGTTTAGGCTATTATTTAGATTGATGAGAAGTTTTCCCCAAAGAACTCCATCCATATTGGGATGGGTAGCCGCGGACAGGCCCGCGGTCCTGAGATAATCTACGATTTTTTTCCCGTATTGATTTTCCTGAACGACCAGGTCTCCACTTGTTCCTCTATGAAACTGTCCTTTTCCTTTTGCGATCACGTTGAAAGGAACCATTCCTGCGAGAATTCTTTCTCCCAGGTGCGGAATCGATTCGTAAAGCAATGACTTGTTTTTTACGCCGTTTTGAAAGCTAACTATGATCGCTTTTTCCTTTTCCGCGGAAGATAGATGCTTATTTAAGGCTTGGCCTAATTCTTTCGTATCTCTGCTTTTAACGGTCACAAAGAAGATGGAAGCACCTCGAACTTCCTTTAGGTCGGTCGCATATTCGATCTTATTAGGCGGAATGGAAAAAAACTTTCCCGTAAAATCGGAAATTCCAAGACCGAATAACTGAATTTCCTTTCGATTGCGTTCTCTTCCCACAAAGACGACCGGAAATCCTGCGTTGACCAAATGTGCTCCGATGTACGTTCCGATGTTTCCTGAGCCCAGAATCGCAAATTTAGCGGAATCTTCTTGCATAAGCGGATAAGATTTATTCTAAAACGGGAAAAACCAAGTAAAAATAAAAAAACCGAGAGCCCTTTCGGAAACTCTCGGTTTTACTTATAAGAATTCTAACTAAACGATTATTGATTAGATTTCGCGTTTTGAGCCATTTTTAAGAAATAACCCTCAACATCATACCAAGTCTTACCTGAATTCAGAGTATTGGAGGCTTCTAAGTGGTCGACCCCGGTTGTCAGAATTCCGTAACTTGGTCCTCCGTTAAATGTTCCCCATTGAAGTGAGGAATAAGGAACGAGACCGTCGCAGGTTGCCCCTTGTCCATTGAACAAACCGCCAGCAGCGCAGGCAGGTTGTAGAATACCCATTAACGGGTGTTGGATCAGGTCAGGAATGGTGATATAAGATCCGTAAGAATAATATTTCACCGCGGCAGAATTCGGTGTACGGGTATTGAAGGCCGCCGTTCCCGAAGTAGTCAAAGATCCTAAAGCAGCGAGCGCATTTTGTTGTCCGCCGCCATAGACCAATTGTACCACAACGCCTAAAACCGCATTAACGAAGGGTTTAATCCAATCAGGTAGAACTGTGTTGATTATGTCCGCAATCGGAGATCCACGGTGGGGAGTGTTCAACGTGGTCAGAGTGGATACTTTAGAAGAAAGACCCAGGTTAGAAATAGCATAGCGGCTATCCAGTCCACCTTGGGAGTGACCTAAAATATGAACTTTTGAGAACCCGTTGGCCGCCATATATACATTGATTTTGTTGGCTAACTCGACTCCGCGGGTTTCGTTCGATTGTGCCGCAGTTTTTGTCGGAGCATATACCGTTGCGCCTTGTGAGGTTAGATAAGAATCCATTCCTCCCCAATAGCTGATGATGCTGATTATGCCTGATGAATCGGTTCCCCAGCCAAAAAGA
Source organism: Leptospira inadai serovar Lyme str. 10 (assembly GCF_000243675.2). NCBI lineage: Bacteria > Pseudomonadati > Spirochaetota > Leptospiria > Leptospirales > Leptospiraceae > Leptospira > Leptospira inadai. The sequence continues at coordinate 130,561 of NZ_AHMM02000025.1, read as the reverse complement.
CCGTGGGAAAGGATAATCGGATAGGCCCCAGCGAGTGGTTTGGAAGATGATCCTCCGCCTGACGCGAACAACGAGCCGCTAAAAATAAACAGGATCAATACTGATAGTCCTAGTTTACGCATGGAATGTTACCTCTTTTCTCTTCACTATTCTCTGTGTCTCAAATTGAGATTCGCTTTGTGTTTCTTGTTCGCTTTTTCTATGTATCACTCGATATAGACCGAGGGATTTACTCTAATCTGATCCCTGAGATTGTCAAGAGAAAACGTTCGAAAAAAACTCCTTAAATAATACGTTTGATATGAAACTAATTTATTATGCTAACAATCGTTATATAAAAATGCATTCTAAGTTTTGAGAAAGGGCGATTTAAAAGCATTTGCGGAATTTAAAAGTTCCAAGATTGGCCCTCTTACTTACTGTCTTTTTCTCTTATTTACTAATTATATTTCTGTGCAGAGGACAGAGGACAGAGGACAGAGGACAGAGGACAGAGGACAGAGGACAGAGGACAGAGGACAGAGGACAGACAATTATTCCTATTTCCCTGACAACAATTTTTTTAAAAGCGAATTATGTTGGAACTCCCATGCAGCGGATGGAAGACTGAAGACAGAACATTGATAAGCGACGTTTCCACGTACTATAGAAAGATTTTTATGCTAAGAGTGGATTTTCCCCCTTCCTCTATTACTTTTCCAACCTCGAGCAGCTTCTGTCCTCACTCATCTGCAGAATCGAATGGGTCCATCTGTTTACGAAATTCGAATGACGATCTTTCCGAAATGACTTCCTTTTTTAAGAATGTCTAATGCTTCTCCGAATTCTTGAATCGGAAATACGGAATCTATTACGGGGCGCAGTTCTACGTTTTGAATCGCGCGATTCATCTCTAAAAAAGCTTTTCGATGTCCGACTACGATTCCTTGGACTTTGATTTGATTCATAACAAGTGGCAGAAGATTCAAATCCTTACTAGAGCCTGCAAGAATGCCGATTAAGTGAATCGTGCCGAATCGTTTAACGGCTTTCAAAGACTGCTCTAATGTTCCTGCCCCTCCCACTTCGACAACATGATCGACGCCTTCTCCCTCGGTTAGATCTCGAATCGCTTCTCCCCAGTTAGGAAGTTCCTTATAATTGATTCCGTAGTCTGCTCCTAACGTTTTTCCCCGAGCTAGTTTTTCCTCGGAAGAAGATGTCAAATAGACTGTCGCACCGATCATCTTTGCGAATTGCAATGCAAATAGGGAAACTCCTCCGGTTCCTTGTACTAAAACCGATTGGCCCGGCTTCACGTTATTTTCTACGAAGAAGGAGGACCAGGCGGTTAAGGCGGCACAGGGTAGAGTTGCGGCTTCCTCAAAGCTAAGATGCGAGGGCATCGGAACGATTCCGGATACCGGTAAAATTGCATATTCGCGAAGGGTTCCGTCTAAAGGACCGCCTAACGTAGTTCGAAGTTCTCTCTTTGTAGCGGGACCGCTGATCCAATACGGTGCAAACGTCGCGTTGATCTTATCTCCGACTTTAAATTCCGTAACGTTTTCTCCGACTTCTGCGATTTCTCCGGCGCCGTCGCTGCAGGGGATCATGGGTACGGGGAATTTAGGATTGTATTTGCCTTCGATCACCAAGTAGTCTCTAAAGTTTAAGGAGGCTGCCCGGAATCGGACCAACACTTCTCCTGGACCCGGTCTTTCCGGATCCGGTATTTCTACGAGAGAAAGGTTTTCTTTGCCAAAGGAAGAGAGACGAATTGCCTTCATGGTCGGTTTTATGCGGATAGGATAACTGGTTTTTTCGGTTTCGGAAACTCTCCCGCCGATTTTTTCTGCGAGAGAGTTTCGATTCGGTGGAAAAAGATTCCTTACTGGATTCCTAATCCCGGCTTGGCGGCTCCCACGAGAATACTCATGTTTCCTGCAGGATGCTTATTTTCCTTCATCAACTGGTGAGCTTTCCCGGTTTCGTCAAACGTAAATGTTTGGGCGAGAACCGGATCGACTTTCTTTTCTATCACAAGCCGGTTTAGTCCGGCGGAATTTTCATCGTTCGCAAAATGGGATCCTTGCAAACGTTTTTGCCTCATCCAAAGATAGCGAAGGTCGACGGTTGCGTTAAAACCGGTGGTTCCGGCGCAAATTACCACCATTCCGCCCGTTTCGCAAACGAATACCGAAGTCGGAATGGTCGATTCGCCCGGGTGCTCGAAAACGATTTTCGGATTTTTTCCTTTGCCGGCGATATCCCAGATTGCCTTACCGAATTCGCGCGCGTTTTTAGTCCACTCTGCGAATACTTCCGGCTTATTGATTTCCGAAGTCAGGGCGCCCCAATGTTTGAAATGATTCCTGTTGATTACGCCGGCAGCGCCTAGGTTTTTACAAAAATCGATTTTATCATCCGAGGAAACGACTGCAATAGGAACTCCACCGGCGGCCTTTACGATCTGAATAGCCATGGCTCCAAGACCTCCGGCACCTCCCCAGATAAGAACGACATCACCGGGTTTTACGTCGTTCGGTTTCCAGTTGTGAAGCATTCGATAAGCGGTGGCGCCTACCAACATATAGGCGGCCGATGCTTCCCAGCTAAGATGCTTCGGTCTCGGTAAACATTGATGATCCTGAACTTTACAAAATTGCGCAAACGATCCCCAGTTCGATTCGTATCCCCAGATGATCTGAGACGGGGCGAACATCGGATCATTTCCCGACTTAATCCATGGATCGTTGCGATCCCACATACCGCAATGGACGACTACTTCGTCACCTACCTTCACATTCTTTACGTCGGATCCGATTTTATATACGATGCCCGAAGCGTCCGAGCCTCCGATATGGAATTGTTCGGGTTCCCCTTTTTTATTTCTGGCTCCGATTACATTTACCGGATATCCGAGTGCGGCCCAAACATTATTGTAGTTGATACCGGCGGCCATGACCGCGACTAAAACTTCGTCGGGACCGATTTCAGGGACTTCGATTTCTTCAGGTTGAATTGATTTTATCGGATCTCCGAACCTCTCAGGACGGATAACCTGTGCATGCATTTTTTTAGGGACGACTCCCAGCGGGGGAAGTTGGCCAATTGGTACGATTTCAGGTGCGCTCATGCGGACCAGAAAAACCGTATCGATCTGGGATACGACCAAAAAAAGATGGATTTTTTACTCTGGATCTACGAATTTCCCGGGTTTCCCGGTCGGAAACTAATTGTTCAATAAAATAAAATCGATTCTCTCTTCGATTCCTTTGACTCGGTCTTCAAAAAAGCGTTCGGAGGCAATCGAAAGTATGAGGCTGTGTAGCAGATCGACTAATAAAGATAATTTTAAGTCGGGTCGTTTGCTAGGAGGATTGCGCGTCACGGCAGCTTCTAGCAATTTTCTATACTGAGCTCCGTAATGATTCGTATATTCTAGAACAAGGTTTTCCGGGGCGGAATAAACCAAGCTGAATGGAAGACGGGTTCTTTCGGGAAACTCTCGCACGATATCGATGATTGCTTGGAAAACGGAAACCACCTCTTCCCGTAAGCCTTTTTCCTTAATGATCTGACTCCGAATTCCGTTTAAAATCATTAAGTGTGTGGCAACCAGGGCCTTCCGAAACAGGTTTTCCTTTGAATGAAAATGGTGATAAATACTCGGTTGTTCTAATCCGCATTCTCTGCTGATTTCACGCAGCGAGGTACCGTGGAAGCCCTTTCTAGCGAAAGCGATCGCCGCTCCCTCTAGAATTCGTTCCCTAGAATTTCTAAAATTTCCGTTGATGGGGTAGACTGGGCTACCATCCTTTTTCTTCACTGATGTGACCTCTTTTGCGAGGATATTTCCCGAGCATTTTATTTTTCGTACTCGCTTGCGAGCCCGCTCGGTCAAACCCGTCGTAGCTTTCGGGTTTATAGTCTAGGCTACAACGAATACCCGATTTTCGCAATTCAATAACAAATTATTAAAGCTTCCATGCGACTATCTTACGGGAAAAATAAGAGTTTTTCATCCGGAACCTCTGTTTGGTTAGAATTCTTTCTTAAAAACCTCAAAGTAGTTCCTGACCTCGGTGGTTCCCGGGGCTCGACCTTCCGTATCGGGTTGCTTCGTTCCAGGGGACTGAGGGAGATTGAGATTTTGGTCCTTTTCCTCTCGTCCGAAAGCTGCGGAAGGAGTGTATAACTCGCTTCCGAATAAAAGTTCGAAGTTGGCTACGTTAGACTCCGATTCTTCTAAACGGATTTCTATTAAGAAATGGTTTTCCCCATATCTTGCTTCCCATTCATAAATAAAGGACGTTTCCGCGAGTCCGGTATACAAGGGAGAAAGCTTTCGATCTTGGGAATCCGAAATGAAAATCTGGACCATCACCGCTTCATCGGGAATTTCGTGTGCGAGACCGATTCCGAGTTTGCGAATTACTTTTCGATCCTTGCCTTCCGGAAATTGCAGTTTAAAAATCACCGAACTTCCCTTAAAAACGGAACCAGTAAACTGAGACTTCTTGTCTAGAGTATAGCCTCGTTCTTTTAAAGTAGCTCTTACATCTTCGACTAGTTTTTTTAAAACAGGAGGTCCGCCGGTTAATGATTCCTTCGGATGTACCTGTGTCCCTGCCGGCGTCGTTTGCGCACGGGATTCCACGCTTAAAAAAAACGCGAATATCAGTAGAAAAGGAAAGATTCCGATTCGGGCCGGTTCTAATGAGAGATGATGCATACTTACGGATCAGACTAACCCCTATGCTCGTTTATTGCCAGATTTTTTCCCTCAAAAACGTAATTTCCTATTGGAATGTCTCAGGAATTCAAAGGAATGATCGATAGTTTAACAGTGCGTCATAGTTCGATGCACAACTGGATTTAAGGAGAAGACCATGAAACCTATAAGAAGTTCCTTATTTATTCCGATATTTATCATTCTTACGTCGCAAAACTGCGTCTCACAATCAAAGTACGACTCTCTGCAAGAAGCTTACGCCCGTAAATCGAAGGATTTTGAGGCAATGGAAAAGGATAAACTCGGCCTACTTCGTTCTATGGACGATATGAAACGCTTACAGGAAGAAACCCAGCATCGAGTCCTGGAATATAAGAATCTTCTTGCCAGCTTCAAGAGCATGATCGACGCGGGAAAACTGAAGATTAGAATCGTAGACGGACGAATGGTGGTTGTTTTGTCTTCCGACATTCTTTTTCCTCCGGGTTCCGCAAGCCTTTCGCCTAAAGGTACGGACGCGATTAAGGAAGTTACCGGTATTCTAGCCTCCTTGGAAGGCCGCCGCTTTCAAGTCGAAGGACACACCGACGATATTCCCACGGGAGTTAAAGGTTATTCGAACTGGGAACTCGCGTCTGCAAGAGCTCTAAATGTTTTGCACACTATGATTAAGGCGGGAATGCCCGAAGAAAGAATTAGTGCGGCTTCGATGGGTTCATCCAGGCCGGCGGTTTCGAATACCACGGCCGAGAATCGCATGGCCAATCGTAGAATAGAAATCGTGATCGTTCCGGATCTTTCCAATTTACCGGGGATCGAAGAATTGAAAAAAATGAGCGAATAAACTTACGAAGTTCGCATGCCTTAATTTTAGCGGGAGAAGAGGATCATTTTATTCCCGTCGAACAAGTATCGCAATTTCAGATAGAAGTAACCGGAGTCGAAAGAGTTGCGACTAAAATTTACGATCGCGATTCGGGAGGGCGAAACATTGTCAAACGGGAGCGACACAATTGTGGAGCGCGGATTTTTAGATTGGATGCGGGAAAAATTCGGCTCAGAGAACGATCGGTTTGGCGGAAAGTAGTCGATATTCGAATTTTGATTCGAATGGGTTTTTCAGAAAAATTCCTTTACCGATCGAATTCCCTTTCGACGTGCATTTCTAAATTATCGTTCATCCTTACGTTTTTGCGGAAGTTTCGGTCGGTTATCAATAGGAAATAAATAATTTCCTATTGGACTTTTAGAGAAAATGATAGATGGTCGTAAGGAATGACTACTAAAAAACATCTGAAACTTCCCTTATCCGTCTGAATCGATTGTGTAAACGGCGAGGGCAGTCCGTAGACCGTAAAATTCGAGGATATTCCATAATTACCGCCCGTAATGGTGGAATTCGAATTTCCTATATAAATTCCCGCTCCGGTTCCGGAAGGATTCGAGGTGAAAGAAATTGAGTCCGTCGTTCCGTTACCTGCGTAGTAGTAAAAATAATGGCCGGGGGAGGAACCGGCTACCGGCGCCCCGCCTTTGGTAATTGCCGGAGAGTTTAGGCAGGACGTTATAGGTTGCATTAACGATAAAATACGTCCGTGATCGGAGTGCTTATCGCAACCGTAAACGCAAATTCCGATCAGGATAAAAACCGTGACAATTCGCGGATAAACTTGCACGTATATAAATTATCCCAAAACCTACGCAAGTCCATGACTTTTCGATATTTCCATAGAAACTAGCTACTTCGCATAACGATTTAAACGATATGATTTAGAGAGTCCGACAAAAATCGGTTCGGAAGAAATTCGGAAGTCTAAATCCATGTTCTATCTTGAGGTTTGATCGGGCGAATAGGTCGACCCATTCAATTGTTCGTTTTCTCTCTAGTTCCGGCCTTTCCGGGGTACGAGGTTAACCGAATATTCGAATATCGGTTTATGGCCTTTTTTTTAGAAGATTTTCTTCGTCGATCAGGATTTCGTAAACTTCGCCATTTAGAATATTCTCGACCGACCTTGATTCAAGAAGATGGAACATTCTGTAAATCCAGTATCCGTGCGTGCATATCGCAATCCGGTTCCGATCTTGTGTGTGGGACAAATTCCGTAAAAACGAATGAATGCGCAAATCGACATCTTTCTTTCTTTCACCGTTAGGAAAATTCACCGTTTCCCATTTTGGCTCCAGACTTTTCCAATTCGACCAAGTGCCATCGCCGAACTTAGCGTCTATTTCGGAAATCAGCATGCCTTGCGCTTCGCCAAGGTTGACCTCTCGCAGGCGGGAATCGAAAAATAGAGGGATTATCAATTCGGAAGCCAGAGGGGCGGCGGTTTGTCGAGCACGTAGTAGATCGCTGCTGTATAAAATATCTATTTCAAAATTTATTAATTTATCAAAAATGGATTTAATTTGATCCCGGCCCTTAGCGGATATCGGCGTATTTAGTTGACCTTGAAGTCTTCCTTCGACATTCCAATCCGTTTCTGCATGCCGAAATACGTAAAGAGAAAACGAATCCTTTCGGTTCAATCGCTACCGCCCTTCTTTCGTTAAGCATTTACGATTAAACGACGTATAACTAAGAAGAATACGCAGGAGAATATCGAGGCGATAAAAACGATTCGATTGGCGCGTAAAATATGGACGGAAGACAAGGATTCTTTCTCGTCTCCTAAAAAGGGTTTTTTGCTCTCGACTCCTTGGTAATAATTTATTCCCCCTAATCTGACTCCCAATGCTCCTGCGACCGCAGCCTCAGCTAACCCTGAATTAGGACTCGGATGTTTTTTGCCATCCCGCAATAGAATTCGAAAGGATTGAACGGGATTCATGAATAAAATTGCCGAAGTCAAGGATACTATCGGGGCTGTCAGTCGCGCCGGTAGAAAATTGGCAAAGTCGTCGACTCTCGCCGGAAATGTTCCGAATTTTTCGTACAGTGGATTCTTATGACCGAATAAAGAGTCCAACGTATTTATCGATCTGTATAGAACCGCCCAAGCGGGGCCGCCGAATATTGCGAAGAATAAAGGTGCCGTCACGCCGTCGACCAAACTTTCTGCAACGCTTTCTACGCACGCTCGAACGATTTCCGATCTCGATAAATTTTGAGTATCTCTTCCTACTAGTAAAGCCACTTTTCCCCTTGCGACGGATAGGTCGTCGGACTTTAACGCGTGATAGACGGCTTTACTATGGTTTAGTAAGTCGCGAAGAGCAATGGTCGTGTATATTATGAAAATTGAAAATAAAGATTCCGCGATAGAGCTAAAACTTTCGAGTATTTTGCCGACCGTAAAAGGAATCGCGAAAGAGAATGAGCAGACGGCGCAAGAGGTAAAAACTCCTGCCCAAAACGGAGATCGAAAAAAACTTCGTGCGCGCCTTTCCGTTAATCGAGCAAATTTTCCGATCCAACGGACCGGGTGCGGCATCCTACGGGGATCGCCTAAAATTAAATCCATTAGAATCGAAGCAACGATGATCGTTTCGAGCCTCATTTTAATCCTATAAGTCCGTAAATTTCATTCATATTTACTGAATTTCGGACTCCGATTGCCAGTCTCTCCAGGCTTGATTCTAATTCGTATTTTGCGGTTACACCGCCCAAAGCATTCATTCCTTTTCGAACTCTGATTTTATCCAAAAAGGAACGACGAAATTCGTCGGCATCGAAGATTCCATGAATGTAAGTACCCCAAATCCTTCCATTTTGATTGGAATGTCCCAAAGGAACGCCGTCTTTAGAAACTACAACGGTAGGAATCGAATCTTTTAACTCGGTGTGTCCATGATGAATTTCATATCCGTAAACGACTTTGTCTGAAGGTAGGTGCCTGGCTGCGACTTGCTTGAGTATTTTCTCTTTCTCTAATGTAGTTTCGATAGGCAATAAACTCAAGCATAGAGTCGTTCCCGTAGCGGATTCGATTTTATGCGGATCATATATCTTTGCTCCTAGTATCTGGTATCCTCCGCAAATTCCGACGATTTCCGCGGCATCGTCCCGGGCCATTTTTAGGATTTTTTCCGAGAACCCTGAAGTTCTTAAATAATGCATGTCGGAGGCAACGTTTTTACTTCCGGGCAAGATTAGCACATCCGGGTTGCCTAGTTCAGCGGCGGATCTTACGATTCTCAATCGAACATCTTCCTCCAACCGTAAAGCATCTACATCCGTGTGATTGGAAATCCTTGGAGTATCGATCATGGCGATATCGATCCTATTTCTTAACGGTGATTCATCGCTTAATTTTCCCGACTTAAATTCTAAGGAATCTTCTTCCGGCAGACCTAATCCTTCGAAATGAGGTATTACTCCAAGGACGGATTTATTAGTGTACGTTTTAAGGTACTGAATTCCGGGATTCAATAGTTCCGGAATGCCTCGAAATCTGTTTATTAGAAATCCTGAAACTAATTTTCTTTCCCACTCGGCCATCGTTTCCAATGAACCCACCAAAGCTCCGAAGATTCCTCCGTGATCTATGTTTCCGACCAATAGAACCTTTGCTTCCGCGTATTGAGCCATCCTCATGTTTACGATATCGTTCGCTTTTAGGTTCACTTCGGAAACGCTTCCCGCACCTTCCAACACGATTACCTCATATTCTTCGGATAGAGAATCATAAGATTTCATCACCTGCTCGAAGGCTTTCGGTTTAAATTTCGTATAGTCGCGAAAATCCATTGCCTCTATCGGTTTGCCGTTCAGAATAACCTGAGAATCCTTTTCGCTCGAGGGCTTTAGCAGTATGGGGTTCATTCTTACGTCCGCGGGAATTCCTGCCGCCTGGGCTTGCAAAGCCTGCGCTCTTCCTATCTCGAATCCATCGGCGGTTACGAACGAATTCAATGCCATGTTTTGGGATTTAAAAGGCGCAACGCGAATTCCATCCTGTCGAAAGATTCTACAAAATGCGGCCGTTAATAAACTTTTCCCGACATTCGATGCGGTCCCTTGCATCATCAAGGCCGGTTTTTTCCGGGAAAGCGTTATGGAACCGGAAGGGATTTTGAAAATCTCCCGAAGCGCGCTGATCAAGGACCGATTATCTTCCGCATTCCGAACGGCAATTCTAAAAAATCCGGTTCCTAATCCCGGAATATTTTCACAATCTCGAATTGATAATTTATACTTTTCTAATAATTCTTTTTTTAAACCTGAAACGGTAATTTCGGTCGAGGATAATTCGACGAGAATGAAATTCGTTTCGCTCGGAAACGCGGTTAGTTGCGGAATCGAGTTTAATTGTTCGAAAAACGGTTTTTTCCATAGTTGGATCGATTTTCTAGATAATTCGAAAAATTCCGGATCCTCGGTCGCTTTTTCTATAACCGCCGCGGCTAATCGATTGACCGACCAAGGGGGAAGTAAATCGGATAATTTTTCGCAAATGTCGGAATCCGCAATGCAGACTCCGGCTCTCAAACCCGGAATAGATAATATTTTTGTTAAAGACCAGACGATCGCCATATTGTCGGGCCGGTTCTTTCTTAATGAAGCGGGGTTGGGGCAGAAGTCCAAAAAAGATTCGTCCATTATCCAGAACGTATTTTTATAACGTTTTGCTAAATTTTCAATCTCTATGTGATTCAGGACTCTACCGGTAGGATTATTCGGATGTCCTAATATGATTAGTTTCTTTTTATCGGAATCCCGTTTGAGAATCCTTTCCAGTCGATCATATTCCAAATCGAAGTTTATCTCTTTTCGTAATTCAAAATATTCGTATGGAATCGAGTTTTTTTGCAGGACTCGTTCGTAATCTCCGTAACTAGGGACCGGAAGAATTGCCAGATCATATCGGATGATTCGAGGTAAGAAGTATAGAAGCTCTGAGGCTCCGTTTCCGAGAACGAGTTCGCTGGCGGGAATTCCCCATCGCGTTTCGAGGGATTTTTTGACGGCCTCGTATCGAATATCCGGATAATATGCGAGATTGCTGATCTGCGAATTAACTAAGGGGCGAAGCCATTCCGGAAATCCAAGCGGATTTAAGTTAGCCGAAAAATCTAGGATTTCTTCGCGACCACAATCGAGTTCCTTAGAGAGAGCATCGATGTTACCTCCGTGAGCTTGCACCTTAGATTCGTTCATTTTTTATGCCTTCCTCCGTTTTCAATCGAATCGGGATACCACTTATCAATAAGTACACCTCGTCCGCTTCCTTGGCGACAATCTGGTTACACAGTCCCAATAAATCCCTATAAATTCTGATAAGTGAGGATTCCGGAACCACGCCCAATCCGATTTCATTCGTTACGAAAATCACTTTGCCGGGAGAGCAGGAACGAGCCGCGTCTAGAAAATTTGTGACGAACTTCCGTACCAAGGACTCGTCGAGTAACTTGCCTTCGTTCTGGAATTTATATAATTGATTATTGATCCAAAGACTTAGGCAATCCACAACCAGGATTTTTTCTTCATTCGACGATAAATTGCGGAATACATTATGCAATTCCAACGGTTCCTCGATCGTTTCCCAGTTGCCACCTTTTCGTTCTTCCTGATGTTTTCGGATTCGTTGATCCATCTCATCGTCGATTTTCGGACAGGTTGCGACGAAAATTTTCCGTCCGTCGAATGCATTTCCTTTTTCCAATGCGAATCGGCTTTTTCCGCTCCTGCAACCGCCCGTAACGAGGCTTATACCGGCCATTTGTCCTCCGAATATCTTCCGCATCTGTTCAAACCGGTTAGGGAAGCGGTTCCGTTTCTATAAATCTCCAAAGTGGAAATAGAACCGCTGAATATTCGAAACTTTGTATATTCCACCGGAGCCAGTCCTAATAAGATGCATATAAGAACGGACAAAACTCCTCCGTGCGATATTAGAACGATATCGGATCCGGAGGATAATTCGTTTAAAACCAGATCTTTCACTTGAGAGATTCTTTTCAGAAAAGAGGAGATTTGCTCTCCCGCGGGAAATTCAAGGGCCGGATCGAACTCCGAGAAACGGCGGAAATCATCGGGAAATAGACGATGTATCTCTCCGAAAGATCGGCTTTTCCATATTCCAAAATTAAGTTCTTCTAATTCTCTTAATAACGTTGCGGAATTTTTTTCGCTAAGTCCCATATTTTGCCACGTATCCGTACAGCTTATTGATGGACTTACGAAGAAAACGGTTTCTTTTTCGCTTAAGTATCGTGAAAGTTTAACGCCTAACCTTTTTGCCTCTAATTTTCCTTCCGGAGAAAGAGATATGTCGTCGTTTCCGGGAAAGCAGCGTTTATTGTTATCGATAGTCCGAGGATGACGTATTAGAAAAAGTGAACGTTTCATTTTTTGTCCAGGCTCGTTTTTGTCGGTTTCCATTTCCGAATTCCGGCTTGCACCGCTTGGTGCACCGAACTTCCGATTAGGTAACCGATGTCCGTATGTTTTCCCGCGTAAGTATGACAATCATCCGACTCGGGAGATACGATTCCGATGCAATCGGTTCCGGTCCCGGTTGCCGTTTGAAATCCGGAAAGACTCGGGATATTCTCTTCTAGAATCGCGAGGGTTCTCGCTTCCGTAGCTATCGAGATCGCCTCGATTGATGCGGGAAGATTTAAGGAGACGGAAGTTTGAACAAGCAAATTGACTGTACCGTAATTTTGATGGAAGAGGGGCAGTTCTCCGACTCGCACCGCATTTCCTAAACCGACGGTCGCGATGCAACGGACCCACAAATCTTCATTTCCGCAAATTCTTTCCGTATAATCGAACAGGGAGGCGCTGGTTAAAAAGCCGAGGCTATTTATATCGCGTCCGGTTTCGGTAAGCCGAGTTTGATAGTACTCGGCAGGATTCACTCCCGGAGGTAAATCATTGTTGGATACTCGAAGCCAAGTCGCGTGTCTAATCCTAGTCCAGCCTCCGCCTAGGACGGTCCAACTCAGCGCTAAATGCATTGCTTGCAGGTCTATATCCAGCCAGATCCCGTCGGTTCGAGTTATAGATTGTTCAAGTCCTGGAGTTTTCAAGAAGATATTCTCGCGCAGGCAGCCACGAAATTTTCGGGAATACTAGGATTGGATGCCCAGTGGGCATGTACATAAGATCCTAATACGTTTCGATCCGAATACCCTTCCGAAGAAGTCGTTTCGCCCTTTCTTTTTCGAATTCTATAAAGTAATTTTACGTTTTTATGTTGTTTGATCTCTAAGTTCGAATACCGGAATTGATGCCCTCGGAATCTAGTGCCGACGGGTCCTAGGAAGGATGTTTCTTCGATACTCACTTCCGTGTAACCTAATGCCTGCAATTTTTCATGCATCTTTACTTTGGCCGGAATTAATCCTACCATCGAAAATGAAGTTCCGTTTAAGGTCTCTATTTCTTCCGATAAATACATGAGTCCTCCGCATTCCGCATATATCGGGAGGCCATTCATTCCGAATTCATAAATTTCTTTTAGAAGAGATTTGTTGGACGATAAGGCATCGGCGAATAGTTCCGGATAACCTCCCCCAATATAGAGACCGTCTATTTTCGGCAATTTAGAATCGGAAATAGGTGAAAATGGAATTAATTCGCCTCCGGCCATTTCCAATTTTCGTAAGTTATCTTCATAATAGAAATGAAATGCGTTATCCTTTGCGAGTCCGATCCTGCATTTATATGAATTCTTGGGTCGATCGATTTTTGATTCGGAAGAGATAGGGTTGTATCGCTTTTCCGACGCGATTTTCCAGATTCGATCCAGATCGAACCAAGTTCCGCATACGTCTCCCCAATAAGCCAGCTTATCATCGTCAATACCCGCTTCGTGAGCGCTCCTGAGTCCCAAGTGTCTTTCCGGAAACGAATGCTCGTGAGATTTCGGGAACCCTCCGACTAACGGGAGGAATGGGCCTAATGCCGATCTTAAAATTTCGCGATGGTTTTCGGTGCCGACAAAATTGGCGATAACCCCGCTTACGTCCAGATCCGTATCAAAATTCTTTAATCCTAGAGCCAGCGGAGCGATCGTTCGAGCCATTCCTCTTGCGTCCAATACGATCAGTACGGGTGCCTCTAACCATTTGGCTATTTCGGCGCTCGAGCCTGCGTCTCCCGTGGGCGAAGCTCCGTCAAAGAGTCCCATAACGCCTTCGATTATCGCTATATCGCTTCCTGCGCTCGCCCTTTGGAAAGTTTGCATTACGGCCTCTCTTCCCATCAACCATCCGTCTAAGTTTTGACAAGTTACTCCTGCGACTAACGTATGATATGTCGGATCCAGATAATCGGGACCGCATTTGAACGTTGAAACTTTGAGACCTCGTCTTCTGAATGCTTGAGAAAGTGCAAGCACGGTAGTGGTTTTACCTACACCGCTACCGGTACCTGCAATTAGGATTCTAGGAATGCTCGGTGATTTGTTCAATTGTCCTCTTAGAAATCGATTCCAGCCTGGGCTTTTATTCCTATCTGAAACGGATGCTTTACTGCTTCGATCTTACTTACAAGGTCCGCCTGTTCCAGTAGGAGTTCCGGACAATTTCTTCCGGTTAAAACGACATGAACATGAAGAGGTCGAGTTTTAAGAACGTCGGAGGCTTCTTTGACGTCGATCCAGCCGAAATGAAATGCATAGGTGATTTCGTCCAAAACAACCAGTGCATGCTCTCCGCCTAAAATCATCTTTTTGGATAATTCCCAAGCTGCGAGTGCGGCTTTTTTATCCTTATCTAAGTCTTCGCTGTCCCAGGTGAATCCGAGACCCATAACATGAAAATCTAATCCAGGAATCGTTTTGGCGAATTTTCTTTCTCCTGTTTCCCATTTTCCTTTGATGAATTGCACGATTCCGCATCGCATGCCGCGTCCTAAAGCGCGGAATATCATTCCTAAAGCGGCAGTGGTTTTGCCTTTTCCTTCCCCGGTATTAACGATCATTAATCCGCGACGTTCTTTAGATGTAAGTTCCATGTTTAACCGGGTAGAGGCGAATCGATCGAAACCGATTTTTGCAGGTTCGTTTTCTTCCTAAATTTATGGGAAAAATCGGGAGAATATAATCGGGAATCCGCGAAGTCGTGGCAGTTCAAAACTCGTCCGACAAATATGATTGCCGTAGCATTGATCTTTTCCGCTTTAGCCTTTTCTGAAATATCAGACAATGTTCCCAGGACGATTTTTTGTTCCGGCCAGGAGGCTTTTTGAACTATGGCAACCGGGCAATCCTCTCCGTAGTAAGGTATCAGCTGCTCCGCGATTTTTCTTAGAAGAAGCGCGCTTAAGAAAAAGACGAGCGTTGCGCCCGACTGCGCTAAAACTTCCAATTTTTCTTTCGGAGGCATAGGTGTGCGCCCTTCAGCCCGAGTGATAATGACCGTTTGAGATACTTCGGGGAGAGTAAGTTCCTTACCTAAGGCTGCTGCGGCCGCCGTGAATGAAGAGACACCGGGAATGATTTCATAAGGAATTCCTAATTCATCCATTCTTCGCATCTGTTCGGCCGTCGATCCGAAAATGGCCGGATCCCCGGTGTGAACTCGGGCAACATCCTGATCTTTGTCAAACGCTTCCTTCAAAACGTGAATGATCTCGTCCAACGTCATGCCTGAAGAATCGATTATCTTTGCATCCGGGTTCGCCATGGCGATTACTCTCTCCGGAACCAAGGAGCCCGTGTAGAGTACGATCGGACTCGTTTCGATTCGCTTAGCTCCTTTGACAGTTATTAGTTCCGGATCTCCCGGTCCTGCGCCGATGATGAATACTTTCATAATAATTTTCTCATGAACATTTTAATACTTCGTCTCTAACGATTGTCCAGATGGGTTTCGGTAGCGACGATAGCCAACTCAGATCCCAATATTCCGACCGATTCCAAATGACTTTATCGCTGGAATCCTGTAGCAGTGCGGTAATTCTTTCACTAATGGACGAATTACGATGTACCGCGAATCTATCGTAAAGGTCATCCGGAGTCGTTTTGGAGGGGACTATGAATTGGAAAGAGTTTGTTTGCGCCAGCTTCGAATCCGTTACGGTAAGCTTGGTCCAACGCATATGCTCCTCCGTATGGGAAAAGCCGAAATCCTCGAATCGGCAAGGTCGCTTTAGCTTTCCTATTAAGTAATATTCTCCTTTCAATTCGTATAAAAGAGCACCGGCTAGTCTTCCTATCCTGCCGAAATCCTTGATTTCCTCGTTCGGTATTAGAGTTTTTGCCGGTGACGATTTAGCCGATTGAACGAATTTTAAAGCATTTAGCGCGGACGCGACCGAGGAATCTTGTTCGGAATGCTCGACACTCTTTTCTTCGATCATCGATTCTTCCGGCTCCAATACGGAAGTACTTGCCCGAACGAACGCATTTGGTATTTTAGTAATATTTAAAGTTTTTTTGCCGTCCAGTGCGTTTGATTTTTCCGATAAATCTCCTTCCGTCTTCAGGGAAAATCCTTTCCTCTGACCGTTTTGAACTTCGCCGTTCTCTAAAGAATATTTATTCGAGTAGCCCCTGGGAGTAATGAAAAATCCCTCGTAGACAAAGCTATTGGACGATCCGATGATTACCGTAGTATTCATGCCGATTTCGAAATCTAAAAAATGATCCAAATCGGATAACACGACGCTTTGCTGTTTCCGATAAGCACTCTTGATAAGCGCAACAGGAGTGTTACCCGGCCTGTATTGACCTATAATGCGGGTTGCTTCCAGGATCTGTCTTTGCCTGCGTCCCGAAGCCGGATTGTATAGAGAAATAACGAAGTCTCCTTTCGCTGCGGAGTCGATTCGCTTTTCGATGATTGGCCAAGGAGTGAGGAGATCCGAAAGAGAAATTCGGCAGGAATCATGTACCAAAGGAGCTCCCACAAGAGACGCGCACGAGTTATCCGCACTGATTCCTGGAAAGATTCGCACTTCGGGAGGATCCTCCCGCTTCCATCCGATTTTTCGTAAAACTTCGAACACTAAGCCTGCCATTCCATACACACCCGCATCACCGGACGAAATGAGAGCGACTATCTTACCGTTCGCTGCGGACTCGACGGCGGCTTGAGCTCGTCCTATCTCTTCGGTCATTCCGGTTCTTGTAACTTGTTTGCCCGTTAAAAGATGACGAACCAAACCGATATAGGTCGAGTAGCCGATGACATATTCCGCTTCATGAATCGCTTCGAGTGCGGCGGGCGTGATATGCTCATCCTTTCCGGGACCGATTCCGACTAAATTCAGCTTTCCCCGTTTCATGAACGAATCGCCTCCTTCGCAATCAAAACTTCTTCTCTAGGTAAAAAAGGAATTCTAGCGATAGCCACGGTAAGATTTTTACTCTCCGGCGTTCTCTTGTATTTTCTTTTGGGGACTATCAGGAAATCCGTACCTGCACCTAGTAATGCGGCTGCTTCGGAAACCGATCGGGTTTCTACATGCTTCATTGCCATAGCGGACGGTGAAACGATTCCAGTAACCCGATCCAGCTCGGACGCCGGGAATGTGAGAAATTCCCATTGGAACGCTTGAGCCAATTCAAGAAAGGCCCGTTCGTCATGCTTTCGATCAATACTCGCGATTGCGCGAACGCTTTCCAAACTTAAATTATTTTCGTCTAACGTCGTCATAATCCCGGATCTCACGTCCTCGAAAGAAATATCACGATCGCATCCCAGCCCTAAAATCAGGCTCTTGGGTCTATATATTACGGAATTATTATAATGCTTAGGATGAGTTTGTTTTATATTCGATCGATCCGTGGCTATTAATAATATCTCGTATTTCTCCGGATCGGCGGCCTCCAAAGAAGTCGAATATTCGACGCCGGGAGGAAGCGGTTTATCTTTGGGCCACCAATCCGATTCTCCGCATTCCTGCACGAATAATACCTTGGTTTCGTTCACTACAGCCGCGCAGGCTCGGGTAACGTTTCTATCTTGATCCTCTAAAACCCAACCTAAGTCTCTTCCTAAAATATCGACGGTTAGGGTTCCGGCCACGTCCGAGGCTGTCGTGATAACGGGAGTATTTTCTAAGGCTTTCGAAACGATTTGAGTAAAAACATTGCCTCTGCCTACATGCCCTGAAAGAACACAGATCGAGAATAAACCCTTATCATCCACGCATATGACTGCCGGATCTACTTTCTTATTTTGTAATAAAGGTGCGATCATTCTAACGACTGCCCCGACACTTATGATGAAAATATGGCAGTCGTATTGAGTGAACGTTTCCCGCAATGTCGAATCCATCGGTAGGGATAAGCTTAACGAATCGGCGGGAGCCTGATCCGAAAGTTTTTTCGAAACGAAGAGGTCCGCGGTTCCGAGAGATTTCCGAAGTCGTTCCCCGATGACAATCCCGTGTTTTGTAATCGCATAAATGGCGTACGGCTTTCTAATCGGATTCATGCGACTCTCCTCGGAGAACGCCTTTACGTTTGCGGATAGAAATTAAAACCATAGAAAAGTAATCGCAGTTTTCGTTCTGAATCGATTCTAAATCTTTTACGATTTTCTGTTTATCCGTAGTTCCGTAAGAAACATAGGTCGCGTTTTCCAAAAGCCCTAGCAATTTTAAAATTCTCACTAATTCAGGAATGACTTGGCCAACCTTGGTTAGAACGATCGAATCGAAGTCTTCCACAAGTCTGGGTAAATCCTCCAAACCGTAAGTTGCCGGCAGGACACAAAAACGCTCTCGCCCGTCGGCTAACGGAATTTGTAAAGCGGCAGGAATTGCAGTAACTGAAGTGACAGCCGGAACGATTTCTATTTCGATTCCCGGCCATCGATCGGGCGCCTCTTCCCTAAGATAATTCCAAGAGCTGTATACCGAAGGGTCTCCTTGGGTAACGAATGCGACATTTTTTCCGCTCATTAGCCTCGCTCCGATTTCGTTGAAAGCCTTATCCCAGGCAGGCACTAACACCTTGGGATCTTTACTCATCGGAAAGTGTAGAAAGATTTTTTCCTGTTCGGAATTTTCCTTAACAAGCGGTGAACAAACTCTCCATGCAAAAGAGGGTAGGTGCTCGCTGCTTTTGGGAATCGCGAGTACTTCAGCCTCGTTCAGGACATTGATCGCCCTTAGCGTGATTAAGTCGGTCGCGCCCGGACCTACCCCGACTCCGAATAATTTACCTAGCGTTTTAGTTTCGTTCATTATGATTCCGTGCTTCGTTTAATAGTTTTAAAAATATGGATCGGGTTTAAGGCTTCGTAGCGAAGGTAAGTCGCTAATTTTTGTCCTCTGGAAACGTTTAGTAGAATGACCTCCATTTCCAACCCGAGATTCTTGAAAGCCTGGTATGCCTCCGATACGTTGTCTAGGGTAACCGCATTTACTACGAGTCTCCCGCCTTCCTTCAATCTTTGATAGGATACCTTTATGATTTCTTCCAAACTTCCTTTGGAGCCGCCTACGAAAACGCAATCCGGAGACGGCAGGTCTGCGAGGGCTTCCGGTGCTCTACCTTCAATTATAAAAACGTTATCTGCCTTATGAGAAAGTTTATTCTCTTGGCAAATTGCGATTCCTTCCGGATCGATTTCGATGGCATAGGCACGTCCTTCCGAAGCCAGAAAAGCCGCTTCGATCGAAACGGAACCCGAGCCTGCGCCGATATCCCAGACGACGGAATCGATTCGAATTTCCATCGCGGCAAGCGATAGAATTCTCACTTCCTTTTTGGTGATTAAACCCTTCTTGGGGATTCTCTTCGCATATTCGTCCTCATCTCGATAAGGAATAACCGAAGGATGTTTCCACTCCGCGTTTTCTCTAATGAGAATAAGCACATTTAGATCGGAAATATCGGAAGCCGTACTCAGTTCCGATATCGTAAATTTTCGAACCGATTCGTTTCTTCCCCCTAGATTTTCGCAGACATACGCTATCCATTCCGTCTCTTCGAATTGAATCATATTTCGCGCAATGGAGGAAGGGGAGTTGGAACCGTCGGTGAAACAGGCTACTTTATTATGAAATTTTAATTTATTTATAAATCCGAATTTGTCGCGACCGTGCAGAGAGATAACCTTAGCGTCGTCCCAATTGATTCCGACTTTCGCGAATGCACGTTGCATGGAACTTGGTGCAGGAATAAATTCCACATGCTCTGCTCCGATTTTTTTCCGTACTAAATTGCCGATTCCGTAAAAAAGAGGATCACCCGAAGCGAGTATACAGATCGTATTTTCTCCCGAAAGTTCGGCGATATGATCGATTGCCGCAGTAATGTTTTCTTTTAATGTGATTTTGTGCCCGTCAAATTCGGGAAAGAAATCCAGATGTCTCTCCCCACCCGCCAGTACGTTTGCTCTAGCTACCGCCCCCATCGCTTGACTGGATAGGCCGACACATCCGTCGTCTCCGATTCCGACTACAACGACGGCTTTCATACAGGACTTCCTTTAGCGGATAATAATAAAAGCGCATGCAGGATCGCTACCGCAATCGTGCTGCCGCCTTTTCTGCCGCGAGTTATTATATAGGGAATCGAACCTTGCAAAGCCATTACCGATTCCTTGGATTCGCTTGCGGATACGAAGCCGACGGGAACTCCGATGATTAAGGAAGGTTTGGCCTCATTGCTTTCGATCAAACGGACGATCTCTAAGAGAGCGGTAGGTGCGTTTCCGATGGCTAGAATACTTCCATCCAAGAGCCCGAGTTCCGACGCTTTTCGAATCGATTCGATCGCTCTTGTGGAATTTTTTTCTTTCGCTTTTTGAATTACGTCCGCATCGGAAATGAAACTATGAGTTTTACAACCGTAGGCATCGAGCCTCTCCCGATTCAGACCGGCTAAGATCATCTGCACGTCGCAAATAATCGAACAGCCTCGCTTTAACGCTGCGATGCCCGATGAGGCCGCCTCCGGATGGATTTTCGTAAGATCTTTGAATTCAAAGTCGGCCGTTGCATGAATGATTCTACGGACGATTTCCCAATCGGCGGGAGGGTAAGAATGCATTCCCGCCTCCTCGTCGATGATTTGAAACGATCGATCTTCTATATTTCTTCCGAGAGATGTCATTTGTCGCATATCGTTCATGGTCTTGATAATCATTCCTTTAGGTATATTCTCATTTTACAATATACTCGCCGAGAGGAGCTCCATCAAAATCGACGAGATAACAGGATATTTTTAGATTCGTACCGGCGTGCTTCGTGCAATTCTCGGAAACTCTTCTGCAAATCGTTGAAAGTATTCCGGTATGACCCGTTTCTTTCCAAAGCTCTAACACATGCCTAGCGGTATTTGCCGCTTCCGTTTCGATACAAACGTTTTCGGGAACTCCTTCCGCTCGGGCGATCTCGGCTAGAAGTTTCGTATTAACGGAAGATCCGCCTCGATGAGTCATCATGACTCCGTCCGCCATTTTTGAAAGCTTGCCGATCATTCCGACGACTATGACCTGGACCATGGATTCTTTGACTGCGCTTTTGATTCCGGTTCCGATAAAATCTCCGACTTGTATAAACGAAGACTCGTTCAGTTCCTGAAGTAGGTCCATGGCGAATTTTTCGGACTTACCACCGGTAGTCAGAACGACGGTGTCGGATCCCAATTCTTTCGCGACCGATATCGCTTGTATAACGCTTGCTTTGTATGCCGCTGTGGAATAAGGTTTAACGATTCCGGTCGTTCCTAAGATGGAAATTCCTCCGATCAAGCCCAGTCGTTCGTTCATGGTTTTCTTTGCCATTTCCTGACCGCCGGGAACGCTGATCGTTACTTCTGCGCCCGAGAAAGAGGTGCCGATCAATTCCTCCAATATCATTTCCGTAATATTCTTTCTTGGCACGGGATTGATCGCGGGAGATCCCACTTCGAGACCCAAGCCGGCTTTCGTAACCGTCGCCACTCCCTCGCCGCCTTTTAAGACAATTTCGTTCGAATGTGTTAAACGAACTTCTGCTGTCATTTCGGCCCCGTGCGTGCAATCCGGATCGTCGCCTGCGTCTTTGATGATGCTACAGATCGCCATATCCTCTTTCAATTCGCATCGCTTTAAAGGGAAGGTGACTTTTCGTTTGTTGGGAAGAGTCGTTTCGATTTCCAGAATGGGGGCTCTCCGGACCAAAGCTCTCGTCGCCGCTTTTGCGGCAGCGGCGGAACAGGCGCCGGTCGTAAATCCCTCTCTTAGCTCTTTCCCCGCCATTCATTTGCAGCCCGTCGTTCAAGCGCCGAGACGAATTCCATTTTCATTAAGTGGTTCGGACCTAAAAAAGGATTCCATTCCGATGAATTCGGAATCCGCTCCGGTTTCTTCCAGGAATACTTTAATTTCATCTAATATTATTCCGTTTCCGCTCAGGAAGAAATTGGAAAACGAATTTCGATCTCTCAAGATCCAGCGAATGAAAGAAAGTGCCGAGCTGGATCGCCAACTTTCTCCGCTAGGTCGAACCGGAATAAATTCGACGTTCGCATTCTTAGATAGAATTTCACGACGAACCCACTCGACTAAATTCTGTTCTTCAGTGGACGATAATAACCAGACTAGTTTGGAAAAATTAACCCGGTCTCGGAATTTTGGACAAGCTAGTAGGGATAAGGACGAGGTGATCCCGCTATCGGTGGCAATGAGCAAGGCAGGACCTTGCTTAGGCCATTTCGCATTTCCTACAAACTTCCCCCAAGGGCCGGAGAATTCCAGATCTGTTCCGATTGCTATATTTCGCAGATGAGCGGTGACATTTCCCGAATCGACTCTTCGAATCAGAAGTTGAAATGTGGACTGTTCCGCATCGTTAGAGAGGATCGTGTACGCTCGTTTTAGCTGTTTTCCGTCTGCGGTCATTTTCCCGGAATTTATGATTATGTATTGGCCCCCCACAAAGTTTAAAGATTCGGTTGCCGAATGTTTAAACATATACAAATCATAATGTTTGTCGATTGCCTGTCTATCGATAAGAGTGGTCGTTTTTGGAACGGAAGCCATAAGCCGCCCTTAGCCCGGATAGATCTCGTGGACGAAATCGTGTATTTCTTCCAAGTCGTTGAATAGAGTATTCAAATTTTGGAATGTATTTTTCAATTCTAGTTCCACTTTTTTGGTCAGAATCAAGAGGGAACGATAATACGAAAGTTTCGGGTCGCCGGGGGGTAATACGGAAATCTTTTGTTCCAATTCGGTTAGGCTACTCTCGTAAAATTGGAGAAGAGACGTTAAATTACCGGCATGGGAAAGGCTTTGAATCGGCCCGGGTTGCGAGAGCAGATTTTGACCGATTTCATTCACTTCATGAATTCGAGTGACTTCGTCTTCGATTCCCAATATATTCATCATTCCGAGTCGTAGAGCCGCGATTTCATGACACGCCATTTATATTTCTCCTATTGCATTATCGAATCGACTAATCTTGAGACGATCCGATCGTTTAACAAATGATCTCTAACTATTTCCGGGGCGTCCGTTTCACCGACACCCTGATACCATATTCCGTCCGGATAGACCACTAAAGACGGACCTTCTCCGCAACGACCGAGGCAGGAAGCCCGAGTGACGCGAAAATCCTTTTGCTTACCCGTTTTCTTTATCTCCGATCGCAGCTTAGCGATTAAAGCAACACTTCCTCGGGTCGAACAATCTATATTATCACAAACTAATATATGCTTTTGGATATTTCTGTGCGGAAACTCATGCGGAGCCGCCTGGGAATGAGTCTCCATATGTCTGACGCTCCATAGCAAGGCTTTCAAACCTCCGACTTTGCTCGTCAATCCGGGAAGCTGCTCTCTGTATTCGCAGGTCGCGCAGGGAAGAACTCCGTTTCCGGAAATAGCTTCCTTGATCCTGTCGTTTAGAACTTTGAAAATGGACGGATCCGATCCGAAATGTGGAGCTAGAGTCGATTTGATCCAGGGAAACTTGTCGGTAAAAAGTTCCAGCTTTTCCTCGATCGATCCGATCAATCTACCGCCGAAGAGAAAGTAAGGAAGGATCAGTAATTCTTCCGGTCTTAGCTTTGCGGCGACTTCCAAGCTATCCGATAAAAGAGGTTTCGTAATACCGACGAAAGAAGGTATTACGAAACTATATTCATTACTTTCTTCGAATAAACGAACTAGCTTATAGAACTCGGAATTCGCGTCCGCATCGGAGGAACCTCGACTAACTATGATTACTCCTCTTTTTTTGGGAATTCCCTCTTTCCTATTTATAATAAAGGAAGCGCGAGTATGTAGGAGTTCCAGCATCGTCGGATGCACTCCTATGCAATTGGTAGGTATTAGTTTTACGGTTGGAAATTCTCTTCCGACTTCGTCGAGAATTAGAGGGATATCGTTTTTGGTATGCCCTGCAGAGAATAAAAATAGGGGAAGTATCAGAATGGTGGAATTTGTTCGCGCGAATTCTCTTAGCTCCGTCTTAAATTCCGGTTTAGCAAGTTCGATGTATGCATGCCGAATTTCCAAATCAGGTCTATGAAGCGAGTATTCTTCGACAAAACGCTCGAATTCTCGGTTTGATCGCGGTTCACGACTTCCGTGTCCTACGATTAAAAGCCCAAGCTTATCCGAACGCGAAGAAATCATTGTATAACGATTTCCTCATTTCGTATTCGGTAGGTGTCGATCGTTTTGTCTTTGGCCGATCGCAGAAAAATTTGTATCGTTAAACTTAACCAAAAAATAAAGTTTATCGTTAAACTGTAATATATAAAACGGGAACGTAATTCCATCGGCACGGGAGAACTTATCGTCTCAGGGCTGGTTCCGCTCAAAAGCGGAAGGAGTGCTATTAAAATTCCTAATAAAGATCCGAAGATCTTAACGATTCTTCCGGACTCCCCGGAAGATAGTACGAGATAAACTAAAACTCCTACGACGGAGCAAGCTACGGATTGAATCCATAGATACTGGCGCGAAGTAAAGCTGTCCTCACTCCCTATTACTCCGGGAAGTTCGGGCGGATTAAAGAAAGATGGGATTCCATGGAATACTAAGAAACAGATTAGTCCCGTTGGAATTGCAGAACGGATCGGCGACTCGAAAAAGTTTCGAGTAAGGAACCCGAAAGAGAAGCCCATTCCTAAAAATACGGATACTATACTTCCGAAGGCCCCACCAAGAAGGGTACAGCCTATAACGGTCGGGACTAACTGTCGTTTTAGATTTTCCGGTAAATCGAATCGCCCTTCGTCATGGCTCCGAGAATGTAAGGTTTCCTGAATATGATGATGGTTTCCTTTTTCTTCATAGACTTCCGCTTCCCAAATTAAAGGACTCGTAAAAAAAAGGAAAAGCAACCCCCATAGGGATCCTGCAAGAAGTCCCGACTTACATCCTTTTTTGCAAAAGGAAAGCAAAAGTTCCCATCTAGTTAATGACATGGAAATCCGGCGCTATGGCGAAGATCATGAAACGTATCATGAACTGCCGGCATCGGTTCTAATCCGATCAAGTACACTAAAAAAACGGAAAATGTTATTATTCCTAAGAGGAATAAAGGGCGAAGAAACGATGAAACCCTTCGAGTTTGATTTCTTCCTAGGGAAATTGCCGGCATAGAATTCTCCTTAGATTACGTATAATCGATGTTATGTGCAAAGCTAAGGCGAGAAAAATTCTACATCCTACTTTGCTATGTTGTAATGTGCTTATCGCGGGAATCGGCTTTAATTCCGAAGCGGATTCCTCACTCAGGGTTTTAATAGGGCGTCTTCTGACTCGAGTTCATCCTACTTAGAGCGCCTTCCCAGGTTTTCCCAGTGGCTTACTGCTCCTTTCGTCCCTCTTACAGCGGCGGGTACCGTGACGGAATCTCACCGTCTTCCGCAAGTGCGAAACACTTGCGTTCCTATAGAAACTGTCTGTGTCGCCAGCCTATACCGAACTTCGAGATTTTGTATAGAATTTTTTTAGGTATCTTCTTAAAAAAAGCGAACCACGGCTTCGAGATCGATAAATTGCTGGGAAGATCCGGCCTTACTATTCTTGATTCAGTGAAGCGATACGAAGAGAGAACGATTATGGTTCTAGGTCTTCGCGGGAATTTCACCCGTCTTTCTCGCTGAAAGTCTAGGCGTATCGGAACAAATGGCAGGGTCCGATACGCGAACAAAATCAAGTGTAAATGTATGCCCAGTAAATTAAAACCAATTGTAACGGTAGCCTAAGGATAAGTAGGGGGGCAGGCGGATCTCGTTTTGTTCTTGATTGATAATGGTATACGTTTGCAGGAAATACGGCGATAAGCAAAAGAATAATTCCCCAAGCGGCAAAGGATCTTGTCTGAGGAAAGAATAATCCCAATCCCAATAGAATTTCCGCGATGCCGCTGAACCGAATTATAAATTTGTGATAAGGGATCCATGGGGGCATGATTCTCAAGTAAAACTTGGGAATCACGAAATGGAGAATGCCGCCCATCGTATAGAGCGTCGCCATGATCCAAAGGCTAATCGTTTTAGCGTCAATGTTTTCCATGAAAAAACATAGTACACTTTCTACGGGTTGTTAGTCTGCCTTTTTTCCCGATTTCTTTGCCGAAAGCGTTTTTGTCGAGGATGCGATGTTCTGTGGGAAATTTTGGAGAGAGGTAGGTATTTTTCTCGTTTAGAGACGGAAAGGTTTCGTTCGGGTTTGTATCCGGGAAACTTCAGCATAGGCTTCTAACTCCTTGCCGTGGAATGCCCGTCATTATGGGAATTAAAAAGAAAGTACAAGCAAAAAAAGAATTTTTAATATTATTCCGAGGAAATTCCGATTACGCGCGGCCGATCGCAACTTTCAATTTTGCACTTTTTCTGGACTTCGATTTCTTGGGCTTCGCTTTTCCGAATTCCGCATAAACCGATTCAAGAGTATCGGCAACATCTTCCCAACTGCATGATTCGGCGGCTTTGCGTGCTCGAACTCCTATTTTTTTTGCCAGACTTCGATTCTCTGCAAGAATACAGGCATGCTCCGCAAATTCATCTTCTTTATCGAATGCAGGTAGCAGCGCCGACTTTCCGTGAGAAAGGTATTCTCTTGCCGCAGCATAATCGTATGCAACGATCGGTAGGCCCGATGCCATTGCTTCCATCACCACATTTCCGAAAGTCTCGGTTAAGCTGGGAAATAGAAATAAATCGCCGCTAGCATAATGCCGAGCTAGGTCCTCTCCCTTCCTCATTCCCGAAAAAAAGAAATCAGGATTTTCAGCTTTTAGCTTATCCCGCGATGGACCGTCTCCCACTAATATCAATTTAGCCTTAGGTTCTTTCGTTTGAAGCTTGCGGAAGGATTTTACCAATAGATCTAAATTCTTCTCCGGAGCCAATCTGCCTACATATAGGACCGCCAAATCCGATTGAGAGAGACCCCATTCTTTCCGCAATTTGGAATCTTTTCGGGCAGGATGGAATAGAGCGGTATCGATTCCTCGAGCGACCACCTTTACGTTGTTATAGCCCGAAGCGGTGAGTTGCGCCACGATCTGAGCCGTCGGTGCAAGCGTAGCATGAGTCAAGTTATGTAGACTGCGCAAGTAGGAATGAACGAGTTTGCCGATAAAGCCGACTTTATAATATCTCGCATACGAATGGAAATTGGTTCTGAAATCGCTGACAACCGGCAACTTTAAATGCCTCGCCGCCCTCACGGCGGATAACCCTAACGGACCCTCGGTTACGACGTGGACTAGATCGGGTTTCTCATATTGCATTAATCTTCTAAGAAGTCTTTTTTCCGGAAAGCCGAACCTAAGGCCTTCGTAAAACGGAATTTTTGCCCCTCTTACGAGAACTTCTCGATAGTTACCGTTTGCCGTCGCCATATCGTCGAAACTTTGACGGGGGCGTACTAAAATGATTTCGTGTCCCCGTTGCAATAAGTCGCTTAACATTCGATGTAAGGTTTTGGAAACTCCGTTGATTTCGGGCGGAAAAGTTTCCGTAACGACTAATATCCGCAAAGGATGTCTATTTATGAAAGTTTTTGGATATACCTCGGAAAACATCGCTCTAATAGTACGAAAGCATTGTAACTATTCCGTGAGAGGCTGATTACTTTTCGGTTACAATCCGTCGATCGATTTACCGACTTTTTTTAGCCGGAGAAGTCGACTTTCTTAGTTTCGTTAACTGACCCGTTAACCACTTTTCCGACGGCATTTCCGTACCGTCGGGGAATCGGATTTTATAAGGGATTCCGGTGACGGAAGATTTGCTAGCTAATCCGACGATAAAGTCCTCCGTCGTTTTAATTCTTCCCTTAGTCGCCTCGTATTTTCTTAAAAGATGAGCTTTTGCTTCCTGCACGGTATGCTCGGATCCGTTACGGATAAAGACGCAACCGTTGCAGGAATCCAACGTAGATAGTAATGCATTGATCTCCGTTTCTAAATCGGCGGGTTGCGAAGAAACTATTCCCGAGAGGGGCAATAGCGCCAGAGTAAATAAAAGAATCGTTATAATGCCGCAGTTTCGCATGGAGATCGAATTTCAGGTTAGCTCGCCGACGCCGGGTCCTGCAAGTGATTTCCAAGAGCCGAACGTCGTAATTTAGGTCGGGAAGATAATTATTGCCGGTCGGTAGAAATGGTTCGACAATAGTCCGGTTGAATCGGCTTCGACAGGTTCGGATCGCTGAGTCTAGGGTCTGTCAGATAACAATCGTCAGTAAGAGACTTTAAAAATTCGATCAAATCGCTTTTTTGCATCTCGGTCAAATCGAGCTGGCGTATTCGAGGGTCCTTGTGGGGATTCTTCCTACCGTCTCCCGCAAACGGCCCCGTAGTAATATTCCTTCCTCCCGCATTGAAAACTTCTATTACTTCCCGAAGGGTTTTGAGGCTCCCGTCGTGCATATACGGAGCCGTAACTGCGACGTTTCTAAGAGAAGGAGTTCTGAATTTTCCTCGATCCGTTTCTTTACCCGACGTTTGAGAGAGGCCTTGAGTTTGTAATGCCGCCGCGGGGCCGTGCAGAGCCTGATCGGGATAGTCTCCTTTGTTCCGAACGTTGTACAAACCTATATTCTGAAAACTAAGAATACCAAGCGTATCATCAATATTGAAATTTTTCCCTCCATGACAATGATAGCAGCCGCCGATTTCGGACTCGAAGATCCGCTTTCCTCGGATTGCGGAGGAGGTCATCGCGTTTCTATCGAAAGGGGACTGATCCGAAATCATAGTGACTTCGAATGCGGCGATCGCGCGAGCGATATGAATCACATCGATCGTATTCTCTCCGAATGCTTCCGCAAACATTGCTACATATTTCGGATCGGATTGCAAACGGGCCGCAACGACGTGTTCGATTCCGCTGATTGCAAGCTCTTCGATGGTAGTTGCGGTATTCTCGGAAAAAAAAGGAACTAGAGTCTGATTGTCCAAGCGTTTCAAAGTCGGATTCGACCAAGTGTAAGGGGAAAAGTATCCTGCATTTGCGATCGCAATCGAATTGCGCGGATGAACTCGACCTGTCGAACCGATCGCGCGAGTCAGGCCGTCCGAAAAACCTAAATTTTGTTTGTGACAGCTCGCGCAAGATTGGTTTTTTCCTTTTGAAAGATTTACGTCGTAGAAAAGAAATCGACCCAGCTTGACGGTTTCCGGAGTCACACAGACATCGGGAGGATGCGGAGGAGCCGAGGCCGATTCCACCAGCCCGTAATCATAATCGGAGCAAAATCTGCCCTCTTCCATGAAGGTCCGCATTTTGGAGCAGGAAAAAAATAAAAACGCGAGCAGAAGGATGCCCGCGCCCGCAAATACTCGAGGTAATTTAAACATTCTTTATGGAGTTAAAATGGAACCGTTTCGCCGGAAGGATGAAGACTTATCGAACTTCCCATACCGGTATCGATCGTTGCCTTTTGAGTATCGTCGTAAGTTCCGGTACCGTTCGGTGCCGTGCCAAGTTTATTAAAGAGAGTCTGGACTCCGGGGTAACCGCCGCCGCTAGAAGGTTCCGGATATCCTGTCGGAATCGTTCCGGAAGTCAGATTATCCATGATGAATCCGCCCCCGTTAAAGATTCCGAATTTCAGAACATCAAAACCGCAGATAGTACCGTTGGTCGTCATGCTATTGATTGCGACACCGGAAAGAGCTGTGGTCTCAAAATTACTCACAGTCTTTTGGCCGTAAGCGAGAGCGTAGTAATGGTTATTGGTTCCGCAAACGGTAGTCATCGAGACGGTTCTTGCGGCGATTCTTACGCAGATTCCGGTCGCCATTCCTCCACCTTGCATTCCGAGTGTCATCTCTTCCAAAATCACTCGGCCCCTATCGGAAGTAGTCGCCGCCTTCGTTCCCGAAAGCCAGAACGGAGCCGCCCAAGAATAAGTCTGCCTACGACTCGGAGAAGCTCCATAGATATAACTTTCCACCAACAAATTCGGATTATCGGAAAGGGTAGAGTTTAGGACTCCGATCCGGTAGGTCAATAAGACACCGTTCGTGGTATTCGGAGTACTTACATCATCGAAAAGTAATTCTAGAGCGTCCTGTCCGTCGCTGGCTCTCCAGATCTTAAATCGATTCAGGAAATTCTTCGTACCGGTATATGCAGAAGAGGAAATATTTTGGCAGGAAGTCCCGCAAGCGGCTCCGGTTTGCAATTTTATTTTGAATGGAACCCCGTTCAGGTTGGTCGTGGATTGAAAACTCCCCGAGTTGTTCAAAACCCCCGTTTTTTTTAGGGCCATAATGATCTGGTCCGCCATCGTCGAATTTCCGTTTGCCCATGTCGCGGATTGCCGTACGGCCTCCCAGTCGGACGCGGTAGTCGCCTCGACTTTTCCGGGTCCATCGAGAACTATTTTCCAGGAAGATTGCGAGGTTACAAAATGCGGTTCTCCCGTAGCCATCGTTTTCAATACTGCGTCCAATTTTTCCAAGTCCGGAATTTTTATCACGATTCCGGAAGATTGGTTTTGCCGCGTTAAATGGACGGAGAACCCGAGCGCGAAAAAAATAACGACGAGAGTTGTGATGATTTTTAGTTTCATACGATTCTCGCGATTACTTCGTGACGCCGGGCGGAATACAAATCACAAGACCGGATTGATTCTGACAAGTGTTGCTATTCAATATCGCGGCTAAAAGCAGAAACATTGCATTTTGATTGTTATCACTCTTGTGCATTAGATTACACGCGGATAGGAACAGAAGTATTCCTATGATTAAGTAACTTAAACGACGGCGCATGGCGTTTACCTCATGAGTTTTATTCGTTTCCGATTAAACATTTCGCTTGGATCGAATCATTATTAAAGTTTCGAATAAAATATTCATCCTACATCCAGGACCTTAAATAGGTTTTTGACCTGCACATTGGCGATCTTTCACCGGAACCGATTCCGAATGTAAGAAGGCTACGATATTTAAAGTGACCTTTCCCGATTGTCAAACGCATCTTTGATTCTACCTTCCTTTTTGTTAAGCGGTAGGAAAGTTATTTTGCCCAATTTTTCACAGAATGATGTCACTTTAATTTCGGATTTCAAACTTCGAAACGAGGTCGATCGCCCCGTTTCTAATTCGTATTCAGAAATATCATACGCGGATCTGCAAATAGAGGGACTCGCTTTTTTTCCATCGAAAGAAAAAATGTCAAATTCTCGCTAAGAACGATTTCCGGATGACGTTATTGTATCGGACGTTACGGTTGCGTTTTACGGATCGTTAGGAGACGGTCGCTGAGAGGCAAACGCGAATATGCAAAATCATTTAATTCTATTTCCGGTGGGAGCTCTAGGCTTTCTTACTTTTTTCGTACTGTTACTCATTCCTATCCGACGGTTTAAAGCGGCGATTTTAGGAAAAGTCACTGCGAAAGATTTTAAATACGGAGAGTCCAAAAGAGTTCCTTCTTGGGTGTCCATTCCGAACCGGAATTATATGAATTTATTGGAAGCGCCGATGCTATTTTACGTGATTTGCACGATTCTGTACGTTGCGAATTCCGTAAATCTTACGAATCTTGTTTTGGCCTGGGCGTACGTAATTTTACGAATCTTGCATAGTCTCGTTCACTTAACGTTTAATCATCTTTTTTGTCGCTTGGGTTTGTTCACAGCGAGTACAATCATATTAGCGTCGATGTGGGTCTTATTTTTTCTCACATTCCTATAATATTCTAACTACCTTCTCTACCAGAAGACTGAGGACAGAGGACAGATGCGCTCGCTTTGCTCACGCTAGACAGAAGCTGCTAGACGTTGGAAAAGTTACAGAAGTAGAGGAAAGATCCCTCGTAAGCGCTCAATTAACCCCAGGGTAAGCTATCGATCGAATCGTGTTAAACTTATGAGATGAGCAAAGCAAGAAAGAGTCGGGAAGAATATATAGCAGAATATCAAGAAAGCGGCTTGAGCCAGAAGGCTTACTGCGAAGAGTCGGGAATCAGCGTAAGCACGTTAGGTTATTGGCTTCGTCATAGCAAAGAGAAAGTGAAAACGGCAGGCTCTGAGAAAAGGCTCGTGCCAATAAACTTAGGAAGTTTAGAGGCGAGTAAAGGTGTGGAAATAAAAATAAGCCGGAGTGGAGAAATAAACATAACGATACAAGGGAAATAGGAATGATATTTCGAGATCCGAAGAGTCTGCGAGTATATGTCCGACCGGGAAGGACAGATATGAGGAAATCGTGGAACGGTTTGAGTACTATAGTGAAAAAAGAAATGTCGAAGGATGTGTATTCGGAATATCTGTTTTTGTTCTGTGGCAAGAGCCGAGATCGATTGAAATGTCTGTATTGGGACGGAAACGGCTTTTGCATATGGCAGAAGCGGCTCGAAAAGGGAAAGTTTCCGTGGCCTGAATCGGAGGAATCGGCGTTGGACTTAAGTTGGCGTGAAGTATCCTGGCTACTGAAGGGTATAGATTTTAGAAAAGAGCATCGATTAATGGATGTATCCGGCCTTCGATAAAAAGTTCTTGAAGAAAGCAGGACAAGAAATATAAAAGCAGAGTGTCTAGAGAGGAACTTTTAGCGGAAAACGAAGAGCTTAAAGTATTATTGCATAATATACAGAAAGATAATGCGTCTCTTCGTTCTAAGATTAGTTCTTTGGAGAATCTCGTTCTCGGCTATCGCAAAGAATTGTATGGAAGCAAATCGGAGAAGATAGACCCGAGCGAAATCCTACAGGGAAAATTGTTCAACGAAATAGAAGAATCACAAAACGATTCTCCCGGGTTATACAATGGACATGCGGACGAGAAAGTCGAAATCCATTCTCATACTCGCAAAAAACCTGGTAGAAAGCCGATCCCGGATCATATACCGAGAGAGGAAATCATTCATGATATCCCTGAATCGGAGAAGATCTGTAACTGCGGGCAAGAACTTAGCCGGATCGGAGAAGAGACATCCGAGAAGCTGGATATCATTCCTCAGAAGGTATTTGTTGTAAAACACATCCGATACAAATACGCATGCAAACATTGTAATGGAGACGAAAGAAACGAAGCGGGAAGCGTAATAAAGACGGCCCCTCTTCCTCCGCAGTTACTACCGCAAAGTATTGCAACGCCGGGGCTTGTAGCGTATCTCTTAACGAGTAAATTCGTAGATCATCTTCCATTTTACAGAATGGAGAAGATATTTCGTAGAATGGGTCTGGAATTGCCCCGTTCAACGATGTGCAATTGGACAAAACAAGTGTATGAGAAGTGCAAGCCATTCGTTTCTATTTTAAAACAACAGTTACTCGAAGGATCTTTGATCGGGATAGACGAAACTACGCTTCAAGTAATGAAAGAACCGAACAGATCCAATACGACTAAGTCGTATATGTGGCTGTTTCGAGGAGGTCATCCGGATAAACCGGTATTACTTTATCTTTATAGAGAAACAAGGTCTGCGGAGTTCATCCCGAAATTCTTGAATCGATACCAGGGTTGTATTCAGACCGACGCTTTTAGTAGCTATGATTCCAATTTTAGAAATTGGAAAGGAGTGCTTCATGGAGGATGCTTCGCGCACGCGAGAAGGAAATTTTACTCGGTCTGGCAGTCGGAAGAAGATCGTATTGCAGGCTATGTCATCTTAAGACTCAGGGAAGTCTACGCGGTCGAAAAAGAAATTCGAAAACAAAAACTTCACTCTCTATGTTTATTTTCAAAGATTCAAAAAATCAGGGAAGAAAAATCAAAACCTATTTTGGATGATTTAAAAACATTCTTAGACAGCGCCTATTCTCAAGTCCTTCCAAAGAGTCCGATCGGCGAGGCAATTCGTTATACCTTAAACGAATGGGAGCGATTGACGATTTATCTTTCTCATGGAGAATTTTATATCGATAACAATCTTGTCGAAAATGGAATTCGACCCTTCGTAATCGGACGAAAGAATTGGCT
Source organism: Leptospira inadai serovar Lyme str. 10 (assembly GCF_000243675.2). Classification (NCBI taxonomy): domain Bacteria; kingdom Pseudomonadati; phylum Spirochaetota; class Leptospiria; order Leptospirales; family Leptospiraceae; genus Leptospira; species Leptospira inadai. The sequence continues at coordinate 96,604 of NZ_AHMM02000025.1, read as the reverse complement.
ATTCTCAGGCAGCCCTGACGGAGCTGAGGCCAGCACTTTCTTTTTTTCTATCGTTCAAACCGCTATCGCTAACAAAAAAGATCCCTATGCCGTCCTTCGTACTCTTTTCGAAGGGGTGCCTGCCTCCCATTTAACACAAGATTTTGAAAGTCTTTTTTCAAAATCGATGGGATGGGTTTAATTGAGCGCTTACGATTAATTTCCTTCCGGCCGTTCTCTGAATTCCCTCGGGAATTTTTTAGAAAGCTTACCTAACCGAATAGTTTCAGATTCTTTATCGCAAAATGATGATAACGTTCAGAGAAAGTTTTAGTCTACTAGCATTTCTCGAATAACTTGTTTAACTTTAGCAATAGTCTTAGATTCAATCTTGCCAAGCTTTTTAATCAAACGAGCTTTATCAACGGTTCGAATTTGGTCCAAAACTATCCAACCCTTTTTACTTTGAAAGGTTAGCTCTATTCTTGTCGGATATGAATGTGATTTTGTAGTCATAGGCGCAATGATAACTGTGCCAATGAACTTATTCATCTCGTTCGGTGATATTAGAACACAGGGTCTCGATTTTTTGATTTCATGTCCGATTGTCGGATCTAAATTGATTAAATATACTTCGTATTGAGACACTACCATTCCCAATCCTTATTAGATAAATCAATAGAATCTGGAATAAGTAATTTGTCATCTTTGCTCTCAGACATTGCTTTAAACTGCTTTTCCCAGCCATCTCTAGGCTTAGTTTTGAAAGGGGTTATAATAATCTTATTTTTATCTATTAGTAGGTCTACTTCTTCCTCAATGTGGCATTCTTCTAAAACTGCCTTAGGGATCCTAATACCTTTTGAATTACCTATTTTGACTACCGAAACTCTCATGGTAATTACTATGTAATTACTAGAGATTTTGTCGACAAAAATATAGCTCTTGAATATCGTTCTATTTATGGTCCTTCTTCACCCTTTCGACTAATGAAGGACATTGTAAAACTGGTGTCTAATGATAGATAATTGTCGAAGTTCCGCGTGTCCGCGTGTCCGCGTGTCCGCGTGTCCGCGTGTCCGCGTGTCCGCGTGTCCGCGTGTCCGAGGGACCTGGCGCGAGTTTGCTTTGCACGACGAGTGACAAAGCGGAATTTAGCGAAGCCCAAGCAGGGGTCGCGAATCGATCCCGAAGCGCCGCGACAATTTTTAGTTGTCCGAAGTTGCCAACAGATTTATGCAAGTTATTTTAATAATCTGGCTGAATGATGAATAGTTACAATTTCAATATTTCGAGAGTTGCTAACTTTATAGACTATTCTATAATTTCCAGAAAGTCGTTCTCGAAGATTTTCAATATTGAATTCAGGAACTATCCTACCCATTAATGGAAAAATCGGTATATTCTCTACAATATCTATTATTTTATTTACAACGCTTAACGCGTAAACTTCAGAATCCTTAGAAATATAATCGTAAATATCTTGTAAATCCGATTTGGCTCTATGAGACCAAGTTATCTCTTTCGCCATTTAGTTATTTCTTCTAAAACTTGTTTATGCGAAATTGTTTTATTGCTATCCAAATCTGATAAGCCTTCCTGAACTTTCTTTGAGAAAAAAAGTTCCTCCATGATATCATCAAATGATGAATCATCTGGCAAATTCTCGATAAGATCGAGAGCTTGTTGCTTTGTTGAAGACATGATTGATATTTAGGCTTTTAATCTATTGTTGTCAAATAGAATTTAGATGGCCGATTAGCCATCAAAGACAATCCTATCTTATCCAAATCATTTCATATTGTAGAGAATTATTTTTCCACAGAGCTTTCGGATTAACGAAGGAGCGTAGGCGACGAAAGTTATGCGTGGCGGCTATTTTAAGTAGACTTTTAGTTTAATATTTTTGCTCATTAGCTTAAAATGCTTGTCCAGAGTAAAAAGCATTGCCTTATTTTGAGCCGCATTCTGTGCAATTATCAAATCTGGAATTCCTACTTTATTGACCCCATTCCTAAGATTCGTAATTTGATAGTTAATGATTTGTTCCCAATCGATTTCTAATGGGAGTCGTTCAATAGCCTCTAGAGAAGCAATTATCTTTGACTGTTTTCGTAATTTAAGAAAAGGAATTAATTCTGCCAAAATAAGATCATTAGTATAAATATTCTCTCTATCAATCAACTCGTCGACTTCCGCCGAAATTGATGAATTACTATTTCTGAAATATTCAATCCAAACTGATGAATCTAACAGAACACGATTCATCGTTTCCGTAAATCATCTAAATTAATTTCGAGGTTAACGGATCCTTTATGCTTCTTAAGATCTTTTAACTTTTCTCTTCTAATTAAAGAAGTAAGTCCTTCTTTAATTACATCAGTCTTAGTTTTCAAATGAGTTAACTTCATCGCTTCCAAAAATAATTCTTCAGGAATATCCACTGTTGTTCTCATAATATGCATAAAATGATTAATTTATATGCATCGTCAAATCTTATTTTATTTTTCCTATTTGATTCTATTAAACTATCGGATTGCCACTTTCCTCAAGAATGAACTTAGTTTTATATTACGGCTTGGAGTTCCCCCGATTTAGCGGACACGGAAATGCATGAAAATAGGATAAAATCAGTATGTCCCGTAAATCGCAATACGATGAAGAATTTCAAAAGAACGCAGTCGAGCTTAGCTTGAAGACAAACAAGTCTTCGTCTCAACTATCGCAAGAATTAGGCATATCAATAAATACGCTACGGAATTGGAAGAAGAAGTATCTCACAGATGATGGACCTTTCAAAGACGCATTACGGGAGGAAGTAGATCGGCTCAAAAGAGAATTAGCCGAAGTAACGGAGGAGAGGGAGATCTTAAAAAAGTCCGTGGGCATCTTCTTGAAACCCCGCAAATAAAGTATTCGTTTATTAAAAATAACCGATTTCCTTTCCGACTTGAGAAGATGTGCGATTTGCTCGAAGTGCCTAAGAGCGGTCATTACGAATGGCTTAAAAGGCCGGAGAGTAACCGATCGAAAACGAACCGTAATTTAGATAACCATATCCAACGGCTTTACAAAGAGAATGAAAGCCGGGCCGGGTATATCAGAATTCACAAAGATTTACGAGCAGAAAGGATACTGATTTCCAAGAATCGAGTTTACAGGAGAATGAAGAAACTGGGCTTACAAGCCGTCAGGAAACGCTCCTTTCGTCCTGTGACCACAAATTCAAATCATAAGCTTCCTGTTGCCCCCAATCTTTTGAATCAGGAATTTAAGGCATCGTGTTTGAATCAGATCTGGCTCTCAGATATTACGTATATGCCTATCGTTGGAAAATGGAATTATCTATTTGCAATTAAGGATCTATTCAATAGAGAGATCATAGGATGGGAAATAGCACCTAGTCTTGAAACTCGACACCTGCGAACCGCTTTCAAGAGGGCGCTGATTGGGAGGAAATCGCCGAAAGGAATTATATTTCATTCTGATAGAGGAGTCCAGTATGCCAGTGAAGACTTTAGAAAAGAATTAAATACGAATGAATTTATTCAGAGCATGAGTAGGAAAGGCAACTGCTACGATAATGCTCCGATGGAATCTTTCTTTAAAACTCTGAAAGTGGAGGAAGTTTATAGAAGAAAATTCAACACAATTAAGGAAGCGAAATATTTTCTGTTTGACTATATCGAAAGATATTACAACAGAAGGAGAAGACACTCGGCTTTAGGTTATCTTAGTCCCGTCGAGTTCAGAGAAAAAATTACTGCATGACCACGTCCGTTTTTTCGGGGGAACTCCAGTTTTTCCAATGGCGCGAGTTTGCTTTGCAAACGAAGTGACAGAAGCAAACGTAACACAGGCCAAGCGAGGGTCGCGAAGCGATTCCACTGTGCCGCGACAGTTTTTAGTTAGTCATTGGTTTCGGGGCCGAATTGCAAACGAGCAAGCCAGGGACGACGACGACTATGCTAAGCTCTAACTTTGGCTTTTGGAGCTGCTACTTTGATTTTATAATCCTTTATCAAAATCTCTGTAGGAATTCCTAAGTACTTATTGATCTTCCTAATCATTTCTAAGGTCAATTTTCTCTTCTTGCTAAGAACCTCAGTCGCTCTACTCCGACCACCTATCCAGTTTCCCAAATCCACATTTTTTAAGTTCTTTTCTTGCATTACTGATTTAATGGCTTCTATCGGATCCGGACTCTCGATCGGGAAATGCTTATTCTCATAAGAATCCACAAGAGTGATTAGAATATCTAATTTATCATACTCAGGTGTATTCTTCTTTGAGTTCCAGAGCTTCTCAATTTCTTTAAGAGCTAAGTCGTGATCTTTAGCAGACTTTATCGGTTTGATTTCCATTTAAATTTCCTCTGCATTAATTTTATCATATTGCTCATGTGTCCCAATAAAGCGAATGAAGACAGTATGTAAGTTATAATGTATCTTTACAATTAGTCTGTACTTGTTGCCGTGAATATTAAAGACGACCCTATTATCTTTTAAAATACTCGCGTTTCGATACTTTTCTTTGATTACACGTGGCGAAGCCCAGATAGATTTCGAAGCATCTTTATACCAGATTTCGATAGACGTTCTGGAATCGGAATATTTCGGATTTTCATAGAAATCTCTCAAAATCTTCCTGGAAATAATCCTCACAGGAATAAATATACAATGTTACCATATTGGGAACAACTTTTTTTCTATATTTTATTCCATGAAACGCGAGCATGGAGGCTCGCCGGAAACCTACTGAGAATTGTTCCCAAAACTGACGACTAACTGCCAATAATTGTCGAAGTTCCGCGTGTCCAAAGGACTGCGCGAGTTTGCTCTGCAAGCCGAGTGATAGAAGCAAATGTGACGAAGCCCAAGCGAGTGTCGCGAAGCGATCCCGAAGCGCCGCGACAATTTTTAGTTAGGCGAAGCCTCTAATCATTTAAGTCAGATAAAAACTGCTGGGGAAACTTTGAATTTCTTTCCTAATGCCTTGATTTGACGAATATTCAATTCTCTCTTACCATTGAGAATCTCAGAAACAACTCCCTGACTGCCGAGCTCTGCCATGTCCTTTTGAGTAAGCCCATTCTCTTCCATAAGATATTTTACTACCTCAACGGGATCTGCATCAATAGATTCAAAGTTGTCCTTCTCGTATTCTTCAATGAGATTTCCCATAGTCTCCATTAAATGGGCCAATGGATGTTTTTCGTTGTTGCCAACTTCATCTATCAATTCATCAAGAGCTTTTAAAAGTCTTTTGTATTGTTTATCAGAATGAGGAACAGATAAGAGATCTTTCACTTCTGGCCAAATATTTTTCACACGCTCTAATTCAAGAATCATACCCTACTCCTATTTCCATTTTCCTTTATCAGATTCTGAATGCGTTAAAACATGTCGAATGGAGACTTTCTTCCTATTATAATGAATTGCAGAAATTAATCTAAAATTATTCCCGCTAATATTAAAGACTGTAAATTTACCAACCTGATCTGCACTTTTAAATACTTTTCTTAATTCGTTGAAATCTTTAAAACCCGTATTCTGAACTATTTTAAACCAACTTTCGAGAGAAGGCCCTGAATTAGGATATTTAGTTACAAAATCCGAGATCTTCTTCCAGCTAATTACGTGCACTTATACAAGTAATATCTCAATATGAGATATTACAAGCATTTTTCCATTCTTTCTTTCAAAAATGGTTTTTTAGCGATTGCGCATAACTGCCAATCTCCGAACCACTGGTTCTAATAGTTTATAATTGGAGCGCTCCCAAGGCTCTTAGCACCGGCGGGGGATAGGCGTGTTCGCTTCGCTCATCGCAGAGGACAGAGGACTATTGCTATTTCCCTGACAACAATTTTTTCAAAAATGAATTATGTTGGAGCTCCCATGCAGAGGACGGAACATTGATAACCGGAATTTCCACGTTCTAGGGGAAGATTCTTGTGTTATATTAGATCTTTCCTCTGCCTCTATTACTTTTCCAACATCGTGCAGCGTCTGTCCTCAGTCGTCTGTCTTCTGCAAACGACCCTCTTTCCAAACTTGGAATTCTCCCGCTTTCAAATGATGCCAGGTTTCGCCTTTGGTGAGCGGTTGGGTCGCGAGTACGGTAACGATATCTTTCGGGGTCGTATGTTTTCGAAAATCGACCGTCATGTCCGCGTCTATGAGGCGGGCCTTGCCGAACGGTGCATGGCGAGTGACGTACGCGAGCTTTGTGGAACAAAAAACGTATAGATATTTCGAATCCGACAATAATACGTTTGAAACACCTTTCATTCCTAATAAGGAAAGTAGCGTCTTGATTTCTAGAGCGAGTCGCTTTTCATCTCTCGGCCTATCTTTGAATTTTCTTTTTAATTGGGAGAGAAGCCAACAGAATCCGTGTTCGCTATCGGTTGTTCCGACGGGCGTAAATTCCTCCAAAGGTTCCTTTTTGATTCCCTTTAGTTGTCCGTTATGCGCGAAAGTCCAGTAGCTTCCCCAAAGTTCTCTCACGAATGGGTGGGTGTTCTTTAACTCGACTTTTCCTCGATTGGCTTTTCGGATATGCGAGATTACGATATTGCTTTTGATCGGATATTTTTGAAGTAATTCGGCTACCTTGGAATCCACGCTCGGATTCGGATCGTGAAAGAGTCGGCAACCTTTTCCTTCATAAAACGCGATTCCCCATCCATCCGTATGCGGTCCCGTCTTCCCGCCTCTTTGGATCAAACCGGTAAAGCTAAAGCAAATATCGGTCGGAATATTTGCACTCATTCCCAAGAGTTCACACATTTCAGAGCCGCTCCGTTATAATAGATATATAATCGTTAAAGCAGAACAGCTTTGTCCAGGATTTTTTAGGGATTGAATTCGATGTATAACTCCTTGCAGAATTCGGGGTTAGAACCCAAGGTAGATTGCGTGATCCTACATATCGATACCGAGATGGGTTGGAGGGGAGGAGAAAGGCAGCTGCTTCTTCTCGCTGAAGGTCTGAAAAAGCGTAAAATTCAACAGCTCGTTCTTTGCCGCCCTGGGTCGGCGTTGGAAGCAAAAGCGAATGAAGCGGGACTTCCTACGGTGACTCTTCCGTTAAAAGGAGAATGGGATTTTGCTTCCGTAAACTCTCTTCGCGATTTGGTCCGGGCAAAAGGAGTCAGAATTATTCATGCTCATACTGCAAAAGCTCATTCCATCGCCTGGATGGCAAAGGCGAAACTTCCGCAAGTACGTTTGATAGTTTCTCGTCGGGTCGATTTTAAGATTCGTAGAAACTGGTTTAGTAAACGTAAGTACGTTTCTCCGCGTGTGGACCTGTTTCTTTCGGTTTCCAATAAAATTCGCGATGTGTTGATTCAGGGCGGTATCGACCCGGCAAAAATCGTCACGGTCTACAGCGGTATCGACTTAAATCCCGCTTCGAGGAAACATTCGAATGCCGCCTTTCTTAGAAAGGAATTCCATTTGCAAAAAGACGAATTGGTGGTCGGCAATATCGCCGCTTTGGTGGATCATAAAGATCAAAAAACGCTTTTGAATGCGATAGCGTTAATCGAAACGGAACAAAAATTTAAGGTATTTATCGTCGGTGAAGGCGCTCTTCGAAAAGAGCTGGAAAATTTGGCAAGACAGAAAGGCTTGCTTGACCGGGTGGTATTTACCGGTTTCCGCGAGGATATCCAGGAGTTCCTTTCGTTGTTCGATATTTTTACCCTAACGTCCAAGGAAGAAGGATTGGGGACCTCCATCTTGGACGCGATGGCTGCGGGGCTTCCGATCGTCGCCACCAATGCAGGCGGAATTTCGGAAATGCTGACCTCGGAAAAGGGAGCCTTCGTTGCGCAGGTAGGTGACGCGGAATTTTTAGCCAAGGCGTATAAGACTTTGCTCCAGGATTCCAGATTGCGAAAAACGTTCGGGGCATTTAATAAGGAATTCGTTAAAAAGTTTTCGATTAAGAATACCGTAAGACGTACCGAGCTTGCGTACTATAGTTTTCTCGGCGAAGATTTGTATTCCAATCCTGGAAAAGGAAAATCGGGAGAGGCTGCATGAAGAGATTATTGATTATTGACGGGCACGCGTTTGCGTTTCGAGCGTACTATGCCTTTGCGGCGACTCACCTTACGAATTCCAAGACCGGTCAACCCAGCGGGGCGGTTTTCGGTTTTTTTAGAATGTTATTCAAGCTTTTCGAAGATTATACCCCTACTCATGTCGCCATGACTTTCGACCCCGGTGGTCCCTTGGAACGAGGAACTACGTACGCCGATTATAAGGCCAATCGTAAACCGATGCCGGAGGATTTGCGTCCCCAATTGCATGAAATCATGGATACTCTCGAAAAACTGGGCTTTAAGGTTTTAAGAGTACAGGGACACGAAGCCGACGACGTGATCGGGACTTTAACGGAAACCTATAAATCGAAGGCCAAGGAAATCCTGATTTTCTCCGGAGATAAGGACCTTTATCAATTATTAGAAAAAAAGAATATTAAGATGCTCCGCGGTAAGAAGGGTGTCACCGAATTCGTGGAGATCGATTCTTCCTGGGTAAAGCAGGAATTGGGCGTGGACGTGAAGCAAATTCCGGACTATATGGGAATCGTGGGAGACACTTCGGATAATATTCCCGGGGTCAAGGGAATCGGAGATAAAGGCGCTTCCAAACTTCTTCAAGAATACAAAAATCTAGAAGGCATTTATAAGAACATAGAGGAGATTCGAAACGGTTCCGTAAAAACGAAATTATTGGAACACAAGCAAAACGCCTTTCTTTCCAGGGATTTAGCCACCATTAAAAGGGATTTGGACTTGGGAATCGGCGAAAATCAGTTAAAAATTCCTGAATATAATTCCGACGAAGCGATCCGGTACTTAAAATCCCAAGGTTATAATGTACTCTCGCGGGATTTGGCTAAGGCTGCCGGAAAAGAACCGCCGACCGATGAACCCGATACTTCGGAGGGTAAGACGGCAGGAAAGAAAGGAATTTATAAACGAATCGAAAGTATCGAGGAACTTTCCAAGATCGCGAGGGCCTGGAAAAAATCCCCGATTTTGGCCGTGGATACCGAAACGACTTCCCAAAATCCTGTCGATGCGGAATTATTAGGGATCTCCGTATCGAATCAAGAAGGGACGGGATTTTATATTCCTGTCACTCATTCTCAGGGCTTATTCAACGATCAGCTCCTGGAATTGGAAAAGGTTCGCGAAATTCTCGGACCCGTTTTATCCGATCCGTCCATCCCGAAAGTCGGGCAGAATATTAAGTACGATCTGATCGTTTTGGAAAACCACGGTTTTGAAGTCGGGAATATCGTCTTCGATACTATGCTCGCCTCATATATTTTACAACCCGAGTCGCGACACCATAATATGGACGACTTAGCCAAAGAGTTGCTGAACTATCAAACCATTCATTATTCGGATCTGGTCGGTACCGGAAAAAATAAGAAGAATCTTTGGGAAGTGGAATTGGAAAAGGTTTCGGAATATGCTTCCGAAGACGCCGACATTACTTTAAGATTATATAATTCGTTACGCAAGCCCGTCAAGGACTCCGGTATGGAATCGGTGTACAAAGAGATCGATCTTCCCCTAATTCGAGTTCTTGCGGACATGGAAAAGGCCGGGATTGCGATCGATGCGGGATATTTCGCCGAACTTTCCAAGGATTTTCAGAGAGAAGTCAAGGACTTGGTTCGACATATCCACAAATATGCGGGTCGTGAATTCAATATCGCCTCGACGAAGGAATTACAAAAGGTCCTGTTCGAGGATCTGAAATTGAAAGTGATCAAGAAAACCCAAACAGGTTATTCTACGGATCACGAAGTTTTGGAAGAGCTTTTGGGGGAACATCCGATTATAGAAAAACTTTTGGATTATCGAAAATATACCAAGTTAATTTCCACGTATGTCGAAACTCTTCCGACTATGGTGTCCGCAAAAGACGGACGGATTCATACCAATTACAATATGACGATTGCCGCAACCGGAAGGCTATCTTCCACCGATCCTAATCTTCAGAATATACCCATTCGGGAAAAGGAAGGTCGTCTGATTCGAAAAGGGTTCATCAGCGGGCATAAGGACTTCGAGTTATTAAGTCTGGATTATTCTCAGATCGAATTGAGAATCATGGCTCACGTTTCAGGCGATCCCGCGATGCTGGACGCGTATAAAAAAGGGATCGATATTCATAAGCGGACGGCTTCAGCCTTGTACGGGGTTTCCGAATCCGATGTCACGCCGGAGATGAGGGATAAGGCCAAGGTAGTTAATTTTTCCGTAATATACGGTGTGACTCCTTACGGATTGAGTAGAAATTTAAGGGTTTCGAGAGACGAAGCCAAAGGCTTTATCGAACGATATTTAACCCAATATCCGGGCGTTCAAAAATACATGGATGAAACGATCGCCTTTTGCGAAGAGAAGGGTTACGTGGAAACCTTAAAAGGACGTCGCCGTCCCGTTCCGGATATTAATTCCACCAACAGAATGTCTAAAGAAGCCGCACGCCGGGTCGCGATCAACACGCCGATCCAGGGTACTTGTGCGGATATGATTAAGATAGCGATGATGCATATCCATAAGCGAATCGCGGATCAGGGTTGGAAGTCCAAACTGCTACTTCAAGTTCACGACGAATTGGTATTCGAAGTTCATAAAAAAGAGAAAGATGAATTCTTAAAGAGTGCAAAGGAATTAATGGAGAACGCACTTCCATTAACCGTCCCTATTAAGGTTTCCGGCAAATTCGGAGCCAACTGGGAGGAAGCCCACTAGGCGAATCCCTAAAAGTTAAATGACGCGACCCGGTTTGGATCGAAACTTTTCCGTTAAGATCCTTCCGGGTCCAGATTGACTCGAAACCGATTCGGCGATTTTTGCAGGCACTTCCGAGCGTTCCATCTTCCTCAGGCGCTTGCATACAAGGTTTCTCCGAACGAACTACGCGAAGTCGAAGTGATATGGATTTCCTCTTTGGAATAGGCATGTAGGGTAGAGGGGTTCGAGCCGATCGCTCTCGCTTTCAGATGATTTCCCTGCTCTATGATTCTAAAATTAGGAAGATCGCTACGAATTCTCTCCTTCGGCGCACTCGCGAGCAGCATGCATCCGCCGGACGGGAATAGATTGGTTAAGCGAAGCGAACCTCCGGTGGTGAAATAATTCTCCGAACCCGGCGTTAATGTAATCTCGCTTGCATTTAGGGAATATTCCGAAGCGAGTCTGAATCTTCCTAATCCATTCAGTAAAGTCAATGTTCCCGAGGGAGACGCAAGGCAATGATCGCCGATCAATTCGCTCGCGAGTATATCGCCCTTGGCGGTGGACGCGGTCGTTTGACCTTCTACCTTACTCATAACGATGTCTCCTTTGGAGGAGCTTAAGATAAACTTCCCCGAAGCGTTTTCTAACCGCATATCCCCTTCCGTACTCGCAACGGTAACGGATGAAAATCGACCTTTCAAACGAACCGGAGCGGATCGACCGACTATTTTTACGTCTAAGTCGCCGGGTATTTTCACCTGGAACCGGATTGTTCCGGTCGCGGGAAGAAAACCGGGAGAGATTGCGATAATCTTAAGGGTATTTCCTTTTCTCGCGAGTCGATATCGAATCTCTCCTTGAATCTCCGCCAGAAATTCCGGAGAAGTTTCGCCTGCTATCACGAATACGTCTCCTCCGTATCCGAGAATTTCCACCTTCTTAATTCCTTCCATATCCAGAGGATATTGCTCTAAAATTCGATGATTCATGCGTTTTCTCCCCCGGAAAAAATGAGTTTGATCGGTCTTGACTCTTTAGACATTGTTCCGATTCTAACCGTAAAAGGTTAAAATTCTTAGTCGAAAAAATACTTAGCTACTAAGATAATTACTGTCTAAGGTATATGGCGGATTCATCAAGTAAAAAACTCACCCGGAAGGAAATTTTAGAATCGGTCATGATGGCGATTCGGGAGATGAGCGCGCTTTCGGTCATCATCAGTCAAACGGTTGCGGAGAAGGTAGGAATCGGAAGCACCGATATGGAATGCGGGGATTTTCTACATATGTACGGTCCTATGACCGCCGGAAAATTGGCCGAATTAAGCGGACTTACGACGGGAGCGATTACCGGAGTCATCGATCGACTGGAAAAAGCGAATGTCGCAAAGCGGGAGCTGGATCCTTCCGACAGAAGAAAGGTATTAGTAGTTCCTTGCTACAAAAGGACAAAAGAATTCGAGTCACACTACGCTTCTTTAGGAAAATCGGCGAATGAGGCGCTGGAGCGATATTCTACAGACCAATTAAATACGTTCTTGTCCATCAGTCGGGACATGATCGCCATTTCGCAAACCGAAATTAAACGTATGCGAGACGCGGAATAATTTCGGTTTTCTCGGAATTTTTTCTCGCGAAATACTTTATTGTTAAAGTTTTTAGGTCTAACCAATACTTATGAGTACACATCGACTTTTTACACCTTACAAACTTGGAACGATCGAATTGAAAAATCGAGTCGTAATGAGCCCAATGACTCGATCCCGAGCCGCTGAAAATATTCCGAATGATCTAATGGCGGAATACTATTCGCAAAGAGCGGGGGCGGGGCTAATCATTACCGAAGGTACATCTCCTTCTCCCAACGGTCTCGGGTACGCTCGAATACCCGGAATTTTTTCGGAAGAGCAGGTTGCCGGTTGGAAAAAAATTACCGATGCGGTTCACAAAAAAGGCGGTCGCATTTTTGTACAAATCATGCATACCGGTCGCGTCGGACACCCGGTGAATCTTCCGGCAGGCGCCGAACTCCTCGGGGTTTCCGCAATCGGAGTAAAGGGGACCGTTTGGACGGATAGCGAAGGAAACAAGGAATACGGAGTTCCTCGTGAAATGAACCGATCGGAAGTTCAAAAAACGATTCAGGAATACGTAAAGTCTTCCGAGAACGCGATTCGAGCGGGCTTTGATGGAGTCGAACTGCACGGGGCCAACGGTTATATGATCGACCAGTTCTTAAATCCCGCTTCCAATCATCGTACGGATGAGTATGGCGGCTCTGCCGACAATAGAAATCGCTTCGCCATAGAAGTTGCAACTGCCGTAGTTAAAGCGATCGGAGCGGAAAAAGTCGGAATTCGCATTTCGCCGTACGGGGTGTTCAACGATATGCAGAGTTTCGAAGGTCTGGAAGGCCAGTACGAAGAATTGGCAAAAGCATTCGGAAAAGTCGGTTTGGTCTACGTTCATATCGTCGATCATTCCTCGATGGGCGCTCCGAAACCGGAACCGTCTACGATTCGTAAAATCAGGGAAGCCTACAAGGTCGGAAACGCAACCGGAACTTTCATCCTCTCCGGCGGCTACGACCTGGCTCGCAGCGAAACGGATTTATCTAGGGGAGAAGGTGATTTGATCGCATTCGGAAGACCGTATATCTCCAATCCGGATTTAGCGGATCGTTTAGAGAAAGGACTTTCTTTGTCGGAACCCGACTCGGCCACTTTCTATACTCCAGGAGAAAAAGGATACACCGACTACGCTTACGTAGCTAAGTAAACCCGATGGCTCTTCTTCGAATCATTCCATCGATTCGAAGGAGAGCTTTCTCCTTTTCAAGATTCTAATCTAGTAGTTTAGAAAAAAGGAATGCTCTAACGCGATTCGATTGGGAGCTTAGCACGCATCCCCCGCGCCTTTGAGAATGAGTCGTAATGTTCCGTTCCGAAGTTCGTAAAGAGTTTTGATCGAAGAGTCGTACCCGATATCCGTGAAAATAAGTACTGGAACAGGATCTTCTTCCCGATAAACCGCGCCTACAAGATGAAAATAACCGCCGTACGTTCCTAGTTCCTGCGAGAGCGTATCCGAATTTTCGTACGCGATCAAGACTCGATCCGTTCCCGATTTCCTGGCGAGTAAATACAAATATCTTCGTTCCGAGATTCCTTCCGAGAATGCGATTCTGCCCGAGATAAAGGTCTCTTTTTTAGAAGTCTTAAATTCGTACACCTCCTGAATTTTGGATCGAAGCCATTGGGTCTCGGGATAGCCCCGCGCTTTCCAGGTAGTTTCGGCTAAGGATCGAAAGAGTTCATAATCCGCATCCGCCTGCGAGAGTTCATGGAGAGGGATCGAACGGAGCGCCATATCCGCGGAATGTACAAGATAAGAAATTTTCGAATCCAGAACGGACGTCGGTTTTACTTTTATCGCGGGCCATTGTTGGCATCCGTATGTGGTCGGATTCTTAGCGGAAAATCCAGGCCCTTTATTTCCCGAGACCAGAGCCACCGAAGGTAAATTTCCGTCGATGCCGCTTCGGAATTTATAATCGAATTCGTATTCGTCCTTTGCTTCCTGCCAACCGTTCTTACTAAAGAACGCGAGTGGAACAAAAATCGGCAAATCTTTGGGATCATAACCGGACCAGACTAGCCCGATCAGTTTGTACGAATCCAAAGTTTCAGGCGGAGTCGGACCTAAATACTTTCTGGAAACAAAACCGGTTCGTCCATCCTCCAACTTTACTTTCGCCCAATCTTGGGAGGATGGCTCGGATAGGAGTCTTACTTTTGCGCCCTTATTGAGAGTAAATAGAATTTTTCCGGACTCCGGCGATTCTCTCACGTTTAATACGCCTGAAGTGATCAGTACATAGCGGACTTCATCCGCTTCCCCGCCTACGATAGGCATGGCGATGCAGATCAAAATAGCTAGGATAGCTTTCGTGATATCTCTTCTCACTTGGGACAAAGAATCGAAACCAAACGAATCCGCTGCAAATCTTTTTCTATGTTCCTATCTCTTTAATCCTATTTAGATGCAAAACCTGACCTGCAAACCTAAGCGGATCAATATTTTGTATATTGAAGCGGTTTGGTTTAGAACACTAACACCTAATGCCTGGAATATAGTCGTTCGAAAGAGTCCGTGGCGGAGGAGATTGGGTTTGGGATTTGATAAAAGGAAGACATGCCCGGCAAATAGCCGGGCTTTAAACAGCGAAGGATTCGGGATAAATACTAGTCCTGAATCAATCTTTCGATCGTCTTCTCGGAAAGCTGCTTCATCCGGATATCTTTTGCGGAAAGATCCTCTACGGATTTCCGGAAATTCTCCGGGCTCTTCAGCATACCCAACGATAGAACATTTTCGGATTCAACCTCGAATTTTCGAATCGCATCAGTCAGTTCGTCCTTGTTTTTTAGAACCTTATCTTTGACTGCATTCAGGTCGAGGTCCGGATTTTCCACAAGTTCCCGAAAGAGAGGAGTCTCTCCAAAAAGAATATGTATTAGATCTTCTTTCGTAGTGTTTCCTTCATCCAGGATTCCAAGCTTCATCTGCTCCCGAGAAAGTTCTTGCTGCAGACCGGTTAGGGTCTCTTGAACTTTTAGGTAACGGGAAGTCAGGCTGCTGGAAAACTCTGTTTTATCCGCCGTGTTCTGGGTTTCCGAGGGCGTACCGGTCCTTCCTGGAACGGAAGATCTCTTGTCGCGGAGAAGCTTCTCAGCCGAAGAGACCAGATTTGTTAGCTGAACGTCCATGTTCTTTACCCTCCTTTCGGTTCTGCCGGGACTTGCAGGGAGGAATTCGGATTATCTTCCGATTCTTCTTTCCTCCATGCCTTTATGTCTCATCAATGCGGCTTCCCCACAGGCTTATCTGTACTCAATATCGGTAAAACCTTTTCCAACCAATGAATTTTTTTTGTTAAAGAATCAATTTTTGAAAAAAAAATCCGAACGGGGGGCAGAGGACTGAAGACTGAGGACAGATGACAGATGACAGAAGCTGCCCGAAGTCGGAAAAGTATCAGAGGTAGGGGACCGATCTACTCTAACGCAAGAATCTTTCTATAGAGCATGGAAATTTTGCTCATCGATGTTCTGTCCTCAGTCCTCTGTCTTCTGCTGGGCGGCCCCCTTCACTTCGTTCCGGGTCACGCTGCTCCGGGCTCCGCGTTCGCTCCGGTCCCAGCGACTCTTTTCTCTTAATATGAGCCCGTTATCTGCAAGCGCTGCGACTGCTTCGCACCCTACACATCGTTGCCGCTAGCAGAGAAGAGACGCGTTCGCTTTCAGAAGACAGAGGGCAGAAGACTGAAGACAGTAGCTGCTCGAAGTCGGAAAAGTATCAGAGGTAGAGGACTGATCTACTCTAACGCAAGCATCTTCCTCTAGAACGTGGAAACTCCGCTCATCAATGTTCTGTCCTCTGTCTTCTGCCCCTAAATTCTCATTCTTCGATAGATTCCGTAGAGTACGCTTAGGAAGATCGCAGGCGTGACCCATACGGCAAACCATGCCGGGATAACCCCGTTTTCCCCCACCGAAGTGAAGGCGGAGCTCATTACGAAATAGACGAGTATCACGATTAAGGTGACTCCCAAGGAGGCGACTCCCGCGACCCTTTTTGTAAAAAATCCGGCAACGCATCCGACTAACGTAACGATAACCGCCAGAAAGGGGCTGGCAAAAAGGGAATGTTCTTCGATATTGACGTCTCCGTATCCGATTCCTTTTCTGACGCGATTGTCCTTTTCTTCCGAAAGTTCGAATATGTTCATTTCCTTAACGGAACCTTTAGGAACTTTAAAATACTCGGGTTTTTCAGGGAGATAATATTCTTTCTCCGGGAATCGTTCGAAAGATTTCACCTTTAAATCCTCGTCGAACCTGGTCTCTTCCACTTCCGTTAATTTCCATATATCCATCTGCGGATTATATTTAGCTTTTAAGGAAGAAAGTACGTATTCCGGAATCTGATCTCGGGTCAGCTTAACGTAATTAAAACCTCCCTTGATCTCATCCTTGACCGGATCGTAGAAATAAATATAATAAAAGCCTTCCTTACCCTTGAAATGGAATTGGTAGACCATGTTGGTTAATGTTCCGGTTCCCTCGGTAATCATCTTTTGCTCTTCTTTCGCGAGTTTATTCATCGGTCTCACCATGAATTGCGTCCCGAGGAATACGACGAGCCAAAGCAGAAATCCGAACGCTACGATCGGAGCGACGATCCTATGAAAGGAGACTCCCGCGGACATCATCGCTACGATTTCCTTATTGGCCGAAAATTGGCCGATCGTAAACGAAACCGCAAACAGTACGGACATATTGATCGAATAGCTTGCGATGATTTCGGGCAGGCTGTATGCAAGATACAACCAAATATGAAATTTAGGGGCCTTAGTTCCGGAAAAATCTTTTAGATTGGTGTTGACCATATTCAAAAAAATCAACGCGGTAATCATGATACAGGTCCCGGCGAACGTTTTGAAAAACTCGGAAAAGACGTATCTATCTAAAATTCTGGGCGGGAAGAACTCTTCCTTCAGTTTGAATAGAAGTTCTCTAGGTTGAAGTTTAGGAATCTTTAGTTCCATATCTCGGGAATTCCATCTTTACTCAAGCGAGAGAATCTTTCGACATCTTTTGTACGTTTCGATGCTGCCGGAGAACCCTGAATCGGCCTTTTCCCTCGTCTTCTAGTTTGTAAGAAGAGTATTTAATTTCGGTTGACGATATGCCCAAGGACGAGAAGATTCTCGGGTTACAGGAGGAATCCATGAAAATCCGTATTCTCGCCCTAGCCGCTACGTTTACTTTCGTTTTTGCATCATCTCTTTTTGCCGAAAAATCGACCGAAGAGCACATTAAAGCGCTCTCCAGCGGCTCCGACCAAGAAAAGATCGAATCGGCACTATATCTTGGTAGCAAGAAAGAAAAAACCGCAGTACCCGAACTAATCAATCTCCTGAACCGCACAAACGATGCTAAGATCGCAGTCCCGGCCGCCATTGCTCTGGGAGAGATCGCGGAACCCGGCGATGCAACCATCGCTCTCAAGAACAAAATTATCAGTTCTGAAAACGGTGATATCGTCTACACCGCGCTTGCCGGTCTTCTGAACATCACTACTAAAAATGAAAAAGCGGAAGATGCAACCAAGGAAGCCCTCGAATTTGCGGACAAAAATCGTCGTTCGGACGAATTCGTCGCGGATATTCTGAACGTGATTAATAAAAAGCTAAAGCGTTAAGAATTCTTTCGGTTGCTAAGTCCGGAAGAACTCAGCCGCTATTCCCGGAACATCCTGCTCGACGAAGTTCGAAGAGCAGGACAAGAGAAACTTAAGTCTTCTAGAATATGTATCGTCGGAGCCGGAGGTCTTGGGTCTCCCGCTTTGCTATATCTGGCCGCTTCGGGGGTCGGAAATATAAAGATCATCGATTCGGATACGATCGACACGACCAATCTTCAAAGACAAATCGTCTATCGGCATTCCGATATCGGGCGGTCGAAGGCGGAGACCGCTCGACAACATGCACAAGAACTGAATCCGTATATAAGAATTCAGGGTGAAACGATTCGTCTGACCGCAGAGAACGCGGAAGAATCGCTTTCGGGATTCGATTTGGTTTTGGAAGGTTCGGATAATTTCGACACCAAGTTCCTAATTAACGATACTTGCGTTCGTCTAAAAATTCCGCTTATAACCGCCGGTGTATTGCGATTTGAAGGGATGGTTATGGGAATTCGACCGAATCAAGACGCTTGCTTTCGATGCGTCTACGAAGCGGAGCCTCCTGCGGAGGCCGTTCCTTCCTGCTCCGAGGCGGGGGTGATTGGGAGCGTTGCGGGGATCATCGGTAGTATCCAATCCACTGAAGCCGTAAAATTTTTATTAGGTTTTCATAATGCCGGAGAAGACGGATTATTCGGGAATATGATTCAAGTCGAAACCAAAACGATGCAATTCCGAAAAATTCCTCTGCTTCCCAGGCCGGATTGTCCCAGCTGCAGCCATACATAGCGTTTATTAGAAGAAGTCTAGAGTTATCTTCGCTTGCATCCCGATTATTTTTTGAAGTCAAGGGAGTATCCGACTCCGAAAAAGATCGCCGAAGTAGTACTCGCACCTGCATATCCTTGGGTGACCGAGTTCACGATAATTTGTTGTAGCAGCAATTCGCCGGGCGATTCAGGATTATTTTGGGTAATTTCCACTCGAGTGCTTTTGAGAGCATACTGTATTTTGGTGGATTGAAAACCTACCCAGAATCGAATTCCATATTTCCATTTGTATATTAATTTTCCTGAAATTGAAGAACCCTTTGCGGACCACTCGTTCAGGAGTCGAAACGAGTCGAAATAGGAATAAGTATTAGAGCCGGAATTCGAGATCATCGAGTAATTATTAAAATTTCCTTGAGAATCTCCTTTTAAGGAATACGCCTGAATTTCCGTTCTTGCTTCCCATTTCTCTCCTAACTTCGTGTCGAATGCGATTCCGAACGAGGGACCATGAAGATGATCCGCAACGATCATCTCTCTTTTTTCCGTTAAATTGTTGGTTCCGGGAATTGCGGGTGAAAACGCGAATGTGGATGTGTCGGGAGATTTTTGCCAAACGCTTTGATACCCTAGGATCGGTCTCACATCGTACTTCGGATGAGGATAAACGCTGTATGAAATCTGAGCGTAAATTTGTTTGAATGTTTCCGGAAATGTGCCCTGCGCTAAAATCGGTTGGTTTGGCGTACCCGGACCGGCAGAATTTACCGTCCCGGGTGCAGCCTGGGTCACAGTGTTTTGAAAACTAAATCCTCCTGCTTCCAGCACGAATCGATTCAACGAATAGCGTAAAGACACACTCAAAGGAGTTTTCCCTTTTGTTTGGGGAGATCCGAATATCGGGCCTGTTCCGTTATTGGTTAAAGCGACGAAGTTCGAAAACTTTTCGTAATAATCTAAAGTTTGATAATGATAGGATCCTTGTCCAAATCCCGTATAAAATTCCAAACTGTGGCGCTTAGCATCGTCGATTTCCTTCTGTCGTTTTGCCTTTTTCTCTTCCGCAAGCGCGTTTCGCTTGGCGTCTTCGACTAGCTTGGCGGCCGTTTCCTCCTCAAGTTTCCGCGCCGCTTCTAGTTCCTCAGGAGAAGGCTCGACTTTTTCCTCCTGCTTGGGAGGAGGAGGATCCCTGAAACTAATTCTAAGAATCGATGCTTTAATAATTTCTACCACGCTTCCGTCCTGGAGCTTAAGCTGAATAGCCGTCGCAGTCTGATTGATTATTTCTCCTTTCAAAATTTTTCCGTTGCGGAGGAAGACGGATTGCTGTTCCGCAAGTATGAATGTGCAAGGGAGAAGTAAACATAAGCAAATCACTACCTTGGAGCACAATCGTTTCATACGGAGTTTTGTAAATATAGATCATGAATTCGAGCTAAGACAATCGTTTTCTTGCAAACGCTTGAGAGCAGGAACGGAAAGATGAAATGTATCCTAGGAATGTGTGGAAATTTTTTGACAAAAATAAGGAAAATTATTTTACGATATGCTTTCTATAATTGCTGTAGCAATTGTTATAGAACGAAGCGGATCGATTTTTTCGAAATATCTATTCCGATTTTAACGGGAACTATATATTCATTTTTTTTAAACTAGCGATCCTGTTCATCAGGAGCGATTCGTTTTCTAATTTCGTTTCCAGATTGAGAAATAGCCAGCGAGGATCTTTTTTCGTTCCGAAGAAGGGCGTCAATTTCACCGCATCTTTTTCGGTGCAGATTAAGAAATCTTTCTCCTTTGCCTTTCTCGATAATTCCTCGATGTCCTTCCTCGAATACGGGTAATGGTCCGGAAAGCGAATCGGATTTACAATTGCGCCGATCGTCCTTAGGGATTCAAAAAAAGGCTCGGGATTTCCGATACCGGAGAAGGCCAATACGGTTTTATTATGAAGAATGGAATTAGGCTTTCGCTCTTTCCGGTCCGGGTTTCCGATTGCGCTAAACCCGTTCGGAATGAATGAGAATTTTATGATTTCCTTGGGAAGATATTTTCCGCACCATTCTTCCAAATCGTTCCGAAGTCGGTCCTCATACTTGGATGCGACCAAGATATCGGCCCTACTTACGGAGGAATAAGGTTCCCTCAATAAACCGGCCGGTAGTAAAAACCGATCCGTTCGAATTTTTGTACAATCCAGAAGTACTAGTTCCAGGTCCCGAACGATTCGGTGGTGCTGGAATCCGTCGTCTAATATCACAAAAACCTTTCGGTCATCGGTAAGTTGTAGTTCTTTTCGATACAAATCGTAGGAAGAAATTCGATTCTTTCCGGTATAGACTTCGGCGAAGGGCAGGTTTTGTTTCAGGAGAAGCGGCTCGTCTCCGACCTCCTCGGGCAGGGAATTTAACGTAACCCGTTGACTCTCCGACTTTGAGCCTCCGTATCCTCTGCTTAAGATCACCAGAGGAATTTTCGGATAAGCAAGGTGCAGAAGTTTTACGAGATGCAAGGTAAAAGGTGTTTTTCCCGTACCGCCGGTACTGAAATTTCCGACGCTTATCACGATCGCATTCCGCAATTTTTGCGGTTTCTTGCGCTTACGATCTACCAGGAATAATAAGCGATAAACGAAGCTAAGCAGGTAAAGTATCGGAAAACAAATAATCCTGAGAACGAGGGGAAGCATTTCGGTTCTTCGTTTTTAAACCGGGGATTCTGCGAATTGCATTTCGTAGAGTTTCTTATATTTTCCGTCCGTTTGCATCAATTCGGAGTGACTACCGGATTCGACGACGCAACCGTTCTCCATGGCAAATATGGTATCGGCGATTTGCACAGTCGATAAGCGGTGCGCAATTATCACAACGGTCCTGTTTTTATATAGCGATTCCAAAGCTTGTTGAACGACTCTTTCCGATTCCGTGTCCAAGGCCGAGGTGGCTTCGTCTAAAATTAGAATTTCAGGATTATTTAATAAAGCCCTCGCAATCGATATTCTTTGCCTTTGTCCGCCGGAAAGCATGACTCCTCGTTCACCGACGGTCGTTTCGAATCCGTCTTCAAAAGAAAGGATGAACTCGGTCGCGAAGGCTAGGTCGGCCGCCTCTCTTAATTTTTCTTCCGTAACGTTCGAGCTTCCGTAACATATATTCTCCCGAATGCTTCCGTTAAAGAGGAATACTTGCTGGTTTACGATCGAGATTTTCTTGCGCAGGGTCGCTAAATCCAATTTTCTTAAGTCGATGCCGTCCCAGGTAATCTTCCCTTCCGTCGGATCGATCAATCGGGGAATTAAATCCACGATCGTGGATTTTCCCGCACCCGAAGCTCCCACGAGGGCGACTGTTGCTCCTCTCGGAATTACCAAATCCAAGTCGGATATAGCCGGATTTTTTGTACCCGGGTAGGAATAACTGACGTTTTCGAATTTGAGCTCTTTTGCCAGACGTTTCGGTACGATCGGATTTTTGGGCTGTTGAATATCGGTTTCGCTATCGAGTAAGTCAAAGACTCTTTCTCCCGCGGCCACCGCGCTTTGAATCGAGTTGGAGAGCATTCCCATTTGCTTAAAGGGTCGCGTTAGGAAAACTAAGGTAAGGAAGAAGACCATAAACTTTCCGAGCGAGAAATCCTCCTCCTCCATCAGATAGGCTCCAAAACTCAGAAAAATAACGGCAACTATGGAACTGGATAGCTCGACGAGAGAGGGACCGATCTGATGATAGAAATGTCCCTTAAACGTTTTTTCGGATAAATCCTTGTTAATGTCCCAAAATCTAGAAGCTTCCGTCTTCTCCATGGAGAAGGCACGAATAACGCGAATGCCGGAAATGACTTCCTGCAAGTGTCCGTTTAGGGAAGATAATCTTTCCTGTTGATTTCTTGTCGCGCGACGAATCCGATCGGCAAACGCGGAGACAGGACCCATTACCAACGGAACGACGACGATTACCGCTAAGAACATTTTCCAGCTTAAAAAAAGTAAGAAAGCAAGGTGGGTGACGATATAAAAGAAATCGGTAATCGCATCCTTTAAATCCGAACTTATCAGTTTAGCGAGAACCTCCACATCGTTGATGATTCTGCTCATGAAGATACCGGTCTTTTCCTGCACAAATTGATTGAGTGGGAGTTCCTGGGCTTTGGAATACAGCTCTTCGCGAAGATCTCGAACGGCTAAATATCCCGCGGAATTGATGCAATATACGGCTCCGGCAAGAAAGACCAATTTTGCAACGTAAACCGGAAAAATGATCCAGCAAAATAATAGGACCAACTGATCTTTCGATAGGGAATGCAGATATTCGTTGGTTTTAACTTTGGCCGAAGCCAGATATCCTTCGATCTGATCTAAACCGGTTAGAGTTTCTCCGGAGGATTTTCGTTCTAATAACAGTTTATCCTTTTTGGTAAGAGAGATCTCGAATTCGGTTTTGCCTCCTTTTCCGATCGTATCGAAAATAGGGATGATACTAGTCAGGGAAGCCCCGTTTAGAATCGAAACGAGGAAAGATAAGACAATACCGGTCAGTAATCTGTATTTGTACTTGAAGGAATACCCCAAGAGGCGTCTATAGACGTTCATAGGTCCGGAATGTTTTTTCCTCCTCAACCCTTTTCCCTAGCTTTCCTTGTTTTGTCCCTTCTTTTTTACGATTGCGGAAAAGGCATAGATAGGCAGGAAGAACTTATATTCTCATTACCGTCGGAACCTATCTCTTTGGATCCGATTCGATCTACGGACTTATCCTCTCGGACCATTCTCAAGTATCTGTATCCAAGCTTATTTTCCGCGGACCGGCAGGGAAAAATTACGCCGGCTCTGGCAAAATCCTATCGAGTCTTACCGGGCTCTTCCGATGGGACTCGCATTCTCGAGATAACGATTCATCCGAGTAAAGCGGCGGATGGAAAATCGATCGATGCGAATGTCGTACTCGCTTCCCTAAATCGTTTGCGAAACATTTCCGGGCCTAAGCGAAGTGCTTATTCCTTTTTAACGGGAGGAGGGATAAAGAATTCGCATACGGTGAGTTTATCTTTCAGAGGAGGTTTAAGGGAGGCACTCGAGAAACTGGCGCTTCCGCAGGCTGCGATTTATTGCGGTCCTCCGGAGAAAGGGTGCGGCGATTTTTCGTTAAAAGAATGGAAACGAAATAATTTTTTACGTTTAACCGCAAATGATAATCGCAGCACGGCGATTGCGCCTGAACTTTTATTCAGGATTCTTCCTCAAGCGACTACCGGGATCTTTCTGTATACGAAAGGGCAACTCGACTTAATGCGTCTTCCGAATTTCCTGCTCAGAAACGGAAACGTTAAAGAAGATTCGATCTTGGTTCGAAAGGGTGGAGGAGTTCAGTATATTGCGATTAACGGAAAAGAACCTTGTTTTGATCGAAATTTCAGGAAAGCGATAAATTACGCGATCGATAAGAGAACGATTTTGAAAGTCCTGTTGGAAGGAAAGGGAGAAGTCTCGATAGGCCCGTTTCCACGATCGATCGCTAAGGAATTTCTCGGCTCGGATATTGAAGAATTATATCCTTATAATATTCAAAAAGCTAAATATTTTTTGGAAAAATCCGCCTGTTATCCCGAAATTCTGGAAAAAGAGCTCGATTTTCGGATGCGCGGAGACGAGGAAAATCAAGCGAACGGTTCTGCGCTTGCGCGCTATCTTCGCGATATCGGGTTGAAAGTGAAAATTCATCCGATGGAAAAAGCGCCCTTATATAAGGAAAACGGGGAAGGAAAGGGAGACTTGACGCTTCTTTTTTGGTACGCGGACCTTCCCCTAGCCTGGAATTTTATAGATCCTCTTTTTGCCGGCGATCGTTTCGGAAACGGCGGAAACCGATCCTTTTATTTCAATAAAGAAATGGAGGATTTATTAACCGAAGTGAGGCGGGCAGACACGATGAATCTCGCAAGTTTCGATAGAAAGGCGCTGGCGATCGTGGGCGAGGACGCGCCTTGGATTTTTCTCTGGTCTCCCTATGAGCTTTATCTAACCGGAGATCGCATTCGGAAACTCACGGATCGTCTGTCCGATCTTCCTTAGCCTCGGGCATTTCCAACTCTACGGAATCTTCACCGGATAGGGCTTCGCTTGAATGAGTACCGGTAATTTCTCCGCCTTCCTTTATCGGAATTGCGGCAGTCGAAGCGGGCTGATCCCCGATATAGAAATATTGTCCATGCAAAGGATGAAGACAATCGGCCTCTCCCGCGAGTAAACCGCCGGTATCAGCGCAAATATCCACCTTCACAAAATCACCGTTAAACGGTGGAATTAAAGTTTCGCCGAAACCGATCGTGCGAGCTACATAAGAAACGTATTTATACCAAACCGAGCCGCTGATTCCGGAGCCGGATCCCGGAAAGGGAGCGCCGGCATCGTTTCCGATCCAAACGGTCGTGACTAAATTCGGATTCACTCCTGCAAACCATGCATCCCGAACTCCTTTGCGATTCCCCCAGCGCTTTCTTGCCTCTTTTGGAGATTGAACCGTGCCCGTTTTTCCTCCCATCGGAAACCGATCCTCTCCTTTAAGGCCGATTTTCATCGTTCCTTCTTCCGAAACGACCGCCTCCAATAGATTCAAAACCATTGCGCAGGCTACGGGATCGAGTATTTGTTCGGCCTCGCTTGCATTCACCGGGGGGATGGAAAAAAGTTCCGATCCTTCATAATCGGTTATCCGTAAGATCTCGATCGGCTTCACTTTTTTACCGAGGTTGGCGATGGTCGCATAAATGGTCGCGAGTTCCTTGGGAGAAAGCTCCCCCGAGCCTAACGCGAGCGATAAATTCGGTTGAAAACGTTTATCCAATTCGGATTTATCCAAACTTAGAATTTTTCCGAGAGTTTCCAAAAAGATTCCCACACCGACTTCGTTTAATAATTTTACGGCAACGGTGTTCACCGATTGGGCAAACGCCACTCTCGCCTGCATTTCTCCTCTGTATCCGGCATACCAATTTTTCGGAGAGTAGCCTCTTATCTTGATTTCTTCGTCCGTTACGACGGATGTCGGAGTGATAACCCTTTTTTCGAATGCAAGTAGATATACTAAAGCCTTGATTACCGAACCCGGCTGCCGAACCGCGGAGACTGCACGATTCATTCTGAAGATATTCGATATTTTATAACTACCGACCAAGGCTTCGACATAACCGTTGGACGGATTGATGGAAATCAAACTTCCGTTCATATTCTCCACGATTTTCTTTTGTATCGCGGCCTCCTCGTTTTTACCGGCTTTTAAATATGCGGCTTTTTCATCGGAGAGTTTTTTTCGAACTCCTTCGATTCCTTCGCGCAGGGCTTTTTCGGCGGCTTCCTGCTTATCGTAGTCCAATGTCGTATAGACGTTTAATCCTCTCGTTTCGAGATCCATCTCCGAAAAATTCTCTATCACGAACTGACGAACGCTAAAATTGAAATCGGGGGCAAGATTGATATTAAAGTCTTTATCGAAGCCGTATTTGCCGATTTCGGAAGTTACGCTTAGTTTATCATCTTCCTCTTTCGTCTCTTCCACTTTATAGAAAGTCTTAAATTTTCTGATATTTGAATCTATTTTTCGTTCGAAGTCCTTTTCGATCGCGTTTGGATTCGGGTGTAAGGATTTATTTTCCGCCATTAAAAACAGTACCATACGTTGACGCTTAAACGCTATTTTCGGATTTCTAACGGCATTATAGTTGGAAGGCGCGGGAATCGTTCCGACAAGGAGCGCCGCCTCCGCGGGTGTGAGTTCATATGCGGGTTTGTTAAAGTAGTATCGCGATGCTTCCTCGACTCCCGTATTCCCCTCTCCTAAAAAGATTCGATTCAAATACATCGCGAGAATCGTTTTTTTATCGAAGCGATTCTCGAGATAGAAAGTACAATAAAATTCGGTGAGCTTATTGAATATATTTCTAGCTCCCAGATCCAGAGTGAGTTTGGCCAACTGCTGGGTGATCGTCGAGCCGCCTTGCTTGCGGAACGTAGTCAGATTCACGATGATGGCCCGTATCAAAGAGGTATAATTGACGCCTCCATGATCGTAAAAATCCTGGTCTTCCGAACTCAAAAGAGCCCATATTATATTTCCATGATTATTAAGGTTGTCGGTTCGGATCGGTTTAAATTTTCTACGGGAGAATTCTCCGATCAACTTGCCGTTTTTATCCAGAATCCGAATCGGCTTACTTTGATTCGGGTCGTACGCGTTAGAGACTTCCTTTTGGAACGTTTCCAAGTTACGAATCACGTCGTCTTGCTTGGTCAACCAGACGACGTAAGATCCGCCGATCAAAAATGCGGCGATAATAAGCCCGATGACGGTCCCGTATTTTAGGATGGATTTCCAATTCTCTTTCGCGGAATTTAATAAAGAGGAAATTGTCCGGAATATGCGTTCTTTGTTCATGGCAGGTCTGTGGTAGTTTCCCTTACGTTGGAACAAAGGGAAAGTCCTTTTTTCGGGAGAAATTTCTCCTTAAAAGCTTTGCTTACGATCGGGAATTAACATGCTTCGACAAACCATGAATTTATTCTTTCGCGGGAAAGTCGATGCGGCTCCAAGTACGTTGACCCACCTTTATTTAAACGGTTTAGGCGGAACTTCTTGGGCAAATCTAGGTTACTGGAAAAATGCGTCGGATTATCCGACTGCTTGCTTCGATTTAGCGCTTCTGACAGGAAAGAAGGCCGAGCTTTCTTCTTCCGATCTTCTTTTGGATTTAGGATTCGGTTGCGGAGATCAACTTCTCGTTTGGAATCAGAAATTTCGCGTTTTGCCGGAACATATAACTGCAATTAATTCATCTATCGAACAATTTCAATTCGCTCAAAGGATGCTCGAGTCGAGAAATCTCGCCGTAGATCTTCGTCTCGAGAGTATCGAACTCTTGAATAAAATTCCTACCGCTAGCTACGATAAGATCGTTTGTTTGGATAGCGCATATTTCTTTCCCGATCGAGAGCGTTTTATGAAAGAAGCGTTTCGAATTCTCCGATCGAACGGAATCTTTACTTCCGCGGAAATCATCTTAAACGGCGAAACGTTAAATTGGTGGAACGAGACAATTCGTAAAATCGTTTGTTCAATGGCGGGAATTCCCTCTTCAAACAGGATGACTACGGAGACTTTAAGGAATCTGAATTCTTCGATCGGTTTTCGGGAAGCCTCCTTCGAATACATCGATGAGTTCGTTTTTAACGGGTTCGCGGAATTTATTCGAAAGAATTTACATTCGAAAAATTCTAGATTTCCTAAGCAAGCGGTTAAACGATATAACGATTTCGCCGACTTTCTCCGTTCGGATCGAAGACGAAAGTTTTTTCGATATGCGATCTATAGTTTGAAAAAGCGGTAGAGACCTAGGCCTTAATGATGGACGATTCGACCCAATTTTTTACGTCTAGCGCCGTGGACACTCCTGCTTCCAATAACGGAATCCCATACCGTGCATACGAACCGCAAAGCCAGACCTTTCTACCGGGCATTTCCTGCAGTTCTTTCAATTCCCGTATCATTTCCTTAGAAGCCAAATCGATGACCGGTCGCTCGAATTTGGAACGACTTAAAATCGAATCGGGTTGAGGTTCGATCAGTGGATTCCAAGTTTGGAATACTGGTGTACCTCCCATTTCCGGCAAAACCTTATTCAGTAAAATCGTCGCGGTGGCTCTCGAACCGTCCTTGGAAAGAGCGAAACACATCGGGGCCCAATGCTTTTTTTGCTTGGGCATAAATTTAGGATCGGAATGCGTTACGACTTCCGAAGACTCGTACTTGAACGACGAAAGTAATTCTTTTTCTCTCGAGTGTTCGTCGGGAAGCATGGACACCGCTCGATTTGCAGGAGCCGCAATCACGACTCGATCGAAATATTCTTCATGGTTATCGAATAGCAATCGAACCTTATTTCCGTTAAGAACGATTTGTTTCGGTTCGGAATTCAACAGTATTTTAGAAGCCCGTGAGGCTAAACGGTTCGTGATATCTCGAGTACCTTTTTCCGCAGTTAAAAATCGCAAAAATTTTAGGCCTTTGGAGTGATATCGAATCACGGCTTCTGCAGGGTAATTCTTAGCGCTTTCGGAAGTGCAAGTATTGATGGTCGAAAACATCGGTATTAAATATTGGTCTTCGAATTCTCGAGAATATCTAAACTTACGCAAAAAATCCGAAATCGTCAGCTGTTCTTCATTCAATGTTTCTAATTGATTTTCCGATTCCTCGTAAAATCGCATCGCATCCGAAAATATCTTCCTTGAATTGGAATTGGAAAAGCAGGCGATGTAAGGTATCGGAAAAAAATTCCCTCCCAATGCAAAGGTGGAGAATCCGAAATACGTGGTTCCGTCTCCGTAGTTTAAGGAAAACGAATAGTCTACGGGTCTAACGGCGATATCCGCCTCTTTGAATAAGTCCAAGAGACACGGATAATAATTTTTTTTAAAAGCTCGAAAGGGGACGTCGATTCTGATCGATTTACCGTTCCAGTCCAAATCGGTCCCGTGAGCATCCATTCCGACAAGTGCATGTCTTTCGATTAACGTAACTTCGTGCTCTTTTCCTAAATACCAACAAGCGCTAAGACCTGCTATTCCGCTTCCTATGATTGCAATTTTCATTCGTAATTCACTATCTCGACGGAAAATAGAAATTCAAGGTAAAAGCTAGGGATTCGGAAGAGGAACTACAAAAATAGGAATGAATTTTGGAGTTATTCTTCGATTTTAAGAACGGTTCTATTTTTTTAACGATCTCCAGTCCCGTTCCGAGTCCGGTTTACGAATTTGATTACGGTCGCCGGTCGAGGAAAAATCTCGGGAGAGAGTTTCATTTAAGTCGTTTAACAAAGTATAAATCTTTGAATTTCCGAATGCGTCGAATTACGGCGGGGAATATTACGAATTCATCGCCTACCTCCCGAAGTCGTTGGAAATTTTTTACTCGGTCGGAAGAGGCGATTCTAACCGATCGGTTTTAGTTGGCAAATTCGGCGGGTCTTGGAACTCTGGTATTATCCCCCTTGCTTCTTCGGAAGTTGCCTAAACGGATAGGTAGGTTTTATGATCAGCGTGTCAGGTCTTTCTCTAAATTTCGGTAAGAAGGTCCTCTTTGAAAATGTAACCTTGAAGTTCAAGGAGGGGTGTCGTTACGGATTGATCGGAGCTAACGGATCCGGTAAATCGACTTTTATGAAAATTTTAGCCGGCTTGGAGCAAGCGGCGGCAGGTTCGATTGCGATAGATGTCGGCGTTAAGGTCGGTTATCTTAAACAGGATCATTACGAATACGAAAACGAAACCGTGCTGAATACGGTCATGATGGGCAATAAGGAACTTTGGGAGATCGCTAAGGAACGAGACGAGATTTATTCCAAACCTGAAATGTCCGATGAAGATGGAATTCGAGTTTCCGAACTGGAAGAATCCTTCGGCGAAATGGGTGGATACGAAGCCGAAAGCGTCGCGGGGGAATTGCTCGAAGGCCTTGGAATTCCGACTAATATTCATAGCCAAACCCTTTCTTTCTTAACCGGAGGATTTAAACTTCGCGTCCTATTGGCACAAGTTCTATTCCAAAAACCTGATGTATTACTTTTGGACGAACCTACCAACCACTTGGATATCAAAACCATTCACTGGCTGGAATCTTTTCTTTTAAATTATAAGGGAGTCGTCGTGGTGATATCCCATGACCGTCACTTCATAAACTCGATCGCTACTCATATTGCGGATTTGGATTACCAGACCATGACGGTCTATCCGGGAAATTACGACGAATATATGGAAGCCGCTCAAGCCTCCCGTGAGAGAAGTGTTGCCGATAATAAACGCGCTAAGGAAAAAATCGCCGAGTTACAGGAATTCGTAAGCCGGTTCAGCGCCAACGCCGCTAAATCGAAGCAGGCCACTTCCCGTCAGAAGATGATCGAAAAAATCAAAGATAATATGGTGGAAATTCGTCCATCCTCAAGACAATTTCCTTACATCGTGTTTAAAATGAAACGTCCTCTCGGTAAGGATGTGATTATCGCGGATGAAGTTTCCAAGGGTTATGAAGACAGAGTCATATTTAAGAACTTTACCATTAATATTACGAAAGGCGAAAAGATCGCGATTATCGGCACCAACGGCGTAGGTAAAACGACGCTTCTTAAAACTTTAATGAAGGAAATCGAACCGGACTCGGGCACCGTCGTTTTTGGGGAATCGGTAGAAGCTTCCGTATTTCCGCAGGACCATCGCGAAGGAATCGGGCAGGATGCGGATACAATCGTAGAGTGGCTGTATCGGTACGCTCCTCCGGGAACCGAAATGGAAGAGATTCGAGCCATTTTAGGAAGAATGCTTTTTAGCGGAGAAATGGCAAAGAAGCCAACACAGGTTCTTTCCGGTGGAGAAAAGTCCAGAATTATTCTCGGTAGAATGATTCTGGCTCAGGACAATCTTCTCGCGCTGGACGAACCCACCAATCACCTCGACCTTGAATCCATCGAATCGTTGAACTACGCGTTGACCAAGTTCGAAGGGACCGTCTTATTCGTTTCCCATGACCGCGAATTCGTTTCTTCGATCGCGACTCGAGTATTGGAAGTGACTACCGAAGGTATCCGCGACTTTAAGGGAACGTACGAAGAATTTTTGGAACGAGAAGGTGTGGAGTTCTACAAACGACTCGCAGGTGGTCCGGTACTGGCGGAATCGAATTAATTTGCTAGGATTGGAGATTCGCTTTTAGGTAAGAGACTAGGCGATCCAAAGCGACTCTACGATGTGAAATCGTATTTTTCCTTTCTTCGCTTACTTGCGAAAAACGAACTTGGAACGGTGGAAAATAAAATACCGGATCGTAGCCGAACCCGAATCCGGTTCTATCATAGTCTTCCGCGATTTTACCTCTACATTCCCCTTCGAACGTCGATTCGGAGTCGCCGTCGACAAGAGCAATAACGCAGACATATTTCGCGTCTCTGTTTTCCTTGCCTTGCATTCTTTCCAAAAGGAGTCGGGCTCTTCCTTCATCGTCCAATCCTTCTCCTCCGAATCTTGCGGAATGGATTCCGGGTTCTCCGCTCAAAGCTTCGACGCAGATTCCCGAATCATCCGCTAAGGATGGAAGTCCGCTGAGGGAGTACAATTCTCTCGCTTTCAGTAAGGCGTTTTCTTGGAAGGTTGTCCCGGTCTCTTCCGGATCGCATTCGATGCCAAGCTCCCTAGGAGTCTTTAGCTCGATTCCTAGAGGGCTTAGTATGGACCGAATTTCTCGAATTTTATGAGCGTTATTGGATGCGATTACGAGGGATTTCAATTTCCCAATTTGAATTCATCAAAAGCGTCATCAATCGTAGGAACGACTTTAAACACTTTATCGAGCATCGTAATTTCAAAGAGTTGAAGCAGATCCTCATCGTTCACAACGATAATAATATCCCCTTCCGCAGAATTGAATTTTTTCTTGTAAGAAACTAAAATCCCGAGAGCGGTCGAACAGATATGACTCACTTCCGTAAGATCGATAATGACTTTAGGGGAAGGGTCGAAATTGTGATCGCTAAGGTTACGGTCCAATTCCTCGCTGTCCGATTGGAGGATGGATCCGGAGATCTTGATGATATGAATGTCGTCTTGAACCGTAATTTCCATGTGAGTACCGAAACCTTGTGTGCCGATTTGAATTTTTTATAGCAAGCAAAAAATCATGTTTTGCCGAGATTACCGTCTTTCTTTTGTTAGGGTAAGACTGAAAATCGAATTTTGCGGTGCTACTTCGGCAAAGTGCGACTAGAAATGGAAGCGAAACGGATTTCATCCGACATAAAAAATGCGGTTATCGGTCTTTTATGGATTTCTTTCATAAGCAAAGAAGATGATTGTCGATTTTCGAAACGACAAGCCTATTTATCGGGCACTCTTTGACAAATCCCTAAAGGGATGGATGTACGGAGTGCTCGTCGATAAATTTGTATACTTTAGGCAGTACGAATCCGTGAAATTCCCCGTTTAAACGTTCCTCTCCTCTACAATCGAAGTGGATCAAATCCACAAAAAGCTCTTTGGGATAACCGGCGCTAGGAAATGAAAAGAATTCCGCGTTCTTTCTACCTTTTAGTAAGGCTTGTACTTCCGCATAGATGGCTTTAGAATTTTTCGTATCCTCCATTTCCCGTATTCCGGGCATATACAGAAATCCGAAAAGAATTCCCTCTTTTTCGCAAAATTCGATCAATTCTATAAGTGAACTATAATCGTGAGGAGCGATTATAGTTTGAGAATCAATCGATTTTTGTAATATATGTTTCACATATTCTCTCGATTGAAAGGTTTGCAGCGGATTCATTCGATTGGAAATATTATATTTTCCGTAATATGTATCCAACCATTCCTGAATCCGGAAATTGTCCTGCAGCTGGGAAGCGGCCGGTAAGCATTGTCCGGCCTCGATCGCATCGCAGGAAGAGCAGGTTTTGATCCATTCCGCAGAGTCGCTCTCCGCCTTCCAATTGGAAAGCGTAAAGGCGTTTAGTACGGACTTTCTGAATTTATAGGTCGAGTAAAGAATCGGAGCCGCCTTGGACAGGATAAAAATCCGTTCCACGCCTTGAAATTGTCCGGCCAGCTCGGCAAACGAGAACTGATGGAGATATCTTTGTCCGAAAAAATCCCAGAGAAACGTGTCGGCGGCCTGAGGATCCAAAGGATCCAGCGTGGATATTATCGGCTGCTTAAAGAAATTGTTTTGCCAACCTTCGTTCCATCTACGATCGACGTACATAGATATGCTTTCATTCTTAACGGTTTTTTGACCGGAGGGGTCGTAAAGCGGGAATCCGTATCCTTGGGAATATAGAACATGACTTGCGGCAAACAAAAGTAATTTCGGTTTTTTGTTCCCGAACCGCAAATATTTTTCTATAAGAAATTTATAATATCGAGGACCCATCGCCGGAAGGCTATGGTTGTACACCGCATATTCTCCGTCTTTCCCCTTGGCGTTTCCGGATAAGGCCATACTCCTGGAATCTCCCAGGATGATAACCTCGGCCGTACCCGAGCCCGACTCGATCGAATTTCTCTTATAGTTTACGAAGAATGTTTCCGGTTCTTCCAGATAGTAGCTGGGAAGTATGCGAACGATTCCTTCTACTATGACGAAAAAAAGGATTGCGAGAAGTAGTCCGGTGAGTTTAGAACGCAAAGTAGATGACCTCCTTTCCGAATATTCCCTTGAGTATTATCGTTCCGAACAATAGAATAAAAACCAATGCCTGTAAAATCGGGCCTTTCTTTAAAAGGAAGTATCTGTCTTTTCGTGTATAAACGAAGTAATCGATAACTAAAAGCGGCAATGCGATTCGGAGCATCTCCCAGAAATAATGGCCTACGGATAATATTCCGTTCACTTGATCTGTGAGATTCCACGGTGAAAAAATTTGGGAATAAAGTAGGAGCATATGATTCGTATCGTAGGCTCGAAAACCGACTGCACTTAAGGCGAATAGTAAGAAAGTAAGCAGACGGCTGCCGATTGCGATCGGAATTCGGATCCAAACCGGTTTTTCGGGAGCATCCGCAGTCGGAGGAAAATTCCATAAAATGCTCATGTAGATTACGGTAAATATACCGTTTAAGAGCCCCCAGGTGATGAACGTCCAGTTGGCGCCGTGCCAAAGACCTGAAAGACCGAATACGAGAAGTATATTACGAATTTGTTTTGTTCTGGTCGTGCGGCTTCCGCCTAATGG
Source organism: Leptospira inadai serovar Lyme str. 10 (assembly GCF_000243675.2). Classification (NCBI taxonomy): domain Bacteria; kingdom Pseudomonadati; phylum Spirochaetota; class Leptospiria; order Leptospirales; family Leptospiraceae; genus Leptospira; species Leptospira inadai. The sequence goes on along the minus strand of NZ_AHMM02000025.1, from coordinate 62,063 downwards.
AAAATACACGTATTCTCGAAACCACCGATTTAAGGTTACGTGCCATCGAGTCCATAACTCTATCGGAGTCGCGGAATATTCCGGAGTCTCGAAATTGACCGTCAGTTGGACTCCCAGAAAACGGGATACTCCCAGTGCGATAAAAGAATACCCGGCAAAGTCGCAATAAATCTGTATTAGAAAACCCAAGGTGGCCGAGAGAACCTGGCCTCCACCCATTCCCAGGGCGTGGTCCGTGTGGGCTAGGTAAGCTTCTTTGTTCGGAAAGTAAACCTGATCGACGAGAGGTCCTAAATTATCCGCGACATAGACTTTCAAAAAATAACCGAGAAGGATATCCCAAACCCCTTCCAATAAAATCGCAGAGTTTGGAAATTTAGGTTTCTTTAATTGAGGAATCAGATCTCCGGCGCGTTCGATCGGTCCGGCGACAAGTTGAGGGAAGTAAGTGACGAATAACGCGAAATCAAAAAAGTCCTTTTCGACGGGGATTTGACCTCTATACACGTCGATCGTATACGACATGGTTTGGAAAGTGTAAAAACTGATTCCTACCGGTAATACGATGGATCGCAATAATAACGAATGACTTCCCCCGACAGCCCCCCATCCTAAAAGACCCGACAAAGCGTTCCATTCGTAGATGAAGCTATCCGCAAAAAAGTTGAAATACTTCATCGTGAATAGGATGCCTAAATTGGAAAGAATCGAGAACCAAAGAAAAATCCTTTTTTGGGTTTGATTCCGAGCGCCGTTAATTCCGAGTGCCGCGGAATAATCCACGAAGGTGCTTACTATGATAAGAGTAAGAAATATCCAGTCCCACCAGCCGTAAAAAAAATAAGACGCGGCTAGTAACCAGAGATTTTGTCCTCTCGCAGCCAAAGGGTATCTTTTGGCAAAATTACCTAAGACCAAAAAGATTGCATAAACGACTAGAAAAAAGAGTAAAAATACGAATGTGTTGAAAAGCATCGGGATGAAGTCGAGTCATCGACAGTTTTGCGGGCGAATTCAATAGGTCAACTTCATTGGTACTATTTAGGAACCAAAAAATCCCGTCCGGAATTTGCCTTAAGCACTTGTTTTTCACTTATATTGGAGTTTCTTCACCTCTTTTGTGCGTTTAGGATTAAAGATAGTTCATAACCGGCTTTAGAATAAATTTTGCGAATTATGCTAAACGAATCGCATTTTATGCCCGCCGAGTCGATAATCGAATCCGATGGAAACAAATTATTCTTTAATCGAAAATTCGATTCCATTATCTGATTTTTCCGGGCGAATTTTTTCATCTAATTGGCTGAGCATCTCGTAAGAATGAATTCTATTTTTTTAAACTTTTATGCCTTCGGTTCCATTCTAGCGGCCTTCTTCTGTTTGTACGTAGCCTTTTTCTTTCTTACGATTAAGGACGGAAGCAGAGCGGCTTTTCATCTAGGCCTATGCTGCCTATCCTCGTTTTTTCATCACATAGGTTATATTTGGGGTTTTATTTCCTATGACGAAAGCACGATTTTTCATCGATGGATTGTCGTCGCCGGTCCCTTACTCAGTTTTACCCAACTTGTCGCCTTCTTTATCTATTTTCCTGCGCCCCGATCCAGGGGATTGAAAATAGGTTTAAGCTTTTATGCATTACTTCATTTGGGCGTATTAGCCGTAACCGCTTGGTATGTCACGATATCGCTGGGAGCCTCTCGCACTTTCGTTGCGGGGAGTCATTACTGGGATTTTGAAACACACGGGTTTTATAAATATTTTTCGATCATCATCCTGTTTTACGATGTCTCCTACCTAGTGATCGCTCTCTGGAAAGCCGTCGTCGAAAAAGGGAAGGAAAGGCGATCGGTAATATACATTCTGTTAGGTTATATCGTAATCACGGTCGTACCGGGAATATTGAACGCGATGAGCCGTGACGGTTCCGTTTCGAGAGCCGCTTATCAACAATCCTTCGATGCGGGCATGGTAATCGGAATGTTCTTGATCCTTATCGTGTACGTAAACGCCACTAAGGAACGAACCACGATTTTGAGCAGGATCGTAGGAATTTCTTTAGCTACTTTCGCCGTCTGTTATCTGTTGCTCGGTTATTCCATTTTAGAAGGATACGAAGAAACATACGACGAGAGTAAAAATAAAGATACCGTTTTAGCGGTGATGAATAACCGATCTCCTCAGGGACTGGCGTATATTCTTTCCTTCGATCCCGATTCCGAAAAATTCGAAATTGAAAAAGGATCGAAGGATCCCCGATTTAACTCGGAGGATAACCTTGAGACCAAATTTTTCGGAATTCGAAATCGGTTGATAAGCGTCGGCCCGGGTTCCTCTTTGGAAAGATCCGTTCGAATCGATTCCGTATTAAAATCATCCCCACGAGAATTTTTCGCATATGCCGAAGGATTACGTGCATTTCTAAAATCGAAGCAAGATGTTTCCGATGCCGATATCGCGACCTATTTTCACGTCACGAACGGGAAACTGAATATCATAAGAAGTAAATTTTCGCATCTTGCGGATCGCAGAGACTCTCATTCGATCCGAAAATTATTTTCCTCCGAAACGATCGGGGTTTCGGAAACACTAACGGTAGTGCGCGACAAGGCCTTGGCGGCGATAAAGGAAGGGAAGAGTGAAGCGGAAATTTCTAAAATCGTATTGTCGCTTCTCTCTCCGATTTATGAGGAGGGTAAACGAGTTTACCGAGGAACTCGTTTATTCAAACCGGAAGATCCTAAGCCACAATTTTATCTGGCCTACTATTTCTCGAATCCAAGAAACGGCAAGATCTACGAGGTAGGCTACGACTATCGGGATTATAGGGAGTTCCAAAACAAGCCTGCGACGGTTTTAGTGATTTCGCTAGTAGGAATGGTACTTGTAGTCGTTGTCGGATTTCAGTTTTTCTTCCGGAATGCGCTCGTTCTGCCATTGGACGAGATCGTGACGGGTCTTAGGGAAGTTAATTCAGGAAACTTAAATTATCGGCTGGCTCCCCGAGTGGAGGACGAAATCGGCTTTATGGCCAGATCGTTCAATCGAATGGCTAGAAGCATTCAAGCGGGTAGAAAACGCTTGGAACAATACGCGGATGAATTGGAAGAAAAAGTGAAGGAGCGGACTAGCGAATTGGAACAAACCTTGGGAGAGGTGCGTGAATTAAAGCAGCAACAGGACGGAGATTACTTCTTAACGTCCCTTTTGATCAAACCTCTCGGATCGAATAAGGCGGTTTCCGAGAATGTGAGAGTGGATTTCTTCGTTGAGCAAAAGAAAAAATTCACATTTAGACGATTCGAAGATGAAATAGGCGGAGATTTGAATATCTCGAATCATATTCGATTGCGCGATCGATCCTACACGATTTTTTTAAATGCCGACGCGATGGGAAAATCCATGCAAGGAGCCGGGGGCGCTCTCGTTTTGGGTGCGGTTTGCGAGTCGATCATAGAAAGAACTAGGATGGCGGCTTCTATGAGGGAGCAATCTCCGGAACGTTGGTTGAAGAACGCATTTACGGAATTGCATAAGGTGTTCGAAAGTTTTGACGGGTCCATGCTGGTATCCACGGTATTAGGACTCATCGACGACGAGTCCGGTGTATTATATTATATTAATGCGGAACATCCATGGACCGTACTATACCGGGACGGTATTGCGAGTTTTATCGAAGATGATTTGATGTTTAGAAAATTGGGTACCACCGGGCTCGACGGCCGAATATATGTGAAGACTTTCCAACTGGAACCGGGAGACGTAATTATCGCCGGTTCGGACGGTAGGGACGATCTTCTTATCGGCACCGAACAGGACGGGTCAAGAATCATCAACGACGACGAATTGCTATTTCTTAGGAAAGTTGAAAAGGGAAAAGGGGATCTCAAATCCATCTATCATGCAATCACTTCACACGGAGTATTAACGGACGATCTGTCGATGATTCGGTTATCGTTTAAGGAAGACGATCGGAATAGTAAAGATGATGAAAAAGATCGGCGAGAGAAGGTTCTGGAATTTTTACGACAGGCAAGGGAAAGGGCCAATAATAAGGATATAAAGGAAGCGTTATCCTTTTTAGAAGAAGCGGAAATGATCGATAGTCGCATTCCCGAAGTAAAAAAGAATTTCGTGCGATTGTTTATAAAAATGAAGAATTATCCGAAAGCGGTCATTTACGCGGAAGATTATCTAAATATAAAACCGGTCGATAAGGAAATACTGTATGTTGCATCCTTTGCCGCTAGAAAGGCCGGGGATTTGGGAAAAGCTCAGGATTTCGGGGAGAGATTATATCTAAGAGAACCGGAACATCTTAAAAATTTAATCAATTTGGCCCAAACCTATATTGCCCTTAAAAACTATGAAAGGGCAGTAAAAATGATTGTCGCAGCGCAAATTTTGGACCCGGAAAGCGAAATCATATTAAGAATCAGAGATGTGCTAAACGGTTTATCGGGAAAACATAAAGTGGAAGATCTAGAAAGTTAATGCTTTAGGAATGTACTACGGTCCGATTTGGCCACCTCGATAGGAATGAAACGGATTATTCCTATGTCGCATTAGAGTTTCGAAAGATCTTTCGTGTAGTCACATAATTATTGACTACAAACCGATAAAAGCTATGAAGAATATTAGGCTTCTCTATACTCGATCCGAGTCAAGATTGTTATTTTGACCGTTCTCGTCGCAAAAAACATCGATTCTAACGAGTTTTGAAGAATATGATTGAATATTGAAGCTTCTCAGGTAAGATACTTCGTTACTCAATTATGTATGTTTGATACAGCTTATTCGAGAAAGTTAATCATCGGTTTTTCTTTAGCTGCCTTGCTGATCGTTGCGTTCGGCGCGCGAATCGCAACCGAATTCCCGTTGTTCGTATTATTAGATTTGAAAATGCCTAAAGTCGAAGGACTGGAAGTGCTCCGAACCGTGAAGGGCGACGATAGTTTAAAAATGATTCCCGTGGTAATGCTTACATCCTCGTCCGAAGAACGGGATATAGTAGAAAGTTATAAATTAGACGTAAATAGTTATATGGTTAAGCCGGTTGAATTCGAAAAGCTTGCGATCACCGTTGCGGAAATAGGACAATATTGGTGCATATTAAATAAATCGGTCCCTTAACATGAAGCCATTGAAATTTTTATTTTTAGAAGACTCTCCCACGGACTTAGAGCTCATTCAACGAGAGCTGAAAAAAGGCGGAATAGAATATGTTTCGGTGCACGTTCAGGATAGAGAGACGTATTTAAGGGCGATCTTCGAAGAGAAACCCGATTTTATTTTTTCGGATTTTTCTCTTCCTGATTTTGACGGTCTATCCGCCTTGTCTCTCGCCAAGGAATCCTGTCCTACGACGCCTTTTATATTCGTTTCGGGGACATACGGCGAGGAGGCAGCTATCCAAACCCTTACAAGGGGAGCGACGGATTACGTATTGAAAGATCGTCTCGTAAAACTAGTGCCTGCGTTTCGTAGGGCTCTGAGAGAACGGGACGAATGCAAAGCTCGGCTTCAGGCGGAGAAGGATAAATACGATATAGAAGAGCAGCTGCGTCAAAGCCAGAAACTCGAAGCCATGGGCTTTCTCGCCGGGGCAATGGCCCATGAAATAAATAATCCAATTATGACAATTATAGAATATTCTAAACTTCTGGAATCCGGAGAAAACGACCCGGAAAAAGTCAAACGAATCGCTTCGAAGATTCATAATGAAGCGGAACGGATTTCGGTGATGGTCAAGGACTTGCTTCGATTTGCCCGCAAGGAAAAAAGCCAGTACGAAAAAATCGACATAAGGAATACTCTGATTAAAATGCAATCCATCGTCGAGCAGCGAATTAAAATGAGCAGCATCACCTTGAACTTGGATATCTCCGAGGAGGTTTTTCCCGTCGTATGCAAAGAGGGTCAGATTCTACAAGTGCTTCTGAACCTTGTGAATAATTCGGTGGATTCCTTGAATCAGCGTAAGGAAGAATACTATGAAGATAAGAGAGTGACTTTGTCGGTCAAAATGGTCGATCTCGGGAATAAGCCCTTGGTTAGGATCACTGTCGAAGATACCGGTTTAGGTATTCCCCCCGAACTCGGCAGGTCCGTTTTTAATACTTTTTTTACGACCAAGGACGCCGACAAAGGAACGGGCCTGGGATTATCCGTTAGTTTAAGCATCGTAAAAGAACATGGAGGGTATCTTTCGTTTGAAAGCGTTCCCGGCGAATACACGAGATTCTTTTTGGATTTGCCCGTATCCTCCTAAATTCTCGCAAAATTATAATGGATCTTTGCTTGGATTCTGTATCTAATTACCGGACGGAAAAAGTATGCCGGCAGACGATTTATACAAACCAACAAGTCCCAGTTTCCAGCTCAGTAAAAAGGCCGTTCACATAGCCAAAGACGTTTCCGTCGGAACGTTAGAAGGAGTGCGTTCCATTCTAGCTAGATCTTTCGAATGGACTTCCGGTCGTTTGGCTGAGATTTCCGGCGCGCCTTTGATCGAAAATTCCGAGCTCGCTTCGTTTTTGAAAAGGACCGGGACATCGCTGCAGCAAGCTGCCGAAAAGACCGAAGAGGGTCTTACGAGAGCGCTGGAATCCACCGCGACTGCGATGCAAAAGGCCTTGGAATCCTTGGATGCGGCCGATTCCGTCGTTAAGAAGACCTTGTTCGAAAATATTCCGATCTCCAGTATCGTGGGAGATTCGTTTGCCGATTTTCTGGCAACCTCTTTGATCCGCCCTTCGTTTCGGCTAAATGGTTTGGATGTCGGCGCTCACGAAGTGGTTCAAGATTGGAAAAAGTCGGGATTGCAGAACGTCATAATCTGTGTTCCGGGGTTATTCTGCGACGAAGGATTGTGGAATGCGAAAGGGGAGGTCACTCCATCTGCGGTTATGGTTCGGGAAGGATATTATCCTATTTACGTACGTTTTAATCCCGGCGCTCATATTTCCGAAAATGGAACCGCCTTGCTGGCGTTAGTCGAAGAGCTACTATCGTTTCCGGAATTCGCGGATCGAAAGCTCGATTTTATTTCCTTCAGTCAGGGGGGGCTCGTTTTCAGAAGCGCATTATTCTTGGCCGGGCAGAAGGGTTTTCTCTTATCGAATCGGATTCGACACGCCTTATTGATCAGCTCTCCGGATGGCGGATCTTATATTGAAAAGATCGGCTTTTGGCTGGGTCTAGGGGCGGAATCCTTGCCGATATTTCCGGTAAATCTGATCGGATTTATCGGAAACCAAAGAAGCGATGCCATGAAAGATTTATCGCATGGAATTATCCGGGAGCAGGACTGGAAAGAACCGAATCAGATTTCAAGATACAAACAGGAACTGTACTTTAACGAACTGGATGACGTGAATGCAACTCAGGTATATAGCTTAGTTACCGGGGAAGAAGGCAATTGGTCCGACTGGATCGGAGACGGTATCGTCGAGAAGCCTAGCTTGGTTTATTTGTCGGAGAGAGTCTATCGGAAGAAGCCCAACCCTGAGACTAGAGTTTGGAAACTAACCGGTTTATCTCATTACCAAATTATGACTTCCCCAGCTTTAAAAGAGATCCTAATTCAAGTCTTGCAATGAGAGAAGGTCTTAAATTTATAGCGATCGTTATAAATAAAAAACTCCGGAATATAAGTCTGATATAAGTAACAATTGGGAGGAAACTCGGGTAGATCCATAGAATAGGCCAAAAATTTAGGTGAAATTAGATGAAGAGAATTTCCATATTTTGGGCCCTAGCGCTACTTCTGGCTGCCGGGAATAGCTTATTTGCAAGCAGAGGCGCCGTTCTGCCGAATCCGATCGACTTGTTTGAAAAATCGCCGGAAGCGAAGGCGATTTCGATCCAAAGACAGATCCAAATCGAAACGAATCTACCGGCTCATAAAGCCCTCTTTTACGGAACGCATAATTCTTATAATAGTAAAGCCTATGCAGGCCCTTTCTTTTCCTATTCTTTTCCGAATCAACAATATTCGATCGGCGATCAACTCCGCCTAGGAGCAAGGTTCATCGAGTTGGACGTGCACTACGTACTGGGTGCTCATTTTGCGAAGGACTTTCTGCTTTGTCATGCCCAGGCCAACGGAATCGGATGTAACGTATTCGATCGGCCCGTCGGAAACGGCTTGGCGGAAATCCAAAACTGGATCAGTCAACCTCAAAATAGAAACGAAGTTTTGGTTTTATATTTCGAGGATTATCTGGATAATCGTGCCGATCAATTTTTAGGAATTGTAAGAAGTTATTTGGATCCGTACCTGCACCAATATAGCAGCGGATCCTGCGGAGAAATACCTTCTCCCGACAATATGCCTAAATTGAAAGACTTGGTAGCTTCCAACCGGAGGATTCTGCTAATGAGCAACGGCTGTTATTCCGGAGCTTGGAATAACTACTTTAAGAGAATTTTCTTCGGCGATTTCAGTATCCATCCTAAGGATTTCCGGGGATATCCGGACTGCAATTGGAGCCGTAGCACCTACGATTCTTCCATGACCAGAATCTATAACGATAGTACGAATTATTTCGGGATTTTCGACGGCGCTAAGGAGACCGGTACATTCACAAATACGAATATTCCTCAGATGCTTTCCTGCGGCGTCAGCGTATTCGGTATCGATCAGTTTAATCCGGATTTTGCGAAGTTAGGACTTTGGTCCTGGGGCGTAGGAGAACCGAATAACTATAATAATAACGAACACTGCGCGCAAATTCGGAGCGACGGTCGTTGGAACGATAATAATTGCAGCGCAGGTTTCCGCTTCGCTTGTAAGGACGGTAGCGGCAACTGGACGATCACCGATGATAGCGGAATTTGGAGCAATGGTCGTAACGCCTGCTCTTCCCGGGGCTGGCAGTTCTCCGCGCCGCTGACTCCTTATGAAAGTACAAAGCTGCAGGAAGCTAAAAGCTCCAAAGGAGTCTCCGATGTTTGGGTCGATCTAACGGACCAATATCGCGAAGGTTACTGGGAAAGAGGTCGATAAGACCGATTTATTCTCAAACGGAATCCATCCTCATTAAAAACCGGTCGGGGGACCATTAAGCCGCTTCCCCCTGACCGGCCTTTTTTTATCGACATCCCGATATAAACCGTTCAAAATCCTTGGTGCGGGGATACGAAACCTGTACCGCTCTCGATTTGTAGCCGAAATAAGAAGCAGGGGAGAATTCTTTTTTATGACGTATCGATCATATAAAGTTCTGCTCGCGGAAGACGACGAAACTTCTGCGGACTTGCTGATTCATTATCTCGAGCGATTTAATTTCGAAGTCGACCACGTCGTAGACGGCGCTGCGGGTGAATTGAAGCTTAGGAAAGAGGATTATGATCTGATTCTTCTTGATAACCAGATGCCTCGCATGTCGGGCGTAAATCTCGTCGCTACCATGCCCGAAAAAAACGGAAATAAGCCGGTGATTTTTCTCACTTCCAGTAACGAGAAAGAAAACGTGTTGAGCGCGGCTTCGAGTGGACAATTGGCGGCCTATCTTTTAAAACCGATCGACCCGAGCTCGCTACTCGAAAAAATTTTAAACGCTCTTCGAATTAACTCTACCTCTTTAGTCGATAAGAAGGAATTTCCGTTTTCTATCCAAAAGATTTCTCGGGAAGGATACGGGATCGGAGTTCGTTTAATCGGATGCCCATACGGTAAGACCGCGGAAAGAATCGTACAAGAGATAAGTTTCGTATTAAAAGAACTGCCTACGCCGCGAAAATTCTTTTTGGAACTTGAGGAAGCGTTTCAGTATCAGAAAAATGCTTCCGAACTGCTGAGCAACATCGTGGCAAAACTCGTCGCGAAATATGAAATCTCGCCCGAGGATATTCTTATCATCGACACGGTTTAATTTTTTTGGGAACCCGACTTTCCGATTTCGGTCAGAGAGTCGTAACGAGGAGATGAACTGATGTTTCGCAAAGTTGCAAAAATAACTACGATTCTGCTGGTCTTAGGCTTGGCTACGGTCTTGACCCAGGGTTGTCACCATAAATGGCGTTCGCCCGAAAAAAGGGCCGAATTCGTCGTAAAGAAATTGAAATCGGAATTGGATCTTAACGAATCCCAAGCCGAAACGTTAGATAAAATCAAAGCAGATGTGCTTGCTAAACGCAAAGAATTAAAACTTCAGGAAGGTCCGTTTCTACCTAAGGAAGCCGTCGAAGAATTACGCGGAGATAAGCTGAACGTCGACAAATGGAATAAGTACGGCCAAGAAAATGAAAAGAAAATGGGCGAATTTCGCGCATTTTTTCTCAAGAAAGCGGTCGAATTTCATGCGATTCTGACTCCGGAGCAGAGAAATAAGCTGGCGGATCTAATTATTAAGTTCCAAAGTAAATTCGAAAAAGAGAAAGAATAAGGGAACACCTGATTCTTTCGGAGGGTTCAATGGGAGAACAGGAATTTTCCCGCTTCGTAGAAGATACCCGGGAGATCGTCTTAGCGGCGATCTCCCGCTACTTGTACGAACGATTCGCATACGCGATAGATGACGTCGCTCAGGAAACGTATCTGAGAGCCTACAAGGCGCTTCAGAAAGGTCAGTTTCGTGGCGATTCCAAACTTACGACCTGGCTCTATACGATCGCTAGAAACGAATCCATTCGAATGAATGAGATTTTAGGGCGAGAGGAAACCAAAGCTGAAAAAGCAGGTAAGCGCTCGGTAGAAGATAGGAGATTAGAAACCGTATCCGACAATTCCGACGAGGTCGCGGATTTGCCGACTTGGGAGAAAGCTAAGATTTGGGTCCTGCAACTTCCCGAATCGTATCGAAGCGTTCTCCAATATTATCTCTCCGGATATTCCGAAAAACAGATTGCCGAGGCTCTAGGAGTTCCCGCAGGAACCGTTAAGTCCAGAGCCGCCCGTGGTAAGGAAATGTTGCGAAGGATGCAAAATTCAGAAAGGAGGGAAGGAGGAACGATATGGGGCGAATAATAAAAAATGATTTAAGTATGAAGGAAGAAGTTCTCAAGAGAAAATCCGATCCCAATTGGCCTAAGAGTATTGCGTCTTGCGTGATCCTGAGATACCAGGAAGAATCCCAATCCGACAAACTGAGGGTATTTTCCGGGAGGCGCTTGCTTGCTGCTGCGGCGATTCTTCTCCTAGGAATCTCGATCGGGTGGTTCTCCGTGAATAGTTTTCTTCCGCAAGAAGAGGAATTTATTAGGGAAACTTCTTGGATCTGGGAAGGAGATTTTATTCCGGGTTCTTATATCTCCATCTTGGAATCCAATTTCTGAAATTTTCCCGTAGGTGAATCCGTTTTCGCCTACGGGATGTCGTTCCGTTAGATTGAGTGCAAAAAAAATCGCGCAGCCTTTCCCTTTTTTTACCCGTGAATCACGAATCTTAGAGGGAAAAAATTATGAAAAATCTATCCATCACGGTAGTCGACGGCTTCTTAACCGCCGACCCTGAGTTAAAAAAAGTCGCTAGCGGTAAATCCGTCGTTCATTTCACTTTGGCTGTGAATCACAATTTCAGGAAAATCGAAGGTGAGGAGCCTGAAGTTTCGTATCTGGACGTGGAAGCTTGGGAAAGAACGGCGGAGAACTGTTCAGAATATTTAAAAAAAGGGAAAAAGGTAACGGTCGTCGGTCATTTGAAACAAGACCGTTGGAAAAACCAGGAAGGACAAGCTCGGTCTCGGCTTAAGATTATTGCGGACGAAGTTCGTTTCGATAGCTTCGGAGATAGAAAGGAGCGAGACGCGGCGTAAGGACTGCGGTTTGCCCCGAGTACTTCGGGGCAAACTTTTTTCGGACAAATCACCTGATTCGAGATTCGAATCAAAATCATTCCTACCTTGACAACTCGAATCCGGTCCAAGTTTATGTAAGATGAATCCGATGGTTACCGTACTTTATGCTACCGCTCAGCCCGGGGTCCTGTCCGGATTAGAACGGATTGCGGAAGAAGATCTGAACGAACTTCGCTTGAGGTTACCGAAAGGGACTCGGGAGTTAGTGGATTGCGACGAGGATACTCTTCTTTTTTTACACTCGACTTTCTCCGAGCTAAAACTCATCCCGCTGGACGATTCGACCCGCCCGATATTTGTAAACGGTTTAATTCCAGTCGTAACTCAGGATGAAGCCGGTAATATTCTCATGCAGGCGTTTTCGAGTCCGGAAAGTCTGGCCCTGACACGATCGGACGGTTTCGGAACGTATTATAGTCGGTCTAGAAAAAACCTTTGGAAGAAAGGCGATACATCCGGTCATATCCAAAAAGTAAGACAGGTGTTGCTACCCGAAGATGGCGATTTTATCGTATATCGAGTGGATCAGGTTGGTGCCGCCTGTCACGAAGGTTATTATTCCTGCTTTTTTAGGGAACGGGTCCGGCAGCAGTTGTCAAGATTGCCTGTTCCTTTTTTGGGAAAGGAAAATGCTTAGACCGGCACAGGAAGGGTTCCGAAAAACCGAATACTTGCCGATAGAAATTTCGGAGACCGTACTATATGAATTTCATGAATAAAATTCTCCTAAAACTCGGAGCCATCGTCTTCGGTCTGATTCTACTCTCGGTTTCGGCTTTCTTTATCGCAGACGAAATTAAGGGTGGGGCCACCGGATCCGGACAGGTAAAGATCGATCTAAGTATAGAGCCCGGGGATTCTCCGACCGAAGTAACCGCAACACTAGCCAAAAACGGCCTGTTAAAGTCCTCGAAATATTTCCTATTTCTAATAAAGGTCACTCGCTCGGCGAATAAAATAAAAGCCGGTCTTTATGAAATCAACGACGGGATGGATTCCCGTAAAATCCTCCAGGTCATTACCGAAGGAAAGGTCAAGCTGATCACTTTTACCGTTCCGGAGGGATATAATAACCGACAAATCGGAGACTTGTTGGTTAAAAAGAATTTAATCAAGACTCGGGCGGATTTCCTGAACGCGACATCAAGAACGGAGTTGTTAAGAGAATTTAAAATTCCTGCAAGTACTGCGGAAGGCTATCTCTTTCCCGAAACCTATAGCGTTCCGGTAAATTATCCCGTCGAGAAGATTGCAAGAATGATGTTGAAACGTTTCTTTGCGAAATTGGATAAACTTCCCAAGGCAAAGGAACTCGATCCTAAAAAACTTCATGAAATCGTGGTGCTTGCTTCCGTCGTGGAGCGTGAAGCGAAGAAGAACGAGGAAAGACCGCTGATGGCCGGCGTATTTTTGAATCGCATGAAAAAGGATATTCCCCTGGAATCTTGCGCGACGATTCAGTATCTATTCGATAAACCGCATCCGAGAATTTTTGAAAAGGATCTCAAAATCGTTTCTCCTTATAATACGTATCTGAATAAGGGATACCCTCCCGGTCCGATCTCGAATCCCGGTCTCCCGGCTTTAGAGGCTGCGTTAGTTCCTGCCGAGACGGAATATTTATTTTTTCTGTTAAAGCCGGACGGCTACCATTTCTTCTCCAAGAATTTTAAAGAGCATGCCGAAGCTAAAAAGAAATACATCGACGTACTTTACGAATAGCGGGAAACTAGAATGAATTCGAACTTAAAAGAGATAGATACCGTTACCGAACAATTAAAATCCGTTCAACAAGCGCTGAACTATTTTAAAGAAAAGCAACTGAAGCGGGAATCGGTAAGCGAAGCCGCCGTTGAATTCGTGGAGAAGGCCTCGCTTGTTTTAGATCGCGCGGAGCGATCGGAGATCAGCCTTTCCGAGGACCAGAGACGGAAGATCAAAAACAATCTCTTGAAAATCCGAGCCTCCCTTGTAAAAAATCAAGAAGAGGGTCGATGAATTTTTCGCTCTGAAATAGCGAATTGTCGGTATCTGAGTATCCAGGATTCTGTCCCATTATAGGGTCTAAGCCTATCCTTGGGCCTAGGTCGGAAAAACTTAAATGACACAGCGTAACTTTTCCATTTTATAGTAAATACAAGCTCTAATTACTATATTTTGGCAGGTTGAAAAGATGATCGCTACGAAATCTCCGACGGATTCATCAACGGCTAAACAAGCTCTCGCACGCTCCGCGGCCGTCATCGAGCAGGTTACTAAAGCACTCGCAGCTAAGTGCAGTTCCAACGGGAAGGTTTCCGTTTCCAAAATGGATCAAAACCAGCTCGTTCAATACCAAATCGCCTGGTTGACTTCCGAGCAAAGAATCGCGGAAAATTTCATCGATTACGCGTGGAACGAATCCCTCGGCACCGGGGATTTAGAAAGGTTGATGGCATACGTGTTTGCCGCAGAGACCGTAACGCATATACGTTCCGAACTTAGCGCTCGTCCGAACGAATATGGAATCAGCGTCCAGGAACTGATTGCAAAACTTTTCGACGATAGCACGAACAAATTCTTGGAAGAATCCACCGCAATCGAGAATTATAATCATATCACCGATCTAATCGTTTCCCTCGGGCATTTCGGTGCTTACGGCCTGAGCGAGGATCATGAATTATTCAGACAAACCTTCAAACAATTCGCGGAAGAAGTAGTCGCTCCAAAGGCCGAACACGTTCATCGCCACGACGATATCGTTCCGGAAGAAATCATTCAGGGACTTAGAGACATGGGATGTTTCGGTCTTTGTATTCCCGAAAATTACGGCGGACTACAGCCTAACGATCATCCGGATAATATTTCCATGCTGGTCGTAACCGAGGAATTGTCCCGAGGATCTCTCGGTATCGCGGGTTCCCTAATCACTCGTCCTGAAATTCTATCTAAGGCGCTTTTAAAAGGCGGAACCGACGCTCAAAAAGAGAAGTGGTTACCGTTGATCGCCGCGGGCGAAAAAATGGGCGGGATCATGGTAACCGAGCCGAATTACGGCTCCGACGTAGCCGGTGTTTCCGTTGTCGCTAAGAAAGTGGACGGCGGCTGGTCGGTTAACGGAGTGAAAACCTGGTGCACGTTCGCAGGCTATGCCAATCTTTTATTGATCCTCGTAAGAACCGAAACCGATCCGGAATTAAAGCATAAAGGTCTTTCCATACTTCTCGCGGAAAAACCCAGCTTTAACGGTCACGAATTCGATTATAAACAAGACGGCGGCGGGCGCATTAGTGGCAAAGCGATCGGAACGATCGGTTATCGCGGAATGCATTCCTTCGAAGTTTCCTTCGAGGATTATTTCGTCCCCGAAGAAAACCTGATCGGAGGCGAGGCAGGACGGGGAAAAGGTTTTTACTTCCAAATGGAAGGATTTGCGGGCGGTCGCATCCAAACGGCTGCGAGAGCTAACGGAGTCATGCAGGCGGCGTTGGAAGCGGGATTACGTTATGCTCAGGAACGTCACGTATTTCAGAAACCCATTTTCGAATACAATCTGACCAAATATAAGATCGCTCGCATGGCCATGATCGTTCAAGCGTCCCGTCAATATACCAACACGGTCGCAAAGCTTTTGGATCAGCATCAGGGGCAAATGGAAGCGACTTTAATTAAGTTTTACGCTTCCAAAGTGGCGGAATGGGTAACGAGAGAAGCGATGCAGATCCACGGCGGAATGGGATATGCGGAAGAATATGCGGTTTCCCGATACTTCGTGGATGCTCGAGTCTTCTCGATCTTTGAAGGCGCCGAAGAAGTAATGGCTCTTAGAGTTATTGCAAAATCCCTAATGGACCAATACGCTTCCTAAAAGGAAATTCGAATTTTTTCGAAGGCGAAAAGGCGGAATCACGTTCCGCCTTTCTTATTTCAACCTGCCGCTAACTCTTCCACAAAGGAAAGCAGATTGGAATCGGGAGTTTCCATGAATTCGAGAGTTCGTTCGATCGTATCGGCCAGAAAATAATTATCGTTCCGATACGACTCCAGGAATTTTTTGGCTTCTTCTTTCTTTTCCGTAGGAAGCCGATTTTCTATCACTAGTTGCGACAAGGCGAGAACTCCGAACGCGGATTTCAAAGAATCCGGAAGGGCGGCTATACTTAGGATTTCATCCACGTCGATCTCTCGAAACGTAGGAACCAAATCGCTTATCAATTCGAGAGCTCCGATCGGAATCGTTCGATCAAGCGACTTAACGTAATTTACTAAGAGACGATAGGCCTGGCTATCTCCGATTCGCGCTAAGATATGGAAAATTCCAGAAAGCAATTTCTTATGAAATCCCCAAGACAGTCTTCCCGAATCCGCATCCCTAACGGCCTGGTATAAAAAACTCCAGATCGTTTTGTCTCCCGCTATGGCCTTCTCCGCAATTTCATCCAGCCAGTTTTCGAAGTTCGGATTTTCTATTTCTTTCTTTAGAAACTCGAGGTACTCGTTCGAAGAACTTGCCGAGGGGAGGGATATCTTTTTCGACATAGTACTAAAATCAAACGCGGAATTTCGGCCGATTGCCAGCCTTTTTTGGTAGGATTGAACGGGTTTTTATCCCGTAAAGAACTGGGTCAAAGTTCTTTTGGATTCCAGACTTTTGACCCGTTTCCATAGGTAGACGGCAAAAATTTCCCGTGTCCGATTGATCTCGTTTAGGGATTTCGGAGACTTCCGTTCCTGGAAAAATTCCGCCGGCACTTCCCCGGTTACGATTTCCAATTCGCCCAAAGTGAGAATCTTGGAATTTTGGCGACAAGCCCTTTCGAAAGAATTCATTTGAACTCTTTCGTAAAAGATATGATCCTTTGAACGACTCCAAAAACGTTTGGGTAAATCCTCGGTTAGGCGGGAAAAATCGTATTGAAAGCCCAGGGCCGCTCCATGATCGATCAACCAATACTTTAGCGTATCTTCCTAGCGGATTGCATCGGCAGGTTGGGGTTCTCTCTTGGAGAACTTTCGCTCCACCTGGCTTACGTCGCGGACGGCTCCCGTATGTGCCGAAGTCGTCATCGCAGCATACGCTCTTAACGCAGGAGAAACCTGCCGCTTCCTCGATTTAGGTTTCCATGCGTCCTGACCCTTTTCGTCCATTGTGTTTCTACGATTCGATAATTCTTCCTCATCGACCACCAAGCGGATGATCCGGTTCGGGATATCGATTTGGATCGCATCACCTTCTTCAACTAATCCGATCACTCCGCCCTCCGCGGCTTCCGGAGAAACATGCCCGATGGAAAGTCCGGAAGTTCCTCCCGAAAAGCGACCGTCCGTTAAAAGCGCACAAGCCTTTCCCAAACCTTTGGATTTTAAATAAGAAGTCGGGTATAACATTTCCTGCATTCCCGGTCCGCCTTTAGGACCTTCGTATCGAATCACGACGACGTCGCCTTCCACCACTTCGTTTCCTAGAATCTTGGCGACTGCTTCTTCCTGACTTTCCATGACTCTGGCACGACCGGTAAATTTCCAGATTGACTCGTCCACTCCGGCGGTCTTAACGATGCATCCTTCGGGCGCGAGATTGCCGTAGAGCACCGCAAGTCCCCCGTCTTTGGAATACGCGTGCTCCACATCTCTAATACAACCGTTAGCTCGATCCAAATCCAGACTGGGCCAACGTCTTGACTGGGAAAACGCTTCCGTAGTAGGAACTCCACCGGGAGCGGCGCTAAATAAGTCGTGGGACTTGGATCCGGACTTTTGCCGTGTAATATCCCATTCTTCTAAAGCGGTACCTAATGTAGGGCTGTGAATCGTAGCCACATCTCTGTTGATTAAACCGACTCGGTCTAGCTCTGCGAGAATCCCCATCACGCCGCCGGCACGATGAACGTCTTCCATATGATATTTTTGAGTGGCCGGCGCGACTTTGCAAACACAAGGAACTCTTCGAGAAATTTGGTCGATATCCTTCATCGTAAAATCGAGTTCCGCTTCGTTGGCTGCGGCAAGGATATGAAGAACCGTATTCGTGGATCCGCCCATCGCGACATCCAGGCTCATCGCATTTTGGAAGGCTTTATAGTTCGCGATATTTCTAGGAAGAACGGATTCGTCTCCTTGTTCATAGAATCTCTTCGCTAAACTTACTACAATCCGTCCGGCGTTCAGAAACAACTCCCTACGATCCGAGTGAGTGGCTAGAGTCGATCCGTTTCCTGGGAGGGAAAGGCCAAGAGCTTCCGTTAGACAATTCATCGAATTTGCGGTGAACATTCCCGAACAAGAACCACAGGTAGGACAGGCGGAACGTTCTATCATGGCGACGTCTTCATCGCTTACGTTCGGATTGGCGGCTTCCACCATAGCATCGACTAGGTCTAATTTTCGAATTTCGCCGCCCCAATTCACTTTCCCTGCCTCCATCGGACCGCCGGATACGAATACGGTCGGAATGTTTAAACGAAGTGCAGCCATTAACATTCCGGGAGTGATTTTATCGCAGTTGGAAATGCAGATAAGCGCGTCGGCAGTATGAGCGTTGACCATATATTCTACCGAATCCGCAATTAGGTCTCGGCTAGGCAATGAGTAGAGCATTCCACTATGGCCCATCGCGATACCGTCGTCCACTGCGATCGTATTGAATTCCTTAGCGACTCCGCCCGCTTTTTCGATTTCTCTCGCGACCATCTGTCCCAAATCTTTCAAGTGAACATGCCCTGGAACAAACTGAGTGAAGGAATTTGCGATCGCAATGATCGGTTTACCGAAATCGGTTTCTTTCATACCTGTGGCTCGCCAAAGGGCTCTGGCTCCTGCCATATTGCGTCCGTGAGTGGAAGTACGGGATCTATACTGGGGCATAAGTAACGGCTACCTGATATTACTTTAGACGTCGAGTTTTAAATCGACGGAAGAATCTTTCGGAGGACAGAATATTGATGAGCGGAGATTCCGTGTTCCAGAGGACTGAGGACTGAGGACTGAGGACTGAGGACTGAGGACTGAGGACTGAGGACTGAGGACTGAGGACTGAGGACTGAGGACTGAAAATTATTCCTATTACCCTGACAACAATTTTTTTAAAAACGAATTATGTTGGAGTGAGGAATCAGTGGATTGTCCCCCGTCCTCTGTAGCATTTCCAACTAGTAGCAGCTACTGTCTAGCGTGAGCAAAGCGAACGCATCTGTCGTCTGACCTCTGTCCTCTGAAAGCGAACGCGTCTGTCTTCAGTCCTCTGTCTTCTGCTCGGCCCAACCCTCTACTCTAAAATTTGAATTTCCTTTAGGCAGGCTTCAGGTCCCATTCCTTGAAACGTACCTTCGACGGACCAGATAATAATCCCCTTCGGATAATCTTTTGCAGGCACCGGGTCGAATTTTTTCGTCAGAGGAAAACGAATTTCTTCCGATTTGCCGAAATCGAGAGTTTGCGATACATAGATACTATCGTTCGGTAGGCGGGACTCCTTGTCCACGTTGATCGCTTCCCGCAAAAATATTTTGAACTCTAACTTCGGAGCTTTCTTGGAGCATGCCTTTACGATAATTTCCTTCCAATGCGAAGGAATATAAACCCCGTTCCGTAACCTATGAGAAAGTCTCAGTTCCACGTCGAAGTCCATAGAGCGGGAAGAAGGCCGTAATTTTTTCCACTCCGTCGAATCCTTGCCGTCCGCTAAATGAAACGCTTGAGAGGATCGATCCTCCAAGTAAGAGTCGGTGAAATCAAAACGTAAAAAAGGGGGTTCGTTTTTATACTCTTCGATTTTATGTTCGGTCGTCGAAAATAGATAGAAGTTTGCGAGAAGTATGGCGGAAGGAAAGGCAAACGCGATTAATTTTGGCAAAGATTTAGGTCTCATTCCGGATCTCCAGTTCAAGGTATGCGAAGATTCCGTTAAGAGCAAGAAGGATTTCCTTTGTTCTTGTCGGATAGGAACCTATGCCGGATTATGCTCCTCAACGTCTCAGGAAAAAAGTTTTTTAGTTTTTCCAAAAATAGGATCTAAGGGCGGAACAAATCTATGCTTATCGGTATTTCCGGCGGGACCGGACTCATCGGATCTTTGCTTGCACTTCGACTTCGGGCAGAAGGATACCAGGTGCGCCTTTTTAGTCGTAGCGGAAAACTTCCCTATCGATTACAAAGAACTTCCGAATGGGACGTTCGTATCGGTCCCCTCCCGACCCGAATCGATTTGGAGGGAGTCGACGTCCTCATCAATTTAGCGGGCGAACCGATTGCGGGAAATCGCTGGACCGAAGAATACAAGAAAAAAATTCGAACCTCCCGAATCGATTACACTAGAGATCTAGTTTCCGTTTTATCTTCGTTAGGCGAAGTCGGACCGAAAACTTTATTGAATGCGTCCGCAATCGGCTTTTACGGTTCCTTCGAATCGTCTACGCCTCCTTTCGACGAATCCACTCCTGCCGCTCAAGACGAACTCAGCGATCTCTGCCAAGCCTGGGAAAAAGAAGCCTTGGAAGCGGAAAAATCCGGGATTCGAACGGTACTTTTAAGAATCGGAGTCGTTCTTTCGACGGAAGGCGGAGCCTTGGCTTCTCTGCTTCCGGCATTCCGTCTTTTTGCAGGAGGTCCCATCGGATCCGGAAACCAAATTCTTTCCTGGATTCATATCGAAGATCTGCTCTCCATCGTGCTATTTCTGTTAAAAAGACCGGAAGCGATCGGGCCCTTCAATTTGGTTTCTCCCGAACCCATATCGAACGAACAATTCAGCAAGGCGTTAGGCAGAACACTCAATCGTCCTTCCTTTACCCGAATCCCTTCCTTCGCTCTCAAACTTGCTTTCGGAGACGGAGCGCAAGTGGCAACCCACGGACAAAGAGTGATTCCCAAGCGTTTGCTGGAGCTAGGCTATAAGTTTCGATACCCGAATTTAGAAGGAGCTTTACGAAGCCTATTGGGTTGAATTCCGCTTTTAGTCCGGGAGAAAATCGGAAAATCGATTTCCACTTAGAACCCTTCTAAGTCTAATAAATATGGAAAACACTTTACCAGGCTCATTCGAAGAACTTCTCAAAACCCATGATAAGCCCATATTGGTAGACTTTTGGGCTACCTGGTGCGGTCCGTGTAAGATGGTCGCGCCGGAATTGGAGAAATTTGCCCAGTCCCATAAAGGGAAAGTTACCGTAGTAAAAGTCGATATCGACGAACAACCCGATATCGCGCAAAAATACGGAATCTTATCCGTTCCGACCTTGATGCTTTTCAAAGCCGGTCAAATCTCGGAAAAAGTAGTCGGCGCGATTCCTCAGGCTCAGATGGAAAAAGTCTTCGGGCCAAAGCTTGCGTAAGTCCGTTTCGCTCGATTGCGGACGGAGAACTTACCGAAGATTTTATGTTTTAGAGGCGCTGTTCCGATTGAAGAAAGGAACGGAACCTCTAAACTTTCTAATATTATAATTCACCACTCGACGATCCTAGCGATCTCCTCCGATCCTAAACGGAATTTTTCGAAATCTCCTTTAGCCTCGGGAAGAGTTCTAAATAGATAACCTGCAAATCCTTTCGCAAACGAATCGAATAATGAATTCTTAATTCCTACGGCTCGATCGTGAAGGGCTTGTTCCAAAAATTCGGAAAGTGCGAGAGCTCCGAATGCAAGATCGGAGAGGTCGAGTCTGTAAGTTTCCTTCCATTCCCTCGGTCTCTCCTCTAGATTCTTAGCCCACTTGGACAACAAATCCTCACCGAATTCCGCCAGCTCTTGCAATTCGGAAATCGCTTTTGCCGCAGTAAAATTCTTTCCGACTTCCGCCACGAAGGAATCCCGAATTTTGGCTCGATTCATCGCTCCTAACGCGTGATCGGTAATGATTAGATGAGTTCCTTCCCAAGTTTCGTTGATAATGCAATCGTTATGAAGCCTCGGAAGACAAGTATAATCGCCGATAATTCCCGAACCTCCCAAGGCCATGATAGCTCTGTGGGTGATTTGAGAAGAGAGAGAGGAGGATTTGTATTTCATCAAGGGGGTGGAAAGTTGTTCGGCGAGAATCCCTTTGGAGCTCCAATCGATCCCTCGATAAATCAGAAAAACCAGGGCTGCATATAAGGTCCGAAGCTCGGCAAGCTCCCTCGAGTAAGCCGAAAATTCCTTGATCTTTTTTCCGTAAGCGGTTCTGAATCTGGAATATTCCAAAGCTTCCATGAAGGCTCGTCTAGACATCCCCGCGGCCGCGATGGAAACATGGACTCTAGAAGTTCGGATAACGTAGCGGATTAAGTTTGCTATCCCGTGAGCCGGACGACCTAGAGTTTCCGCCTCGACGTCTTCGTAGACGATCTCGACGGTCAACTTACCCTTGGATCCGATGATATCCTTTTTCCGCAGAATATGATGGCCGTTTAACTCTCCGTTGTCTTTAATTCTAGGAACCAAAAATAGGCCGATGGTTTCCGTCCCTTCCAGCTTGGCCGTCGTTACCCAAAGATCTCCCGGATTGGAGCAGAACCATTTTTCGCCGTTTAAAATCCACTTTCCGTTTTCTCCCTTGCGGGCGATCGTTCTGTTGGCAGCCACATTACTTCCACCGACTCGCTCGGTGACATATTGCCCTGCCATAAAATGGGAGGACGATCCCTTGCCCGCCACTAGAGGAAGGTATTTTTTCTTTTGCTCTTCGGTTCCTATCGCTTTCAAGACATTGATCATACCGTCCGTCATTGCGAGCGGACAGGTCATCCCTCCTTCTCCGTTTTGATTCGCTAAATATGCCAAGGAGACACGATGTAAATCCGTAAACGGGAACTTCCATTCATCATGAAAATCTAAATTTACAATTCCGTAATCATAGGATATTTTCCGGGAAAGTTTTTGTTCGGGAGAATAAACGACCAAATCGATGCGATTTCCGGCTCGGTCGAATTTTACGATCTCCCCGTATTTACCTTCTTTATGAGAAGCTTCCGTAAGTTCGTCTAAAGTTCCGCCCACAAGTTCGCCGTAGCCGCGCAAATGGTCGACCATGGCCTTTTTATGAGCGGGATCGTAGCCTACGGAGTAGCGTTCGATGACTCGTTGTAATACTTTATCAAGATCGTAAAAGTTTTTACCTCGATTTCCTTTGTAAGAAGACACATCATAAGGTGCGAGTCCGGGGTTTTCCGCAAGACGAAGTGGATAGTCCATAGTTGATTTCCAAACAATCGAAATATTTCTGACTCCTATCTTACGACGAGAACCGGTATATGCACTCTTTTTTTAAGGATTAGGTTCATGACATTACGCGATCATGAACGACGTTAGATAAGGAATCAACGGATCGAGGATCCCGATCCGAAACAAAATCGTCTTTTGAAAGAATCTAATTTAAAAAATCGAGTTAGGATAAATCTAAATAATTTCGACGGAAACTTCGTTTAATACTCCAGCACTAAGCCTTCGTAAGGAGCTACGGCAAAAACCACCGGTATCTCCATTTTTTCAGGTTTGCGATGCGTGGAGATAAGTACATGTGCCGTACGATTCGCATTGGCGACGATCTTTTTAGGTTCGTTCTCGAAATTTAGGATCACCAAACATTTCTTCTTTTCGTGTTCCCGAGTATATTGTAAAACGCCGGGAGGAGAATCGTAATCCAAGGAAAGACTTCCTTTTCGTAACACTTCGTTGCCTTTACGAAGCCATATTAATTTTCTATAAAAGTTCAAAAGGCTATCAACGTTTCTAGATTGAGTTTCCACGTTAATCGTTTCGTACTGGGAAAAAACCGGCAACCACGGATCCGCAATGCCGAATCCCCCGTTTTTATCGGAAGACCAACACATCGGTAGTCTGCAATTGTCCCGGCTCGGATAAAAAGGCCAATAACGCTTCCCGACCGGATCTTGGATTCTATCTTTGGGAACTCTTTCATCCTTCATCCCGAGCTCTTCTCCGTAATATAAAAACGGAGTTCCGCGTAACGTTAATAGCATTAACGCCGCGATTTTCGCTCGAGAGATCGTTTCGGATCCCTTGGAATATCTTGTGATGTGTCGACGAAAATCATGATTGCTTAAAGTATAATTAGGCCAACCTCTATCGCGCAAACACCTCTCCCATTCCTTAATCACGTCCCTAAATCTTTCCGCTTTCCAAGGAGTATGAAAGAACGCGAAGTTGAAAGCCATGTGCAGCTCATCGCCCTTGTCTCCGTAATATGAAGCGGGCAGTACGCTTGTCCCGGGAGGCTCCATCATCACTTCACCTACGGACATTCTATCTCCGTAAGAATCCAACAACTTGCGAAGATCCTTTAGGATGCCGTGCATTTCGGGTCTGTCCCGATCGTAAAGATGATCCTGCTGATCGAACGGTCTTGCAATCCATCTCTTACGAGGATTACTCCGAAACTCGGAATCTTTGACGAAGAGATTTACCACATCCAGTCGAAAACCGTCGACCCCGAGATCCAACCAATTCTTAACCATTCCAAAAATCGCTTTTTTCACTTCCGGATTTCGCCAATTCAAATCGGGTTGTTCGGTTAAAAAGGAATGATAGTAATATTGCTCGGTCTCCGGGTCGAAAGCCCATGCCTTACCGCCGAAAGTTCCCATCCAATTATTGGGTGGACCTCCTTTATCCGGGTCTTTCCATATATACCAATCTCGTTTCGGATTATTTTTGGATGATCTAGATTCGATAAACCAAGGATGAAGATGCGAAGTGTGATTCGCGACAAGATCCATGATGATTCGGATCTTTCTCTTATGCGCTTCCTTTAAAAGACGTTTGAATGTTTCCAGGTCCCCAAAAATCGGATCTATATTATCGTAGTCCGAGATATCATATCCGAAATCGTACATCGGAGACGGATAAATCGGAGACAACCAAATGGCATCGATTCCCAACGAATTTGGAGTCCCGTCGTTTAAATAATCTAACTTTTGGATGATTCCTTCCAAGTCTCCGATGCCGTCTCCGTTCGCATCGCGGAAACTTCTAGGATATATCTGATAAATGACCGCGTTCTTCCACCAATCCGGATCCGTTTTCTTTGTGCGGGGTGTTTTCTTGCCTTTTTTTGGCGTACTCGGGTTTTCCATTTTTCTAATAGAAATCGTAGAAGAACTGCGGGCCGAATCCATACGGACCATTTTTAAAACACGAGTTCCCCTGTCACTCTTTCCGTCGCCTGAATTCCCAGGATCCGAGCCTCTAATGAGGAAAGAAATTCCGCATCCTTTACCTGCCCCCCGTTTTGAGTCTGAAGATAAAACGAGTCGTATGCATAGTCTGCCGAGGTGGAAACCCGTAAATATGACACTTTCAATCCGAATTCAAACACTTTTCGTAATATTCTATATACTAAGCCGACCATATCCGGCATCCGCACTTCCATAATCGTAACGTCCGATAAATCCTCGTTGGAAAAGCGTACCGACCGATTGACGATGCTTTCCGGTATGGCTTTGCGAGGATTCCATTCGGTCGGTTCGAAGGCGATACTGTCGCGCTGTAATTTTCCAGTCGCCATTAAGCGAAGCTTGCCTTCCATTCTTGAGATTTTTTCCGGCGAAATATTACCGCTACCCTGGGAATCGGTTATCTGTAAAATATGAATTTGAAATTCGCTTGAAGTATAACTTTGCATTCCGACCAAACTTAATCCTTCCGAAGACACGGAACAACATAAATCCAATAGAATCGCCGGTAGTCCGCGACTTACCACCTCTACGGAAACGAAAGCGGGATCCCTTTCGGATTCGAATAAAAGTTTTTCCGTCGATTCCTGACTCAAGGTTGCGATCGTCTTAAAATGTTTCAATATCTTACGATTTGAAACCGTCTTCAGATAACTGTGCGGAATAACCGAATAAGCGAAGGAGGCTATGCTTCTCGAAATTCCGGGATCCTGCCCTTCCTTTTCAATCAGGTACGCCACTAAATCCTTTGAGAGCGCGATCCTTTCGGCATCTCCTTGAATTTCTTCCTGAGGCATTCCCTTCTCTTTTAAGTAAGACATCGTATTTCGAAAAAGGTCGCTGAGAATCGCCTTTTTCCAATTTGTAAGAACGTTACTCCCTACCGATTTAGTGTCGATCAGAGTGAGAATATAAAGTAGCCTGAGTCTTTCCGGCGTACCTACGGTTCTTGCGAAGCTTCGGATTAACGCGGGATCGGAAATATCGCGCTTGGAAGAAAGTTCCGACATAGAGATATGTTTTTCGACTAAGAATCTGCAAAGATCGGTATCTTCCTCCGAAAGACCCAGCCGGTCTCCCACGGACACCGCCAATTCCGCTCCGTATTCGGAATGATCCCCTTCCTTGACCTTACCGGCGTCGTGAAGGAGAATGGCGATGGATAAAATTTCGGTCTTTACACATTCCTTATATACTTGAAGAATTTCGGAATCTTCGAACTCTCCGCGATCAAGGCGATCCAGTTCATGAAGAATCAATAGAGTATGCTCATCCACCGTATACTCGTGATGATAACTGAATAAGGCGAAGTTAGTACAGGCCCCGAACTCGGGAACTAACGCGCCGAGAACTTGGCATTCGTGCATCAACTTGAGCACCCTGCCTCTGTCCTTGGGAAGCCTAAGGATCTTCAAAAATTCCGCATTCACTTCCGCCGAATATCTAAAATCGTCGTCCAAAAAAGGAGAGGCGAACCTAATTTCGTTTAACAAAGTTCCGGATACGAGTAACCCCGTTTCCTGGATCATTCGAAACGTAAGTATGACGTCCTCGTATAAAGTATGCGGATCGGCGAATAGATTCCCTTCCCCTTCCGTCGGAGGAAATACGGCATTGCGTACCTTGGAAAACGTAAGTCCTTCATACGTGATCGACTCGGCCCTACCCGGTTTTCTTCGTTCGATTACGAAATCAAGATAACTACGCATTACGAAAAAGACGTTCTTTTGGTGTCCGTACAGTTCGTTCATGAACTTTTCCACGGTTTGCAAATTTTCTTTCTTTCCAAAACCTAAATATTCGGCCACTTCGGGCTGGAGATTCAAATCCAGTCTATCGTGCTTACGACCCGTTACGACATGCAATGCGATCCGAGCTCGGAGTAAAAAATCGTAGGCTTCCTCTAAAAGTTGCGCCTCTCCTCTTTGAAAAACCGGAAGCAAAGCGAGAGCTCCTAAGGAAGGAATCGGATTCAGAGCCTTCTCATGCCAATAAACGCATTGAATATCCCGCAAACCGCAAATATCCGATTTCAAATGCGGTTCGGATAGAAGGATGGGTTTGTCCTCGCGTAAGAATCTGTCCGAAAGCTGAAGCTCTTTGGTCTCGTTATATGCTTCGATATATTTCGAAGGAAGCTTTTCTAAAAACTCCAACCTGTATTTTTGAAAGATGTCCCGGGAGCCGATCAAAAAGCGGCTGTCTAAAATGGCGTGAAAACTGGACATATCATCCAGATATCGAAACGATTCTTTGATAGTCCGGCAAATATGTCCGACTTCCTTACCGGAGTTATAAAGATACGTATTTATCGCCGAGATGATTTGGGAAAGTTTAGCTTCCGAAATCCCATTATGAAGATATAATATATCTACGTCGGAATGCGGGGATATCTCCATTCTTCCGTAGCCGCCTAACGCGACTAAGGCGATTTTTTCCCCGCGGCCAAGAATGCTGACCGCCTTTTCGAATTTACTTCGTAAAAACGAGTCGATTATGAAGGTCAGTTGCCTGGAAACCAGCTTACCCGAAACGGATCTGCTTTTTTCCAAGAGTCTCTGGAAACTGTATGTAATGTCTAATTCTAAGGGCATAATCCCTATTTAAGTCGGTCACCCGGCTTCGCATCTCTATGCGGGACAAAGAGCGTCAAACTGTCCCCTTCGCCGGCTGCAAGTAACATAGCTTCCGAAAGACCGAACTTCATTTTTCTCGGTTTTAGATTCGCGACGGCCACAACCTTTAGACCTTTTAAAGTCTCCGGTTGGTACGAAGCTTTAATTCCCGCAAAAACGTTCTTATGCCCGATCGGCCCCAGATCCAATTTAACCTGAACCAGCTTGTCCGCACCTTCTACGGGTCCTGCTTCCATGATTAATCCGACTCTAAGATCGATTTTTCCCAACTCTTCGATCGAAATTTCGGAGAAATTCGCGATACCGTCCGTCTTAAAATTCGTAGTCGGAGGCGACGTCGTTTCGACGACGGGAGTTTTATTTTCTTCTATCATAACCTGAATTGCCTTTTCTTCCACTCGCTTTGTTATCATTTCATAGGGAGCTATCGTGATTTCTTCCCGATCCGAATACAAATCCGAAAAGGAAGGTGGATCGTTTATTCCCAAAAGTTTATATACTTTGGAGGAGATCTTAGGAACCACCGGAAACAGATAAACGGCGAGAATTCGAGCCGCGTTCAACCCGACAGTCACAGTCTCTCTGGCTTTTTCCGGATCTTCTTTGATTTGGGTCCAAGGCGCGAGATCATTGACGTATTTATTCGCGATGTCTCCCAATCTGGAACATTCCCTCATTACTCTGCCGTAATTTCTAGTCTCGTACCATTCCCGGATTTTTTCGCTCGATGAGCGCAGTTCTTCCAGTAACATTTTACCATCCGGAGAAAGTTTGCCCAATCTTCTATCTAATTTATCTAATATAGAAGTCGAAACCCGCGATACTAGGTTTACGAAGTTTCCGACCAGATCGGAATTAACCTTAGCCGTATAATCGTCGAAAGAAAGATCGAGATCGTCCATTCCCGGCCCTAGCTTTCCCGCCAAATAAAAGCGAAGATGCTCAGGGTCTAAATGTTTTAAATAATCCTCGGCTCGAATGAAGGTCCCTCTAGACTTGGACATTTTTTCTCCGTTGACGGTGATAAAGCCGTGAACATGAACGAGGGAAGGGGATCTATATCCTCCGCCCTCTAACGTGGCGGGCCAAAAAAGAGTATGAAAGTAGAGTATATCCTTGCCGATAAAATGGGCTATTTCCGATTCTTCGTCCTTCCAAAAAGAATCGAACCTGCCCCGGTCTCCTTTAAAAAAATTTAAACTAGCTGCCATGTATCCGATCGGAGCGTCCAGCCAGACATAGAAATACTTTTCGGTTTCTCCCGGGATTTGAAATCCGAAATAAGGACCATCGCGGGAAATATCCCAATCCTGCAGGCCGGTTTGGAACCATTCCTTCAATTTTTTTCGAACGCCTTCCGCTACACGCGTCCCCTTTTCCACCCAATCCGATAGATATTCCGAAAAATCCCCGAGCTTGAAGAATATATGTTTCGAATTTCGGGTAACTGGAGGAGTTCCACAAAGGGAACAACGAGAATCCTTTAAATCTTTGGGAGAATACGTAGCCCCGCAGACTTCGCAACTATCTCCGTACTGATCCGTCGACCCGCAATTCGGACAAGTTCCCTTAATAAAACGATCCGGAAGAAACATCTTATCATGATCACAATATGCCTGCTCGATTTCCCGTTCCGCAATATGGCCCTTTTCCTTTAAAGAAAGGTAAATTTCTTCCGAAAGAGCGCGATTTTCTTCGGAATTTGTCGTATAATAATTGTCGTATTCGACTAAAAAGCCGCTTAGGTCTCGATAGTGTTCCTTGCGAACACGATCGATGAGTTGTTCGGGAGCAATGCCTTCTTTTCTCGCGGCGAGCATGATCGGAGTTCCATGCGTGTCGTCCGCGCAAAAGAAATAGCATTCGTTCCCGCTCGCTTTCTGAAAGCGGACGTAAATGTCCGTTTGGACGGCTTCCAAAACATGGCCCAAGTGAATAGGCCCGTTAGCATAAGGTAGGGCGGAAGTAACAAGTATCCGACGTTTCCGATCGATTCTCACGTAGTCAAGATGCGAAAAATTCCCGCAAAAGCAACATGGATTTTCATTGCAAATCGTCCGCGTAGGGTAAAATACTTCGGAAATACGCAAAGTGTTTGGAGAAGGAAGGCAAAAAATGGAGAGGGTTTCATCCTTAGCGAGTAAGGTTCTGCCTGGCCACGAATTTTACGAAAAATTTCAGAAAGGCCTGGATCCGGAATCGGAAATTTTCCAGTTAAAGATGAACTATGCCAAGGTATTGGTAAGTCTTTGGTCCTACGCTTGTCATGCCGATGGAAACTTTCATAAGAGAGAAGGAAATTTAGTCGGACAAATGGTCAAAGCGATGTTTGACAAAGATTGCATTTTCGACTCTCATCAGGATAGCAAGGACGAAATCGTGGAAGAATTGTCCGAAGTTTTTGAATCTCCTCTCCCGATCAAAATGATTAAGGATTTTTCGGAAGGGAATCCCGTCTTAGCCGCGAACTTTTACGAGGATGCCGTTTGTATCATCGCGACCGACGGATCCTTTACGGATAGGGAAAAAGAATTCTTAAGCGATCTTGCTAAGGAATTAGAGATATCGCAGATGGATAAAAAAAATATCGATAATAAATACTCGGATGCGAGCGATAAAGACTAAGTAAAAGTCTCGCTCGACTTTAATGTCCTCATATTTTATCGTTCTACTCTTCGTTTATTTCGGTATTCAAGTTCTTCTTTCCGGTCCCGTCCTTCAATTAATCGTAAATATTATTTCTTTCCGGCTCTTTAAATTCGGATGGCTTACGCCCGGCATCATAATGCCCGGTCTCTGGGTCTGGGCGAGAAGCTTTACGATATATTTTCCCGGGGAACTAGGAACGGATATCGTACATGCCAAAGGCAGTTTTCTCAAATTCCGAATCTCTATCGCAAAAATACTTAAAGGAAAATTAATATTTCTGGGTGTAAACATCCGCTCCTTTCATATGGATTACACCAATCGAGTCGATTCTCGCAAAAAAACGCCTTATCTCCCCGGTCGCGGTCGTATTCAAATTAAGTTCGAAAAAGTAACTCATTCAAGTATCGATATAGAAGATCGCACTTTAACGCCGATTTTCAATATCCAGATCCGCGATATAAAAATCGAAAACGGGCTTTTGGATGTCGGCTCTCCGTTAGAAATCCTTTTTCGGAGTAAAATGGGAAGTTGTCGTTTAGGGCGGGAAGGAATGCTGAGAATTGGAACGTTACGTAACGGCGATAGAGGATACTTAAACCTTTCCGGTATTACATGGGGGGAACTGGCAGGGTTAGAAATCATCCCGCTGCCTCTTTTTAAAAAGCAGGTTCATTTATCCGTCGAATTTAGACATATTGACGAGAATCATACCGACTTCGAAGGAACACTCGTACATTCGAGCGTTTCTCCCGAAGAACATTCCGAAAGTTATCCGTTTCGATTCGGAATAGATTGGAAGGAATTCAACTTGCCGTTCGATATCGCATTAAGAAAGTTAATTATGGAATTATTCCTGCAAACCAAGCTGGAGAGCCTGATGGCTCGTACGTTGCAAACGATTGCAAAAGGGATACGTTTGTTTTTAGGAAAGGAATAAAGATTTTGCGAATGACTCCGCTCTTCCGACTCGGGAACGGATTCGTTTTGTTCGGAGGATTTTTAGCCGTTCTATTGCCCGTAGGCGAAATGATTTAGCGTTCCAAGATACATTAATTTTTCTTTTCCTCCAATATGTTCTCTTTCGCTTGTATGCAATTATTAAGCGCGGTCGATTCGAAACCGAGGCGGATCGTTGCGGCAATCCATTTCCTTTCACTAATATTCATTTTTCTTTTTTTGGCACCCCGCCTACTTGATTATAAAAACGATTTCCGACGGGGACTTCTCGATTAAAAAGTATAAAATATCGATCGGTTTCGCGTTCTTTATCGCAATTTTATTCTTTGCCATTCATTAATTTGCCGGTTTTCGGGCAGGAAAGATCCTCTCTTCGGGAGATTGATACGATAGGTTCTCGACGCTCCGGGAAACGAATCCATATATATTAGTATGTTAATCGAAGTCTTCGGAGTCGTACCGGAATTTTTCCCTTTGGGAAGATGATCCGCAGGGCATTCGGACGACTGACTCGTCCGAATCCGGGATTCCATGATAATTCGGACCGACTCGTAGTTGCTCCCCTGAAAAAATAGAGCGCTTAACGATGATTATTACTCGTACTTAACGGAGCAACCGTAAGGTTGTGACGTCGAAACGCTGATCAGTTTACCTGCCAATGCCTCATCTATCGCAGCCGAAATATAATTTTTCGCCGACGGGATGTCGGACTGATCGGTGGAAGGTTTATCATCGATCGCGCCGTTATACAGTATTTTTCCTTGAGGAGAAATAAGCACCATCTGAGGAGTCGTTTTCGCTCCGTATGCCTTTCCCATAGTTCCATCCGAATCGAATAATACTGCGGAAGGAGAGGCTTGGGACTTTTTCAGATACTCTTTTTCTTCCTCCGGGGTGACGTAACCCTGTTTTCCCGGTGCGGATGATATCACACTTAACCAAACTATTCCCTTTGCGGTTACTTCCTTCTGCAATTTTTGCATGTTTCCGGATCCGTAATGTTTCTTAACAAAAGGACATCCTTGGTTATGCCACTCGAGAACCAAAAACTTACCCTTAAACTCGGATAAATTACGTAATTTTCCGGAGATATCCTTTTCCGAAAAATCCGGAGCCATATCTCCCGGCTTCATCGCGGAAAGTGAATAAACAAATATCGAAAGTATCGAGAATAGAAAAAACGCTCGTTTCATTTTATAGCCTACCGATCAAACAGGATGATTATTTTTAGACCCGGACCTCGTTAGGCGGGTTCGTCATTTATTCGGATCGCGCCGAACTTGAAAGTCGAAAATGCTTACAGGAAGCATCGATTTGACCTTTCCGTCTTTATCCGTAACGGATATAAATTTTCCGTGGTACATAAATTCTCTTTTTATCGTTGAAAGGGAACTCCCATCTGGCGCGTTATCATGGAAGTTTTTTTGTCGGATCATACTTTGATTCATTTTTAAAAAAATTGTTGTCAAGGGAATCGGAATAATTTTCTGCCTTCTGTTCTCTGCAATGTAAATCTCCGAATATTATCAGATACATTTTCTTTTTAAAAACCAATGAATGAGTATGAGAAACGTCTCCTTATTTTCATTTTTCAATGCAGGCAAAAGACTTAAGTTACATTCCGCTTTTTTATCCTGCCTACTAATCCTTTTCGTTTTAGGCGGCGATTGCCCTTCCAAAGATAATACCGGATCCGCAAAGGCGATACGCATCCTTTTTTCTCCCGAAACGAAAAACGATCGATTGGAAACGAATAGCATCCTAGGACTCAATACGCACTATTGGGCGGACGCAAATAGTGATGGAATCGAGGACCTTTGCTACAAAACCACAAATTTGGATCTGTCCTCCTTTCTTAGCTGTAGCATAAATCATTATGGCAAATTCAGTAAGTTATTCAAAATATCCGTTTCTTCCGGTGCCGTTCTTGGCTTATTACAACCTAAATTTACCGACATTACCGGAGATGGAATTCCGGATTATTGCGGACTCGACGTTCGCGTATCCGGGGGAAATGCCTCCTACAGTGTTCGCTGCATTAGTATAGTAGAAAACAAAAAGGGAGAGTATATCGGGGGATCCGCAATCGAAGGAACTCTCCCTCGCGGATTTGATTCCATTAAATCCAGCTTATATTGGGTAGATATCAACGGAGACAAACGATCGGATTATTGTTATGCCGGGAACTTTGGCCTAGGCTACGAGATGATTTGTCAAATTTCCGAAGGAAACAAATTCGTTTCTACAAACACTGCAAAACTGAATTTTACAAGCGAAACTGCAAAGATCACCTTTCCTAGCTGGGTGGATATCGACGGAGATGCTGACAAGGACTTTACTTGGATCGAAGAAGCCAACGGAAGGATCAGGATCCTATTCATGAAAAACGAAGGAGGCAAGTTCGGCTCCCAGGTGGCGAGCGATCCCATTGCTGCCGGACTAAAGGCGGATGATCCGAGCACTGTGCGCTGGTGGACGGATTGGAACGGGGATGGAAAATTAGATTTTTGTTATGCTTCAGATTCGAACACCATCCAATGCCTCTCTTCGACGGGGAACGGTTTTGCATCCGCGGTCAAATCGGGAAGCATGGAATTGGGAGCGGGCACATCACGAGGCTGGATCGATGCGAATAATGACGGCAAAGCCGACTTTTGCAGAAGAGTCATGTCCGGTAATAGCAGTTATTATTATACCTGCACTCTCTCCCAGGGATCTTCCTTTGGAGGAGTAAACGAGCCAGGCTCCTACAAAAGCGACCTCCACACCGATCCGGAAATGTTGCTGGGAGAAGGCGTCTTTAAAAACGAAAAATGGATCCAAGCAGCGGAAGAGACCGGATATCCGATGCACTGCGCAATACAAGGACTTCTGGAGCCAACCGTCTGCCAATTGGTCCGAAAGGAAGGAAGCCCGCTTGCGGACGACGCGGAAGAATGTGATCCTTCGGATCAAACCGGTTCACGACAAAAGAGAGGAACCGAGAATGACGGGTATCAAAAAGCGGATTGCAAGTTTACTAGCGGTGCCAAGGCATTACTGTTTAAGACTCTTGCCAAACAGGTTTGGAATTATTTATCCGCGTATTATTCTAAAAAACATGATCCGGAAATTACCGTAACAGTAGTGGACGACTTCGTTTATTTACAAGACCAATCTTTAGAGTATAGAAGAGTGAGCTACAATAACGATGGAGGTTCACCGCCAAGTTATTTAGGTTTTACTCATGGAAGCAGGGTTGCATCCGTGATATCGGATAGAGTGGTAGGAGCTGCCCCCGGAACCCCGATGATCATACGTCAATTGGGCTTAGAAGCTTCTTCTAATTATCAAGAAATCTTGAATTGGCTTAATCTCTGGAATGATATTCGTAGTGAGGAAGATCCGATCGTAAATATTTCTATTTCTATAATAAACGACCTCCCGGATACGATGTCGCAGGCAAGTCGCGAACTCCTAAATCAGTACTACGAAATGATCCGTCTCATTGGACGGAAAAACAAGAGTATCCTCGTCGCTGCCGCCGGAAATCTAAGTAAGCCCATGAATGAGTTTTGTGAAAGGAAACTTTCCGCTCAATGCTATGATGCACCGACCGATCTGGATAGAACGTATGATCCTGTGATTAGAGTTGCAGCTCTATCTCAAGGTTCTCTGGGAACCGGACAGACTCCTCAATTAGCGCACTTTAGCAATTTCGGTGCGGGTAAGATCGACATCGCAGCTCCAGGCGAAGATATATTAGTGAATAGTCCTAATATGAACCTTGTGAGGCTTGGATTCGCAACCCGTCCGACTCTCTGGGATTTTGAACGGGTACAGGGAACTTCTTATTCCGCTCCTTTGGTAGCCGCCACATTAGTCCAAATGAAGAAATGCCAACCGAATGCTACGGCTCAGCAACTGAAAGCAGCTTTGTTAGGGAATGCGGATAAGATAGACTCTCTGAGAGATAAGGTAACCGAAGGACGTGTCCTAAATTCCGTTAAGGCGATCAGCGTCTTTTGTGCGGGAAGGGAGGAACTTTGATCCAGTTTACCCGCTTTCCTTCCGCGCTGGAGATGGGTCCTATACTTTCCGTCGGAGGCAGGTGAGGAGATGTTTGGGAAAGAGGTTCTCCTTTTCTTAAAAATTGTCGGTCACAATCTTAGGTTAGAAAGGAGAACCTTCTCTTCGATTACTCAATGTAGTGGTTCCCCCTGTTTAGTGAACACGAAAATGTGGATGTGTAAGCTAATATTGAACGTAACTAGATAAGTAAACGTATGTTGAAACGGTGGATTATCAACGAATCGCTGTCGGAATGAAAAGATTAAAAAAATCATCCGACGACAAGGGTATGCCAGATCTTGTCTTGTGTTTTAGATCTTACGAAGACATCGATTCGACCTTTCCGTCTTTATTCTTAACGGATATAAATTTTCATGGAAATTAGAATTCAAGATTGACATGTGATATACCATGGTATATACTATTTTTTGGTATTAGAAATATGCAAACTGCGAAATTATTTGTAAATGGAAGAAGTCAAGCGGTTCGACTTCCGAAAGAATTCCAATTTAAAGGAGAGGATGTATTTATTCAAAAAGTCGGGGATGCCGTTATTTTAGTTCCTAAGAATAGAGCATGGAACGTTTTTCTCGATGGTTTGAACGGTTTTACCGAAGACTTTCTAAAAGAAGGTAGAGTGGAACTTTCCGAGGCGGAAAGAGAAAACTTTTAATGTACCTTCTTGATACTAATATTTGCATTTTTATTATAAAGAAGAAAAATCCAAAGCTGCTAGATAAACTGAAAAAGAATTTGAGTAAAGGGTTGTACATTTCTGCTCTTACTCTAGCAGAGTTAGAATTTGGGATTGAAAATAGTGTGCATAAAGAGAAGAACAGAATCTCTTTAATTGAATTTCTATCTATTTTTGAAATTCTTCCTTTTGAACAATCTGACGCGCAGGCATTCGGAATAATTAAAGCCGACCTGAAAAAATCAGGCAATTTGATCGGCTCGATTGATGCTTTGTTAACAGCGCAGGCTCTTTCCAGAGACTTTATTTTTGTAACGAATAATACGAAAGAATTCAAAAGGGTTAGAAATTTAAATTTAAATTTAGAAGATTGGTCGTTGTAGTTTAAGCCTCCACGCCAAACTTCGTATCCTACATTCGAATTTGTTTCGGAACACGCCGAATTTGAAAGTCCAAAATTCTTACATGAAGCATCGATTCGACCTTTCCAGGTTTAAGTGAAGATCCGTTTACGCCGATTTTTATTCGATACTTTCGACTTTTTTAGCGTTCGATCTTTCCGTATCACATATTAATTATTGATCCGTTTTAAGAATCGGATAACACATACCAAATGCACCCGAATATTTCGGAGAAAAATCCGGATTATGCGAAGACCGCTTTAATTAACTAAGGATATTAGCATGCAGGATAATATTGAACTTTTTGTAAGAAGACTTCCCCATATATTCTTTATTCTATTTTCAATACCGATCTTATTCTATTTATATACGGGATATAAGGAACGGAAAGAACTAAAGTTCTTTATCGCTTGGCAATCCATCGTCTCGTACATTTTTATAGCATGCGGGTTCGTTTTGATCGTTCTCTCCTCTTATCTTTCGATCGACGACATATTAACGATCTTCCGTGAACTCACTACTTTATTCGCCTTTATCTACGGCGTTTTTGCGACGATTCACGACTTTCACGAGAAGGATAATGAAACCGGTAAAAGGGTCGTCACGAACGTCGGAAAAATCGGAGTCATGGTCCTTACTGTCAACATCCTATTGTCGATGAGTACGGATTACGTCAACCAGGCTCTTGCAAATATCGATAAGGATCATTTGGATTCTAAAATTAAAATTCTCGAACAGGAATACATAACGCAAACCGGAGAAATTAAAGGTGATACATCTCTCTTGCTTAGCAATTATCAGCAGTATATCGAATTGTCGCATCGGAAAGTCGGGGAGTTGGAAGCGGAAATCGAAAGATTAAGAACGGAGTCGCAAAATACTGCCCAGGTATTGAAAGAAACGCAAGGAAGACTCGCTCAGTCTTTACAGGAAAATCAAGAAAGAGTAAAAGAGCTCGAAACTGTCAATGTCCAACTTACCTCTAAAACCCAGGATGCCGCCGTATTTGCGTCTAAATTTTCCGATGCATCCCAAAAAGTGGAGGATCGACAAAAGACGATCACACAACTTAACTCCGACCTACAATCCAAAACGATCGAGATCGCTTCCTTAACGGAAAGGGGAAACGCATGCAACGTCGATCTCGTCGCTTCCAGGAAAAACGTAACCGATTTAAACGGCCAAATTCAAACTAAGATCGGAGACATTAACACTTGCAATGGAAAACTTTCGGAATCGTCAAAGATGATAACCGAACTAAAGAAAAATATGAACGACGTGAACCTCTCTCTGAATTCCAAAATAAACGATTGGAATACCTGCGCTTCCCAACTTGCCGAGTTAAAGGCGCAAATTTCCGAAAAAAACAAATCATTATCGGATTCCGTTTCACTCGCAAATCAAAGAGGTATCGATCTACGCAACTGTAGAGCCACGGTCGATAAAGAAGTCGGAGGAATAACGCAAAGATTATCAGGGATAGAAGACTTCCTGAAGACAAAAACGGCAAACCAAGAACGAAAACCCGGAACACCTTAAAGACTGATGCGGATCAGAACGGAACCGTCCGAGGCCAGGAATCGAAGGACGAATGCCACCGCCTCGGATGAAAAGGGTCATCCGAAGGTTCGTTTCACGAAATGGAAAAAATTTATGCCGAGCGTCTCCAGCTTAAGATTCCTATACAAAACATCCAAATCAGCAATAAGAAACTTGCGGGCATGTTTACGATCATGGAAAGTTCAGAAAAACCGGTGTATCCGATAATGATTCCCGCTATCCCGGTAGGAATTCCGCTAAGAATTGCAAGGGCACCCACCCACTTCGGAAAGATTGAATCTAATAATAGCGCTACGCCGAATACAAGTATCGTTAAGCCTGTTAGTAAGCTCGTAATACTTGCAAGTCCGATCTCGATTTGCCTTACGCCTAACGTTGCATGAAATAAGCTACTCTGCGCCGGCGGCTGTGCCGACGCCCAAACGTTTACCATTGCCTTCAGTGCGATTCCGTCCACTGCTTGTAAGGCGCCGGCAAGAGCCAGTACGGATATTGCCCAGCCCGTTCCGATCTTTCCTAAAACGATTGCGGAAGGGTTGGAAAACAAAGTGCCTAAAACTAGCAAAGAAGATACCATAAATATCACGCCTAAAAGTTGGACTAAATGGCTAGCCACCCAATGGTGATCGTCCGCATATTCGGTAAATGCGGCTAGAGCATCATTCGGGTCCGCGTCCATCGGATGCAAATAGGTTCCGATAAACAAAAATAAAGCCCCGCTGATCGAAGCGATAGCGACCGTTTTATTCGCAAATTTATTTTGCATTCAATTCCTCTTAATTATCTTAAAAAGTTTCTCAGGATTTATAAGAAGAAAGATTCTCCGCCAAAAAAGACAACTACTTGAATTTCGAATTTAAAAAAAAAGAAACGCCGAAGCTAAGAGTCGCTTATCGAATCAAACCGATTTATCGGAGATGATTCATGAATAGCGTAGAGACTTACGCCGGCTAACTCCTTATCGAAGGGCCTCGAGCAACAGTCCGGTCGTCAACATCGTAGGTAGGAAACGGGGGTTCTCCTTTTTGCCCTTCGGATAATAAACGTAAAAAGGAACGCTATTTCTTCCATACGATTCCAAAGCTGCCGAGATTTTCGGATCTTCGCTTGTCCAGTCTCCCTTTAAAACTACGATCTCCTTAGTCAGGAACTCGTTTAAGACCGTGTCGGTGGACAAGACCGTTCTTTCATTAAACTTACAGGTGATGCACCAATCAGCCGTAAAATATAGAAAGACACTATGCCCTTCCTTTAAATGAAATGCTAATCTTTCCTTGGAATATTCCTCCCTCGAAATTTCGCGGTGCCCGGATTCTAAAGTAGGAATCGTTATAGCCCTGTTCCGAAAAACGTACACGCTTGATAAAACGGTTAGGATCGTCAACCCCAGGACGGCTTTCTTAATTATTTTAGAAGCGGCAATTTTATTTATCCATACGAAAAAAAATAATAATAAAATTATAAGAAGCGCTAAACTTGCATCGTTTCGATTCGTGATGCCGTTAAAAACCCAGAACAACCAAATTGCAGTCATCAATAACGGGAATGCGAGAAACTCCTTAAATGTCCGCATCCACGCTCCCGGCTTGGGTAAAAGTTTCGTTAGCCTGCTACTGTTCTGAAATACGAGTAGCGGCAAGGACATACCGACAGCCATGGACGTAAACACGAATAGGCCGTTTAAAATATTCTCGGAGAAAGCGTATACCAATGCCGAGCCCATGAGAGGAGCCGTACACGGAGTGGCGACAAGGACGGTTAAAGCTCCCGAAAAAAATGCACCAACCTTCCCCTTTTGATCCGCTAATCTTACGAGAGGACCGCTTAAACCGACGGCAAAATCGAAAGCGCCTAACATTTGTAATCCTAGAAACACGAAGACGAGGATAAGAAAAAAAACGAAGAATGGATTCTGGAGTTGGTATCCCCAGCCCAAACTTTCTCCTCCGGATCGAAGGATTTCGAATCCGAAAAACAAAATCCAAAAAAAGGAAAGCACACCGCCGAAGTAGAATATGGACTCGATTCGCTGAGTTCGTTTATTCGAAGCTTGGGAAATCGAGAAAGCCTTCAAAAACAAAACCGGAAAAACGCAAGGCATTAAATTTAAGAGAATTCCGCCAAGGAATGCAAAAAATATCGCTTCGAGTAAATAACCTACTTTAGATTCATTTACCCGGATCGAATAAATTTTAGAGCCAAGGGTCAAAACCCCGCGGATAGAATCCGGATCTCCCGAAATATATTCGGATCTCGGAATTTCGAATTCGATCAAATTTTTTGAATATTCTAAAGTTCGTATTTTTTGATTCGAAACTATCTCGGGATCCTCCGGGAAAAAATCGAATTTCTCCGGGAGATCGTTCCCTTTTATCCGAAACAGGAAACTATCTTTCTTTTTTCTGAAAGAGATCGTCAATCCTGTCTCCGGAGTTTGCGGTAATTCTTTCAGGCTTCTTTCGTAGGCGGAATATTTTTCGGATCCGGGAGGAAATTTTTCTATTTTATGAATGATTAAAGTTGTCGATTCGGGAACGCATTCTTCTTTACATACGAGCCAATGCAATTTCGCTTCGATGTGAAACGATTCATCCGATCCGAGAGGCTTTTGAATTTTATAGTCCGAAAAAAGAACTGTCGGCTTCTCATACCCGAAATTAACCGAGTCCCCCAACTCGATTCGCTCCGGAAGCGGCCATTCCCAATCTGCGGCGACGCCCGGCGGACTCGATTTCCAATCCGTTCGTAGGGAGGTTCCCGAATCGCCGGGATTTTTCCAATAAACGTGCCAACCTGGCTCCGCTTTTATGTAAAGTGCCAAGCGCAGAAAGTCGTCGGATTTTGATACTGCCCTTACTTCTAGATAGGAATGAGCTCCTCGATATTCGGAACTTTCCGCAAGAACTTCCGCAGAAAAAAATATGCAAACGATATAAGTAAAAACGGAAACCGTTAAACCGATTCTATATCCGGACATTTGCTATTAGACCGAACCGGAAACGGAGAAAACCGAAAGTTTATTTTACTTTAAACTTTCGAACCGGGCACGCCGAGCTAGTTCGATTTAGTGAACCGTTTCCTTTAAATTAGCGGCGAATCCATCCAACTTAATTAGGCCGGAAACCAGATCCTTTATCGCGGATTTAAAGATTTTTCTTTGCTCATCGTCCACATCGAGATTCGTAACGTCCGTTTTCATGGAGTCCACAGTGTCGCAAATCAAGGATAGTATTCCCGGAATAGGCTCGTTTCGGTTCGTTAAAGAGATGATATATTCTATATTCGATTTATACATTGTTCGCATCCTTTCTTGAGTTCGCTTAGATTCCACGTTCGCCACCTGACGGATAGGGCCGAAAAGCGACAGGCCGATTATATCCTAAACTGGGATCTCCATCAAGCGGAAATCGAATTTAGGATTGAAAACCGGTGGTTCCTAACGTGAAATCTTCGGTTCGAAACTAATCCGGAGGAACTCGCTTTCTTGATACGATGCCGATTTGGAGGAGATTCGCTAACAAAAGCCGAATTTTTCATTTTAGTCAAGTTGCTTCGTCTCTCCCTTGACAAAAAAGGAAGGTGACATTTCATCCTTTAACTCCACTCCGGAAAGCTTTCTTTTTAATGCTTCTTCCAACAAATAAGAGGTTTTAACCGAGGCGGCTTCGAAGTCTAAACCTCCCGGACGTATATTAGAGATACAATTACGACTCTCATCCGTTTTACCCACTTTCGGGTCGTAGGTTAAATATACGCCAAGGCTATCCGCCGAAGAGAGTCCCGGCCTTTCGCCGATGATAACGACTACCGCTTTTGCACCGAGACATTGTCCGATTTCATCTCCGATTGCGACCCTAGCCAGGCGAGTGAGCACCAGGGGGCCGAGTTTCCAATCTTTCAGTTTAGGTAATAGAGAATCCAAAAATGGTAGAAGATTTGAATCGATAGCTTTAGCCGATAATCCGTCCGCACAAACAAGAACCAGGTCGTACGATCCTTTTCTACCTTGGAGTTCACCCTGCGAGGGCTCCGATAAGCTTCTGCCTAAATCAGG
Organism: Leptospira inadai serovar Lyme str. 10; assembly: GCF_000243675.2. NCBI lineage: Bacteria > Pseudomonadati > Spirochaetota > Leptospiria > Leptospirales > Leptospiraceae > Leptospira > Leptospira inadai. The sequence continues at coordinate 20,115 of NZ_AHMM02000025.1, read as the reverse complement.
ACGTAGCAAATATTCTCCTCGATCTTTTGCGCGACTGTCCGCCGGGACCGCCTCGATTTCGTATTTCTTTCCGATACGATCGAGTTCGATTAATAATTCTCCGAACTTGGGCTCGAGTAAAACGGCGTCCCTTGCCCTTGCATGATCCAATCTAAATCGAAGAAGCTCTTTCGTGGAAAGCGATCCTCCCGATCTTGATAAGCCGATTCTTGCGGAGGTCATTTTCTTCCAGTCTTCCAAAGCAGGCATAAGTCAATTCTTCCCGGTTAATAGCTCGTCTAATAATTTGAACCCACTTTCTTCCAGCGGAAGTAGCCCGGTTTCCGAAGAAAAAATTCCGTTGCCCAAAAGCCATGACTCGAATTCAGGCGACGGTTTCAACCCGAGCACCTGTCGCAGATAAAGCGCGTCGTGAAACGATGTGCTTTGATAGGATAGCATAACGTCGTCGGCACCCGGAACGCCCATGATATAATTGCATCCCGCGACTCCCAACAGCGTTAATAGCGAATCCATATCGTCCTGATCCGCATCCGCGTGATTGGTATAACAGACATCGACCCCCATTGGTAATCCCAATAGTTTGCCGCAAAAGTGATCTTCCAGCCCCGCCCTCAGAATCTGCTTTCCATTATATAAATATTCCGGACCGATAAACCCCACGACGGTATTCACTAATAACGGAGAAAATTCCCTGGCGACCGCATACGCTCTCGTTTCCAAAGTCTGCTGATCGACTCCGTGATGAGCTCCGGCGGATAAGCCGCTCCCTTGACCCGTCTCGAAGTACATCACATTGTCGCCTAACGTTCCCCGTTTTAAGAACAAGGCCATTTCCTGAGCTTCGCGAATGAGTTCCAAATTTACCCCGAAGCTTCGATTTAAAGTTTCGCTCCCGCCGATGGATTGAAACACGAGATCCAAAGGAGCGTTTCGTCTCATCGCTTCCATCGACGTGGTCAAATGAGCCAAAACGCAGGACTGAGTCGGAATGCCATACTTTTGAATGATCGAATCCAACATTTCCAGTAACGCAATCGTCGTCGGAACATTATCCGTCGCAGGATTGATTCCGATCACGGCATCCCCGCTTCCGAGGAGCAGTCCGTCTAAAATACTGGCTGCGACTCCTTTTGGATCATCGGTCGGATGATTCGGTTGCAGACGCACGGATAATCTTCCGGGAAGTCCTATCGTATTTCGAAATTTCGTGACCACTCTACATTTCTTTGCCGCAAGAATCAAATCCTGATTGGACATTAGCTTCGACACCGCCGCCGCCATTTCGGGAGTAATCGCATAACGGAGGCTCTCGAGCAATGGGGGATCCGTCGTTTCTTTCAGGAGAAAATTCCTGAATTCTCCCACCGTTAAATGCGATATTTTGGAAAAAGATTTTCCGTCGTGGCGGGCAAAAATCAGTCGAGTAACCTCGTCGATATCGCTAGGAATAATTTCTATATTCAAAAAATCTGATAAATAAACATCCGCCAAGGCCATTTGTGCGGCGACCCTTTCCTCCTGCGTATTCGCGGCCAAGCCCGCGAGTTCGTCCCCTGAGCGGTAGGGGCTCGCCTTTGCGAGAAGGTCTTTAAGATCCGGAAAAAGATATGTCTTTGTTCCTAAGACGGTTTTGTAACCCATGAACCGATCCTAACCCGCATCCTTAGAAAGGAATAGAACTTTTCTAGCCCAGAATATTCCGCTAGCGAGAATTAATACAAAGGCGACAAAAACCCCCGGATGTTGCCAAACCATTACTAGCAGCACTAGAAACGATAAGAGCAATGCGATCGCGGGCACATAAGGAGCGCCCGGGACGACGAATGGACGCTTTCTATGAGGTTGAGATTTTCGTAAAAGAAAAAAACTAATCATCGATCCCGAATATAACGTTACCGCTCCGAACGCGGATAGGACGATGAGTTCCGAGGTTTTTCCGGTTATTAGGGAGATCACTCCTAAACAAGAATTCAAAATCAGGGAGTTTGCCGGAGTATGAAATCGCGAATGAACTTGCGAAACCGCCTTGGGTAAAAACCCGGCCCTCCCGAATTCAAGCGTTGCCCTTCCTCCCGCTAAAAGAATTCCGTGGAAGGAAGCGATTAAACCGAAGAGGCCGATCGTTACCAATAGATGAAAGGCCCAGCTTTCTTCCGCATAAACTTTTCTTAATGCCAGTGGCAAAGGAGAATCCGACGTGTTCCCTCCCGCCATAGGGTAAACGATCGCTTCCCATCCCCCGATTCCTACGGAAGAGACGAAAACGAGTATACAAAGAAAAACTAATGTTCCTAACGTCGATCCGAAACCGAGTAAAATATTACGCTGGGGGTTTTTCGATTCTTCGGCGACGTTCGCTAAGCCTTCGATTGCAAGAAAAAACCATATGGCAAAGGGCAGGGAAGCGGGAACTCCCACCCAACCGTTCGGCAAAGGATTCAGGGCGAATTTCTCCCAGGAAAAATGAGGCAAGGTGAGGGCCGAAAAAAGCAGGAGTTCCCCCACTGCGAAAATCGTGATCCCCAGTTCGAAACTAGCTGCGGCTTTCACTCCGCAAATATTTAATATCGTAAAAATAATATAGATCCCGATCGCAATCGGAGTAGGAGAAACTCCCGGTAAAAAGAATGAAAAATAAGCCCCTATGGCCGCCGCAATAGCCGGCGGCGCAAACAAAAATTCAATCCACTGCCCCATTCCCACGATGTAGCCCCAAGAGTCTGTTGAAAAAGAGGTGCAAATTTTACGAATGTACTAGATTTGCCGAATGGCAAAGTTCAAGAATACGGACCCTAAACAGCTGCGGATGTATGTTTTAAACTTTCAGGAGTTATTTGGAGAAGGACATCCTATTCATAGCTTTAAGAAAGTCATCGATCGCTTAGATTTTGAGGATTTCGAGAAGAATTACCAGAATGATGAAACAGGGCGACCCGCGATCTCGCCCAAGAAAGTAATTTCGGCCCTTTTTTATTCGATACTAATAGGCAACCTCTCGATGAGAGAACTTTGTAGACTTTCAAAACTGAGAGCCGAATTGATTTATCTATTGGATGGAGAAGAGTTAGATCATACGTTTATTTCAAAGTTTAGAAAGACCCACAAAAATGAAATTGAGGACTTATTCTCTCAAACGGTATTTCTCGGTTATGAAAGCGGTTATATAGATTTTGAAACGGTTTCAATCGATGGAACAAAGATAAAGGCCAATGCGAATTCCGATGATATGGGGGATTTAGAGAAATTCGAGACTCGGTTGAAGCAAATAGAAAAAGTCAGTAAGATAAAACTAAGGGAGTGGGAACGGTCGGCAGATTTAGAACAGACTAAACTTTCGAAAAAAACGAAAGATTTGGAACGAAAAGCAGGCAAGTTAAAAGAGGCTGTAGAATTCTTAAAAAAGCACAAAGACCGCCGCAGGATCCATCTCTATGAGAGAAATTGCGATCTACAGAAAAAGGGAAACGCCTTTATCGTAGGTTACAATGCTCAGGCGGCGGTCGATAGCAAATCTAACATGATTGTTTCCCAATCTGTGGAAACGGGGCAAGCAGATACGAAGTTTACGGAAAAGATGATTCGAAAAGTCGAATATTGTCACCTTTCCCTGAAATCAAGAGACAATGATTTCAGAAAAATTCAATATATCTTGGATGCGGGTTACGCGAGTGAAGCCAACTTTCGGAGTTTAAAGGATTTCGATATTTATTGCCCCGATCAAAAAGTCACAAGGCCATTCCAAGCTGGACGGATACCGAAGGTTCCCGATTCTGCTAAACGAAGACCTCAGTTTATAAAGTTCGCTTACGAAAGAAAATCCAACCGATTCACCTGTCCATCAGGTAGAGAACTTAAATTTAAAGCTGAAAGATTTCTTCGTGGAGACAATCGTTATTTAGATTACAGATCAACGAATTGCAATGGTTGTAAGTTAAAGCACTTCTGCACAAAAGATCGCTCTAAAGCCATTTTGGTGAATTCTAATAATTTAAAAAACAACTATGTTCATTTGAGTCCAAGTAAGAATTACCAACCAAACGAGATGGACAATTTCTACACGATGGAAATGCGTAAAAAGTTAAGACATCCGCAATCGCGGAAAATTTACTCTAAGAGATTCCCCTCGATCGAAGGTGTCTTTGGTGCAATAAAAGGATCTCGTCGCGGATATAGATTTATGACGAAGGGAATAGAAAAAGTATCTTTGGAATGGTCCGAGAGATGCTCCGCTCATAATATAGCAAAACTTTGCGGATTTCGGTATGTTTAAACGATCCGCCAAAAGTTAACTGAAAGCCTTTATAACAATTAAACATAATGATCCCAATTACGAGAAAAATACCGACTAACCTCGCTAACTTTTTCAACAGACTCCCAACGATTTCCGGACGCTTCCCTTGCATAGTCGAATGCGCCGCCGGCCTTAGGAATCATGCAGGCCAACTCGGCATAGCTAAACGTGAATGTCACATAAAGAATAACCGCAATGCATGTCGCGATTCCTAACCCGAAAGTTCCTCCGATGGGCAGTCCTAGATTCCAACCGAAGTACATCCCTGAAATGACGTAGCCTACTCCGAGTCCCCAAAGTAACCAGGGACCTAACCCTTTTTCTAAATGATTCTTCTCTTCCATTCTAAAGTAACATTAGCAAGAACCGTACCAGGGGACAGAAGACAGAACATCGATGAGTGGAAATTCCATTCTCTAAAGAAAGATTCTTGTGTTACAGGGGATTTTTCCATGTCTTCTATTACCTTTTCGATATCTAGCAGCTTCTGTCTAGCGTGAGCGAAGCGAGCGCATCTGTCCTCAGTTCTCTGACCTCCGTCTTCTGAAACCCACAGCGCCGAACTTCGATCGGTTGTTTGCGGTTCGATCGATCGAAAAGAGTCCGAATTCTTGCAAAATTCATAAAATGGACTCTTTTGAACGATTATACCGGAGATTTCGGGAAGGATCGGCTCAAGAGCTCGAAGAAAGCACTTCCAGGAAATAAATATTTGATTTAAAATTCCTGATCTTGCCGATTTCGGAGTCACCAATTTATGTCCGATCGAAAATTTTTTTTATTTTATAAAATTTATGCGTCTCTCTTTCAGTAAAGTCGCTTAATATTGCGTGTTATCTAAATTAATGAATCGAGGAATTAATAAAATGAAACGAACTTTGATGGGCTTAGTTTTGGTTCCGATCGCGCTTGGGTTGGGTTTTGTGGCGTGCCACAAATCTAACAGTAACAATAGTAACGGAGCCGGACTTCTCTTGGCCGCTATCGCGGATCAGAATCAGATAGGAAACTCGGTTGGTTCGGGAATGAATGCGATTTCGAACGCCAATTCCGGTACCACGGATAGTTCGGGATCGGGTGTGGCTTTTTATTATCCGGTTCCGCATCGTTCCTATTTTGAAAATGCCTTGATTTCTCTTCAAGAATTCGATGCGACTAAATTTATTTCCAGCCCGTTAGAGGCGACCACATACACTTTAAATTGCCCCAAGGGTGGAACGGCAGTTAGGGCGCCGCAAGGATCCGATCTTACGACTGCTGCGACCGTAAACGTGATTTGGACGTATACGAATTGCGCCTTCGGTCCGGGGCTACAACTCAACGGAACTTTGGAAAACGACTGGAGCAGTTTGGCCGTGGCAAGTCCTCCCACGCAAAACGGAACCGTTTTGAATGTGGCCTCGTCTTTGACGATCTCCGATCCGAGTATAGGCGCATCCATGACTCAATCCGCCGTGACCAATACTCTGGGAACGGGAGTCGTGAATACCAATGTAAACGTCGCGCACACGCTTAATTTTACTAGCGCCACCGCATATACGATCAATACCAATATTACTCGTCTCGCAACCGTGTTCGGAAAGCAGATCTTTTCACATACGGTCACTACCCCGACACCTCTTAGTATTACTTTTAGCCAGGGAGGAGGAACTCGGACGATTAATTCCGGAGTACAAAGTATCAAGCATAACCTCGCGAATTTTACTGCTACGTTAACTTACAGTAGTGTTGTGTTCTCGTACAAAAATTGCCTACCTACAAGCGGATCGATTGCGATCACGGTGAGTGGAGCTCGCTCCGGTTCCGGAACGGTAACGTTTAGCGGGGGAACGGCGACGTATACCTATACGGCAACGACTCCTAACGGTTCCGACAAAAACGAATCCGGAACAATCACTCTTCAAGGTTGTAGCATGAACTAAGCCTTCCTTTTCTCCCGATCGAGACGGTCGAGTTCGTGAGTTAGCGGGCTCGGCCGTACAAATATCATACATCGATTCGCCGATTTTAAACTCCGATTTCCGGTATCCTGAATATTCTTCGATAGCGGTAATGAGGAAGTCGGTCGGCGTATTTTTTTATGCAACTTTACTAAAACGTTATGAATATAAAATTAAACATTTCTCTTTTCCTGTTTTTAGTTCTGAACCTTACTACCTATTCTTTGTCAGCCGAGACCATCCTTTTGAGAGACGGCACTATGCTTATCGGGGACGTAAAGGGTCAGGATGCTAAAAGTCTGACCCTGAAGACGAGGCAAGGTGAGAGGATAATCGAGAAAATCTCGATTCTAAAAGTTTTATATAATAAGATAAGCAGAAAGGAGGCCGATAAAATTATAGAAGAAGAAAGAAAACTTTCCGCCAATCAGACAAATTCGATCGAACCGAATACGATTGACGAAATAGCTCTAAAGGATCGCGAAATTGCGGATTTAAAGCAAAAACTGGACGCGGAGCGGAAGAAAGGGGAGGCAAACCAAAAACCGTTTCAGGAAAAATCGAATCATACTCTGGAATTCACGGTTAGAAGAGCGGATTATACGTACAATCCGGAAGAATACGACTACATAAAGAATACAGCCAACTATAACGTAGGTTTTTCGGATCTAAGTTCCAGAGAGAAAATTTTTCCCGTTTTCGGTTTTATGTATTGGAACAAAAATTATAAAATCGGTTTCGATCTGTCCTATTATCAAATTGTTCTCACAGACTCCACTTTCAATGCATACACCTATCTTTTTCCGATTTCATCGCTTATTATTCCTACACATTTGAATTTTCCTCCTTTGACAAGAACGGATTATCAAGCGGATGTTTTTAAATTTTGGAATCCGACTGCCTGGTGGACAGTAGGAGCAGGCGGAGGGCTTCGAGCGATAGATACTAAGCAATCCACTCAAGCCGGGCTTTCTTATACAAACGTCGAAAATCGGACCTACGGTCCTCAAGCCGAAATTCTAACCCGTTTCGATATCTGGGATAGGCTTCGGATCGACGTGAAAGGAAAATATTTTCATTCGGAAGGTAAGCAGATCTTTGAAGCGGAGGCGATCACACTTTTTCCCCCGTCCTATGTAAAGGCCTACGGCCCGGACGGAGTCCGAGCGCGGTTCGTAGGTTACGAGTATGATATCGGGCTTTCAGTCCGAATATTCGGCGATATTTATCTGTCCTTCGGCTATAATCGAACGTTTTCCACCTTTACTAGAGTTCATAGCTATTCAATAGCGATTCCATACAGCGTAATGTTTCAAAATAATTTAAATAATATGCAATTCGGATCCGGCCATAACGATGAAATTCGAGGGTATTATACCGGAATCACGGTACGTACCAATTGATTTGCATCGAGTATTCGGATTAAATTATGTTATTATAAAATAGAATTTTAAAAAACCGTTAACCTATTTATGAAAATCATAAAAAGAACGGGCGAAAAGGTAAGTATTCTTCCTTTCAGACATTCTCTAGATCGGCTCGCGGCAAGCCATCAAAAGCTGTCGGCTCTTTATTTCGGGTATTTTTTTCTCATTTGCTGGAAGGATTTTTTGATGAGCTCCTCCAAAACGGGAACATTCACGTCACGGATCGTCCTTAGGTATAAGCAACCCTTTCCCGTTTTGTATTTTCCAAGTTTGCCTAGTAGATCCTCGTACTCCTTAAATCCAGGCATAATATAGATGGTGATATTACTTTTCCTGGGGGAAAACCCTACAAGAAACATGTCTCCTTGCCGACCGCTTTCATATACATAATGGTATTTACCGAAACCGATCATCGTACCTCCCCATAAGACCGGTTTTTCCTTGCTCACTCGTTTCATAATTTCATAAATCTTTTTGCAACTTGTACGGACACTTTCATCCCCTACATTTTTAAGAAAATCCGAAACACTTTCATTCCCAGGCTTCGTTTTCGATTCGGCCATGTCAAAACCTCGCGCGAATTTCAATTTGCTGAAGCATCTAAAGATCGACCCATCTTAAAATGAATCAAGAATTAATTAACTGCAGTTTGCCGATCTTTCGTTTATGCAGAAGACAGAGGTCAGAGGACTGAAGACAGAAGCTGCTAGACGTTGGAAAAGTAATAGAGGCAGAGGAAAGGTCTAATATAACACAAGAATCTTACTCTATAACATGGAAGCCCCGCTTATCTATGTTCAGTCCTCTGTCCTCTGATTAATTTCGGACATACATAAAATCCGTTTCCGAAATCGAAGGGGAATTTTAACACATTACGTGGGCATTCAATTCGGGAAAATGTTAATCTGTTCTCTTTTATATAAATTAGGTAAAAACGTAACTCTTAATTTTCGGTACACTTCGTCATTAGTAACCGATTATTCAAGCTTCGGAATGAGCCTGGGCAAAAATAAAAAGTGAACCTTGTGTTTTACAATTTAAGACTCTTCGATTTTTCACTGTAGGGCGCCAATGACCTTTTTCACCGTTAGAATTGAACTCAAGAGCGAGCAAAGACATGCCTCGGACAATGACCCTTATCGAGCTCTGGATAAAGAGATGAAAAAAAGAAAATTCAAAACGACGATCTCGGGATTGCCCGGAAAAGTTTTTGAACTTCCGAAGGCGGAATACATATACCAGGGCGAGGAAGATTTAGACGGCGTCTTTCGCTTAGCGCTCTCCGCAGCGAAGAAAACGAGCGGAAAATATTCCATCATCGTCGACCAAATCGTTAGAAGTCGTTGGACCGGACTCGAAGATGCGTGTTTTTTAAAACAATTAATGGATTACGAAGAAAGTATCCGTTAATATGCAAGCTCCCGTCGAATTTTCCGGATGCGAGTTTACATTTTCCTTTAAATAACACTAATGTACTATAGCTAAGTCGAGAATGTACTGCAATGGTAGATTCTATCTCGGATTTTTTATGGCATTGCCGATTTAGATAAATTTTTGAGTGGATTCGAGAGTTGAATTTCCTTGCTCAATCCCGATCAAACGCTCGCGGGTCTGATTTGCTATTGTTTGTTATGATGGAGGCCCTTCGCGGAACGGATTTTGGCTAATTTTCCTTAAAATTCTCCGGGTTTTTCGATCGGGAAGAGGCTGATTGTCTTTATGCTTCTATGAGAGAATGCGAAAAGAGCAAGATTTACGTCGATCGCGGGTGCCGGTTATTACTTCTTTTAGATAGATTGCGAAAACATGACTCACAATTTTCGGTACATTTTGTTAGTTTTAACCGATTATTCACACTTCGGAACTATCCGGGAAATAAAAAGTGAACCTTGTGTTTCATTTTAAACTCTTCAACTTCTCCACTTATAGGGCGCAATGCCCTTTTTTCTTATCTAAGCTTGCAATAATTTCAATAAAAGACCTATGAATTCAGTATGAACGATGAATTAGAAGATTTTAAATTTCATTCCGGAGTTAAAGAATTTCGGAATTTAATCGAAGACGCGATTTATGAAAAGAACATCGATAAAATTATGATCGATTTGATTTTTCGTGAAATCGATAGAGTTTATAAGGAAAGAGATAAACTTGCTTCCGAATTGTTTTCACTCCGGGATTTCATAGATCTTTGCGATCTAAACGGGGATTATTTTCGATTTTTGCAAATCGGAGATATTGAATAAAAATCCTGAAAACGATCTTCAATTCTTTTTAAAGATATTTTGTAGAGACTCTTCCAAGCAATCTCGACCGTATTTGAAATTTGTCCGTTTCCAACTGCTCTAAGCCCGTACTCGACCTTACCTTCGTGTTCCGTCAAATTCGACTTTCACTCGTATATCGATATAGGTTTTTGCTGAGGTTTAGGACGCGGAACACCGACAATTATCTTTCGTTAGTTCCATGGCTTGCGAAGCGTAATTATAATATCCGAAGGGACGAACTGAAGTTGAAATCCGCGCTAGCCCGTACCGTGGCCGAAACATGCGAAGATAAAATTGGTAGCCACGCCTCTGTTTCCGGTTCATATAGGTAATTACCGATAGAATTTCCGGTTGAAAATAAGGCCTCCGGAACGATTTTCTGGCGGGCAGGTTATCACAGTATTCTATTTACTTAAACTGAAGCAAGGGGAAATTAAATGAGAAAAGTAAGCTTACTAGCTCATGCGTCATTAGATGGCTTTGTCGGAGGGCCGAACGGGGAAATGGATTGGATTTCGCATGATGATGAAATTTTCCGATATGTCACCGAGCATTTTAAATCGGTTGATACCTGTCTGTACGGTCGCGTCGTTTATCAAATGATGGAAAGCTATTGGCCGACCGTGTCGAAAAATCCGGCAGCGACAAAAATGGAACTCCATCATGCCGATTGGGTGGAGAATATTCAGAAAATTGTTTTTTCTACGACTCTCGAAAAAGCGGAATGGAATAACACAAGATTAGTAAAAAGTAATGTTGCGGAAGAAATTTCGAAACTCAAAAAACAACCCGGGAAAAATATGATGATATTCGGCAGCCCCAGACTGACTCATTCCTTTATGCAGATGGGACTGATTGACGAGTTTGTGATCAATATCAATCCTGTCATCTTGGGCAATGGAATCCCGTTATTTAAAGAGAGTAAGGATAAGATCGATTTAAAACTGATAAATTCTACTACATTCAAATGCGGAGTCGTCGGGCTACACTTGGGTCAAAGGACGATAGGAGCATAAAATAAAGGATCGAATTTTTTAAGTTAGGCCCTTGCACAGGAACTGAATGTCAATTTCAGGTTTGTCTGTGGGCGCCTCCTGCTTCGCAGGACCGGGCTGCTTCGGGTTCGCGTAGTCACGCTCATCCAACACGATCTGTCTTTTTAGCTTTGATCTCACTTGCTCTCTCTGTGTTGGACTAAAGCCCTGGCGCTAGCAGAGGACAGAGGACTGAAGACAGACGCGTTCGCGTTGCTCACGCTAGACAGAAGCTGCTAGACGTTGGAAATGCTGTAGAGATGGAGGAAAAATCCACTGTTAATGTAAGAATCTTTCTCCAGAGCATGGAAACTTTGCTCATCAATGTACTGTCTCCCAGAAGACGGAGGACAGAGGACAGACGCGTTCGCGTTGCTCACGCTAGACAGAAGCTGCTAGACGTTGGAAATGCTGTAGAGATGGAGGAAAAATCCACTGTTAATGTAAGAATCTTTCTCCAGAACATGGAAACTTTGCTCATCAATGTACTGTCTCCCAGAAGACGGAGGACAGAAGACAGACGCGTTCGCGTTGCTCACGCTAGACAGAAGCTGCTAGACGTTGGAAATGCTGTAGAGATCGAGGAAAGATCCCCTGTAACACAGGAATCTTTCTTGAAGAACATGGAATCTCCGTTTGTCGATGTTCTGTCTTCAGTCTTCTGATCGGGGTGCGAGCAGGCGATTCCCCGGAGATAGGGAGTTAATTCGAATGCAGTTTGTTTGATTGAAAATTTGACTTCACTTCGTTCAGTCTCCCTTCGGGTATTTTGCTCCCTATGGTTGCTTTCAAGTTCTCGCTTCGAGCCCCTTGCAGTTTTTGTTATGTTGATTTTTTTGTACTGGAATAAATCTTGGGGTGAACGACGGGGCTCGAACCCGCGACAGCCAGAACCACAATCTGGAGCTCTACCAACTGAGCTACGCTCACCATGTGTGACCCGAGAGGGATTCGAACCCCCGACCGACTGCTTAGAAGGCAGTTGCTCTATCCAGCTGAGCTATCGAGTCAAAATCCCAAAAGGCTTCGGGATGACTGGATTTGAACCAGCGACCCTCTGTTCCCAAAACAGATGCGCTACCACTGCGCTACATCCCGGATCGTGGTCCATGATTTAGCGGGGAAGCGAGGTGTCAAGCTCCTTGTTCAGGGCTTTTAGATACTTTTTTAAGGTGTTCGAGAATTATATCTTCGGAGGGGGCCTTTTGTAACGCCTTTTCAAAGGCCTTTCTCGCTTCCTCGGTTTTTCCCGTTTTATCCAGAAGCACGCCGAAAGAATCCAAGTAGGCGGGATTGTCCGGCTCTAACTGGATTAACCGTTTTATACTTTCCGTCGCAGTCCGAAGTTCCTCGGGACTTGGTTCTCTTTTCGAGATTAGGAGATATGCAAGCGAATTTAGGCTGTTCTTGTGATCCGGACGCAATCGAAGAATTCTTAAATGCGTTTCGATCGCGGATTTTATATCGCCGGACTTTTCCAGAGCGGAAGCTTTTAACGAAAGTAAAAGAATATCATCGACTGCGAGTTTCAATCTTTCTTCGGTCTTGTCCAAAGCTTCCTTATGCTTTCCGACGGAAATCAAGGAAAATATGATCATTCGGAATGCATTGTCTCTTTCGCCGAATCGCGGGAATTCTTCCAGAAGATTTTCTAAAACGGAAACGCATTTCTTGTGATTGCCGGTTCTGGAGCAACATACGGCGAAATTATACAATAGTTCGGGATCTTTTCCGTGCTCCGAAAGTTCCCGATCAATGAGAGTTAACGCGAACGTATAATTTTCCTTTAAGATCTCCGTAAAGATCTTTCTTTTATTCGGAATTTTTCGAGGCGCATTCTTCTTTTCCATGTGTCGATTTATTGAAAAGGAAGCCGGATTTTATTTTTAAAATCACTTAATTGTTCAAAATCGGTTTGATCCAAACTTAAGGGCGTTAGCGAAACCTTATTTCGATAGAATGTATCGAAATCGGTTCCGGTTTCCCGAATATAACCTAATTCGGATCCTCCTAAATAGAATTCGGAAATTCCGTTAACAATTATATTTTTATGATATGTGTCCACGTACGTTCTTTTTCCCAATCGAACGACTTCTATCGAGGCCAAAGAGTGTTCGAATTCGGCGGGAATGTTAATATTATACACGATTTCCGGGATTAAAGCATCCTTCCAATTTTTAAGTATATCGCGGACCAGTTCGGCTTCTCGAATATAGTCATGGGATTTGTCCAGGTTACCGGAACTTATCGCTAAGCTCAAAATCTTATGAATCGCCCCGTGCCTGGCCGCTCCGACCGTTCCGGAATAATGGATATCGTGGCCCAAATTAACGCCGCGATTGATCCCGGAAATCACGACATCGATAGGAGGGAAAATTTTCCCGTGGACACCGATATTGACGCAATCGACGGGGTAGCCGTCCACGATATAATGATTGTCGTTGATCTTCTCCACACGAAGAGAGTCGTAGATACTCAAAGCCATCGATTTGGCCGATTTCTCTTTTAAAGGCGCGATTAGGTATGTCGTATGATCTTTACCCAAAATCTTTTCTAAGGCTAAGATTCCGTTGGAGGAGATTCCATCATCGTTTGTTATTAGAATATTCATGCGTATGATAGGGTTTTCGTTTTTCTCCTATTGAAAGGCCGGCCCAAAGGAAGAACCTATCGCGAAATACATCGTCAAAGGAAAGAAAAAGGAAACGAGGAACGTGCTTATATTGAATGAAAGTGCATCCCGAAATTTAAGTTCGTAAAGATACATCGTTCCTCGAATTAAAACGATTATAAATAAACCGTAATGAATCAGATACAAAATTATGATGCCTATCCCTCCCGAAAGTCCGAGCTGGGCGAAGAGAACCGCCCAAGCTCCTAAGGAGAGGAATATCGAGATGGATAATTGCGCGAATATAAACATCACTTTCGAGTTACTTCTTCTATCCTTTCTCTGAGCGAGCCCGTCGAGAATGAAGGCCAGCGGATAAGGAAGAAGAGCAAAAAAAGTCAAATGGCCAAAAAAGCCCGAAATTAAAAGTCCGACACTTCGATGCGTATAAGGCGGGCAAACTAAGACAAATCCGGTTGCCGCACTTAAAGAGGAAAGAATCAGTATAAAACTCGCTACGATTTTTAAAAATCTAGGATCCCAGCCCGATACGGTATTTTCCAACCGAAACGGTTCGAATAAGGTCGCGTCGAGCAAATCTATAAATTTTGTATAATATATTTTGAGCATAGAGTCTTACCACGCCATGGCTTGCGGGTATAAAACCAGAACCGGAGATCGTTTTAATTCTTCTAAGAGGGCTTTTTCTCCGGAAAAAACTCCGGTCTTTGCCTGAAATAATTGGAAAAAACGATCCAAAGGATTGGGCTCCTCTTCGTAAAGAGGAATGGTCCCCTCGTAATTGCATAATTTAGAAAGTTCCACTACTGCTTCTCTACGACCGCCGATATCGTCGATGAGCTTATTTCGAAATGCATCCTGTCCGGAATAGATTCTTCCTTCCGCTAACGATTGAACGAACTTAACGGTCTGATTTCTCCCTTTGGAAACGTCTTCGATAAATTCCTCGTACGTATCGGCGAGCATTTTCTGGATCATCGCGTCTTCTTCCGCAGTGTTGTCCCGGAATAAGGATAATGAATCCTTGTATTTCCCTTCCTTAAAGGTTCTTACTTTAACTCCGTATCGATCCAATAATCCTTTAATGTTGGGGGCTATCGCGATGACTCCGATCGAGCCGGTTAAAGTCCCGCCTAAGGCAAAGATCTTATCCGCAGCGGCAGCTATATAATAACCGCCGGAAGCCGCAATATCCTTCATGGAGACGACGACCTTCTTATTCTTTTCTTTTCTAAGATACATTAATTCCCGATAAATTTCCTGCGAAGCTCCCACGCTTCCTCCGGGAGAATTTATTTCCACCAAGATACCGACGATATTAGGATCTTCTTCTATCGAACGGAGTTGTTCGAGTATCGTTTGAGCTCCGGCGCTGTCATAGCCGGAGTGTCCCGAATGAATTTCGCCCTCTATCTTAATCAAAGCGGCTCCGATTCGTTCGGTGCCGAATCCGCCGGCGCCGCCATCTATGCGAGTGAGTTTCGACAGGGTGATACTCGATACGAGATTAATTAGACCTACAAATAAGGCCAGGACGGTTATGACAAATGTTACGGCTAAAGCGAGACGGTTTCGATCCACGAATAGATGGAAACTTAGTACCTGCGGATTGTCAATGAATTAGCTATCGTATTCTTGGATCGGCGGTCGAGGAGATATTGGTTTGACCATTTCGATTCAAGCCCTAAATTTCGGGAATGAATCGGCTTTCGCGTAAGATGTTTCTTCGTCAATCAATCGGTTTGGGAATCGTTTTGACCGTCCCCCAATTTCTAGAATATTGCTCCTCTCTTTCGGATCGAAACTTCGGGCCGGCAGGAAATAACCCGTTCAAAAATTCCGAAGAGATGGGTTTTAGTAAGCCCATTTTAAACGCTCTTAATATCGGAATCACGGCCCCGAATCCGCATAATGTTCAACCTTGGAAATTCGAAATCTTAGACGATCATACGGCGAATTTGTATGTCGATGAACGTAGACTATTAAAAGATACCGACCCGCCATCAAGACAAATTCATATCGGCCAGGGTACCTTCTTAGAGACGTTAGCGATCGGAGCTAGTCGATTCGGATATAAAGCGGAATTCGCTATTTTTCCGAACGGCAAATATACCGCCGCGGATATAGGAAAGAAACCGATCGCGAAAATACGTCTGGAAAAAACGTCGAGCATTCCTGCCGATCCGCTCGCCGATTATATCCCGAAACGAGCGACAAATCGGAGCGTTTATTTCGGAGATTCTCTGAATGAAAATGATTTTTCAAATCTCATCGTCGACGCTAAATTACGATTCTCGCAAGCTCATTTCGTGAAGGAAAGGGAATCCGCGGAACTTAGAAAGTCGACGATTTCTGCTATGGAAATCGAAACGAATACTTACAATACGTACGAAGAATCCAGAATTTGGTTCCGTTACAACGACGATGAGATCAATTCGGAGCGGGACGGTTTATCTTTACGAGGCTCGGGGGTCTCGGGACTTAAATATTTCGTCGTAAGAAATTTCTTTCTGAAGCCCGGTAAGGATAGCTGGCATTCGGAGAGTAATCGGAAAGCCGGTCTTGATATGTTTATCGAACAGGTAAATAGCTCGAAAGGCTTTATCTATTTAAAGACGTCTCAGAATAGGATTTTGGATTGGATTCTCGTAGGAAGAGATTACGTGCGATTGCAATTGGCGGCGACCAAATACGGATTCGTGGTCCATCCTTTGAGTCAGATTCTCCAGGAATATTCGGAAATGAACGCTCTTCGAGGACGGTTTGAAAACGAAATGCAATTGAAGGAGGGGGAGAAAATTCAAATGTTAGTTCGAATCGGAAAAAGCGATTACGAGTTTTTTAGTCCCAGAAGAAATTTGAAAAATATGATCGCCGGGTAATTTATAAAACGCGTATATACTTTATAAGGACGCGTTCGACTCTAAGGAGCGGATCGATCATTTGCCGGAATTAAATTAACGAGGAGAGAATGAGGAAAATCATATTTTGGATAGGCGTGCTTTTTTCGGTTTCGATTCCGATGACCCTGCCGTTGGCCGAAGCGGGGGCCTGCGTAAACGGGGACGAGTCGATGTATCTATTTTTCACCGAGATAGCCTGCGTGATTTCCGTCTTTTGTCTGTTAGCCGTTTCCTTCGGATCGGCGACGAGCGGAGTTCTAAGTCTTTGGTTGGGTTCGATTCCGGCCCTTCTTGGGGCGTATTTTTATATCGCGTACGTTCCTGTTTATCTCTATTTTTCCACATTCGGAAATTACGGACTATGCGATATATTGTCGCAGGACTTATTCATAGGAAAGTCGAATTTGACTCCGGCAAAGGAGGCGTTTAACGGAGTGTTTTCCCGCTCTTTCGCTTTATTGATAGCGATTCCTTTTTCGTCTTTGGCAGTGGCTCCGTATAAAATTTATAAAGCTAGCCGATTTTGACTCGAATAGTTTATGGATGATTTTTCTTTTCACTAGTTAGGTATTCGTTATTTACCGATCTTATCGCATGCAAAAAGGATATTTTTCATTTCTCATAATCTTTATCGCTGCTGCGGGGGCTTACCATTATCTTTCTCCTAGTTGTTTAAAAGGAAACTGTAGGGACGGCTTCGGAATTAAATACTTATCGGGCCAGTACAGATACGAGGGTAATTTTAAGAACGGATTGGCGGACGGTAAGGGTAAACTCGTTTTAGAATCGGGAGAATCCTATGAAGGCGAATGGGTTCGCGGGAATAAAGAAGGTAAGGGGACCTACGTTTACATGAACGGGAACCGATATGTCGGTTCTTGGAAATCGAATAAGCCGGAAGGGGAAGGTATACTTTACGATTTGGAAGGAGTCGTTCTGTATAAGGGACAATGGAACGCCGGAAATATGTTAGAATGAGAATCGCCATCGCGATCGCCTTATTGTTTCCTTGGCAACTAGGATCCGACGATTTGAAAATCCGCGTGAGTCCGCTTACCGAGAATTTTTACGTTCATACTTCCTACCATATAATCGACGACTTACCCTTTCCTTCCAACGGTTTAATCATTGCGACGAAGTCCGGAGCGATTCTTATCGATACCGCTTGGGGAAATGAGCAGACGGTCCAGATTCTGCTTTGGATTAAAGAGAATTTAAAAATGCCCGTTCGCTTAGCGATTCTGACGCATTTTCATGACGATCGAGCGGGGGGCATTCAAGAATTAAAGAATCGAAATATTCCAAGTTATGCAAATCGAAGAACGATCCAAAAAATGAAATCGCTTAACTTACCCGTTCCTGATCGACTGTTGAAGGATGAAATGAACTTTCGAATGGACGATCTCGTATTCAAAGTTCTTTATCCCGGTCATGGTCATACCGAAGATAATATAGTAGTTTGGTTTCCCGTGTCGAAGGTCCTTTTCGGCGGCTGTCTAGTCAAGAGTCCGCAGGCGAAAAGCCTCGGAAATAGCAGGGATGCAAATCTGGTCGAATGGGCAAAAGCTATACGGTCCTTAGAGAGGTCTTTTTCAAACGCGAAATTCGTAATACCGGGACACGAAGCATGGGGAGGTCCTGAAGCGTTTCGAAGAACTTTAGAATTATTGTCCGACAATCGATTTTAAGGCCGGATTCCGGTATTCTTTCTTCGGTAAAGCCTACTCTAAACGGCAGCTAAACGGAAAAATTCTCGATATTATTAAAGCTCGGGTGTAAGCTCTCACTATGCCGGATTTTATTTCTCTTATTCTGACTGCAATTTTCCTGTTTCTAGGATGCATCCATTTGTATTGGGTTTTTGGCGGGAACTGGGGGTCGGATTCGGTCGTACCTCAGCTAGAATTGGAAGGTCGACCGGCTTTTATACCCGGAGTCGGCATCACATTTCTAATGGTGTTGATTTTTTGGTCGATTGCTGCCCTTATTCTAGCCTTTTCAGGATTCTTTCAGACTCCGATCGAACGTAAAATATATCGGTGGTGCATAGCCGCGGTATCCGCGATTTTTTTTCTTAGGGCATTCGGTGATTTTCGTTATGTAGGTTTCTTTAAAAAAGTTAGAGGAACGAAATTCGCTTATTGGGATACACGCGTATATTCGCCGCTTTGCCTTTTAATAGGAATTTTGACTTTCTATTTGGCGATTACTCAATAAATGATTTCTGAAATTACTAGCAGTTTCGACCGATTTCGTATCGGAGTCGTCGTAATGCAGATCGAATAGATTATCGATTTCTATTATACTTTTACTTTAAATTGCGCATATCCGACTTATCTTATTCTTAACTCTTGACCATTATTCTTAGGTGAGTTATACTAAGACATGTCCTTATTTGATGCTCATTTTCATATCATCGATCCGCAATTCCCGTTAGTTCCGAATCACGGTTTTTTACCGGAACCTTTTACTATCACCGATTACAAAGCTAAGGCTTATCCGCTCGGAATCGGCGGCGGAGCGATAGTGTCGGGATCGTTTCAGGCATTCGATCAAACATATTTGTTACATGCATTAAGTGTTCTCGGGAAAAAATTCGTAGGCGTTACTCAATTACCG
Source organism: Leptospira inadai serovar Lyme str. 10 (assembly GCF_000243675.2). Classification (NCBI taxonomy): domain Bacteria; kingdom Pseudomonadati; phylum Spirochaetota; class Leptospiria; order Leptospirales; family Leptospiraceae; genus Leptospira; species Leptospira inadai. Next base: position 1,002 of record NZ_AHMM02000025.1, on the reverse strand, counting down.
GCAATCACGTCCGATCAGGAAATATTTTTACTTGCGGACGCAGGGGTGAGGGCGATTCGATTTAATGTAAGGAGAGGGGGCTCCGAGGAGTTGTCGAAAATTAGGGAAATGGCCGCCCGAGTATACGATCTGGCCGGTTGGCATGTTGAACTTTATATTGATGCTAAAGAGATCGACGATTTTTTAGAGGGAGTCCTGCTTTCTTTACCGAAAGTTTCGATAGATCATATGGGTCTCTCCAAGGAAGGACTCCCTACGATTTTGAAATTGGCGAAGAAGGGGGTTAGAATTAAAGCCAGCGGTTTTGGGCGAGTCGATTTCGATGTACAATCCGCATTGAGAAGTATCGCCGATGCGAATCCGGAAAGTTTACTTTTCGGTACCGACCTTCCGTCTACTCGCGCAGCAGTTCCTTTTACCGAAAAAGATTTAAATTTGATTCGAGATACGTTCGACGGCGATCTGCTAGCTAAAGTTCTTTCTAAGAATGCCAGAAAGTTTTACGGAATCTCATCCTAATCAGAGGACAGAGGACAGAGGACAGAGGACAGAGGACAGAGGACAGAGGACAGAGGACAGAGGACAGAGGACAGAGGACAGAGGACAGAGGACAGAGGACAGATAATTATTCCTATTTCCCTGACAACAATTTTTTTAAAATCGAATTACGTTGGAGCGAGGTATCAGAAGACAGAAAGACTGAACATTGATAAGCGGAGTTTCCACGTTCTAGGGAAAGATTCTTGCATTATACTGGATTCTTCCTCCTACCCCAGGATTTCCAGCCTCGAGCAGCTTCTGTCTAGCGTGAGCAAAGCGAATGCATCTGTTTTTTGACTCTGTCCTCTGAAAGCGAACGCGTCTGTCTTCTGAACTGCAACATAATCGAAATGTCTCATTCCGATGAAATCACTAAAACCCAAAAAACCGTATTGACACTGAAGAAAGTTGCGAAAACCTGGATAGCATCCCTCTAAAGGAAGGTCGATCCTTGGCGAACAT